>NZ_JARHUG010000021.1 GCF_029223185.1 Aliiglaciecola sp. CAU 1673
AGTACATTGAAGTTGATTACAACCGGCAAAGAAGGCACAGTGCTCTGGGCTACCTGAGCCCGGAAAACTATGAGAAAAAACTAGCAGCTTAACCGGTGTCCACTTTTACTGGTGCAGATCATTGCTGCTGATTGCAGCGTTATAGCGCGCAGGGTTAAGCAGCATCATTATTTTTCAGTGTTAGGTGACTGCCAGTTCGTTGCTTGGCCTGTGGCAACGGCGGCGGTCGGAATTTGAAGATTTTGCGTGTTGTCGGAAGCAATCCGTCCTCGCTTTGAAGTTGTCCTGGATTTCGGCATTCGCGAGCAACTCGGCTTCTGGTTCTCTGCAAGTTCCAAGCTTCCGAATCTGCCTTGGCACTAAATTTACCGGCGGTGCAGTACTGCCTGCCAAGCCAGCTAACTTGTTGATCCCCAAAAAGAAGCTCAATAAAGACGCAAAAAACTCGACAGACAAGTGTCAAAAAATTGACTAAATTGTTTGAAAATTGTTTCAAATTGTATCAGTGTGAATGCACTTAGCAGGGGTGTACGTTGTCCTGATAATGTTCCGCCGATGGCATCCCTCTTTGATAACAATGCAGGACTGACAAGGTATCGTTATTAGAATAAAAGGGATCGGACCGACTCTGATTGGCTTTTAATCGCGCTGTTAATAACGTTTTGTTACCCGCAACAAGTGTTTACACGAGTTAAAACCATAAAAATATCGGAGTCCGTTCATGAAAGATGAGACAGGTACCCCTCTCTATCTCCATACAGGTATGAAGAAGTCTTCTGTTGCTGTGCTTAGCGCCCTGTTTAGCTTTTCAAGCTTGGTTGCTGCCAATGTGCAAGCTGCCATGCCGACCGTCGAGCAACTCACCGAAGGTGTTAATGTTGTTAAGCAGGCCGAAGAAAGCCGCGTTTATCTGGTAAGGATGAAAGACAATCCTGTTGTTGCCTATGAAGGTGGCATCAAGGGGTTTAAAGCCACAAAGCCGGGTAAAAACAAAAAAATTGATCCCAACAGTCAGGCTGTTCTTAAGTACAGCGATTATCTGACTTCTAAACACGATGCAGCGTTAAAGTCAGTTGGCGCCTCTAAGAAGCTTTACAGCTACAAGTACACCTACAATGGCTTTGCCGCCGAATTGTCGCCTGCACAGGTTGCGCAGCTGCACGGCAATCCGGATGTGCTGACCATCGTTGAAGACGAGTTGTTGAAGCCTGACACCGTCTCCACAGCCAGTATGCTGGGACTCGATGCTACCGATGGCAGCGGTTTCTGGGAAGCGCTGGGCGGTAAGGAAAATGCCGGTGAAGGCGTTGTGGTTGGTATCATTGACTCTGGTATCTGGCCTGAAAACGAGAGCTTCTCTGATCGCACCGGCAGCAATAAAAATGGCAAGTCCGGTAAACTCGATTATCAACAAATTCCAGGATGGCACGGCAAGTGTGTGCCTGGTGAAGAATTCCCAGCTTCCAAATGTAATCAGAAGCTGATTGCCGCCCAGTGGTTTAACTCCGGCTTTGGTGGTGATGCCAATATCAAAGCGCTGTTCCCTTATGAATATATCTCGGCCCGGGATGCTGACGGTCACGGTTCGCATACCGCCAGCACAGCCGCCGGTAACAACGATGTTGAAGCCATCATAAATGGTACATCTGCTGGACTGGCTACCGGTATGGCACCGCGCGCAAGGGTTGCGGCTTATAAAGTCTGTTGGGGAACAGGCGGTGAGGGCGGCTGTTTTGGTGCAGACAGTGTGGCCGCGATTGACCAAGCGGTTGCTGACGGGGTTGATGTGATCAACTTCTCCATCAGTGGCTCTCGTACCAGTTTCCTGGATCAGGTTGAAGTGGCCTTCCTTTACGCGGCTGATGCCGGCGTGTTTGTGACGGCATCTGCCGGTAACAGTGGTCCAACCGTTAGCACCGTGGCTCATAACAGTCCTTGGTTAACCACCGTCGCTGCCGGTACCCACGATCGTGGCTGGCAGGCCAGTCTGACTACCGTTGGTGATGGCAATACCTATGATGGTGTATCTCTGGCAGGCGGCGTAGGCCCCGCGCCAATGGTCTATTCATTGGATGTTGCGGGTGTTGGTCAGGATTTGACAGAAGCCAGACTGTGCTATCCAGGTACCCTGGATCCCGCCATGGTGGCTGGCAAGATTGTACTTTGTGATCGTGGCGTGATCGCCAGGACTGACAAGAGCCAGGCAGTGGCGATGGCCGGTGGTGTGGGCATGGTGCTGGCCAATACCAGCCCCTCTTCGCTGAATGCTGACTTCCATGCAGTACCCAGTATCCACGTTGATCATATCGCTGGTAACGCCATTCGAGCCTACGTACAGGCCAATGGTGCCGACGGTGGTAGCATCAGTGCAGGTCAGAAAACCGTAGTGGAAGCACCGCTGGTAGCTAGCTTCTCTTCTCGTGGTCCGGCTCTGGCCGGTTCGGGCGACTTGCTCAAGCCAGACATTATGGCGCCGGGTGTGGATATTATCGCTGCTGTCTCACCTGACGGTAACGCTGGCGAAAACTTTGGTGCGCTTAGCGGTACCTCCATGTCCAGTCCACATATGGCTGGTTTAGGTGCCCTGATGAAGCAAGCCCATCCCAACTGGTCACCCGCGGCTATCAAGTCGGCCTTTATGACCAGTGCCACACAAAACACCAATATGGGTAACCCAATTCCTGGTAACGCCTTTGGTTATGGTGCTGGTTTCGTTCAGCCTAACAAAGCGCTGGATCCAGGCTTGGTGTATGACGCCGGTTGGAATGACTGGATTGCCTTCCTGTGTGCCACTGAACTCAACTGCGGTGGTTCCTCCATCGATCCGAGCGATTTGAACTATCCGTCCATTGCTGTGGGTTCGTTGGCGGGCTCACAGACGGTAACCAGAACCGTGACCAGTGTTGCGGCCACTCATGCGACCTATACGCCAGAGGTGGATGGCCTTGCTGGTATTAATGTGAGCTTCAGCCCTGCTGTGATTGAAATTGCACCTGGCGAAAGCAAGCAGTATCAGGTCACCTTCACTAATGTTAGTGCCCCGATCAATCAGTATGTTACCGGTGGTATCACTTGGGTTGACGGTGAGCAGCAGGTAAGAAGCGCCGTGGCCCTGAAACCTGTGCGTTTAGGTGCACCTGCTGAAGTATCAGGCAGCGGAGCATCTGGCTCGTTGCAGTTTGATCTAAGCTTTGGCTACAGCGGTGCCTACAGCGCCGGTACTCATGGTCTGGTGCCTGCCGCTACTGTAACCGGTACTGTCACTGATGATCCCAATAACAGCTACAATGCAGCGTTAAACACCTGTGACTTCTCCAGCTTCCCGTTTGCCTGTACCGGTATTACCTGGCACGCGGTGAGCGCCGATGCCGCCGCGCAACTGCTGAGAATTTCACTGTTCAACGACTATACCGACGGCACCGATGATTTGGATTTGTATGTGTACAACTCCAGCTTCGGGTTTGTTGGTAGTTCGGGTGGGGGCTCCAGCGCTGAACGTGTAGACATCGTTAATCCTAGCCATACAACGTACTTTGTTGCCGTACATGGTTGGCAAACTGATGGTGCCGATGCGAGCTATACCCTGTTTAGCTGGGATCCAGCCGCCGATGCAAGCAATATGAACATCACCGCTCCAGGTGCCGCCGCAATGGGTGCGACCAGTCCCGTTTCCATTAACTGGAGTGGCTTGGGTGCTCAGAAATACCTGGGTGTGATGAGTCACAACGATGGTAGCGGTGTGTTCCAGCGTACTGTAGTGAGCGTCGAAAACGACTAAGCTACCAAACGCAGTCATCTGCTAGAAATAGAGGCCGGGCTACTTTTGTAGACCGGCCTTTTTCTATTGGGTGTTTATTGAAGCGTCCCAATTATGCGTACCCAATCTTATTGCCTGCCCTGATTCTTGAAATTGCCCAAATAGTGGTTACTTTTCATATGTATCTTTTTGTTTTTTTTGTTTTTTCTTAGCTCCAGATAGAAATCGACTCTCTATAAGTGGCCAACGATTTGGTCTTTGCAGGGAGGGAGATACAACACCGGTATTCAAAAAACTTGAATGCGTTATTAATAAAATGAGGAATACACAATGGGTATGATGAATGAATTTAAGCAGTTCGCGGTCAAAGGCAATGTCGTCGATATGGCTGTGGGGATCATTATTGGTGCTGCCTTTGGCAAGATAGTTACTGCATTGGTGTCAGGGGTGATTATGCCGCCAATAGGTGTGTTGCTGGGTGGAGTGGATTTTTCGGACTTGGCCTTTGTGATTAAAGAAGCTGCAGGTGATGCTCCTGCGGTCGTCATCAGCTATGGTGCATTTATTCAAACCGTCGTTGATTTTACCATCATTGCGTTTGCCATCTTTATGCTGGTGAGGGGAATTAACTCTTTGAAAAAGAAAGAGGAACAAGCCCCCAAAGCGCCACCTGGGCCTTCTGCTGAACAAGTGTTACTCACAGAAATCCGTGACTTATTAAAGTCCAAATCATAAGCACTGTTTTTTACCAAGGTTTGTCCGTCAGTCCCCATGCCTCAGATAAGGGCATGGGGCACATTTTGTGCCTGGTTGCCATGAGGTTGATGCAGCGTTTTTAATTAGGCCAGATTTTTCTCCTTTGCCTACACCATTTAGTTTGTCACTGGCTGTTTGGATTGGCGTTTTTTGCTAGGGTACGGAATTGTTGGGGAGAACGCTTCTGCGCCAAGGAGTTAATATTGAAAAAAATCGTGATATTCGGCAATTCCGGCTCAGGCAAATCGACGCTGGCCAAAAGCATTGCCGAATCTGAAAATCTGGCGCATTTGGATTTAGACACCATCGCCTGGCAGCCCGGTTCGCCGCCACAGCGCGAGACGCCTGAAAAGTCGAAAGTACTGATCGACGCCTTTATCGAAGGCAACAGAGGGTGGGTAATTGAAGGCTGTTATGCCGACCTGCTGGCTATGTGCTTGCCATATGCAACGGAGATTATCTTTTTGAACCTGCCGGCGGACCTGTGTATTGAAAATGCCAGGAATCGCCCCTGGGAATCACACAAGTACCCCTCAAAAGAAGCGCAGGACGCCAATTTGAATATGTTAATTGACTGGATCGCCCAGTATCCGATTCGAGATGATGTGTTTTCGATGGCGGCCCATCAAAAGTTGTTTGACGGTTTTGCGGGAACCAAAACCATGTATACCAGCAATCGAAGAGATTATCTGTAGTCGGCCGGGTCTAGGCCGGCATATATTGTTTATGGTTGTTCGATCTGAGCCCGTTGCATACGCACCAATTTACGTTTCTTCCAGGCATTACTGACCGATATCCGCCACAACAGGTTCATGCCAAAATAACCAGCCAGACCAAATACCACAGCACAAATAGCACAGCCCACCAGAAAAGCTGGGCCGATGGTATTGACGCTTTGCATCAGCCACTCCCAACTTAACTGAAACTTGAACTCTTGGGCGGGATGACCCAACACCGCCACGCCTACCCGGTAAGCACCGTAGAAGATGGGCGGCATGGTGAAGGGATTGGTCAGCCATACGGTGGCGACCGAGAGAGGGAGATTGACCCTAAGGGGAATGGCCATGGCGGCGGCCAGCCACATTTGAAAGGGCACAGGCCAAAAGGCGAAGAACAAGCCAATACCAAAGGCGCCTGCAGCTGACTTGCGATTCAAATGCCAAAGGTTTGCGTCATGCAACAAGGTGCCGAAGATCGCCAAGATCTTTTGCTCTTTGATTTTTTGATGATCAGGCAAAAAGCGCTTTATGAATTTCTTTGGCATACAACTCTCAGCACGGTGCCTTTTATAGGAAAAGCACCTGGATGATTTTCAGGCCTCGGTCAATTTTTACTGAGGCCAGGGACTTCAGGCTTCGCCCAAAGGCACTATTATTAGACAACTGATCCTGGCGTTGGCTTCAGGTCTGCTTGCAATTGCCCATCCTGATGCCAACCATGCTGTCCAATAGGCGGCACTAATATGGATGTTTGGGTTTGCAGTTTTATTACAGCCTGCATTTCGGCGCTTTTTTGGCCCCACCTTCCACCTGGGTGGAGCTTGGGGTTAATCCTTTTTCTCAGTCTTACCTTACTGCGTTACCGCCGGTTTTTGCTAAGTGGATTGCTAGCCGGGATCCTTTGGATGGCGAGTGTAGGCTATTGGCAGTTTGCTTGGCAACTCCAACCGTCGCAGCAAGGCGTTGCTATGGCGATAGAGGGGCATGTTGACAGCCTGATTAGCAGCAATGACATTCAGCGATTTAATTTCCGCGTAAAGCGTCTGGGTGATGAGGCGTTTCATTGGCAACAACCTTTAGTGCGCTTGAGTTGGCGAGATCCCGATTTTGCCCTGAAGCAAGGTCAACGGTTGAAACTCAATGTCAAGCTACGCCCCGTTCATGCCAGCCTCAATGAGGGGGGATTCAATTATCAGCGTTGGGCTTTTTCGTCAGGCATTCGTGCCAGAGGTTATGTGCTGGGGGGGAGGGAGCAAGCGCTTTTGGAGAATGACGCCAGTCTTCGCCAACAGTGGCTGGACAGATTGCTGGCGCTGAACTTTACACATTCAGGCTGGTTAGCGGCCCTGAGTTTGGGTTATCGCGGATTGCTCAAACCCGAAGATTGGACACTGGTGCAACGCACTGGGGTGGCGCATCTCATCGCTATATCCGGTTTGCATTTAGGCATTGTGGGCGGGCTTGCTTATGCGACGAGTGCCTTTTTACTGGGGAGGCTTTTGGTTCATCGTCCACAGCACATTAATTTCCACCGTTTGGCGCTATTAGTGGCGTTGGTGCTGACTTTTGGTTATGCCGCTGTGGCCGGGTTTGGGCTGCCGACGCTAAGGGCCTGGTTGATGCTTGCGCTTGTCACCAGCCTGTTGCTTTTACACCAATCCTGGCCGCTTCGACGACTCTTTTTATATAGCTTCTTTGCTTTTATGTTGTTGTTTCCCTTAAGCCTGTTTGGGATCAGTTTGTGGCTGAGTTTTTCTGCCATTTTGATCATCTGGCTGGTGTTTTGGCGCTTTCCGGTGGTCAAAGCCAGGTTTTCATTGGCGACAGCCGGTTTGTCTATGCTGCGTGTGCAGATTGCCTTAAGTCTTTTGATGATGCCGCTGGTCGCCTGGCAGTTTGGGGTTATCAGCGTGATTTCACCGCTGGTTAATTTTATTGCCGTCCCCCTGGTTACCCTGTTGTTGGTACCACTGTGTTTGCTGGGACTGTTGTTTCTGATGCTTTGGCCAGCTGTGGCAAGGTGGATCCTTAGTTTGGCCGATATCATTGTGGATTTGGGGATTAGGGGGCTGGTCTGGTTTTCTTCGTTACCGGTTGCCGCCTTTCCTCTGAAGGCTGTACCCCTGGTGGTGTGGCTGCTGGCAGCTATTGCATTGATCATTTTTTTGTTACCGCCATTGCCTAAGGGGCGCTGGTGGGCAGCGTTATTATGCCTGCCGTTGCTAAGCTGGATGCTGCCATCCAAACCCTCTGGCTGGTTTTTACATGTATTGGATGTGGGGCAGGGCTTGTCGGTGGTTATCCAACGTCAGGATCGCGCCATTGTGTACGATACCGGACCGGCCTATGGCAACAGCGGTAGTGCTGCACAGTATCACCTGCTGCCCTTTTTGCAGGCAAAGGGCATCAATGCCTTGGATCATCTGATTATCAGTCACCATGATAATGATCATGATGGTGGTCTTGATAAGGTACAAGAGGTGATGCCGGTGCGGCGTTTGTGGGGAGTTGAAAAGCGCTGCCCCCAAGGCTGGCAAGGAGAGTGGATGGGGCTCTCGCTTAGCTTTCTGTGGCCGCCTTTGGGCCTACGTGGTGAAGAAAATAACCAGTCCTGCGTAGTGCTGATTGATGATGGTCAGGTAACCGCCTTATTGCCAGGGGATATAGAAGCTTCCGCTGAAAGCGCCTTGTTGGCGGAGTATGGTCAGCAACTTAATGCCTCCATTTTGATTGCGCCTCATCACGGCAGTAATACCTCCTCCTCGCAAGACTTTATTGAAAACGTTAAACCGGCACATGTGGTATTTAGTCAGGGTTATGCCAATCGCTGGGGCTTTCCTACTCAGCAGGTACTTGAACGCTACCAGTCTGTTGGTGCCAGCCCATATCAAACCAGTGAACTGGGGCAAGTGACTTTTGCGATTGATGGGGGCGCGATCCAAGTGCAGAGTTTTCGGCAAGATATCGTTCCCTACTGGTATATGAAGGCGCAGCAAAATTGCTTGTTTTGTGCACAAAGACATTGATAGTTGGGGATTTATAGGCGGGCGGTTACAATACCTCTATTGTGCCTGCCTGGCAGGTCCCGTCCTTTTGCATAACAAGATTGAATGACCAACGATAATATACAACAACCGGTATTTCGGCGTTTCTTGCGCTACCTGCGCGAATACAAGCTGGCCTTTGGTGCTGCCATTGTCGGCATGATCGGCTACTCCGCCCTGGATGCACTGGTGTTTTCCCAGTTAAAGCCGCTGATTGATGAGAGCCTGGTAAAGGGTGATTACGACTATCTAAGAATGGCCGCCTACTTTGTGGTGCCGCTGTTTGTCCTGCGCGGCTTTTTTAACTTCTTGGGCAGCTACACCCTTTCCTGGATAGCCGCGCAGGTGGTAATGAATTTCCGCCAGCAGCTGTTTAACCAATTTATGCATTTGCCGGTGTCTTACCATGATCGCGAATCGGCCGGGCGCATGATCTCCAAGGTTATCTATGACACCGAGCAGGTCACCAATGCCGCCGGCAAGGCGCTATTGACCCTGGTGCGCGAAGGCGCACTGGTGTTGGGCCTGTTGGCGGTGATGTTCTATTACTCCTGGGAGTTGTCGCTTATCTTCATTTTAATAGGTCCTGTGGTGGCGCTGATTGTGACCGTTGTCAGCCGCCGTTTTCGGATTGTCAGCAGAAGTATTCAACAATCCATGGGCACCCTGACCAGTACCGTTGAGCAGGTGATTAAAGGCCATAAAGTGGTGCTGATGTTTGGCGGTCAAAAATTGGAAGACGCGCGTTTTGCCGAGCGTAACAACTACAACCGCCAGCAGAACATGAAGCTGATTGTGTCGCGAATTTTGTCCGAATCTTCGATTCAGATCATCGCTTCCATAGCCCTGGCTGTGGTTTTGTATATCTCCAGTCTGGAAAACATGCTGGATCAGCTTACCGCCGGTATTTTTACCACCGTGGTGCTGTGCATGACCATGCTGCTTAAACCCCTGAAACAGCTGACTACCGTCAACAGTGAGTTTCAGCGGGGCATGGCTGCCTGCGCCAGCGTGTTTGAAGTGCTGGATGAACTGCCAGAGGTGGATACTGGTAACAAACAGTTGGATCGCGCCAAAGGCAATATCCGCTTTGAACATGTGACATTCGCTTACCCTGGTAAAACACGCGAAGCCTTAAAAGATATCAGTTTCGAAATTCCGGCCGGCAAGACGCTGGCGCTGGTGGGACGTTCAGGGAGCGGAAAATCGACCATTTCCAGTTTGCTAACCCGTTTTTATCAGGTTGAAAAAGGCGAGATCCTGCTCGATGGCATCAATCTCAACGATATTCGCTTAAAGGACCTGCGCCGCCAGTTTGCGTTGGTGTCCCAACATGTCACCTTGTTTAACGACAGTATTGCCAACAACATTGCCTACGGCATGGACGGTAAGGCCAGTCACGAGCAAATTATGGAGGCTGCGCGCATCGCCCACGTGTTGGAATTTGTGGAGCAATTGCCTGAAGGATTGGATACGGAAATTGGTGAAAATGGTCTGATGCTCTCCGGTGGTCAGCGCCAACGCATTGCCATTGCCCGGGCGATCTTACGCGATGCACCCATTCTGATCCTGGATGAAGCCACCTCAGCCTTGGACACGGAATCTGAACGCTTGATCCAGGATGCTCTTGAACAGTTGCAGCAGAACCGGACCAGCCTGGTGGTAGCACACCGGCTGTCGACCATTGAAAATGCCGATCATATTCTGGTCATCGACCAGGGCCGCATTGTGGAGCAGGGTAATCACCAAAGCTTGCTGGCGCAGGATGGCGCCTATGCCCAACTACATAAGCTGCAGTTTAAGGATGGACAGGGCCTTTCATGAGTTGGTTGGAAAAGCGCTGGTATGCACCGGATATCCTGATTTGGTTGCTACTGCCACTGACACTGCTGTTTTGGTTGGTTTCCGCCACGCGTCGGTTGCTGTTTCGCTTGGGGGTAAAGGCAACCGAAAAGGTCGCCGCGCCGGTGATTGTGGTGGGCAACATCAGTGTGGGTGGCAACGGCAAAACCCCGCTGGTGATCCGGTTGTGTCAGTGGCTGAAACAGCAGGGCTATCATCCAGGCGTGGTCAGTCGCGGCTATGGCGGTAAAAGTCCGCATTATCCGCTGACCGTTGAAGCCAACAGCGATCCCAAATTGGTCGGCGATGAGCCCGTTTTGATGCGCCAGCACTTAGGGTGTCCGCTGGTAGTGGACCCGGATCGCGTCAGAGGTGCCCAAGCCCTTATCGACCAGTATCAATGCGACATTATTGTTTGTGATGATGGCTTGCAGCACTATCGTCTGCACCGTGATATCGAAATTCTGGTGATGGATGGCGAACGGCGTCACGGCAATGGTTACTTGTTGCCTATGGGCCCATTGCGCGAAGGCCTGTGGCGTGCGCAAAACGTGGATTTTATTGTGGTCAACGGTGGCTTGGCCCGTCCCGGTGAACATTTGATGTCGCTGGAGCCGGGGCAGCTGGTCAATGTCAAATACCCCAGTCAGACCCAATCCATATCGGAGCTGAAAAGACCGGCCATTGCGGTTGCCGGTATCGGTAATCCGCAGCGTTTTTTTAAAACCCTGTCGGCGCGGCGGGTAAAGATCAAGGATACCCTGAGTTTTCCCGATCATCATCCGTTTCAAGAGGCGGATATTCCTGATGATCTGGTGCTGATGACGGAAAAAGACGCCGTAAAATGTCGTCCTTTTGCCAAGTCGCAATGGTGGTATTTACCGGTCAGTGCTAAGTTAACCGAACAATTCAAACAACAATTGCTCGCTAAGATCGAGCTTATTTCCAAGGAGCAACGCCGTGGCCTTTGACAAGAAATTGCTGGATATATTGGCCTGCCCAGTGTGTAAGGGAAAACTGGATTTGGACAATCAGGCACAAATGCTGATTTGCCGTTTCGATCGTCTGGCCTATCCGATTCGTGATGGCATTCCGGTGATGCTGGAAAATGAAGCCAAGTCGCTGAGTCTGGAGGAGTTGGAGGCGCATAAAGCCGGTAGCAAAGTAGAACACTTGGGCGCAGGCTCCTCCGGAGCCGGTGCATGAAATTTACGGTGATCATCCCCGCACGCTTCGCCTCTACCCGTTTCCCCGGCAAGCCGCTGGCGGATATAGGTGGCAAGCCCATGATCCAACACGTGGTTGAGCGCGCCAATGAATCTGGAGCCACACAGGTCGTGGTGGCCACCGATGATGTGCGTATCAAAGAGGTCGTTGAGGATTTTGGCGGTGTGGTCTGCATGACCGCGCCTACTCATGAGTCGGGCACCGAGCGTTTGGCCGAGGTGGTAGATAAGTTGGGCCTGGAAAGCGACGAGGTGGTGGTCAACGTGCAGGGCGACGAACCCTTTATTCCGCCTGCCAATATTCAGCAGGTCGCCGAGAATCTGCACCTGCATAGCGAGGCAGAGATGGCTACCTTGGCCGTGCGTTTGACCGATGTTGAGGAGCTATTCAATCCCAATGTGGTGAAGGTGGTGACCGACAAGTTAGGCTATGCGCTGTATTTTAGCCGTGCCACTGTACCCTATGACAGGGCGCGTTTTCTGGATGCCGATACGATTGATGAAATTGGTGATTATTACCTGCGTCATATCGGCATTTATGCCTACCGGGCCGGGTTTATTAAGCAATATGTCAACATGACCCCCTCGGGACTGGAACAAATTGAATCTTTGGAACAGTTGCGTGTGCTTTGGCACGGCGAAAAGATCCATGTGGATATCGCCCAGCAGCCACCGCCGGTGGGTATCGATACGCCACAGGATCTGGCCAGGGTAATTAAGCAACTGTCCATTCAGTAACCGTAAGTAGGAGTGAGCATGAGCAATGTGGTGATCACAGGCGCCTCCAGAGGTATCGGGCTGGCACTGACCAAACTCTATTTGGCACGTGGCGATAGCGTATATGCCCTGTGCCGGGAAGCGACCGATGAATTACGCGCGTTGGATGTGCAAATTGTGGAGGGCGTGGATGTGGCCGATACGGACAATCTGCGTCAGGCCCTCTCGCCACTGGATAAGGTACAAATCGACCTGTTAATTAATAACGCAGGCGTACTTTGCCGGGATGGTCTGGAAACCTGGGATCCACAAAGCGTAGAGTTGCAGTTCAAGGTTAATGCCTTGGGTCCGCTTCTCGTCACACAATGCCTGTCACCTCATCTGCATAAAGGCTCAAAGGTCGCCATGATCACCAGCCGTATGGGCTCTATGGCGGATAACGGCTCCGGCGGCTATTACGGTTATCGTATGTCCAAGGCAGCGCTTAATGCGCTGGGGGTTTCCATGGCCAGGGATATGGCAGAGCGTGGCATTGCGGTGGCGTTATTACATCCGGGTTATGTACAAACCCGGATGGTGGGCTTTGGTGGCGATGTCAGCGCTGAGGAGTCTGCCCGTGGTTTGATGGCGCGTATCGATGAGTTGAATATGCAAAACTCGGGGCAATTCTGGCACGCCAAAGGGGATGTGCTGCCCTGGTAAACCCGGCGTTGCGTTTTTACCAGCTTGCCGTAAAGTGTCCTAAATAGTTGTTTTTAAGTGAGTTATTAGCATGGGTCCATTGATGTTGGATCTCAAGGGCCAGGAGCTCTGCGCCGAAGATAAGGATATTCTCGATCACCCGCTGGTTGGCGGGGTGATTTTCTTTAGCCGCAACTACCACGATCCCAAACAAATGGCCGAATTGGTTGCTCAGGTCCGCCACTATAGCCGTAATGCGCTGTTGTTGGCGGTGGATCATGAAGGGGGGCGGGTACAGCGCTTTCGAAGCGACTTCAGCGCCATTCCTGCCATGGGCAGTTTGTACCCGAAAACCGGTGGCGACCTCGAGCGGGCCTGTGATTTTGCCGAGCAATTTGGTTGGCTGATGGCTGCCGAGGTGCAGGCATTGGATATTGATATCAGCTTTGCGCCGGTGTTGGATATCCAGGGGGTGAGTACGGTGATTGGCGATCGCGCCTTTCACAGTCAGACCCAGCCGATTATCGAGCTGGCCAGTCGCTTTATTCGTGGCATGCACAGCGCTGGCATGAAGGCCACCGGCAAGCATTTTCCCGGTCATGGTAATGTGCTGGAAGACTCTCATGTGGCGATGCCAGTGGATAAACGCAGTGAAGAGAGTATTCGCAAGCAGGATATCCGTGTTTTTGAAGAAATTCACAAACAAGGTTTATTGGATGCCGTGATGCCGGCCCATGTGCGTTATCCGGCGGTGGACAGCAAGCCGGCATGTTTTTCCCGTCGCTGGCTGCGAGAGATTCTGCGTAGAGAAATGGACTTTGATGGTGTGGTGTTCTCTGATGACTTGTCTATGCAGGGCGCCAGTATTATCGGTCATCACGGTGAGCGCGCTATTGCGGCGCTTGATGCAGGCTGTGATATGGTCTTGGTCTGTAATGACCGTCCGGGGGCGGTGAAGGTCATCGACAGTTTACCCTCTACCTATCAAGCCAGTGACCGTTTAAAAACCATGCAAAAAGGCCCTGCACCCGGATGGGAAAAGTTGCACGCCTCTGCAGCATGGTCAAAAGCAAGACGCAGTCTGGAGGAGTTTAGTGCTCTCTAAACCATTTTTGCTGGCGCTGGGACCGGCGCTGGCCGCTTTGGTTGCCGCAATGTTACTGGCTATCGACTTGCCCACGCCGATGGTGTGGACAGCGGCAATCACCACCCTGGTGGCCAGCTACTGGATAACCGAAGCGCTGCCGATCCCGGCGACCTCTTTGATCCCCTTTTTTGCCTTTCCACTGCTTGGCATACTCAACCATCAGCAAGCGGCCGCCTCCCTTGGTAATCATGTGATCATCTTGCTGATGGGAGCCTTTATGCTCTCTAAAGCCCTGGAGAAATCGACGGTGCACCGGCGTTTTGCCTTCTATATGGTGTCGCTCACAGGAGCCACCAGCGCCAGACGTTTGGTGCTGGGATTTATGCTGACAGCCGCATTTTTATCCATGTGGATCTCTAATACTGCCACCACCTTGATGTTACTGCCTATTGCCCTGGCGGTGATCCAATACGTTGAATGTAAAAAGTTGGCCGCCGCATTGTTACTGGGGATTGCCTATGCCGCGAGTTTAGGTGGGGTGGGGACACCCATTGGTACGCCGCCGAATATTATTTTCCTGAGTGTATACAGCCAGTTGGAAGGCCAGGATATCGGCTTTTTGGAATGGATGCAGTTTGGTCTGCCCATCGTTATTTTAGCGATTCCGCTAATGGCATTATGGCTGACCCGCGGGCTTGGTCAGTTAGAGGGCTTAAAGATGCCTGCGGTTGGTGCCTGGCAGACCCAGGAAAAACGTGTGTTATGGGTGTTTGGCACTGTTGCGATGGCGTGGATCTTCCGCCCTTATTGGAGCGAATTTTTGGGGGTTGATGGTATCGGGGACAGTACTATCGCCCTTGCCGGGGTGGTTGCCATGTTTATGGTGCCATCCGGTGATGGTCAGGGACGCCTACTGGATTGGCCCACCGCCAATGATATTCCCTGGGGGATGCTGTTGCTCTTTGCCGGAGGGATCTGTATTGCCAAAGCCTTTGAAACTTCAGGTTTAAGTGAAGTGATGGGGCAGGGGTTGGGTGCGCTGGCGGATTTGCCCCTGTTTGTGCTGATTTTATGTCTGTGTCTGTTTGTGAGCTTTTTGACAGAGATCACCTCCAATACCGCGACGGCCACCCTGCTGATGCCCATTCTGGCCACGGCTGGTGTCGCGGCGGGCGTCGATCCCAAGCTGTTGATGATCCCGGCAGCCATCAGCGCCAGCTGCGCCTTTATGCTGCCGGTGGCGACGGCCCCCAACGCCATTGTCTACAGCACCGACAAGTTGTCTATTCGGACCATGGCCAAAGAAGGGATGATACTTAACGTGATGGTGGCTCTTGTGGTCAGTGTGGTGATCTATGTTGTGCTGGGGGATGGCGCTTAACCACTACCTGGCGCAAATTGCTGTTTAGTTCAGCTGCAGAGACCGGTTTGGACATGATTTTCCAAAACAGCTGTTCCAAGGCTTCTGTGCCTCTTAAAGCATCAGCAGCCGCAGACACCAGGATCAAAGGAGGGCAGTTATTGCCAAGCACATTGTGCAAATGCTCGGCCAACTGTTGGCCGTCCATCCCCGGCATATGCATATCAATCAGAATCACATCGAAAGGTGGATGGTTCATACTATTTCGCAGAAAATCATCGGCCCCGCTGAATTGTCGGGCTTCAAAGCCTGCCCGCTCAAGCAACAACTGCAGGTAATCCCGACATAGATCCAAATCATCGACGATGGCCACCAGCAATTTTCTGTCACTGACAACAGGTGCTGGCGCAGGTGGTGCACTGACGATTTCAATTGGCAGGGTTAAAGTGAAACAGCTGCCTTGTTTGGGAATACTTTGTACTTCAATCTTGCCGTGCATCAGCTCGATGATGGACTTGCCCAAGGCCAGCCCCAATCCCGAACCACCGTATTCACGGGTGCTGGAATTATCCACCTGATGGAATTTGTCGAAGATATGCTGTTGTTGTTCTTTGGAAATGCCGATGCCGCTGTCTTCTACTTCTACAACAAGGTTATCTTGACCTGCTTGTTTCAGCAGTTTAACCCTGACTTCAATACCGCCGTCTGAAGTGAATTTGAGCGCATTACTCAATACAATATTGAGCAGCTGCTCCAGGCGCTGGCCATCGGTGACTACCATTTGCGGCAACGCTGATTCTGCCTTGTAGCGAAAATCTAATTCTTTTTGTTGGCACTTAACAGCAATGGGGGCCAGGCAACCGTCCAGGATTTTAGGAAGCATCACCGGTTGGGGATTGAGCTTCAGATTTTGTTGTTCCAGGCTGGAGAGATCGAAAATATCGGTGATAAGGCTGAGTAACTGTTTTCCTGCCTCTTTCGCATTATTTAAAAAGTTTTGTCTTTTTTCTTCATTTTGCACCTGTTGGGCCAGTTCCAACATACCCATGACGCCGTTCAGAGGGGTTCTGAGTTCATGGCTCATATTGGCCATAAATTGGGATTTAGCTGCATTGGCAAGCTCGGCTTCAAGTCTGAGTTTTTCGGCCCGCTCTTTTTCTGCCTGGGCTTTCTCAAACTCAAGTTGCAGGCGCTTTTCCATGGGATAGAACAGGTAGGCTCCGGTGAGGACAAGCACCAACAGTGTCAGCAGCCAGAGCCCGATAACCAAATGATAGATGTCAGTAATTCTCTGCTCTGCCTCGGTTTCAAATTGACTGACCACTTTATCCAGGTCGAGTAACAATGGACGGGTATATTCTTGCTCAAACAATGGCCAGTCAACAGTCTGAGGCTGGTGGTGATTAAGCAGGGTATATCCACCTTCTATGTAGGTCTGTACACGCTGGTCCAAGCTTGGCTCGCCTTCAAAATATAACTCGCGTAGTGTCAGCGAGAGCTCACGCTCGCGATTCACCTTTGCCTGGGTCAGCTCCCGATGGTTTAGCTCAAATCGTTCCAGAGCCTGGCGCAGGGCGTAATAGACATTGGCTTCCGCCTGCCGATTGATAATACGATTGGCGTGCAATGCAATCTTTTGTGACAGCATTCGCTGCATCCCGGCAATGTTGATGATGTTGGCGTCATCACTTTTATTGCTGAGTAATAATGCAGTCAGACCGGTGGTAAGAGTGACCAAGGCGGCAATTAGCACAAGCGCACCGATATAGTATCGGCGTATTCGGGTACGTAGGCTCAACGACTCTCGCTCCTTCGGATGTCTGTTACTTAGTCTAGAGAATCGTTGCAACTTATCTACTGAAATGAATAGTGTTTTTCAGACTGCACTGATTTTTAGCCAATAAAAAAGCCTGCAATCGCAGGCTTTTACCATTGTCAGGGGGTTACAGCACTGCGGCCAGCGCTTTGGCCACATAACCAACGTTTTCGGTATTGATGCCAGCAACATTCACCCGGCTGGAGTCCACAAAGTAGATGCCGAACTCGCTACGCATCTTCTGCACTTGCTCGGGACTGATGCAAAGGTAAGAGAACATGCCTTTTTGCTGGGTAATAAAGTCGAAATCACGGCTTACGCCTTGCTCTTTGACTTTAGTGGCAAGCAGACGGCGTAGGGTTTGCATACGCTCACGCATTTCAGTCACTTCCGCTTGCCATTGGGCATTCAGGTCACTGCTGTTAAGGATGATATCCACCAATGCGCCACCGTAGGAAGGCGGCATGGAGTAAATCCCCCGGGCTACGGATTGAATTTGGGTTTGCAGGGCATTTTTAACCTGACTATTGGCGCCGATAAGGGCCGCCAGACCCACTCGTTCACGATACAGACCGAAGTTTTTGGAGCAGGAAGCCGCGATGATCACTTCCGGTAAGTTATCTGCCAGCAGGCGCAGGCCATAAACATCTTCTTCCAGACCATCGCCAAAGCCCTGATAGGCAATATCCAAAAACGGCAGGAATTCTCTTTGCTGGGCCAATTCCAGTACCTTGTGCCACTGCTCTTTGGTGAGATCGGCACCGGTAGGGTTATGGCAGCAGCCATGCAGCAATACCACATCGCCTTTGTTCACTTTCTCAAGACAAGCGACCATGGCGTCGAAATTGATGCTGGCCTGCTCCTTGTTGAAATAGGGATAGGTTTCAATCTTCAGGCCGGCGCTACCGATAAGCGGAATATGGTTGGCCCAGGTAGGATCGCTGACCCACACGGTGGGATTGCCACCCGTGCGTTTTAATAACTCGGCAAGAATACGCAGGGCGCCGCAGCCGCCGGGAGCTTGCACTGCCGCAACCCGGTTTTCCAACAGGGTGCGATGGCTTTTACCCAATAACAGTTCCAACATGCCGGAGATAAAACCCGGTACACCTTGCGGGGCGATATAGACTTTTGAGTCTTCGTTGGCCAGCAGGATCTTCTGCGCCTTGGCCACGGAGCCCAAAATTGGCGTGCGTCCCAGCTCATCCTTATAGACGCCAACGCCCAGGTCTACTTTATTGGGGTTGGTGTCTTGCTTAAACGCGGCGGAGAGCCCCAAAATGGGGTCGGCAGGTAACTGTGGAAGCACTTCTAGCATGGGTATCCCTCAACTGTTTGGGCCTTGAAGTCAGGCAAGAGTTTGCGGACCTCATTATGCCAGTCACGGCGGGAATTTCGAGTAGTTGTGGGAAATATCTTATGGCAGTTTGTCTGTTGCTATATCAAGGCGAACTCAGTGCGAAATTCCCGGGTTAATTGCGCTTCCTGATTAAAGCTGCGTTCATGCCACAGACAGTGGCCTGCTTTATCCACTAACAACAAGGTGGATGAGCGTGTGCCATAGGTTTGTCCACGGATAAAGATGGACGAAAGACGCCTTTCCCAATCCAATTCCACCCCGGTATTGGGAAGCTGGTGATCTTCAGCCTGACGTTCCTGTCTGAGCAATTCGAACAGATGCTCTGTGTTTAGATTCGATTTCTCACAGTACTGGCCAAGGGCCCTTACACCCCATCCGGTTTTGGGCCAGGGACTATGAATATCAGCATTGGAAAGACCATAAATACCGGGTCCCAGGGGCTGAAAATCATCCAGATGGTTGTTATACACGCCAAGATTACGCCAGCTGCCAAAGAGCAGGTTGTAGCCGTTAAAATCCTGTCTGTGCTGGCGTAATGTTGCCAGATAGCCCGGCATATCTGCTCTGTTTTTAAGATAATCGGCGACCAGATCCCCCCGACTTTGACGATCGGCCATCACAGAGGCCGGATGGCGGATATTGGTCAGTGCCGCAATCCGCCCATCCATGGTCATGCCCATCCAAGTGCCGCCGGCCTGTAAATCCCGTCCGGCCAGCAGGGTGGGGTGACTTTTCCAGAAGCCCGAGGCCGCCGTGGGGCGGGCAAAGAACTCATCGCGGTTGGCTGCCAAAATCAGCGCATAACGCGGATGCTGATCAATGGCGATAAACAATATGCACATCAGGGCTTGTCCCGCTGTGCTTTGGTGCGTTGATACAATGCATCGGTCTGTTCGATAAAGTCATCCACTTGCATGCCCTCTCCCAGCGAATAGCCGGGCTGCATAATGCTAAAGCGATATTGCGGCGACGGTGAAAAGCTTGCTTGGTTGAGTTGTTTCCAGCCGAGTAACAATGACAGCATGATAAGGGTGGCGCCCAGAGCGATACGATTGCGCCTGGCCAGCGACTGATGGAAGGCAATTAGCAGACTCGTCCATAGCAATACAAAGAACAAACCGCCCGCGACCAGCGTTTCTACCCAGTACCATAAAGGCAGTTGCGGAAAGTTGAATTGCAGCCAGCGATTTAACCAGGACAATGCCAGCCCACAAAGGGCCACTGACCATAACAGCGCAAATTGGTTGGTCAAACGCGCATCCTGTTTATATAACCTGGCCAGCAAACCAAATAGAAGTGGCCATACCGACAGCACCACAAATTCGCCCAGTAGGCGGGGGACCAGGCTACTGAACTCAAACTCTTTAAAGGTATGGGTGTAGGTTTGATAGCTAAGGCTCGCCGCGTACAGCAGAGCAATCAGCAGGGCAAAACGCCAATCAGACAAAAAGGCGAGCTTTGCCTCGACCACACTTAATCTTAGGGTGGGTGCTACTTTTGCGTGACTGTCAAACAAGCGTAACCGCGTTTTGCCTAAGGTCAGCACATCTTCAGGCATAACCTTGGCCTCTACACAAGGCTTGCCATTGACTAACATGCCATTCATTGAACCCAAATCCCGGACCAGAATGGTGCCGTCCTCTGGCTGCGTTTCAATCAGTATGTGTTCGGCGCAGACATAAGGGTCCTGCAGGCGGATGTCATTGCCATAGCCGCGGCCCACCGAAACGCTGGGCTTATCGAAACGGTAATGGGTCATTTGCCGATTATCGCCCGACAGGCGCTCAATCACTATTGCCATGCCAGCGCCTCCAAAAATCGTTGACTGAAGGCCTGACTCAGCTCGCGGGTGACACCCGCTAAGGTAAAGTGGCTGATAAGGCCTTGATTTTCTCGATCGTAACTGGCCCCTAATATCAGTACGTCGTACAGTTCCGGAAAGGCCTGATAGCTGCGGGTACAGAACAGCAGACGCACTTGCATCTGTTGCTGATTCTGAATGCGCTGCTGTTCACAGGCAAAGTTAGTCACATCCTCTTTACCCGCATTGTTGCCGGGATGTACCGATTGCAGACTTTGTTCAAACAGATTGTAAAAGGCGGCGCTGCTGAGCTTTTCTGAACTTAACCATTCATATTCCATCTCCATACTGCCGGTACGCAGACTGTTATGCAGGTAAATTTCTTCGTCTAAACGACAGCGTTTTTGCACGGTCAGGAAAAAAGCATTTTGATCATTACTGTTGGAATCGCCCCAACAAGGCAGAAAATCCACTACCTCTCCGGCGACTTTGGCTTGACCTAATGAGGCCAGCGGCCAGGACTGGGCAGTAAATGGCGCTAATAAGCGCTGTTGGTTTTCAAGTAACTGGCTTTGAATATCGACCATAAAATCTTGGGGCGTAGGCTCTTGTGCTCTTTCTACCAATGCAGTGAGGGGCATTAAGGGGACTAAAAATCCAATTTGGTTACCGGCCGTGGCCACATTGACGCCAATCACTTCGCCATCTTTGTTTACTGTAGGTCCACCGCTCATCCCGGGGTTGATTGAGCCGGTGAAGTGGATCTTGGCATTGAAGCTGTTTTTCTTCAGACCGTTATAAGTCCCGGGCACCACGATCATGCCCAGATCGTGGGGGTTACCCAGAGAGTAGATATTGTCGCCCTGAGAAGGCAAGCCAAGTGCCAGATTAAAGAATTCGGTGCCTGGATTGGCAATTCTGACTAGCGCTAAGTCATTAACCACATCCACATGGACTAAATTGAGTTCGCCCGTTTCACCGTTTTGTGCCTGGTACTCCATCCGATATTTTTGCGGGTAAAAGACGGCATCAGAGACTACGTGATAATTAGTGACCACTAATCCATCGGCACTAACCTGAAAGCCCGAACCAATAGAGGACTTGTTGCCGGATTCAAGCTCAATCATGCGAATTTGATAGAGGGCGGGTTGATGGTGGCCAAAAAGTTGTTTGGCATTGTCCTGAGCACTGGTGAGCGTAGAGCCTAGCACCATCAGAACAGCGACCAGACGCAGTAAAAAGTGTTTCAAAAAACATTCCTTATTATTTACTTAACCTCATTGTGCCCCACTAGAAGCCGATGAGAAAGACAAAGGTCGACAGATTGCGCGCTAAGGGCTCGACATCGATGACGGGCTCAGACAAACTGCAAAACATAGTAAAAATGCCGTTATCATCATGGAAAATCCACTGAATATTCCCGTAATTGGTGACAAACCACCCAGACAAGGTAATGCCTTCACTTTTTGGTTGGGTTGTACTGTGCTCAGACTATTGGGCTGGCGAATGGAAGGCCAATGGCCCAACGAGGCAAAGCTGGTGGCGTGCGTGGCGCCCCATACCTCTAACTGGGACTTTATTGTGGCGCTGGCTACGGCATTTGCCCTTAGAATGAAAATCTCGTTTTTAGGCAAACATAGTTTGTTTGTCGGACCTCTGGGTTGGTGGATGCGCCGTATTGGCGGTATCGCGGTGGACAGGCGTTCAACCCATGGCGTGGTGCAGCAAGTTGCGGAGGTGATCAGACAGGCAGACGGTTTGGTCCTTGGCGTTGCGCCGGAAGGAACCCGTAAAAAAGTGGAACATTGGAAAACCGGCTTTTTGCATATTGCTCGTGAATCGGGTGTACCCGTTATGCTTATATATTTGGATTATAAGAAAAAAGTGATTGGATTTGGTCCTTTACTAAAAATAGGGGATGATTTAGCCGTAGAGATGGCTAAAATCAGAGGCTTCTATGCCAAGGTGCATGCGAAGCATCCGCACCTGGCTTAATAATCGAGGGGATATCCGTGGAATTCAAAGGCTTTACCACTAAATTGGTGCATGCAGATCGGTTGCTGAATCAACCGCAAGACGGCGCCGTGCACCAGCCAAGCTGCAACTCGGTGTTGTTTGAGTACAAGCGCGTGGAAGAGCTGGTGGATATATTCCAGGGACGACAGGCAGGACATGCGTATTCGCGCCAATCGAGCGGCTCCATCGATGCCCTGCAGAACATGTTAAGTCACATGGAAGGCGGCATCGGCGCGCTGACCTTTGCTTCGGGTATGGCCGCGATTACCACCAGTTTATTGTCTTTGCTAAAGCAAGGTGATCACCTGATCCTAAGCCAGTTCCTGTTTGGCAATACTAACAGCTTCGCCCATACCTTGAGGGGCTTTGGTATTGAGGTGTCATTGGTGGATGTGACCGATGTCACTCTGGTGGAAGCCGCCATTAAACCCAATACCCGCGCGGTGTATTTGGAAACCATCGCTAATCCGGTGACCCAGGTTGCGGATTTGGCTGCCATTGGCGCACTTTGTGCCCAAAAAGGCATTCTCTATATGGTGGATAACACCATGACCCCGGCCTATTTGTTTGACGCCAAAGAAGTTCAGGCCTCATTGCTGGTCGGTTCGCTGACCAAGTATATTGCCGGTCACGGCCATGTGCTGGGCGGTGCGGTGATTGATACCGGCTTATATGACTGGACGCGTTTCCCCAATATCAATCCGGCTTATCAGTCGCAACCTGCTCATCTTTGGGGACTGATTCAAATTAAAAAGAAGGGGTTGCGCGATATGGGCGGCTGTCTCACGCCACAATCGGCCCATGCCATTTCCGTGGGCATGGAAACCCTGGCGCTACGCTTGGCGCGAAGCTGCGAGAATGCCATAAAGCTGGCCAACTTTTTGAGTAACCATGAGAAGGTGGCAAAAGTCTATTATCCGGGGCTGTGTGATCATCCCCAGCACCAATTGGCCCGTCAGCACTTTAAGCATTATGGCGGCATTATGAGTTTTGACCTCAAACCCGGTTATGATTGCTTCGCGTTTTTAAATAGTTTGAAACTGGTGCTCAATGCTACTCATTTAGGCGATACCCGCACGCTGGCGATCCCCGTGGCCCATACTATTTATTACGAGATGGGCGCCGAGCAGCGGTCGAAAATGGGGATCAGTGACAATATGATCCGCTTGTCTCTGGGCATTGAAGATATTGATGATATTGTTGATGACTTTGCTAAAGGTCTGGATGCCTTGTAATAGATGAAAAAGCGGGCCCGCAATGGAGCCCGCCAAGATTTCCCGCATTAGGCGCTTAGAGGATTAGTCGAAACCCAGGGTGATCTGACCCCGGATCTCCCCGTTGGGATAAGCATCTGAGTGGAAATTCACGTACAAGCCGGATGATTGCATCAGACTTTGCTGAGCATCATCGAGGGTGGCGGACAGGGTCCATGTTGCTGCCTCTGGATTTGAGAACGGCAATACCACCGGGCCATTCTCACCCACCGCCCCTGCGTGAATGTGCGCCATGGTAGGGGTCATATCCGCCACTTGCATGTTGGCGATGATTTCCCCGGTCAGGGTGTTTAGAGTAATGGCGCCCACAGCGCTGGCGTCGGTGGTAACGGCCGGCACCTCTTCAGCGCCAGACGCGACAACCCCATACACTTGAATATTACCAGCGGTGATCTGGCCACGTAATTCGCCACCGGGGTTTGCCGGTGTATGCACATTTACATAATGGCCACCTGCTACCAGCCTCGCCGCATTCTCGGCATCCACAGTGGCGCCTGCTGGGGTATGCCAGCGATTTGCATCAGCCGCGTCTTGTTCAAGTGTTACATAGACAGGCCCGTTTTCACCCGCATAACCGGTGTGAATATGGGCCATAGTGGCATCAGAAACCCCTTCGGTTATCACAGAGAGATTAACCGCCAGTGTCTGCGTATTCAGCGTAGCGTAGCCAAAGCCTGAAGCAGGGGTGGTTACACGGGGAATTTCCTGGTTGCCACTTAACTCAAATGTGACCACGGCGGTATTCTGGTCGACGATTTGTCCACGCACTTCACCGCTGGGGTTGGCTTCGGTATGCACATTGAGATACCACTGCCCACTTTGCAGTGCAGAGATTTGTTCGCCAGTAATTGCGGTGGCTTCGAGGCTAAAAGTACCGTCGCCATCATTGGTCAGGGGAAAGGCAACGGGGCCATTGGTACCAATGCTACCGTCATGTACGTGGGCGGCGGCGACGCCGGACACATTGCTGGCATCCAGGTCAACACGAAACAGATGGTTGGTAATATCCAGCTCGACAATGGCAGTAGCCGTCGCCTCTGTCATAACGGCAGGTACTTCCTGGGCGCCACTAAGGCTTACATTGAAGGTTTGTTCGGCACTAAAGACCACTGGCTCTGGCTGTGCATCATCAAACAACGCCACTTGTGGCGGTAAGCCGCCGTCAGTAGCATCCAATGCAATCGCCGTGGCCACTTGTCCGGCGCTAAAATCCAGCATCAGAGGACCGATGGCCGCTTCTTTACTGCCGGTACCGGTGACAGTGACATAGTAGCTACCTTCCGCCAACTCCACATAGCCGGTGGTGGCCAGTACCGGCGAGCTGAAGGGCACGGCGGTAAATGCGGGGGTATCATCGGAAATATCATCATCGGCCGTGACATAAATATCCACCTCACCGGCTGAAGGCGATGCATGCACAATGCGCACTTTGGCGGCAGTTGCCAAAGGTCTCGCATCGTCATCAAGTACGGCCAGGGCGATATCGGACAACGCATTGTGGGCAATCACTGTGGCTATCTGACCTTGATTGAGGGTGAGCTCTGCATCGTCAATAACGACCAGGCTGTTATCGGCATCGGCCACTACGTCCACTAAATAGGTACCGGCTGGCACAGGTAAAAAGCCGCTATCGTCTGGAAAGGCCAGGCCGTCCAGTTGTGGAGCAGTGGGAGTGGCAGCATTATTGATCAGCACATCAACTGCAGGGGCATCGGCCACGCCATGCACCACACGTAAATGGGCACCGCCATCGGCATCCCAGACTTTGCCTGCACCGCTACTGTCGATGGCCAGCAGGGTCACAGGGGAATCGCCGGCACCTACATTATCGGTGGCAGCAACCAACAGATCGGCGCCATCAGGTAAGGTCAATGTGTCAGAGTCAAACACTACATCCAGGGTGCCTGCCGGGGTAATTCTGACCCGGTAGTCGCCTGCGGGGACTTCAGTCTGGGCACTAAACTCTTTAAAGGAAAGGGTGGCAAGGGCAGCAGATGCCTGGAGTTCGGCATCTGGCGCAGTCACATAGATGTCGACCATAGGTGCATTGGCGGCGCCATGCAGGACCTGCACCCTGGCATTACCTGCCGTAACCGCTGTCTCGTCATTTTCAATAATAAGGGGTTCGATAGTCGCCACGTTGCCGACGGCCAATACATCATAGGTCTTGCCCCCCATAAAACTTAAGTCAGCCGGGCCAATCACCGGCGTAGTCATTTGCCCCGGCAATCTGGCATCTACCTGAATGCTATAGCTGCCTTCGTCAATAGTCAGCCAGCCAGATGAAACCTGGTAGTCGACGTTTTCAAGACCAGCCAGCAAGGCGCCATTGGCCAGTATATTCACCGCAGGTGCATCGGCCACTGCGTGGGTAATTCTTACGTTAGTTTGGGGGGTTGGGTCCGGAGTCGGTGTTGTTGGTGGCTCCGGTACCGGCGCGGTGGTGTTATTGTCATCATCGTCAAGCCAACAGCCGCTTAACAGCACGGGGATGGCGCACACAGTCAGTATCTTGCTGATTCCTCTCATGGAGTTTTCCTCACAGTGGTTGAGCACCAAGCTGTACGCCGGGGAAAAAATCGGGGATCAGAAATTTTTTTTGGTGATATTTTTAGTTTTCGAATAATTCGAAAAATTGTGGCGAAAATATGCGATTTTATTTCTTTTTTAGTTGCCTAAAATCTCCTTCATCAACTTCGCAGGAGAAACGCCATGAAAAAATTGCTACTCGTTAACACCAGCATCAATGGTGACCAAGGTAACTCGGCTAAATTGGCCCATCAATTTGTAAAACAACTTGCTGACAACCTGACGCTGTCAGTCACAGAGCGCGACCTGATGGCCGATGATCTGCCACATTTGAGTACCGGTGAAATGCAGGCATGGATGACACCCGTCGCTGAGCGCTCTGAGGCACAGCAGAAACTTTCCGCTTTATCAGATCGCTTGATTGAAGAGGTCAAAAGCGCAGATGTCATCGTTATTGGTATGCCAATGTACAATTTTGGGGTGCCTTCTGTGTTTAAAGCCTGGATTGACCGCATCGCCCGTGCCGGTGTGACCTTCAAATACACAGAGCAAGGCCCTGTGGGCTTGATTGAGGGCAAAAAAGTCTATGTGATTGCCGCTCGCGGTGGCTTGTATGCCGGTACACCGAAGGACAGCCAGACCCAATATATCAAGGATGTAATGGCGTTCTTAGGCCTGGCAGACGTGGAATTTGTGTATGCAGAAGGTCTGGCCATGGGGCCGGAAGCAGCGAACAAAGGATTTAATGCAGCAAATGAAAAAATTTTGGAACTAATTGAAAAAGAGGTTGCCTAAATTTTTGCAGTGAGTGAAGGCTTTCAGCCTTTGCAAAAGTGTGTTCCTAGTTGAGTGTGCTCTTATGCCCCACCTCCCGGTGGGGCTTTTTTTATTCTAAGAACCGTTACACCATGCCTCTAGCCAGGTTATACCAGTTATCAGCCTTTGACTTCGCTGTCCTGGTTAAGGGTTTTCTCCAGAGTTTCAATAAAGTCCTTGTCCTGTGGCTTGGTAAAGGAACTGTAGGACTCCACCACCTCGCCATTGGCGTTTACCAGATATTTATAAAAGTTCCACTTCACTGAGGTGCCGGATTTGGCTTCGAGCATGCGGTAAAGGGGATCGGCATCATCGCCGCGCACCGCCATGGGTTCAAACATGGGGAACTTGACCCCATAGGTCAGTTCACACAGCTCAGCCGTTTTGCTTTCACTGTCTGCTTCCTGATTAAAGTCATGGGAAGGGAAGCCTAAAACCACTAAGCCTTTGTCCTGGTAATCAGCATAGAGTTTTTCCAGCCCTTCAAATTGTGGGGTGAAGCCGCAGTAACTGGCAGTATTAACGAAAAGTAAGGTTTTGCCTTGGTATTCGTCACACAGGTTGACGGTATCCTGCGAGTTCAGCTTGCGTTTGACAAACTTCAGCAGGTCGGGGCATTGGTTGGCCGATACACCAGCTGTCGCCAAACTCAAAATCAATGCCAATAAACGTATTTTCATGGTGTTCCCTCTGTTGTTCGGGTAATTAAGGGCGATTTTCGCGAAGACTGACGCTGATGTTACGCTGATTTGTCAAAGAAGATCATCAGGTTTGCGCTGGTTATCGGCTTTGCGGTTTAATAGGGTTTTAGTCTGTATGTTTCGCCCCCGCTTACTAGGGAATAATAACAAGATGCAAAAATTCACCAAGACGCTGCTGATCACTCTGATCAGTGCCGGCCTTAGCGCTTGCGCTGCTACCTCTCAACCTCCGGTCACCAGCAGTGCTCCCCAAGTGGAGGCCGAACCTGTTGCTATTGTCCAATCGAGCCCGGCCTTAGGCCAAAACGGAGAGATAGTGCTTGAGCAGATCATGGCCGACCCTGATTGGATTGGCCGCGAGCCTCAAAATGCCTATTGGGCATTGGATAGTCAGCATATTCGCTACCAGCGTAAAATGGCCGGCAGCCCGGTCCTGGAGTTGTACCAGACCGCACTAGGCACTCCTGGCAATGGCAACGCCATAGACTTGTCTGACTTGCACAAAGCAGACAATGCTACCCGCGTTTTCAATCAAGATGCCACCAAAGCCGCGTGGGTGTTTGAAGGCAATCTGTTTGTAAAAGATTTGGCAACGGGCATGGTCACCCAACTGACCCAACAAGATGCTCAGGTACAAGCACCTCAGTTTTTACTGGATGGGCGCCTTGCGTACCGTTTGGGCAATGCCTTCTTGGCCATCGATCTCAGTACTGGCATCAGCCGCCAGGTTGTCAGTTGGAAATTCGCCGACAAGCCTAAGGCGGTGCAGGAACCCAAGGACTATCTTGCCAAAGAGCAGTTGCAGTTGATTGAAACTGTGGTCAAGGAGCGTGCCGAGAGACAGGCCCATTTTGAGCGCAGGCAGGCAATAAAGGCCGCGAACAGCAGCCTGGTGCCTGAGCCATTCTACTTTGATAGTAAGTTTGTCACCGCTGAGGCCAGTCTTTCCCCAGATGGCAAGCGTTTGGTACTAGCCATCGAGGAAGACAAACCCTCCCGCTCTGAAAAAGACATCATGCCTAACTACATTGGCGAAGATGGTCGCATTAAATCCGAAGCAGTGCGTCGCATGGTGGCCGAGGCAGAGCCGAATAAACAAGCGTTGTGGTTGCTGGATCTGGAAAAAGGCACACAATCTGAGTTGAGCTTTGCCAGCCTGCCTGGCTATAACGAGGATGTGCTGGCAGCGGTTAAAAAAGAAAACGCCGCAGCCGAGGGCGAGACTTATCAAAGCAATCGTCTGCCAAGAGATATCGGCCTGATTACCGATTGGTACTGGACCCAAAGCGCCATTCGCTGGCACAACAATGGTCGTCAGGTGGCGGTGATGCTAAAGGCCTGGGATAACAAGGATCGCTGGATTGCTACCGTCGATTTTCGTAAGAACAGCCTGGTCAGTCAGCATCGACTGCATGACGATGCCTGGATCAACTACAAGTTCAACAGTTTTGGCTGGCTTAACAATAGCGAAACCCTGTACTTCTTATCTGAGCAATCTGGATATGCCCACTTATATAAGAAAACCTTAAATACCAAAGAGCAGGCGCTGACCTTTGGTCGCTATGAGGTGGATGATTTAACCCTGACCCGTGATGATCAGTACATTTATTTCAGGGCCAATATTAAGCATCCGGGGATTTATGAGGTATACCGGGTCAGCCTGACAAATGGTGACATTCAAGCAATGACCGATATGGGTGGTAACAACCTGTATGTGCTCAGTCCTGATGAACAGAAACTGCTTGTTAATCATAGCACTGTCACCATGCCTCCAGAGTTGTATGTGCAACAGGCGGATGTGGGCGCCAAGCCGGTTAAATATACCGATACGGTCAGCGACGCCTTTAAAGCGATGCCCTGGAGTGCGCCGCAGATAGTGCCAGTGCCCTCCAGCCACAGCCAGCAACCGATTTATGCCAAGCTGTATTTACCCGAAGGCTATCAAGAGGGTGAAAAGCGCAAGGCAGTGATTTTTAATCACGGTGCCGGTTACCTACAAAACTCTCATTTGGGATGGTCCGTTTATTTTCGTGAGTTTATGTTCCACAGCATGCTGGTACAGCAGGGCTATGTGGTGATGGACATGGATTACCGTGCATCACAGGGCTATGGGCGTGATTGGCGAACCGCTATCTATCGTCAAATGGGCACCCCGGAAATCCAGGACTTGCGTGATGGGGTAAGCTATATGGTGACGAATGCCAATGTGGATGAGCAGGGTGTTTGTACCTATGGCGGCTCCTACGGCGGCTTTATGACCTTTATGGCACTTTTCACCGCTCCGGATCTGTTCCAGTGTGGTGCTGCGCTACGCCCCGTGACCGATTGGGCTTATTACAATATTCCTTACACTTCCAACATCCTCAATACGCCCGATGTGGATCCTATTGCCTATCAGCGTAGCTCGCCCATCTACTTCGCCGAAGGTTTGCAGAAGCCGCTTTTGATCAATGCCCCGATGGTGGACAACAACGTATTCTTTGTGGATGTGGTGCGATTGGTGCAGCGTTTAATCGAACTGGAAAAGCAGGACTTTGAGACCGCCATCTACCCGGTAGAATCTCACGGTTTCCGTCAGCCCAGCTCCTGGCTGGATGAATACCGACGCATTTATAAACTCTTCCAAGAGAACTTACACTAACAAGAAAGGCCCCAAAGTTCGGGGCCTTTTAGTTTCTGGTGGAGAATTTACTGGTTGGCGTTAAAAGCCGCGAGAACCTCTTCACCAGTCATCATCTTGGTGTGATTAGCGAAGTGGTAGTAGGGCGGTTTCTCATCGACGAAAATCTGATGGTCAAACACAAATTCGTTGTTATCGCCAAACAGACCGGCAGAAAGAATGTACTGCCCGTTAGCCTTTAAAAAATAATAAAGCGCGCTGCCGCAAGATTTACAAAAGCCACGGCTGGCCCATTCAGAAGATTCATATTCACCAATGTTGCTGAGATCTTCAAAGGTTACGTCTTTGCCCGCATCCACCGCAAAAAATGGACCGCCTACCCAAGCCCGGCACATACTGCAATGACACACGCCGAGTTTAGTATCCACATTGGCTGATATCTTGACTGCGCCGCAAAGGCACTGACCCTTAAGCTGCTTCTTTTCCATGTCTTTCTCCTTTTTCAAAACACCAGCGCAGGATCCACATCAGACCCAACACTGTGCCGGTCAGGGCCCCAAACAGGTGTGCGTCGGTGGCCACCGTAGCACCAATTAAGCTCTCTACGTCCTGGCTGGGGCCGACCCAAGTTTCATAGCCTATTTTCAGCCAGATACCGAGGATTAATATGTAACCGCTTTTGAGACCATGGCGAATATCCATCAACGCCCCCCAGGCAAACAAGCCGTGCAATGCACCCGATAGCCCCACATACCAGCTCATTTGCGGCGTCCACCAGTAAAGACCGATCGTTGCCCCCAAAGCACAAGCCATTAGCAGCAATATGAAAGGAAGGGGACGGTAGTAGTCTCCGTGTAGACCCCAAAGTAACAACAGGCCAGCTGCATTCAGGAGCAGGTGATAGCCATTGGTATGCAGAAAATTTCCAGTCAGCAACCGCCACCACTCACCTGTTTGCATGGCAATACGGTCATAAGCCAACCATTGGCTGCTGGCAGGCTCAAACCCGTACAACAACGCAGAAATAGTGAGAATGATAAGTGGCCCAAGCCAGAAGCGGGGAGCCAACGGGAGATTTAGCATGGTTCATCTTCTTTGTTTTGATTCACTGAGTTTAACCTGACTGCGAAGCAGGAGGCAAAACGCCAAGCCGCTGTTTGTGCAACAAAAAGTGACTGCTTTATGAGAGCAAGATAAACCTAACTTAGGCCTCTGTCCGGCATTCTTGAAAGATAGCCATGTTTGAGCACGCCTGTTAAAGTGCTCTGCAAGGCGAAAGCCAATCAGAATATGAGGATACCCATGTCATACATCCAGCATCATATCGAAAATCACGTATTGCATATCCAAATGAATCGGCCACAAAAGAAGAACGCATTGTCTTTTCAGATGTATGGTCAGATGGCTGATCTTATCTTAAGCGTCACCGAGACGCCTGAAGTGCGGGCGGTCTTGCTCAAAGGCGATGGGCGGGATTTCACTGCGGGTAATGATTTGGCCGATTTCGCCGGTGCGCCTGGCCATGAACAGCTTGGTGAGACGGTACGTTTTATGAATGCGTTAATGGAATGTCATTTACCGGTGGTGGCGCAGGTGCAGGGATTGGCCGTGGGAATTGGCACCACCATGTTGCTGCACTGCGATTTGGTCTATTGCGCTGAAGATAGCCGTTTTTGTCTGCCATTTATTAATCTGGCATTAGTGCCGGAGTATGCATCGAGCTATTTGTTGCCGCGATTAGTGGGACATAGAAAGGCTGCTGAATGGTTAATGCTGGGCGAGCCTTTCGATGCTACGGAAGCGCTGCATTTCGGTATCGTAAATAAAGTCCTGCCAGTGGCCACTTTGCAACAAGAAGTTGATAGCGTGCTTGGCAAACTGGTCAGCAAGCCTCATCAAGCCATGGCATTTACCAAATCATTGCTCAAAGCCAATCAAGATGAGGTGGCTGTACATATTAATGATGAACTTGACCTCTTTATTGAACAGTTGGGAACACCGGCTGCTCGAGAAGCCTTTGCTGCGTTTATCGAAAAACGTCGTCCCGATCCCAAGATTTACAACTGAGTTGGAGGGAATGTTGAGAGTTCTATTGTTACTCCTTCTGCTGGCCACACAGCAGGTTGTTTGGGCACAGCAAAGCAAGCCTAAGGAAGATCGCGAGCCCGAAGCCGCCACCGGGTTTAAGCAGAAAAAAGCCGTTGAGGCGCACGAGTTTATGGTCAGCGCCGCCAACCCTTATGCGGCATGGGCTGGAAAAAAAGTATTGATGCAGGGCGGTAGCGCTATTGATGCTGCTATCGCCGTTCAGGCCATGCTGACATTGGTGGAACCCCAATCTTCGGGCATTGGCGGTGGGGCTTTTATCCTGTATTGGGATAACAGCACGAAAACCTTAACCACCTTTGATGGTCGCGAAACCGCGCCGCAGAACATCGATGCCAATCATTTTGTGCAAAGTGGCAAACCCATTCCCTGGCGTGAGGCTATTGTTGGTGGTAAGGCTGTGGGTGTGCCCGGGGTATTGAGAGCACTTGAGTCGGCCCATAAAAAATACGGCAAGTTACCCTGGAAGACCCTGTTTCGTGATGCAGAATTGGCTGCAACGGAGGGGTTTAAGGTGTCTCCGCGCCTGTCCATGCTGGTCTCCCTGGATTTACATCCTGGCTTGAAACAGTTCAGTCCCAGTAATGCGTATTTTTATCCGGATGGGAAACCCCTGCAGCCCGATCATATTCTGAAAAATCCAGCGTTAGCCAACACCCTTTCCCTGATTGCCGAAAAAGGAGCCGATGCCTTCTACAAAGGAGATCTGGCAAAACGTATTGTAGATACCATTCAGGGCGCACCCATCAATCCCGGTACCCTAAGTCTTGAGGATTTGGCTAATTATAAGGCCGTTGAGCGTAAGCCTTTGTGCGGGCCCTATAAGCTTTATTTGGTCTGCGGTATGGCCCCTCCAGGCTCGGGTGGGGTGGCGACGCTGCAAATAATGAAGATGCTCGAAGCCTATGATTTGCAAAACATGCAGCCCAATAGTGTGCAGGCAGTACACCTGTTCACTCAGGCCTCCAAACTGGCCTTTGCCGACAGAGAATATTATGTGGCAGACAGCGATTTTAACGATCTGCCGATCATGGCGCTGCTAGATAAAGACTATCTGAAAAGTCGCGCTGCGCTGATTTCTCCCGAGCGGGATATGGGCTTGGCACACCCCGGGGAACCTTACGAACAGCTGACTACTGCAGAGGATGTCGCCTACGAAATTCCCAATACCAGTCATTTTTCCATTATCGACAAGCAGGGTAATGCGGTGTCTATGACCACCAGTATTGAGATGGCGTTTGGCTCTGCCTTAATGGTGGATGGCTTCATGCTAAATAACCAGATTACGGACTTCTCCTTCGTGCCTGAGGTGAATGGCAAGCCAGTACTTAATCGCATCGAGCCAGGAAAGCGCCCTCGCAGTTCAATGACACCAACCATGGTGTTTGATAAGGACGGAAAGTTGTATTTGGCCATCGGTTCACCGGGCGGCAGTCGCATCATCAACTATGTTGCGCAAACCCTGATCGGCGTGTTGGATTGGAAACTGGATATCCAACAGGCTATTAATCTGCCTCGAGTGACCGACCGAAATGACTATACGGCTTTGGAGAGGGGTACAGAGATTGAGAGTTTGGCACCGGCCCTCGAATCCATGGGACACAAAGTACAGATCATCGACCTCAATTCAGGCCTCCATGGCATCATGATCAAAGATGGCACGTTGGTCGGAGGCGCTGATCCAAGAAGAGAAGGTCTGGCCGTCGGCCTCTGAGAATATCAGGTGGGGTCAGGACTTGAATTTTGCAGAAGCTCTGCAAAATTCAAGTCCTGACCCCAAGTGCAATTCACAAAAGGGGAAATGATGACAAAGCTGATTACATTACTGACCGTAGTTCTGGCAATGACCATAGGTGTTGCCAATGCAGGTGATGGAAAAGGTAAGGGCAAAGATAAAGAGAAAGCCTTACCGCCAGGTTTGCAGAAGAAAGTCGCTGAGGGAAAACCACTTCCGCCAGGTTGGCAAAAGAAGCTGGAAGTAGGGCATACCCTGGATAAGGACATTTATCAGCGTGGTAAAGTGCTGGACAGAACTGATGATGGCACAGTGGCTATTCAGGTGGAGGATAAGGTTATCCGTGTGATTGAGGATACCCGGGAGATTGTGGGGATATTGGAGCGGTTTTAGGCTCTGGTTGCATATCCTGATTTTTTGGCTGATTCATTAATTGGTTGCAGAAATAACAAAAGCCCTTAAGCGGGCTTTTGTTGGGGTTAGTATTTGAGCTGTCACCCTTCCTTGGGAGATCGCCCAGGTCGGCCGTCCGGGCCCTCTAAAGTGACTGTTGGGACGTCATGTACACGTCCATGATGAAACTCACCCAGGTCGCACTTTCTATGCTCCCGTGGTAGCACTTTCAGAGTGACGTTACCAATTCATCAGGAATGAATTACACACCGCATCCCACGATATCGGGCTTGATGATTGCTCCAGGCAATCATGCTGGGACCGCTTTAGCTCGCCTGCGAAGCAGGTGAGCCACATGGAAGTGGCTTTCAACTCACTCGGCATTCGCGAAGCGAAAGCATTTTTTACACTGGAAAAAAACAAAAGCCCGATTCGGGCTTTTGTTGAGATTGGTTTTTGAGCTGTCACCCTTCCTTGGGGATCGCCCAGGTCGGCCGTCCGGTCCCTCTAAAGTGACTGTTGGGACGTCATGTACACGTCCATGATGAAACTCACCCAGGTCGCACTTCCTATGCTCCCGTGGCAGCACTTTCAGAGTGACGTTAAGTCACTCTGAATTCGCGAAGCGAACCGTGCTACCACCCACACTGGCGGCCCTGGTTTTGTTCATCCAGGTAGGCTTTTAGCGGGGCGAAGTAGTCCAGAATGGCAGTTGCATCCATCTGCGGCGAACCGGTCAGACTGGCCAGCGCCTCTTGCCAAGGTTGGCTCATACCCATTTCCAGCATCTTGTTAAGCGCTGCACCGGCTTCCTTGCTGCCGTAAATAGAGCAGCGGTGCACTGGCCCCTGATCGCCGGCGATTTCGCACAGTGCCTTATGGAACTGGAACTGCAGAATATGGGCCAGGAAGTAGCGGGTGTAAGGTGTGTTGCCTGGTACATGGTACTTGGCACCTGGATCGAAAGCATCGGCTGGTCTTTCAACCGGGGCCATCACGCCCTGATACTTTTCGCGCAGTTCCCACCAGGCCTTGTTGTAGTTCTCTGGCGTTACTTCACCGGAGAATACTTTCCAGCGCCACTGATCCACCATCAAACCAAAAGGTACGAAGGCAATCTTATCCAACGCCACCTGCATCAGCATACCGATATCGTTGGACTCATCCGGGATTTCGTCAATCAGACCGATTTCTTTCAGATACTTAGGTGTAATCGACAGTGCGATGGTATCACCGATGGCTTCATGGAAGCCGTCGTTGGCAGAGCCACGATACAGAAGCGGTTGGTCCTTGTAGGCGCGCTGATAGAAGTTATGCCCCAGTTCGTGGTGAATCACATTGAATTCCTCACCGGTTTTCTGGATACACATCTTGATACGCAGGTCGTCTTTATCGTCGATATCCCATGCCGAGGCATGGCAAATAACATCACGGTCCCTGGGTTTTTGGAACTGTGAACGCTCCCAGAAAGATTCAGGCAGTGGTTCAAAACCCAGACCGGTAAAGAAGGCCTCGGCCTGCTTAACCATCTTGATTTCATCGTAGCCTTGCTCATTCAGGGCCTTGGTCACATCCGGCACTTTCATTTCCTGCTCAGGCTTGACCAAGTCATAGATATTGCCCCAGGTTTGTGCCCACATATTGCCTAACAGGTGCGCCGGAATAGGCTTATCTTGCGGTACCACGTCAGTGCCATAGTGCTCGCCCAATTTGGCGCGTACATGGCAGTGCAGGGCATCATAAAACGGCTTCACCTGATTCCAGGTTCTGTCCAGTTCAGGGCCAAACTCATTGGCAGGCATATCATATTTGCCACGCCACAGCGCGCTGGTGTCTTCAAAGCCCAGCTCTTTGGCACCCTCGTTGGCCAGCGTTACCATTTCTTCATAAAGGGGCTTCATTGGTGGCGAAACCTGACGCCAGCCTTTCCAGATTTCCAGCAACAGATCATTGTCACGCTCTGTAGCCATTTTGGCGGTCATCTCACCCAGGCTCCAGCATTCGCCATTTTCACGGCAGTACTGACCTTTGCCGTACATACCGTCCAGCTCGGAAGACAATTGCGCCAAACGCTCTGACTTGGCAGCATCCGCAGGCGGTGCCAGTACCAGAGAGTTACGCAACAAGTCGAGCTTACGGCGAGTGTCGGCATCCACCTCTACGTTATTAAACTTCGCCGCTTCTTTGGCCAGTTCGGAAGCGCGGCTGGACCACTTCTCATTCAGATAGGCCGAAACGGCGGCAGAATCATCATTGATATAGGTGGCATAGACCCAGGCCGCTTGGGCGGCAGGTACCTGCAGCTTAAACAGCTCTTCCTGGGCATTGTCAAGGAAGGCTTTAGCATCGGCGGCTGTTAGTGCTTTGGCTTGTACGGCTTGTTCAGTCGCGGCTTGTTTAGGTTGGCAGCCGGTAACACCCAGAGCCAGGCCGACCATCATGGCCGACAGGGTCAGTTTCTGCTTGAGCATGGATTCCCCTTGTTGTTGTAAGTCCATGAATAGGGTTCATTGGACGACCGGGTGGATCCCGGTACTAATTGAGTTTTATGGCCGGCCTGCTGACCGGGTGGCAGCAGTATATCAAGGCATCGGAATGATGGGGAGACAATGGGACGAATTGGTTGATTATTACCAGGGGCGGATAAAAAATCGCAAAAAAAAGACCCAATTTCGAAGCGCTAGTGAAATCGGGCCCAGGGAGAGTTGGAAAACATGCAAACTATTGCTGCTATTTCTATGACATGTTCAGTTGGCGTTCAGTTCCCGATAAAACCTTTTTTTTGCATATATATTTAAATCTATGTAAATCATTGTGTTAAGCAAGTTTTACTGGTCTGATCTGTGTTGTTAATAAGTTCTACTTGAAATCCAAGCGATTTAAACATAAATTTCAAACTGTTGTTTGAATCAGGTGTTTAGTATGAGTGCGGAAACCAAGACTCAGATCCTCGATGCAGCGGAAGTTCTCTTTTCCGAGCATGGTTTTGGAGATACCTCCCTACGGGCCATAACCAGCCAAGCCAAGGTGAATCTGGCCTCGGTCAATTACCATTTCGGCTCAAAGAAACAGCTTATTCAGGAAGTGTTGCAGCGCTACTTGCGAGTGCTGATGCCCAGTGTCGATCAGCAGGTGAAGCAACTGCTGGCGAAACACCCACAGCCTTCGGTTGAACAAGTATTTGCCAGCCTGATCCAGCCTTTGTTGCTGCTTAATCAGGTGCGTCCTCAGGGCACGGCAATATTTGTGCGATTGCTGGGGCGTGGCTATTCAGAATCACAAGGACACTTACGCAAATATATCACCGTGCATTACGGCGATATGCTTAAGCGTTTTGTCAGCGCCGTGCATCTGGCCGTGCCACAACTAAGTGATGCAGAGATCTTTTGGCGTTTGCACTTTGCCATCGGTACCTTTGTGTTCACCATGGCCTCCAGTAAAGCGCTGAGTGAAATCGCCGAAGCGGACTACCAGGAGCCGGTAGCCGTTGCCGATATTATTCAGAAACTAATCCCTTACATATCTGCGGGAGTAGGGGCGCCAGCCGCTCAGTACTCCTTTGGTCTCAATCCTGTCAAAGATATAGCCTAAGAAGGTGTCGCCATGTCTATATTGCTGATCCTCGTTGTCGTCCTGGCCATTGTGCTCGGCGTCACGGATATCCGTCGTAACCTGATCACCAAACCGGTGTTTCAGATTTTCAAAAAGATTCTACCGCCCATGTCCAGCACCGAGCGTGAAGCCATGGAGGCGGGCTCCATTTGGTGGGAAGGCGAGCTGTTTCGCGGTAATCCCGACTGGAGCAAATTGCATGGATACGCCAAACCCCAGCTGAATGAAGAAGAGCAGGCTTTCCTGGACAACCAGGTAGAAACCCTGCTGGCCATGCTGGATGATTACAAAATTGTGCATGAGCAAAAAGATCTGCCTAAGGAAGTGTGGGATTACCTGCGTCAGGAAGGCTTCTTTGCCATGATTATTCCTAAGGCTTATGGCGGCAAAGAGTTCTCTGCCATTGCCAACTCTACTATCGTATCGCGCATCTCCACGCGCTCGTTGAGCGTGGCGGTTACCGTGATGGTGCCTAACTCATTAGGCCCCGGCGAATTACTGCTGCACTACGGTACTGAAGAGCAGAAAAACTACTGGTTACCGCGTCTGTCCAGTGGCAAAGACATTCCTTGCTTTGCCCTGACCGGTCCTGAAGCAGGCTCTGACGCCGGCGCTATTCCCGATACCGGCATCGTCTGTAAAGGCATGCATGAGGGTAAAGAAGTGTTGGGCCTGAAGCTCAATTGGGACAAGCGTTATATCACTCTGGCGCCTGTAGCCTCTGTATTGGGCCTGGCCTTTAAGATGTATGACCCTGAAGGCCTGCTCGGTGACAAAGAAGAGCTGGGTATTACCTGTGCTCTGATCCCCACCAGCCACCCAGGCGTGCAGGTAGGCGATCGCCATTATCCAGTGGGTCAAGCCTTTATGAACGGGACTACTAAGGGCGAAGATGTGTTTGTTCCCCTGGATTGGATTATCGGTGGCGTAGACTACGCAGGTCGTGGCTGGCGTATGCTGGTGGAATGTCTGTCTGCGGGCCGTGGTATCAGCCTGCCGGCCCTGGCCACTGCGACTGCACATCTGTCTTCCCGTACTACCGGCGCCTATGCCGCAGTGCGTAAACAGTTTGGTATGTCTATTGGTAAATTCGAGGGGATCCAGGAAGCCATGGGCCGCATCGGAGGCCTGACCTATACCCTGGAAGCCATGCGTACCATGACTGCTGGTGCTATTGATTTAGGTGAAAGCCCGTCTGTCGTTACCGCCATTGCCAAATACCATATGACCGAAATGTCCCGTGAAGTCATTAATGACGCCATGGACGTGCACGCTGGTAAAGGCGTGCAGCTAGGACCTAAGAACTACTTGGCCCACCAGTACTTCGGTACGCCAGTGGCGATCACGGTGGAAGGGGCCAATATTCTTACCCGTAACCTGATGATTTTCGGTCAGGGTGCAACGCGCTGCCATCCTTATGTGTTTGCAGAGATGGAAGCCGCGGCCAATGCCGACGTAGAAAAGGGTCTGAAGGATTTTGATTCACTGCTGGTCAAGCATGTGGGCTTTGCTACCGGCAACTTCTTCGGCGCTTTGTTCCAGGGCCTGACTGTGGGTGCCTTTAACAGCTCGCCTGTGGCCGGTGAAACCCAGGATTACTACAAGCAGATGGCGCGTATGTCCAAAGGCCTGGCTCTGTGTGCCGACTTCTCCATGCTGATTCTGGGTGGTGATCTCAAGCGTAAGGAAATGATCTCCGCACGTTTGGGCGATGTGTTAAGCCAGTTATATATCGGTTCTGCGGTGTTGCGTCGCTATGAAAGTGACGGCCGTCAGGTTGCTGATCTGCCCTTTGTTCACTATGCCCTGAAGCGTTGCTTGTTCAAGATCGGTGTGGCCTTCGACGGCTTCTTCCAGAACTTCCCCAACCGCTTGGTGGCCAACGTGCTCAAGCGCACCGTTTTCCCTTGGGGTATTCACTTTCAGATGCCTGCCGATGATATCACTCAGCAGGTTAGCGATTCGCTGATGGTGCCTGGTGTGATGCGCGATCGTCTGACGCACCTGTGCTATATCGGTAAGGAAGCAGATGATCCAGTCGGGATCGTAGAAAACGCCTTTATCGCGATGCACGATGTGGTGCCGGTTGAGAAGAAAATTCTCAAGGCGCAAAAAGAAGGTGTTCTGCCGCGCAAACTGCCATTGGCTAAAACCCTGGAGCTGGCGCTGGAAAAAGCCGTTATCTCCGAGCATGAAGCAGAACAGCTCAAGCGTACCAACAGCATGCGTCTGCTGGCCCTGAGTGTGGATGATTTCACGCCGGGTAGCCTGGAAAAACTTGCGGTGAAGGCTGAGAAGAAAAAATCCGTCGCTTAAAAGCAACTGATTTGATTTAAATATAGAAGCCGGTCATCGACCGGCTTTTTTTATGGGAGCAAATTTCAACGTGCACTCCTGGCATTTCTTGTGAAGACGGACGCAAGAGTTCACAAGCTTTCTGTCTTTGTATCAATAGATGCAAATATTTGATGAGCTGAGGCTTTGCCAAGGCAAAAAAAAACGCCCTAGGTAGGGCGTTTCGATTGTTCAGGAAGAACTGCGATTAATAGAAATTCATCTTGAATTCGACACCGACAATACGGGGATCGTTAACAAAGACAGTGTTGTTGTTAAAGTCGATACCGCCTTTGATATTGTGACGATCGGTGATGTTACGGCCAAACAGAGCCACGGTGTAATCGTGGTCGAAGTTCTCGTAACCGATCTTCACGCCGCCCTCGTAGTTGTCGTCGGTAAAGAATTCCTTGGACTCATAGAGGAACAGATTGGTATCACCCTGGAAGGCCCAGTCGGTGAACATAAAGAATTCACCGTCATCTCCCATCGGCACGCTGAAACGGGCAGTAAAGTTAAAGGTTTCTTTAGGCGATTGCGGGAAAGGGTTACCGTCAATCAGGGCTGCGCCGTTTACGATAGGATCGGTCACAGTACACTGGCCTGAACCACAAGGCGCCACGCGCAGGTTTTCGTCTTTCAGCTCGGTGTCGTTATAGCCATAACCTGCTGTTAGTGTCAGGTTGTCGCTAACCAGATACTCCAAGTCGATTTCCACACCCTGACCTGTGCCTTTATCGGCATTGATCAGACGGTTGCCCTGGCTTTCACCACCGATGGCAGACAGTTGGATATCGTCAATTTCGTACCAGAACAAGGCGGCGTTAAGACGCAGGGTGTCATCTAACAAATCAGACTTAAAGCCCACTTCGAAGGACTCGATGGTTTCTGCATCGGCCACTGAGGGGGCACCTTCAAAGGCCACATCGCGGCCCTGAATGGTCTGGGCGCGGAAGCCGCTGGCCACGCGGGTAAACAGGCTGGTGTCGTCTGTCAGATTGTAGTTCAGTGCCAGTTCCCAGCTGATTTGGCCATCATCCACATTGATGTCTTCATAGTCCTGAACCTGGGCAGCGCCAATAACCAGGGCAAAGCCGTTAACGTTCTGATCGCCTACGCGGAAATCTTTTTCGTCATAGGTATAACGAATACCACCGGTGGCCGTCAGCTTATCGGTGATATCGTACGAACTTTGACCAAATACAGCCCAGGTGTAGTTCTCATGGAATACCGTGGTAGCACCGAAGAAACCATCGATACTGGTGACGCCAAATGAGGAATCAAAGTAGTAAGCACCGAATTGCCAGTCATAGCCTTCGGTACCGGAGCTGGCAAGACGAATTTCCTGGCTGAATTGCTTCAGATCGTCAAGCTGGTCTTCGGTAACCGCATCAAAGGGGACAAAGCCAGGCAATTGGCCGGCAACACCGCCGTCGATATCGCCTTTTCCTTTACCATCGGCAGACTCAAAAGCGGTAATAGAGGTCAATGTGGAGCCGCTTAATTCAATATCCAGCTTTAATGAGACCCCATCGGCATCATACTTCTGGAAGTTGTTATCGCCCTGGTTGTAATACACAGTTTCACGATCATAGTTGTCGTTCAGCTGGTTGCTGCCTTTGCTCACTGCGTTGGCGCGGAACAGGGTAGAGGTACCGTCCAGTTCACGGGTGTGCAGGTTTAACAACGCGCTGAAATCGCCGGTGTCATATAAAAACTGCATACGACCAGCGATTTCATGGAATCCACCCATGGCGTCTTTTTCGCCGGTATAGCCGTTGGTGACCCAGTCTTCACGGTTTTGCGACATAAAGGAGAAACGGAAAGACAAATCGTCGGTGATACCGTTGCCTACCGCACCTTCGATATTTTTGGTGCCGAAGCTGGCCAACTGCGCTTCAACGAAAGCGTCGAAGTCCTGGCGTGGTTTGGCGGTATCAAATTTTACAATACCGGCCGTGGTGTTACGTCCAAACAGAGTACCCTGCGGACCACGGATCACTTCTACGCGTTCAACGTCAAACAGGGGGGTACTCTTGAGGATCACGTTCTCCATGACCACATCATCCATCACGATGGAAACGGGCTGAGAAGCGGCCAAGTCGAAATCTGAGTTACCCAGACCACGAATATAGAAACGCGGTGCTACACGGCCGTTAGAGGATTCGGCGTAAAGGCCTGGAACACGACTGGATAAGGCCAGAATATCTTCTCCGCCGGAGAACATAGCTTCGAAACGCTCACCGCTTAAGGCGGCGACGGAGATTGGCACTTCCTGAATGCTTTGAGTACGCTTTTGAGCGGTAACGGTGATTTGTTCCAATTTACCGTCGTTTGCTGCTTCTGTTTCTGCGGCGTCTTGGGCAAAGCTCATGGAGCTAAACAGGGCGGCTTGCACGCAAAGTGCAATCGAGGCTTTCTTCAATGTTTTCATTATCTGTACCAGTTGATGTGCCTAAGTTTTTATTGATGCGTCTTTGTTCGGTATCCTGTTCATTTTTAGATGAAAAAATAAACAGTGCAACCCTTGCTTAAGCTTTTGTTGAGAAAGGGCCGGATTGGGTCACTCAGACCGAGTTCTATTGTATCAAGACAATGCCAAAATATAACCTTAGTGACGGATTTATCTCAGTTTTATGACAAAAAGTGGGGAGGGAGCATAATCTGTTGCCGATTCGGTTACTCGCCTGTTCTAAGTTAACGACGAATTTTCTGCTCCAGCCAGGCTTTCAATGCACCGGGCTTGATGGGTTTGGCCAGAAAATCTACTCCGATGCTTCTGGCGCGAGCTTTAAGGCCTTCCTCTTTTACCGCCGTCACCAATAAAGCGGGGATTTTTTTATTCCATTGTTGACGTAATTGTTGGATAAGCGCCAGGCCATCAGCCTCATCACCATTTAGCTGGTAATCCACAATCATGGCTTGCGGAGGCTTGATGCTCTTCGCCTTATCTGATGCCTGTGGACCGTTTGAAAACAGACGTGGCTGACATTGCCACTTTTGTAGCAGACTTTTAAGCGCATCCAGATTGGTTGGGTCATCATCTACACACCAGATCTCGCTGGTATCGAGTTGGCTGCTCTGCGGGGCGGACACCAGCGCCTGGGGTTTGGCAGTGCTTTGTCCCAAGGGTACCCAGACGCTAAAACAGCTGCCTTTGCCAAGTTCAGAGCGAAGGGTGAGAGGATGGCCCAGTTGTTCACTCATTTTCTTGACCACACTCAGTCCCAGTCCCAGGCCCTGAATGTCACCGCGGTGGGCGCGATAAAAATCACTGAAAATTCTGCTCTGATCAGCCGTGGCAATCCCCATGCCCTGATCCCAGACCTGGATCAACACTTTATCCCCACGCGCCCGACAACATACCAGAACCCGCTTGCCGGGACTGTATTTGACTGCATTACTGATGAGGTTTTGCAGGATACGGCGCAGATACGTGGCGTCGCTGTGGACCATCAGGTCTTTACTTTTAACTTCAAAACGGACCTGGTTTCTATCAGCCAGCACCCGCGCTTCCTGCATCAAAGGTTGCAGAATATCGGTCAGAGGGAAGTCCTGTGCTGAAGGCGTCATCGCGCCTTGTTCTAGCTTGGCAATTTCGAGCAGGGTAGATATCAGCTGTTCACTGGAGGTCAGCGAACTCCCTAATTTGTGTAGAATTTCTTTATTGTGTGATGACAGTTCCTCTTCATCCAGAGATGACAGGTAAAGGCGGGCGGCATTGAGCGGCTGCAAAATATCGTGACTGGCGAGCGCCAGGAAACGGCTCTTCGATTGGTTTGCCTGCTCGGCAGTTTGCTTGGCCAGTTTCAACTCTTCATTAATTTCACGGATCTGTTGGGTGCGGTGATCAATACGTCGCTCCAAGTTGATATTGGCCTCTTCCAGGGCCTTCTGGATCTCCACATGTTCGGTAATGTCGGTAAAGCTGGTCACAAAGCCGCCATCGGGCAATGGATTACCAATCATCTCAATAACCCGGCCATCGGAGCGGCGACGGATAAATCGATGGGCTGAGCCTTGCTGCATATATTGCAAACGCTTTTGCACCAACTCTTCCACCTTGCCAGGTCCGCACTCACCGCGCTCGGCATTGAAACGCACCAGTTTTTCGACTGGTTGACCCACTTTGACAAGGCCTGTGGGATAATCAAAGAGCTGCAGATAGGAGCGATTCCAAGCCACCAGCTCTAAATCTTTGTTGATTACACTGATCCCCTGCGGCAGGTTCTCGATGCTACTGAAAAGGATGGCCTGATGGGTTTTCAGGGCTTCGGTAGTATCTTCAAAGAAACTAAAGACCTCCTCCACATCCAGTTGTTTTCCTTGCACCAGGACACTGATCAAGCTTCTAGCAGAACTGCCGCCGACTACACCGGCCAGGCTGCGCTCGCAAAACTGGATAAAGGCATCGCTGGGCAATGCGTGGGAGGCGAGAGGCGTGCCGTGTTCCTGGATAAAGTCGGCTAATAGCTGTTCGGTGCGTCGCTGACCAACAAAGGTGCTGAGTAATGCTTGTAAATCGCCGACCTTTAACTGGCTGTCTGGCGTCAACGAGCTGGCAGGTTGCACCGAAGCCTGAGGGCGCACAAAGGAGGTGGCCTGAATGCGATCCAGCAAGCTATGTCCTGCGCTGATGGAGAACAGAACATAGGCTCCGAAATTGGCCAGGACACTGATTACGACACCTTGGGTGATGATGGAAGTGTTGTCTCCGCTGTTTGGCAGTTGGATAAGCGGAAACAGAATAAACAGCACCCAGCAGCCAAACCCCACGGCCAGGCCAGCTAAAACACCACTGGCATGCCCTTGTCGCCAATACAGACCGCCTAAAATGGCGGGCACCAATTGCACTACCAGAGAAAACGCCAATAAGCCCATGCTAGCCAAGGCACTTTGGTTGGCCCAGCCGGTGTAATAGCCATAGGCCAGAATAAGGATAAGGAAAATCACCAGGCGACGCAGGCGTAACAATTTGTCCTGATGCCCTGGCTCTGTAAGCCAGGCGCGCGGTTGGCGGCGAATCAGCAGTGGTACCAGTACATCATTGGTCAGCATGGTGCCCAAAGCCAGACTGGAGACCACGATCATGGCCGTGGCGGCGGAAATCCCACCTAAGAATACGAGCAGGCTTAGCCAGGGCTTAAGACCTGCCAACTGCATTAGGAAAGTATCCTGATCGGTCCCCATTTGCCCAAATAAGGCGTTGCCGCCAACGGCGACTGGCACAATGGCCAGAGAAATAAGCAACAAATACAAAGGAAACAGCCAGCGGGCAGTGGCGAGATGTGATGGGTGGTGGTTGTCCACAATCATCACATGAAACTGTCTGGGTAGGCAGAAAATGGCCCCCGCCGCCATCAACGATACCACTGCAAAGTCAAAGCCAGATCCTGACCAGTTCTGCCAGGGCTCCAACATTACTTTGGCTGGAACGGTTACGTCATTGCTTAACAGGGTATAGGCAAAAAGGGCGGCACAGCATAGACCCAGCAATTTCACCAGCGATTCGACGGCAATAGCCAGCATCAGACCCGAGCGATACTGGGTGATATCTGCATGGCGAGTACCAAAAATAACCGCAAATAGGGCCATCAGCAGAGTGGCAAAGAGCGCTTTGAAACCACCGCCACCCTCTAATTGGGCAAACACTTGAAGGCTGGTGTCCACCGCTTTTAACTGCAAGGCAATATAGGGAATGATAGCCAAGGTCATCAGCAGGGTGACCAACATGGCAATACTGCGTCTTTTACCGTAGCGCGAAGCAATAAAGTCGGAAATGGAAGTAATGTTCTGGCGCTTACTGACCTCCAACATTTTGCGCAGCAGTCCAAACCCAAACACAAAAAGCAGGGCGGGACCTAGTAAAATGGGCAGGTATTGCCATTGAGATTTTGCTGCCTGACCCACCGCGCCGTAATAGGTCCAGGAGGTACAATAAATAGCCAACGCCATACTGTAGATAGCAGGATGCCGCGCCAGCGCATTGGCTCTGCTGCCTTGCTTGTCACCACGTTGGGCAATATAAAATAACAGGGCAATATAGGCTAATGCCGCCAACACCCAAAAAATAGTCACATTCATGGTATTCAGTATTAACGCTCCGGCAAGACTATCCACTGCAGCACAATTGCCAATTAGACCATGGTCTTAAACGCCGGGGATGGCGAAACCGCCCTTGAACCGCTTTTTGCGGCCTCTTAGACCAAGGTCGCATTTCTCCTATGCGCCAGACTGTTAGATTTGTTAGCGTAATGTCAACAATAGGTTAACGGAGGCGCTTATGGCGTTTGAAACCCCTGAAAAAGCCAAGGCTTACTGGCGGGAGAATATCTCGCTGGTGTTAAAGCTATTGGCGATCTGGTTTGTGGTGTCTTTTGGGTGCGGTATTTTACTGGCAGAACTCTTGAATGAAATCCGCTTTTTCGGCTTTAAGCTTGGTTTCTGGTTTGCCCAGCAGGGCTCCATTTATGTATTTGTGGTACTGATTTTTGTCTATGCCAGGCTCACCGCCAAGCTGGATGAAAAGTACCGTGTTCACGAAGACTAGGAGCCGACCATGGATATTCAAACTCTCACTTTATTGATCGTCGGCGCTTCCTTTGTACTTTATATCGGCATCGCCATCTGGAGTCGCGCCGGCTCGACCAACGAATTTTATGTGGCTGGTGGTGGCGTACATCCTGTTGCCAACGGTATGGCCACTGCCGCTGACTGGATGTCTGCAGCCTCCTTTATTTCCATGGCCGGCCTGATTTCCTTTATGGGTTACGACGGCGGTGTCTACCTGATGGGTTGGACCGGCGGTTACGTGTTGCTGGCTCTCTGTCTGGCTCCGTACTTGCGTAAATTCGGTAAGTTTACGGTGCCGGATTTTGTTGGTGATCGTTATTACTCCCAGTTGGCGCGTACTGTGGCTGTAGTCTGTGCCATTTTCGTCTGCTTTACCTATGTGGCCGGACAGATGCGTGGCGTCGGTGTGGTGTTTAGTCGCTTTCTGGAAGTGGATATCACCACCGGCGTGGTCATCGGTATGTGCATCGTGTTTTTCTATACCGTATTGGGCGGCATGAAAGGCATTACCTACACCCAGGTTGCCCAATATTGTGTCCTGATATTCGCCTACCTGGTGCCTGCTGTTTTTATCTCCATGATGATGACTGGCAATGTGCTGCCCCAGGTAGGTTTTGGTAGCAGCTTGGTAGGTACTGACACCTTCTTACTCGATAAGCTGGATGGTTTGTCGACTGAGCTCGGCTTTACGGAATACACATCGGGGACCAAATCGGTAATCGACGTGTTTTGTATCACCGCTGCGCTGATGGTCGGTACCGCCGGTTTACCTCACGTAATTGTGCGCTTTTTCACTGTGCCAAAGGTGCGCGATGCCCGTAAGTCTGCCGGTTGGGCGCTGCTGTTTATCGCCATTTTGTACACCACTGCGCCTGCTATCGCGTCTTTCGCCCGGGTCAATATGATCAACACCATCAACGGTGAACAGATGCAGGGCAATGACTATGCGCAGGCCCCCGATTGGATCAAAAACTGGGAGCGCACGGGTCTGATCAAGTGGGAAGATAAGAATGAAGACGGCAAGATGTTCTATTCGGGCGATGAGCGCAACGAAATGACCATTGACCGTGACATTATGGTGTTGGCCAACCCTGAGATCGCACAACTGCCAAACTGGGTGATTGCCCTGGTGGCAGCTGGCGGGATCGCGGCGGCACTATCGACCTCTGCTGGCTTACTATTGGTGATCTCTACATCGGTCTCCCATGACTTGCTCAAACGTAACCTGATGCCAGATATCACCGACAAGAAAGAGCTGTTCTATGCTCGTCTTGCCGCCGGTGTGGCCATTGTGATCGCCGGATATTTCGGGGTGAATCCACCCGGATTTGTGGCGCAGGTGGTGGCCTTTGCCTTCGGTCTTGCGGCATCGAGTTTCTTCCCTGCGATTATCATGGGCATCTTCTATAAGCGTATGAATAAAGAAGGCGCTATCGCCGGGATGTTAAGCGGCATCACCTTTACCGCAGCGTATATTATCTACTTCAAGTTCATTGATCCTGCAGCCAATACACCAGCCAACTGGTGGTTTGGGATCTCTCCTGAAGGGATCGGTACTCTGGGTATGATGCTGAACTTTGCTGTGGCCTTGGTGGTGAATCGCTTTACTGCTGAAGTGCCTGCCGATGTGCAGGAGATGGTGGAAAGCATCCGCTATCCTAAAGGCTCTGGCAGCGCACAAGCTCACTAAAATAAGCCGGGACAAAAGTCCCGGCCTGTTTATTATTGCCTTCGACTACCTTCATATGAAGTGTGCTCGGGGGCAAGTTCGTTTCTGGGATGAGATTATGATTGAGTCAACCCGCGCATTTCTTAATGCCTGCGCGCCTTTTGATCAGCTCTCAGATGAGCTCAAAAGTTATGCCGAAGCGCAGATGATACTTAGCTACCTGTGTCAGGATAATGTCCTGGAGGTGGTGCCGCGTGAGGTGCCCCGCCTGTATTTGGTAAAGCAAGGCGTGTTCGATCTGATCTCTACCGAAAATCGACTGATTGAACGCTTGGAGCCTGGTGACCTTTTTGGCTATCCATCGTTAATGACTGGGCGTCCCATTACCAATCGTGTAGAAGTGGTGCAGGATGGCTTGCTCTATGCGATGCCCCAAGCGGCTTTTGATGCGCTTTGTAATGCGCATAAGGGCTTTGCCGATTACTTTACCAAGGCCTTGCAAAAACGGTTACTGACGGAAACTAAACCCAGTGAACAGTCCGATTGGACAGAATTGAGTATTGCCGATGTGCTGCACCGTGAGCCTGTCCGGGTCAGTGCAGACAGCTCCTTGCAGCAAGCCGCGCGCTTGATGCAGGCAGAATCGGTTTCCTGTTTATTGGTCACCGAAGGCGATAGTTTGTGCGGGATCCTGACCGATAAGGATATCCGCAATCGGGTCGTGGCCGAGGGGCAGTCTTACGACTTGCCGGTACGTCAGTTTATGACCAGCCCGGTACATAGTCTGGATAGCCATGCCTTGCTTTTTGAAGCCATGCAAACCATGTCGCTGCATAATGTGCATCATCTGGCGGTGACCCAACAAGGATTGCCCAAAGGGGTGATCACCGTAACCGATTTAATCAGCCAGCAGCGCAGCGAGCCACTCTATCTTATCAATGCCATTCGCAAGGCCGGCTCGGTGACTGAGCTTGAACAGGTTGCCCGCCAGGTACCGGATCATTTAAGTCAATTTGCCAACCGCGTGGTGGATGTCAAAAGGGTGGGGGACATACTGGCCAGTTTCACCGATGCTTTTAACCATCAGTTAATTCGATTGTATATTCGTCAACATGGCGTTGCGCCCTATCCTTTTGTCTGGCTGACCTTTGGTTCGCAGGCACGAAAAGATCAATCCCTAAGCTCTGATCAGGATAATGGCATGCTGCTCGACGATGCAGTGGGGGAAAAGGCGATGGGGTGGTATCGGGGCCTGGCCGAGTTTGTTTGCGATGGCTTGGCGCGCTGTGGTTTGAAACTTTGCGGCGGTAATATTATGGCCACCAATCCGAAGCTTTGTTTACCCCTTGGCCAGTGGCTCAATAAATTCCGGCGCTGGATTGAAGAGCCGGATAAAAAGGCTTTGTTGCACAGCAATATCTTTTTTGATCGCCGGGCCTTGTATGGGGACCAGGCTCTGTTTGAGCACTTCGACAGCCAGATTGCTGCTATGGCCGGTAATCAGATTTTCCTGGCCAATCTGGCTGCCAATAGCGCCAATCTGGCGGTGCCCATTGGTCTCTTTAACCGCTTTGTAACAGTCAAAAGTAAGTATGAGGATGAGGTGCTGGATATTAAAACCAGTGGCATCGCCATTATTAATGATATTGTCAGAATTCACGCGCTAGCCAATAAACTGCGTGTATGCGCGACACCACAGCGCTTGCAGGCGTTGGGGGAGAAAAAGGTTCTGCAGGCCAGCGAATGCCGGGATTTGAAGGCGGCCTGGCAATTTTTGGTGCAATTAAGGTTGCAGCACCAGTTAAAAGAAAAACGTGATGACAACCTGATCTCTCCCGATACCCTGGATTCACTGACCCGTCGCCAGTTAAAAACCGCATTTCGGGTGATTAAGGAAGCGCAGGAGGGTCTTGCCATGCGCTATGCCAGAGGCGGCTTTTAGTGCTGGACTGGCTGTTCAAAAGGTGGCGTGACGACAGTCTTGACTGGCGAGACTACCAGTATCTGGCTATCGATTTAGAGCTTACCGGCCTGGAAGCGGATAAGTGCGACATCCTTTCCATTGCCTGGGTAGCGCTAAAACCGCCCAATATTGAATTGGCGTCTGCCCGTGAATTTATTGTCAACACTCAGGCTCCGTTGGGACAAAGTCCCACTATACATGGACTGACCCAAAGAGAATTGGGCCAGGGCAGTTCATTGACAAAAGCCGTCGAGGCCTTGTTTGAACAAACCGCTGCCATGCGCAATTGTGTATGGCTGTTTCACCATGCCAGCTTGGACATGGCGTTTTTGCAGCTAGCGTGTAAAAAGCTGGACAAGCCTTGGGCCCCACCGCCGGTGGTAGACACTTTGGTATTAGAAGGACGCAGCTTACGTCAGGCGGGTCGTGAGCCTAAAGCAGAAGGCTTAAGTTTGGCGCAATGCCGCGAACGTTACGGTTTACCGGCATATCCCGCGCACAGTGCGATGGAGGATGCGTTAGCCACCGCCGAATTGTTTCTGAGTTTTGCCTACCAGCATCATGGGCAATCTGGATTACGTCTAAGTCGCTTGACCTATCGCCCCCTTATCTGACTAAGATAATCAATAAGCACCACTAAAAAGGGAATAGCATGCGCATCGCCCAACATCAGGCCGAGCTTATCGGTCAGACCGATCTGCTACGAATCGACTCATTGTCTGAGCTCACCGGCTGTAATATTTACCTGAAGTGCGAATTTCAGAATCCAGGAGGCTCCATCAAGGACCGAGCAGCCTTGCAAATGGTCAAAGATGCCGTGGAGCGGGGGGAACTGAAGCCCGGTATGACCATTGTCGAAGGGACAGCCGGTAATACCGGCATTGGCCTGGCGCTGGTGGCGAAGTCTTTCGGTATGCAGATGTTGGCAGTAATGCCTAACGATCAGGCCAAGGAAAAGGAGAGGATGATCGAACTGCACGGTGCCAAACTGATGACGGTGGATCCTTGTCCCTTTGCCAATCCCAACCATTTTTATCACCGGGCCAAAAAGGTCGCCGAGCAACACAAAGATCACTGGTGGGCTAACCAATTTGAAAACACCAGTAATGCTAAAGCCCATTACCTGAACACCGGTCCGGAAATCTGGCAGCAGCTCAGCGGCAAGGTAGATATTCTTGTCTCGGCGGCCGGCACCGGCGGCACCATTGCCGGCAACTCACAATATCTTAAGGAACAAAATCCCAATGTGCAGGTATGGCTGGTGGACCCTGACGGCTCTGGGATCTATCAGTATCTGAAAACAGGTGAGTATAAGAACCACGGCAGCTCTATTACCGAGGGCATTGGCATTATGCGTTTAGTGGAGAATTTCCGCGGTGCAAAAGTTGATCGCGCAATTAACTTACCAGACCTGGATCTGATTGCGATTTCCCGCTTTGTGAAACACAAAGACGGGATTGTGCTGGGCAGCAGCTCAGCCTTGAATGTAGCTGGCGCTGTGTTTGCTGCACTGCAGGCCGGGCCCGGTAAGAATGTGGTGACCTTCGCTTGCGACCTGGGCGAACGTTCGGCCTCTAAGTTGTACAACCCTGAATATTTGCAGCACAAAGGTCTCCTCGATTACCCCAAGCGCATCGATGAACTTATGGCCCGTTATCAAAGTGATGCCATGCGACAACGTATCGTGCACTGTAGTGGTCAGTAAAAGCATGGGTCAGGTTTATCTTAACGGTCGCTTTATGCCGATGGAGGAAGCCCGGATTTCGCCTATGGATCGTGGTTTCCTATTTGGTGAGGGCATCTACGAGGTGATCCCCTGTCATCAGAGCAAGCTGGTGGGTTTTAGCGCCCATTTGGCTCGCCTGAAAAACGGCCTGACAGAGCTTGAGATTGAGGTAACGCTTACCGACCAGGAGTGGCGGGATATCGCGCTAACGCTCGCCAAAGGGCACAGCAGTGACTATCTGGGCATTTACCTTCATGTAAGCCGCGGCGCTGATAATCGGCGAAGCCATGGCTACCCGGACAATCTTACCCCGACCATTTTCGCCTTTGCTTTTGACATTGCGCCGCCGAATAGCGATGGCAAGCATCCTGGATTTAAGGTAGTGACCGAGTTGGATAAGCGCTGGCGGCGCTGCCATATCAAAAGTACAGCGCTGCTTGGTAACGTCATGCATTTTCGTCAGGCTCAGCGCCAGCAGCTTAATGAAGTGATCTTATACAATGATCGTCAGGAGCTGACGGAAGCGTCTTCCAGCAATGTTTTTGTGATTATCGATTCTCTGGTGGTGACACCGCCTTTGGATAGCCAGTTGTTGCCGGGGGTTACCCGCCAATTATTGCTTAGGATCTTACAAGAGCATTCAGATATCAGGGTAGAAGAGCGGGTTGTGCGTCTGGATGAGCTGTGTCTTGCCGATGAAGTCTGGCTAACCAGTTCCACCAAGGAACTGACACCGGTGATTGAGATAGATGGCAATGCAGTAGGGAACGGACGGCCGGGGCCACTTTGGCGACAGGCCCAACGCCTGTTTAACCAGTATAAATACGATTACTGAACCATAAAAAAGCTGCCCAAGGGCAGCTTTGTCATATTCAAAAGGCGATTGGTCCGCTAATCGTTATCTTCACAGCTCGGCTGGCAAACCCCATACAGATACAAGCTGTGGTGGGTGAGCTTCATATTATTTTTCTGTGCTACCTCTGTTTGACGACGCTCAATAAGCTCATCTTCAAACTCCACTACCTTACCGCATTTAAGGCAAACCAAGTGGTCATGGTGTTTCTTCTGGCCGATTTCAAATACCGATTTGCCACCTTCGAAGTGGTGACGGTCGAGTAAGCCTGCGTCATCGAATTGGTTTAGTACCCGATAGACAGTGGCAAGGCCGATTTCTTCCCCTTGCTCCAACAGGACCTTATAAACCTCTTCGGCGCTGATGTGCTGATGCTTGGGATCTTGCAAAATTTCCAAGATTTTAATGCGTGGCAAGGTCACTTTCAGGCCGGCTTTTTTGAGTTCTTGATTTTGATCCATTGAATAACGTCAGTCAGGTGAGAAACAGGCTTCATTATAGGGAACTGACAGGGGAAGAAAAGCCAAAAGGTTTTGTTTTAGAATTTTACGAATATTGTTATATTGATGTGAATAGAAAGTCTGGTTTGACCAGAGTGTGCGATGGACAGCCTGTAGTGGTCCGAAAAGGGGACTTCGGATTTTGGTTGTAATAAGAAGAAAGGGTTTCACAGAAAACCCAAAAAAAATGTAAGGCATATACGCGATGCGCATAACAGTTGTCGGTAAAATCATCTTCGGCTTTGTACTATTTGGATTATTACTGCTACTCACCAATGTTATTTCCTACTTCGGCCTGGCCGATATTCGTGATTCCGCCAAATTGGTGGTGGAAGAAAAAATGCCGGTGCAGGCTCAGATGCTGCAAGTGCAGACCGAACTCCTCACCCTGGCCAATATTTCCCAGGAAGGCTATTTCAGCCAGAAACTATCCAAGTTGCAGGAAAATCAGCAAGCGTTTGAGCAGCGCTCCGAACGCTTCAATGTCTTGCTGTCCGATCTTGCAGAAATGGATATCGATAGCGATGACAAGGCCCAATTGGCGGAGGCTGCCACCTCGGCAGCCACCTATCTCGATGCGACTAATAAGATGTACGCCAGTCGCATACAGGTGCTGAATTTGCGTGACGCTATTTTTGCCTTGGTGAAAGATATCCAGTTCACCGGTGGTGACGCCGGGGCCAATCTGCTGGATATGTCTTACATGGATGGTGCTGAAGATGATCCTAAGCTGGCCCCTGTGGTGGGAGCCGGTGGGCGTATCGACAACATCATCATCACCCTGATAAATGCCACTAAGGAATACAGTGCAAACAACGAGGCTGAACTAAGCGCCACCATTGAGGAAAACCTCAATCTGACCATGGGCGACCTTAGTAATAATGTTGAGTTTATCAATCGCATCGCCACCGGGGTAGATACCGATGGGCTGATGGATGCCTTTAACGAGCAATACAAAAAATTTGTTGAATTGTATCTCGGTGAACAAGGGCTTTTAGCCAAACAGGCCAGTCGCCTTGCCCAGTTGGCTGAAGCCGATCAGCAAATGGAGCGCGCCAACCAGAATTTGACCAAGGCCAAAAAATTACTGGCTGAGGTGTTTGCCAAAGTAAATTCCGACACGCTGGATGGGCAAAATGCCATTCTGGAAACCGTACAGAGTAATATCCTGAAGAGTTTGTTGATCATGTTGGTTGCCTTGGGCATGGTGGTCACTATCGGTACCTTGGCAGCCAGAAGTATTGCCAAGCCTTTGGAGCGCATTCGTAGCAGTTTGAAGCAAATTAGTAGTGGTAATTTGACCCACAAAGCCGATGAATCCGGACAGGATGAGTTTTCCCATTTGGCCCGGGATGTGAACCAACTAACCAGCAGTTTGCATCAGGTAGTAAGCCAGATCACTAACCAGGAGAAACAACTGGAGAAGGCAATTCGCAGCAGCGAAGAGCTTGGGGAAATGACCTTGTCGCAGGTGGATGAGCAGACCAAAATGCTCAGACAAACGGCGCAAAATACCGAACAGGTACGCCATACCAGTAAGAGTAACCTGGACCAAGTAGAACAAAGTATGGCCCAGTTGAGCGAAGTGAAAAACCAAACGCTCAGTGCCGGCAGGCTGGTTGAGACTACTCGCGGCCAAATTCAGACCCAAGCCCAACAGGCTCAGCACTCCGCTGAAGTGATCAATCGTTTGGAGAGCAACAGCAAGAAAATCGGTGGTATCTTGGATGTGATCAAAACCATTGCCGAACAAACCAACTTGCTGGCGCTAAACGCCGCTATCGAAGCTGCCAGGGCGGGAGAGCAGGGGCGGGGCTTTGCGGTGGTGGCCGATGAAGTGCGTACCCTGGCCAACCGTACACAAAATTCCACCGAGGAAATTGAGCAGATGATTGCCAGTCTGCAGTCCGATGCGCAAAAGGCGGTCAGTGCCATGGGTGTTGGCGAGAAGCAGGCGCAGCAAAGTGTCAGCCAGATTGAAAAACTTAACAGCGAAATCCAGGCTATCGGAGATATCGTCGCTAAGTTAGTCGCTATCAATGAGCGCATTGTCGGCGATACTACCCAGCAAGACGGGGTGCTCGAAAATGTGGCAGGCAATATCAATTCAGTGGTGGATCTGGCTGAGTTAAGCGCCGATACCACACAGAAATCCAGTGGCGCTATAGCGCAGGTGGGTGAACTGATGAAGCAATTGCATAACGCAGTGTCACGCTTCCGCTTGTAATCCATTGACAGGCCGGCAGTTTCTGCCGGCGCTGCTTAACAATAAGTCTTATATTAATTAGTATTGTTGAATAAGTTCTGTACAAGGCTGTTGATTCTGTTATAGTGCACTTGGCCTGTTAGTAAGACCTGAAATATCGACAACCTGAGCTTTACCAATTGCCTTCGCTACATCTGCTTTACCCGTTTTTGTCCTGAAGTCTTTGCGTCATCGTTGCTTGAATCATTCTTCCTGTTTGGCAGGCCAATCGTCACTCAAACACTATTGTTTGACTTTTTAATATAGTTATCCCAGGAGAAATTCATGGCTAAGACAACTGGTACCGTTAAGTGGTTTAACGAAGAGAAAGGTTTCGGTTTTATCGCTCAGGAAGGCACAGGTAAAGATGTATTCGTACATTTCCGTGCTATTTCCGGTGACGGATTCAAGACATTGGCTGAAGGCCAACAAGTCGCTTTCGAAATCGAACAAGGCAACAAGGGCCCACAAGCGGCCAACGTTACTCTTCTGTAACACTTGCGCTTAAGCGATTAAAAAGGGAACGTAATGTTCCCTTTTTTGTGTCTACATGAAAAGCAAACGGATCAAGATTCCAGTTCTGCCAGGCACATTTCCTCATATACCTGCTTACACCACTGCTTGACTCGCTTTTCAGTCAGTTCGGGTTGGCGATCCTCGTCGATACCTAAACCGACGAAATGTTTGTCATCAGCCATGCCTTTGCTGGCTTCAAAGTTATAGCCCTCGGTAGGCCAGTGACCGATGATGATGGCGCCACGGGCTTCGACGATATCACGGATCATGCCCATGGCATCGAGGAAGTATTCGGCATAGTCTTCTTGATCACCGCAGCCGAAAATAGCTACCAGCTTGTCAGTGAAATCGATTTGTTCCAATTCAGGGAAGAAATCATCCCAATCGCACTGCGCTTCGCCGTAATACCAGGTGGGAATGCCGAACATCAGCAGATCAAAATTAGCGATATCTTCTTTGCTGCTCTTGGCGATGTCATGCACGTCAATCAGGTGCTTGCCCAGTTCCTTTTGGATCATCTTGGCGACATGCTCAGTATTGCCGGTGTCGCTGCCAAAAAATAGTCCCACGCTTGCCATATGCTTTGATACCTCTAGTCTGTAGGGCTAGCCGCCCACGCCTGAAGATTGCCAGAATAATTGAATGATGCCTTTGGCCAGGAAGCCGGCCGCACCCAGAAACAACACAAGGTAGGCGACGGCGCGTCCAATCGCAGGCACGTTGTTCTTCTTCAACACATCATGAACGGCGAAACCCATCAACAAAAAAAGTGCTAGTAAAGATAGGTTTAGCACTATCGTTTCGATCTGTTCGTAATATTGGCTCAACATGCCGTCGGTTACCTCATTAAAAACGGCGCGCACTATAGCATAAGGACTAACCCTATGTTAATGCGTCAGATCAAACGAAATACGCCCAAATCGCCTTTCAGTTTGCCTCATCTGCCAGAAAATCCTGCACAATCTTGTTAAAAGCCGTAGGTTTTTCCGCATGCAGCCAATGCCCGGCCCCTTGCAGTATTTTCCCCTGGCTATTGGGGAACTGTTGCAGGATCGCGGGGCGATGGTCAGCCTGAATATAGTCTGATTGCCCACCTTTGATAAATAAGGTTGGGCCGCTGTACGGTTTCTCTGACGCTTGCCAGTCAATTATGTCAGGGTATTCGGCTGCAAGAAGGGGCAGATTAAAGCGCCACTGCCAGCCACCTTCATCCTGGTACAGGCTTTTCAGCAGAAACTGTCTAACCCCAGGTTCCTGAATATGCGAAGCCATGCGGACATCGGCTTCTTTTCGATCTGATAAGGTGGCCAAGTCAACGGCACTGAGTCCGTTAAATACGTTTTGATGTCTGTGTCCGTAGGCCACTGGGGCAATGTCCGCGATCATCAATTTATCGAAGCGCTCAGGCGCCAGTTGAGCCATGCGCATGGCGACCTTGCCGCCCATGGAATGGCCAAGCAGGGCGATATCTTCAAGACCCAGGTGATCCAAGGTACCAAGGACCTGCCTGGCATAATCATCGTAGCTAAAGGTATTGCTATGAGCCGAGCGCCCATGATCGGGGAGATCAAGGCTTACCACCTGATACTGATCTTGCAGCGCCCGCTTAATGCTATTGAGGTTTTCCAGGTTGCCAAATAAGCCATGTAGTAACACCACCGGCTTACCTTCTCCTGCTAGTTGATAATGTAAATCTGTCATTCACCGATACCGCCGTTGAAAACCAAAAGGGTTATATCACACTGCGAGACTGTACCCCTAGAGCAGGACAAGTATAATGGCGGGCGCAGTAATTCAGCCAACCTCTTGGTAGACAATGAAAACAATTGAAATAGAAGAAGATTTGTACCGTTATATCGCCGCACAAACCATGCAAATCGGCGAGAGCGCCTCGGATATCCTGCGTCGTTTGCTGTTTATCCATTCACAGGAAAGCCCAGCGCAGATCCCGCAAATTACACCACCAAAGGCGAAAGTTCAGGCCAAAGCCGAGGCTGAGCCAACAGACGAGAAGCCGGTTGTGCTGGTTGCAAAGAAGGACGATGACCTGTTTTCTCTATTGGCACAAAAGGCAGTGACCGAACTTGGTAGTACGGTAGAGCGCTTTGTTGAAATTCTGGCGACCCTTGCCCAAGTGCAGGGCGACGCTTTTGCCAAGGTGCTGGAGGTAAAGGGACGTAACCGCGTGTATTTTGCCACCAGCAAAGAGGCCCTGTTGGCTGCAGGCAGCAGCACCAACCCCAAGGCTTTGCCTGGCAGCGACTATTGGGTGGTGACTAATAACAATACCCAGAAGAAGCTGACCATGCTCAAAGAGGTGACCTCGGTATTGGGTTATCAGGAAGCGGAAATTCAGCAATTGTGTGAATTGTTGAATCCAACACTGGACTAGCGTCCTCTGTCGTTCCACCATTATTCAACAATATGAACAATGGTGGGACTTGCTCCTGCCAAACCGTGACAGGAGAAGTCGATGGCATTACATCCTTTGGCCGGGCACCCCGCCGCCGAATCGCATTTGGTTAACGTACCCAGGCTGGTTGCAGCCTACTACAGTAATACGCCAGATAAAGCGGAGCCTGCGCACCGGGTACAATTTGGTACCTCTGGACACCGTGGCACTTCACTAAACTGCACCTTTAATGACTGGCATATTGCCGCCATCTGTCAGGCTCTGGCCGAATATCGTCATGCCAATGGTATCGGCGGCCCGCTATTCATTGGAATGGACACCCATGCCTTGTCAGAGCCGGCATTTATTACCGCTGTCGAAGTGTTAGCCGCCAACGGTATAGCATTGCAGGTAGAACAAAACCGTGGTTATACACCAACCCCGGCCATCTCCCACGCCATATTAAATTACAATCGTGGCCGCACCAGCGGCCTGGCCGATGGTGTTGTGATCACGCCTTCCCATAACCCGCCAGAAGATGGGGGCTTTAAATACAACCCACCAAATGGCGGTCCGGCCGATACTACCGTTACCGATATTATCCAAACCCGCGCCAATGATTTAATGGCAGCCGATCTTCAAGGCGTAAAACGCCTGCATTTTACCAGCGCATTGCGGGAAGGCTGGGTTACAGAGCATGACTTTGCCAAAGACTATATTGACGAGTTGGATCAGGTGGTGGATATGCAGGCCATCGCGGCTGCAGGACTGAAATTGGGGGCTGATCCTTTAGGTGGGGCCGGTGGTGCCTACTGGCCGCGTATTGCCGAACGTTACGCACTCAATATCGAGGTGGTAAACGGGTCTGTCGATCCTACCTTCCGCTTTATGCGTCTGGATAAAGACGGCAAGATCCGCATGGACTGCTCTTCGCCCTACGCCATGGCTGGCCTGATCGATTTGAAAGATCGCTTTGATTTGGCCTTCGGTAATGACGCCGACTTCGACCGTCATGGCATAGTGGCGCCCTCTGTTGGCCTGATGAATCCCAATCATTACCTGGCAGTGGCCATTGATTATTTGTATCGCAACCGGCCACAGTGGCCGACCAATCTCAAGATTGGCAAAACCTTAGTCTCCAGCGCCCTGATTGACAGGGTCGCGGAAGATTTAGGCCGAGAACTGGCAGAGATGCCGGTGGGCTTTAAGTGGTTTGTGCAGCCACTGTTAAACGGGCAAATGGGCTTTGCCGGTGAGGAAAGCGCGGGGGGCATCTTCCTGCGTCGCAACGGTCAGCCGTGGGCGACTGATAAAGACGGCATTATCTTGTGTCTGCTTGGTGCCGAACTTACCGCAAAGACCGGCGAAGATCCTGGCCGCTACTATCAAAAGCTCACCGATAAGTTTGGTGCGCCAGCCTATAAGCGTATGGATGCACCGGCCTCTGACGCGCAAAAGAAACTGCTGAGTAAAATGACACCTGAGGTGGTGACTTCCACGGTATTGGCCGGTGAGCCCATTATGCAAAAGCTCACTCATGCCCCGGGCAACAATGCAGCGATTGGTGGTTTGAAAGTTTGTACAGAAAATGGCTGGTTTGCAGCGAGGCCCTCAGGTACCGAGGCTGTTTACAAGATTTACGCAGAAAGTTTCCAAGGGGAGTCTCATCTGTCCTTACTGCTCGATGAAGCTCAGCAACTGGTTTCGCAGTTGTTCGCTGACGCTGGCGTTTAAGAAAGGTTTAATTCATGTAATTAAAATGTAAAATAATGACGAAAAAGGCGGCATTTTATCGTGTGCCGCCTTTTTTTTAACGTTTTAATAACGAAAATGCCCTTTGAATTCTGTTTTTTTCTATTAAACTAGGTTTGTTTCGTAATTTTATTACAAAAGGTGCTGGTTTTTTCGCCGGCCCTTAACAGAGGCAAGACAAGGAATATCTTCTCGCGGGCACCTTCAACCGGTAAGGCCTGGCAGATTCCTTCATTACGACAATACTTGCGTCTGCAGCCACGAAAGCGGAGGGTACATAATGAGTAAAAAACCACAGCGTAGCGGCAGTGTGAATACCGCATCCCAGTTAAGCGCTCTGTCCAAGCAGGACATCAAACAAGCCATTGTACGTCATTTACACTGCACCCTGGGCACTGACGAAAACAAAGCCAATAATCATGCCTGGTGGAAAGCGGCCTGCGCTGCGGTGCAAGAGCAGGTGCTGGAACGTTTGCGTATGACGCAAAAAACCCACTATTTGAATGATACCCGTGCGGTGCATTATTTCTCTGCAGAGTTTCTGATGGGCCGCCTGATGTCCAATAATTTGCACAATCTGGGGCTATTTGAGGTGACCCATCAAGCGCTGTTGGAGCTGGGTGTAAATCTCACCGACATCATGGAAGAAGAGCCTGATATGGCGCTGGGCAATGGTGGCTTGGGCCGGCTGGCTGCCTGCTTTATTGACTCTCTGGCGACCCTGGATATGCCGGCCGTGGGCTATGGCTTACATTACGAGCACGGGCTTTTCCGTCAGGAAATCCAAAATGGCGCGCAGATTGAGCGTCCTGACAGTTGGCGAGACTACGGTAACCCCTGGGAGATTTGCCGTCCCGAGTCCATTCAGGAAATCCCCTTATATGGCTACGTAGAGACCAAATACGGCGAAAACGGGCAGATGCATAAGGAATGGCACCCAGGTTATATCGTCAAAGGCTTGCCCTGGGATATTCCGGTGGTGGGCTATGGTGGCAAAACCGTGAACGTATTGCGATTGTGGGAAAGTAAAGCCTCTGGTTATTTTAACTGGGACGTGTTTAACGCCGGTGGTTACGTGGATGCCCAGCGTGAAAATGTGCAGGCGGAAACCATCTCCAAGGTACTTTATCCCAACGATGAGACCGAGGCGGGTAAAGAGCTTCGTCTGATCCAGCAATACTTCTTCTGTGCCTGCTCGCTCAAAGACATTATTCGTCGCTACAAACGTGCTCATGGTGATGATTGGAGCCGCTTTACCAATCAGGTGGTGATCCAGCTAAATGATACCCATCCGGCCATCGCTATTCCTGAGTTGATGCGTATTTTAGTGGACCGGGCGCTGATGGACTGGGATAAGGCCTGGGCCATCTGTACCAATACATTTGCCTACACCAACCACACCTTACTGCCTGAAGCGTTGGAAAAATGGCCGGCCCGAATGTTTGAGAAGATTTTGCCACGGCACCTTGAAATTATTTACGAGATTAACCACCGCTTTATGTTGCAGGTGGAGAAATACTGGCCGGGAAATGACGCCATCAAGCGTAAGCTGTCGATCATCGAAGAAGGTGGTGAGAAGATGGTGCGCATGGGCAATCTGTCGGTCATTGGCTCTTTTGCGGTCAATGGCGTGGCAGAAATCCACTCCAAACTGGTCAAGCAGAACCTGTTCCCTGAGTTTGATCAGATGTGGCCGACAAAGTTTAAAAATGTCACCAATGGCATCACGCCAAGACGTTGGCTCAAAGCTTGTAATCCGGCCTTATCCGATCTTATCAGCACCAAGCTGGGCGAGGATTGGCCTTTGCATTTGGACAAACTGCAGGCGCTGGGTGATTTTGCCGACGATAAGGTGTTCCAGCAGGAGTTTATGTTAATCAAGCACAACAACAAAGTGGCGTTGTGTGAAGAGGTGTTGCAGCTGACCGGCGTTGAACTGCATCCAGAGATGATTTTTGATATTCAGATAAAACGCTTGCATGAATATAAGCGTCAGCATCTGAATTTATTGCATATTCTGGCCCTGTACCGGCGTTTGCTGGAAAACCCCGATTACGACATGCAACCTCGTGCTTTCTTGTTTGCTGCCAAGGCGGCGCCTGGCTATAAACTGGCCAAAAACATTATCTATGCCATCAACAAAGTGGCGGATAAGGTTAACAACGACAAGCGCGTAAACCACAAACTGAAAGTGGTATTCCTGCCCAATTACCGGGTGAGTCTGGCCGAGAAAATGATCCCTGCTGCCGATATTTCAGAGCAGATCTCCACTGCTGGTAAGGAGGCTTCGGGCACAGGCAATATGAAGTTGGCGTTAAATGGTGCGCTGACAGTGGGTACCCTGGATGGCGCCAATATTGAGATTGCTGAGGAAGTGGGCGATGACAATATCTTTATCTTTGGTTTGACCGTAGATGAAGTCATGGCTCTGAAGCAAAAGGGCTATAACCCTTATGACTATTACTACGGTAATCGCGAAATCAAAGCGGTGCTGGACTGGCTGGAAACCGACTATTTCACACCAGGTAAGCCGGGTGAACTGGCTCCCGTAAAGCAAAGTTTACTCGATGGTGGCGACCCCTATCTGGTGCTGGCTGATTTTGAGTCCTATTCAGAGGCACAAAAAAAGGCTGATTTAGCCTATCGGGATAAAGCGGGCTGGGCCAGAAAAGCCATACTTAATACTGCCAGAATGGGTAAATTCAGCTCCGATCGTTCTATTAAGGATTATGTTGAGCGTATCTGGAAACTCAATGCCTGCACCGTTGAGTAAGAGTTTGTAGGTCAGTAAGTTATTAAAAAAGCTCAATTTTACGATTGGGCTTTTTTTTATGAGGGCAAACAGGATAAAATTCACCCAGCTTGGAAGAGGTGTTGTTGTACTTCATGAGTGTCATCTATCGGTCCTTGTCGACCATTCCTAACCGCTATGCGTTTTGGGACGCAATCGATCAATGTGTGCGGCGGGATCCCAATTTATCATTATTGATGATCGATGTGGTGCGCTTCTCGGATGTGAGCAGCAGCATTGGCTATGCTGCCGGTGACCGCATACTGGTGGAGATAGCCAGTCGCATCAAGAACCTCTTCGGCAGTACCTCATTATTGGGTCGCATCAGTGGCGATATGTTCGGTCTGGTGATCCCCGGTAGCCACTCAGAGACGCAACTCACCGATTTTTACCAGCACCTGGTTGAGCACTTCAAAACCCCCATTTGCATCGATGAATATGCTTTTATGGCGGATTTCAATGTGGGCGCGGTGGCTAACATCGTCAGCAATCAGGACACCAGCAAGCTTTTCTCGGTTGCCGAAGCCGCTCTGAAGCAGGCTAAAGAAAGCAAGTATCAGAATTTCCATATCTTGCCTCTCAGAGAAAAGCTGGATTCCAGCCGCTCCCTGGCCCTAAAAGCCGATTTGAAGCGTGCTTTTGCCAACGATGAGCTGACCCTTTATTTTCAGCCCAAGGTTGACCTTCAAAGCATGCGCATTATTGGCGCCGAGTGCTTGTTGCGCTGGAATCACCCATTGGATGGCATCATAGTGCCCGGCAGTTTTATTGAAGCTGCCGAGTCCTACAACATGATGAATGAGCTCGGTTATTGGGTGCTAGAGAAGGCCTTTAGCAGTGCGCTGCACTTGCAGGCCAGCGGGATTGATCTGCAATTATCCATGAACATTTCTCCCACCCAGCTTTACGACTCGCACTTTGTGCAAAAGGTAAGGTCCTTGGCTGATTCATACGGTATCGATCTGACTAAGATTGAGCTGGAGTTAACCGAAGACGTAGCCTTGTCCAACTCTATATTGGTCAAACGCCAGTTAGCAGAGATCAAAGCTTTGGGCATGTCGGTGGCAGTAGATGACTTTGGCAAAGGATACTCCAACCTGGCTTACCTACGGGATATCGAATTGGATACCCTCAAAATCGATAAAACCTTTGTGATGGGATTAGACAGTAATCCGGTAAATCGCGCCATTATCGAAGGCTCACAGTTGATTGCCAAGGCCATTAACTGCCGGGTGATTGCAGAGGGCATCGAAACCCTGGCACATCTGCATATTCTGCGTGAAATCGGCATTGAAGCAGGGCAGGGTTTTCTGTTTTCCAAAGCGGTGCCGATCGAGACATTGATGGAACTATGCAACGAAGATCTTATTGTAGGCGGCTCGCAGGCCTTCAATAACCGGGTCGGTTAATTCGTCTCGCTGGCGTCAACTTGATACAATAGCGGGAAATCTCACAAGGTGTGAATCTATGCTAATTCAACGTCTTATGGAAAACGGTGACTTTTTACAATTAAGCCGTTTTCAACCAGAAGTCTTCGACAAACCACTGCAATTTTCTCTCGATAATGGCACCAAGGTGTCCATCACTGCCCCCGGTATAGTGGTGCTGGAGCCGGCTTCTCCGAAGGGCAAAAACATTGTGCTCTCATGTGGTGTGCATGGTAATGAAACCGCACCCATTGAAATTTGTGACGAGTTGCTGCAGGCACTTCTGACCGGTAAGCGCACCGCCAAACATCGCGTGTTGTTTTTATTTGGCAACCTGGCAGCCATGAATATCGGGGAGCGATTTGTCGAAGAGAATATGAATCGCCTGTTTAGTGGCGCTCATAGTAAAGACGGGATCCACAATGCCGAACGCTCCCGGGCCAAATTGCTGGAAGAGGCGGTAGCTGAGTTTTTTGAAGCCGGTGAAGCGCAAGGCCAGCATTATCGTTGCCACTATGACTTACACACCGCCATCCGTGCTTCTAAAAATGACAAGTTTGCAGTCTATCCCTTCTTGCATGGCAAACCTCACAGCAAGGAACAGCTGAGCTTGCTGCTGGCTTGCGGGGTCAACACCATATTGTTGTCGCAAAGCGCGACCACGACTTTCAGCTATTTTTCTTCTTATCGCTTTGGCGCCGATGCCTTTACCGTGGAACTGGGCAAGGTAAAACCTTTTGGTGAAAACGATATGCGCCAGTTTGCCGAGGCTAAAGACACCCTGACCAAATTGGTGACTGAGGAGAGACTTGAACTACCACCTTACCGTGATGAAGACTTTAATATCTTCACTGTTAATCAGGTGGTAAATCGCACAAAAGAGGATTTTCGCCTGAATTTTCCTGATGATGCGCCTAATTTCACCGATTATCCTGTGGGCTATGTGCTTGCCGAAGAATCTGGGGCAACGTATAAAGTGGAAAAGGCGGGAGAGGCCATTGTCTTTCCCAACGCCAAGGTGGCCATTGGTCAACGGGCACTGTTAACGGTGGTGCCTACCAAGATCTAGTCTCTCAGCCCTGGTTATTGACCCTGGCCAGGGCATCTCTTAGCTTTTGTACTATCTGTGGGTCGGTCTCTAAGTTAGCAGCCAGGTAAGTGGTTTGTGCCAATTGAGGCAGCATCAGAGCAAATTGCACATCTTTGTCTTTGAGATTGAAACTATCCAGCATATTTTTGCTGGCACTGGGATCATCGACCACCATATCCACCTTGCCTTTGACCAGTAGCTCCCAGGATTGACGGATATCGGCAGTGATTATCAGTTGTACATCGTCTTTAAACCCATTGGCTCTGAGTAACTCCGCTGCAAAATCCTCGCGTTGGATGGCGATAGTATAGGGCAGGGCATCTTCAAGATTATCCAATTGCACTCGTGAATTGCTGCTGAGTTTGAGTAACCCCAACTGATACTGCCCCACCGGACCAATCCAATGAAAAAGCGTTTCCCGCTTGGGCGTGCGGGCTGTGGCATATAAGAAACTATTGGGTGTGCGTTGTACTAAATCAAAGGCTCTTGCCCAAGGATAAACCTCAAACTCGGCGTGTAGTCCTGCTAAATTTAGAGCTTTACGCACCTTTTCCGTGGTGTTGCCACCAACAACACCCGCCTCAACGGTTTGCGCCGGTGGCGACAGTTCGGTGATCATTCGTAGTTTTACTAGTGCCTGGCCATTGGCATGCGGGCCAAACAACACCAAGGCCAGTAAACAAATCTGGATGACGGGGAGGTATCGCAATTTTTTCAATTCAGAGGCGCCTTATGGGATGATGCGCATAACTCAGGCTAATAGGTAGTGAACCATGTTTCAACTTCATCCTCAACTGCAAAAAGATTGCTTTGAAGTCATCGATTTACCCCTTTGTAAAGTGCTTTTGATGAATGACAGCCAGTACCCCTGGACCATTTTGGTACCAAAAGTAGAGGGCATTCGGGAAATTATTGAGCTCAGTAACGAGCAACAAAGCCAGCTATGGTTGGAATCGGCGCAGCTAAGCCACGCATTGATGAGTTTATTCTCACCACACAAGCTCAATATGGCTGCGCTGGGAAATATGGTGCCGCAGCTGCATATCCACCATATCGCCCGCTATGAAAACGATCCTGCCTGGCCAGCACCGGTGTGGGGAAAACATCCTGCTCAAGCTTATGGATCTGAAGAAGCGAAAGCGCGTATCGAAGCCTTACAAAAAATATTAGCGTAATCGTAAAAGTTTTTTAGATCATCTCGTAAATTAAAAATGCAGTAACTGAAAGATAATGCTCGAATCGGCAAGCTACATGTATTTTTTAATGACCATTGCCTGGTTGTTTTCTATTTTCCGAACGTTTCATATCATCTTAAAAGATATAAAATATGGATTGACTGGCGGATGTCCGAGAGATTTTTTGTGGAATATACAAGTTCAAGGAGATAAAGAATGAATCAGGTTAGTGTTATCAATACGATTTCGGTTCCTAAGGGAATGGAGGATGTTGCTGAACGTGTAAGAGATGATTATGTTAACTATTTTTGTCAGCAAGAGGGCTTTATTAGTTCTACTTTTTATAAATCAATAAGCCGAGACGACGACAATTCGATTAAATATGTTAATACTGTTGTTTGGGCCTCCTATGAGCACTTCAAAAAAGTGGTCAACTCTGGGTTTGCAAATGTTGATGGGAAAAATAGTGACGGGAGGCGTGTTTTAGGGAAGGGCTTTCCGGAACCAATAAAGGTTATGCCTGGACAGTACGTCATCATAGCGCATACACAGACCTGAAAAACAACCCTTTGGTAATTTCTCAATTGATCTCGAGGCTTCCTTTTTATGTATAGTCTGCAATCATTGCCTCGATAACCAGCAACAGAAAAAGAGAAATGAAACAAAAACTACTCAAATACGGAACATTGGTGTTGGTTGTATACCTGATGCTGAAACCCGAAACCATGGCCATGGCGCTAATGATCGATGCGGTAGGCATTGAACTGTTCGTGTTATTGGTAGGGCTTCAATTCAGCTCGGCATTGCAGTATGCCTATGTGGTATGGTTTAAGCCTATTGCTTTGCCTGTATCCCGTTGGCTGGTGCAGCGAGACAGCTACTGATCCATACCAACAAGACTGGACACCTCGTTAAGCGATAGAATCGCAATCGAGGTGAAGCATGACAAAAGAATCCAGATCCCGTAAACGCCACGGCGAAGAGTTTAAAGCAGAAGCCCTGCG
>NZ_JARHUG010000022.1 GCF_029223185.1 Aliiglaciecola sp. CAU 1673
CGAGTACATTGAAGTTGATTACAACCGGCAAAGAAGGCACAGTGCTCTGGGCTACCTGAGCCCGGAAAACTATGAGAAAAAACTAGCAGCTTAACCGGTGTCCACTTTTACTGGTGCAGATCAATAATTAACCCTTCTATTAAAACCAGGATATTAGAACGTTTGGATTGTCTTCGCGTGGCAGCGTGCACTGGTGACTTCCTTTGATAACAAAATCTTATTGGGCCAAATATCGAAAAAATGACGCATTAAGATAGACTAACTTTTTTTGTCATAGCATTATAGGGTTAATGCTATATCGAAGACCGATGTATTGGCTAGCGCTAAGTAAGATGTGCTGATGACGTAAGGAATGTTACAGACATGAAAAATATAACAATGGTCAGGCTCCCAGCAATAGTTCTGGCGATCTGTTTTACGGCGGCATGCAGTGCGCCAAGGCTTCCTCCAGCAACTACGCAACCCTCATTAACCACCAGCATAGATGACTATTTTTATCTGATTGGACCTGGTGATACGCTCAGTATTTTTGTGTGGCGGAATGAGGAAGTTTCAGGTTCATTCATTGTTCGACCAGACGGAAAAATTACCACATCTCTAGTCGAAGATGTTGAGGTAGCTGGCAAAACTCCCACTCAACTTGCCCGCGATCTTGAGCAGTCGCTGTCAAAGTATATTCGTGACCCTATTGTGACTGTCAGCGTTACGGGATTTTCGGGTCCCTTCAGTGAGCAAGTCAGAGTAATTGGGGAAGCAAGCAATCCTCAAGCGGTTAATTACAAACAAAATATGACTCTGCTTGATTTGATGATAGCAGTGGGTGGTTTGACTGAATTCGCGGCAGGCGATAGTGCCAAACTCATTAGAGTAGTAGACGGTAAACAGCGTGAATATGCTCTTAAACTGGACTCTCTGATAAAAGACGGCGATATCGAGGAGAATGTTGATATTTTACCTGGGGATATCCTGATCATTCCCGAAGCCTGGTTCTAGTTAAAGGTAGTAGTAGTAATTTATGATCGGATTTCAGCAAGTAATTGATCAGGTACTGACTTACCTAAAAGGTATCTGGATCAAGAAGCGCTATGTCATTATTTCGTCCTGGTTGGTCTGCCCAATTGGTTGGTTGTACGTTGTTTCTTTACCGGATACATATCAGTCTTCAGCACGTGTCTATGTCGATACTAACAGCCTTTTACGGCCGCTTCTTAGGGGACTAGCGGTATACAATAATCCAGAACAACAAGTCAGTCTGGTGGCAAGAACCTTGTTGAGCAGGCCCAACTTAGAAAAGATCGCCCGTGAAGCTGACTTGGATATCAAGGCAAAAACGGCTGCTGAGTTTGATGTTGTAATAAATGATCTTAAAGAAGGCATCAAATTGAGCAGTACCCGCGATGCGAATATCTACACTATAAGTTACACGGCTGGTACACCTGCCTTGGCTCAACGAATCGTTCAAATTACCCTAAACGAGTTTATCGAGTCCAATCTTGGCAGCACCCGAAAAAGCAGTGATTCGGCCGAAGAGTTTTTGGAAAGGCAGATAAGCGAATATGAAACGCGTTTGAAAGAATCCGAACAGCGCCTCGCCGATTTCAAACGCAATCAGCAGCAAATATTACCTGGTGGCGCTGGCGACTATTACAATCAGTTGAAACAAGAGAGAGAGTTGCTCGACCAGTCACGTTTGCGGCTGCTCGAGCTTGAGTCTCAATTGGCATCTGCTCAGGCCCAAATCGCCGGTGAAGAGCCGGTTTTCGGTTTGATGACACCGGAATTGTCAGAAGTACCAGGGATCAGCACGCAATACGACGCCCGAATCACGGCAATGCAAACCCGGCTGGATGAGTTGCTTATTCGCTACACAGACCAGCATCCGGATGTTATTAAGGTGAAGAGTTTGTTAGAGCGCCTCAAAGAAGAGCGCCAGGAACAGTTGCAAAGCATGAGCCAAGTTGCGCAAAGTACCGGATCCTATAATCAATTCGGCAACATCAATCAAAATCCTGTTTATCAACAGATGAAGATCAGAGCGAGCAATCTTGAAAGCGAGATAGCTTCCATCAAGGTCAGAGTGGCAAATTATCAAGATAAAGTCAGAGATCTCGAAGATAAGATAAACCTGATTCCAGAGATGGAAGCTGAGTTTACCGGGTTGAATCGAGACTACGGCATAACCAAAGCAAAATACGAAGAATTGCTGCAACGCAGGGAATCCGCTCAACTTTCCCGTAAAGCTGAAGCCACTACGGATGATGTCCAGTTTAGAGTGATTGATCCTCCGGTTTTACCCAGCAAACCATCTGGTCCGCTAAGAGCGGTGATGTATTCCGCTATTCTGATTATCGGATTTGGTTTGGGAGTTGCCGTTGCGTTCGTGGTCAGCCAAATAAATCCTGTAGTAGTAAACTATCGGCAGTTAGTAGAGCATTTTAACATGCCAGTGATCGGTGCAGTTTCACATCGAAATGTTACCCATCTTCAGAAAGTTGAAAGACGCCGAATGGCAATTTTCCTGACATCTTCCACGGTGTTATTACTGGCTTATCTGTTTCTGATGTGGATAGAGTTGGTGTATGGAGGCTTTCCAAGACATCTGTTGGGAGGATTGATATGAGCACCATCGAGAAAGCCCTACAGCGAAAAAAAGCTGAGGCTGCAGAGAAGGCTCGCCTAGAGGCTTCTGAGAAAAAATTAATAGAGACCGAGAACAAATCTTCCGATGTAGTTGAGGAGGCAAATCCGGTTGAAGTTTCATCGGTTCCCGAAAACACAAACAACAATGACCGTGATGACAAGCCCATATTCAATATTGAACTAGATGATGAGGAATTTGTTTCAGCGTCATCAAAGCGAACCAGGATAAACGAAGAGTTTAGAGCCATTAAACGCAAGGTGTTAAACAACGCTTTCGGTCCGTTATCCAATACATTGAATAATCCCAATATCATCATGGTGACGAGCGCTAACCCTGGTGAAGGTAAAACCTACAATGCAATTAACTTAGCGCTGAGCATTGCCTTGGAGCAAGACAAGACGGTACTTTTGGTAGATGCGGACGTACTGCGACCAAATGTTATGCGCACACTGCAACTTGAAACTCCCAATGGTTTGATGGAATACCTGCTCGGAGAGGTAAATGATGTCTCTGAGGTGATGTATCACACTAGTATTGATACATTGAAAATTGTCCCAGCCGGACGTAGTCATCACCTGTCTACTGAACTTTTAGCCAGTGAAAAAATGTTGGAAACTGTACAAGAGTTTGCCCAACGCTACGCTGACAGGGTTGTTATTTTCGACACCCCTCCCCTACTAGGAATAAATGAAACTGCTGTACTAGCAAATCTGGCGGGGCAAGCTTTGGTTGTGGTAGAAGAAAACCGCACCAAACTTGCTGATATTAATACTGCTATAGATTCACTGAATCCAGATATGGCCAAGGGCTTCATTCTCAACAAAGCCAGACGTAGTAAAGAGGGTGAAAAAGGATACGGCTACTACTACTCAGGGAACAACGCGTGAATTTGATCAGGCCAGGATTGCCTTTGTTCTTACTCAGCGCGGCACCTCTTACGAGCGTCTCTGTGACTGCAGGGGATATAGACTTTGTCCCCGTTGTTGACGTCACTGCAAGCTACTATCAAACCGATTTTGACACCGGCGAGGACAGGGAAAATAGAGCACTGGTCAGCAAACCTTCATTGCTTACCAGCTATAAATCTCTGGGACTTGATGCTGCGTTGTCCGTTAACCACACAAGCGTTATGCAAGCTAAGGACAGTGACGAACTGGATAAGAGTTACACCGACTTTCGTTTCGCCTCCAGAGCAGGTTTTTGGGAACAGCGTTTACAACTTAATCTTGTTAGCAATACCAGCCACATTGCTACCAATAGGGTGGATGCGATTGCCATCGATCCCATCCTGAGTAGTAGCGATTTGGTCAAGGCCAGATATCAGAATGCATCGTTGAGCTTCACTCCCAAGCGCGCCTCTTACATCGGTGTTGACTGGAATCTGAATTACGGCAATGTAAAGACTGAGCGCACTGAGGAAAATGCCAACAGAAACCTGGAGAACGAGAGTTACTCGGGACTTGGAAGGCTTTATTCCGGTAACGAGTTTCAGCGTGTGAATTGGGATATTACCTCGCAATACGCCGTTACAGAGCGTCGCCAGAATCAGGATCTGCATTCGCGCCAAACTAATGGTCGATTAGGCATTGGTCTTGTAGATAAACTTTATGTGATTTTTGTTGGCTCCGAAGATGCTAACCAAATTGAGCAGTCTGGCATTTCTAGTAATTCAATCAGTTCAGTCAGTTATGGTACAGGTTTGGAATGGCGCCGCTCTTCCAATCGCTACATTGGTGTCACGTATAACAGGCTTGACCGCGAGGATGAAAAACAAGAGTTCGTAGGGCTGGATGCCAACTGGGCATTCTCCAGTAACACTTCCATTCAAGCCAATTACAGCAAAAAGTTCTTTGGAGACAGTTACAACTTTTCGCTAAGTCATAATACAAGGGCCTGGAGGGCCAGAATTGGTTACACCGATGGTCTCACCAGTTTCACCAGACTACAACTTGCCAATCAAGACATCGGCGTGTTCGTTTGTCCGCTGGGTTCACCGACCATAGATCAATGTTTCCAGCCTGACAGTCCCAACTATCAGTTAGGTGTTGACGAGCAATTTTTTGGGTTTTCCAATGTTGATGTAGATATTTCTGAGGAGATAGTGCTGAATAAAGCTGGCTTTGCTTCTCTCGGTTATGAAAAAAATAAAGTATCACTATCCCTTACTTACCGGCAAAGTACCCAAGATTACATCGAAAGCGACCGAAACAGAGAAAGCGATAGCATTCAATTTTCTGGCACGTACAAAATTGGTCCCAGAACTAATTTCAATTATCAAACAAGTTATTCTGATATTCTGGACGTCAATACAGGGAGAAAATCTTCAGCCTGGAATACAAGCGTAAGTTTGTCGAGAGAGGTCAGCCAGAAAACTGACCTTACGCTCACATTGAGATCTTTGGACAACGAGAGTGAGATTGGTACAAGGGCTTACGAAGACACCCGGCTTTCCCTGAGCATTAAGTACAAAATATAACCGCTAAAGCTCCAAGCCCCAAAAGCACCATCAGCAGCTCTGTGCGATACTTACCATGGTAATAAGCCTGGCGGCGGTGACGGCCTCTGATTTTAAGCGAGCAACCGTCTGACTCAAGATCGAACCTGTTCATTGTCGCATTCCCCTTAATTACACACTTTCTAGTACGTTTGTTATTTTTGTTTTGGATCTATTTAGACCGTCTTGTGCGGCCTTTTTATGCACGATAACTGTGCATTTTCCATACAATAACCTTTGTAAGAAATTTTGCCAATAAGTTCCCCCTGGAATAAGGGGAAGAGATGCGAAACTGTGAATTAGTCGTCTGATTTCAAACGAACATAGGTTTTATATTTCTTTTTCAGCAGTTTATCTATGTAGCGGGTGAGCTTCACTTTCTGACTGATAGCATCATCCAGAGCATCGGTCAGTTCTTTGAGTAAAGACTTGTAGTAACGGATGTCCTTTATGTCGCCATCAGCAGCAGGTTTATCTGCTTCTCGGATAGGCCCGGTCTCAACGGGGGGCGGGCTATGCACAAACATCTCATCAGCTACTTCGTTGACCACCGCTTCAACTGCGCTTTCATCCAATTGCTGCAATTCTTCAAGGAATCCATACAGCAATATTCTGTCTACCAGCGTATTGATCTTACGCGGAACACCCTGGGTAAATTCGAAGATTTTCTGGTAAGCCGCATCAGTGAACAGGGAAGAGCCGTTCCAGCCGGCATGTTGCAGACGAAAATCGATATAGCTGCGCACATCCGAATCGGTCAGTGGTGCCAAATGACAGGACGCCACAATCCGCTGTCTGAACTGCTCCATATTGGGAGCACGCAGAATTGGCTGCAACTCTTCCTGACCTAACAGAAAGCTCTGTAACAATGGCTTGCCCTTGGCTTGGAAGTTGGACAGCATTCGCAACTCTTCAATGCTCTCCAATGGCAGGTTTTGCGCTTCGTCCACCAGCAATAAGGCGCGTTTGCCATGCTTGTGCAGGTCACCTAAAAACGCTTCCATATCCTTAAGGATTTCCGCCTTGCCGCGCCCTTCCACATTAATTTGAAATTTGGACGCCACCATCTTCACCAGTTCATCCGGGGACAGTTTCGGGGTCACGATTTGCGCGGCGACGATATCGCCCTGGATTTCTGACAACAAACTATTGGCGATAGTGGTTTTGCCGGTGCCAATTCCGCCGGTAATAACAATAAAGCCTTCAGCCTGAGATAATCCGTATTCCAAGTAGGACAGTGCCCGCTTGTGCCACTTACTGGCAAAGAAAAAAGTGGGATCAGGTGTAAGCTGAAAAGGTTTAGCTGTTAGTCCGTAAAAGCTTTCGTACATTGGGCACTCACTTGGCTATAAATACATCACCATCCCAATGGTGACCGTTGGCTAATGCTAAGGGCTGCTTATGGAACAAGCAACCCATTCGCCGGGGCAAACTGGGAAGCATTGATAACTATTAATCTGACTGACGCAACCGCTCGATAATTCGGGTGGTGGATATACCATCCTCAAAGTTCAGCACCATGACCTCACCGCCGTTGGCCCAAACCTGCTTGCTACCGGCAATCTCTTCGGGTTTGTAATCACCGCCTTTAACCAGAATATCCGGTAAGATCTCACTGATAACCCGCTCTGGCGTATCCTCACTAAAGGCAAAAACCCAATCAACAGAGGCTAGGGCCGCCAACACCGACATTCTTCGGTCGGTATTGTTAACCGGCCGCCCCGGCCCTTTTAAGCGCCTGACCGAAGCATCGTCATTGACCGCAACAATCAGGCGGTCACCTAATTTACGGGCATTTTCTAAATAAGACACATGGCCGGCATGCAGAATATCGAAGCAACCATTGGTCATGACAACCTTCTCGCCTCTGAGCTTTGCCGCTTCCACAGCAATCTTGATCTGCTGCTCGCTCATCACGCCACGACCAATATTCTGTTCTTGGGAGATAGCCAGCGTCAGCTCAGACAGGCTAACCGAGGACGTACCCAACTTACCCACCACAATACCGGCAGCGGCATTGGCCAGCATGCAGGCCTGCGGCCAATCTTCTCCGGAAGCCACTGCTCCAGCCAGGGTTGCAATGACCGTATCACCTGCACCAGTGACATCAAACACTTCCTTGGCTTTGGCCGGTAAGTGCAATTCTCCTTGCCCGGGTTGTAACAAGGTCATGCCTTGCTCCGAGCGGGTAACCAACAAGGCTTGCAAACCTAAATCTGCCATCATTTTCTCAGCCTTGGTCACCAGGCTTTGCTCATCCTCACAGTCACCGGCGATTTGCGTAAATTCAGCCATATTCGGCGTCAGCAGGCTGGCGCCACGGTATTTATGAAAATCACTGCCTTTGGGATCCACTACTACCGACTTACCTGCGGCTCTGGCAGTGTGAATAAGCGCCTGAACGTCACTTAGACAGCCTTTGTCATAGTCAGACAACAACAATAGGTCGTGCTGATCCATCAATGCAGTTACCTTGGCTTGCAGCGCCTGCTTATCGGCTTTGGCAAAACTCTGCTCGAAGTCCAGGCGAATCAACTGCTGATTTCGACTCAGCACGCGCAGCTTAGTGATAGTGTCCATCCCTGCCATGCGCACAAAATGACAGCCGATACCCACTGCTTCCAGTTTTTGATTGAGACTATCTGCCGCCGCGTCATTGCCAGTCATACCAACCAGGGTCACATTCACCCCCAAGGCTGCAAGGTTAAGGGCAACGTTTGCAGCACCGCCAGGCCTTTCCTCATCGTGCTGTATACGCACTACTGGTACCGGTGCTTCAGGAGAAATTCGTCCCGTGCTGCCAGACCAATATCTGTCCAGCATGATATCGCCCACCACCAACACTCTGGCACGAGAAAAATCCGGCAATTGCATCTGCTTGTCTCTTTAAAAATTTTCGAGGAGTTTACCATATCCCTGACAAGGTTGGTCCAGCCGTTAGCATTGATGGTCTTACTCGTTTTTTCCGGTAGAATGGCCGGCAAAAATTCAACAGGGCTGTTTGTGCACGTAAAGGCTCCCACCTTCCAACTTAGCTTTTTGCATCCCAGGTATTGGTTAACCTGGGTCACCGTTGTGCTGCTTTATCTGATCTCCTGGCTGCCATATCGCGTCCAATGGTGGATTGGCACTATGCTGGGACGATTTTTTTACCATGTTATTAAAAGCAGACGACGAATCGCCGAGCGCAATATCGAACTTTGTTTTCCGGACATGTCCGAGGCTGAAAGAAAGGCCTTGGTCAAAGCCAACCTGGAGTCTGCTGGTATCGCCTTGTTTGAAGCAGGGATGGGCTGGTGGTGGCCTGACTGGCGGGTGAAACGTATTGGCAAGATGGTGGGCTATGATCATATCCAGGCGATTATGGATAAAGGAAAAGGTGTTCTTGGCATTGCCTGTCACAACATGAATTTGGAGATGGCTGGTCGGGTTATTGGTGTGGTCCATCCCTCCGTTGGTTTTTACCGTCGTCATAACAATCCGTTGATGGAATACCTGCAATACCACGGCCGTTCAAAGTCAAACAAGTACATGATCCATAAAAAAGGTGTAGGAGATTTAATCAAAGCCCTCGATCAGGGAGAGCTTTGCTTCTATTTGCCTGACCAGGACTATGGTCCCAAACGTTGTGAATATGTGCCTTTCTTTGCCGTTAAGGATGCTGCCACGACGACCGGTACATTGCTTTTTGCGGAAAAGGCGAATTGTGAAACAGTATTCTTATTGCCACTTAGGACCAAAACAGGTTACGAAGTGCAGGTGCTGCCAGGCCTTGAAAATTTCCCCTCTGGTGACGATAAAGAAGATGTGACGCGGGTTAACCAAATGATAGAAAAAATGGTATTGGCAGCGCCATCGCAGTATCTTTGGATGCACAAGCGGTTTAAAACCAGGCCAGACTGGAACCCGACGTCCCTATATTAATGGTGTATTGAAGAGCAAATGAGTAAACGCCCCCCATCCAAGAATATGTTTTGGGCCAGGCATATCGGCTTGGCTCTGGCGATTATTGTGGCAGCCATCATCGTGATCAATCTTGAACAATTGCAAGATGCCTTGCCGATGCCCAAGAAAAGCACTGAGCCTAAAAAGAACCCAGCCAAGGGCTTAAGTGACTTCTACGCTCAGTACCGCTCCCCCACTAACGAAGTGGGGGGCGACAGCAATGATTTTGTGGTGGACCTCAATACTGACGATGCGTCCCTGAATGAGCGACTGCAGAGCATGGAAAGTCTGCAGAAGCCGGCTTCAGGACGATGGGTGGGTGAGCACAAGTACCGTACTTTCAAAGCCGGCAGCACCTTACGGGAAATGGTCGCCGAATATGCACAAAGAGAAGGTATGCAGCTTATTTGGGAACTGGACCAGGACTTTGTGGTGAAAAGCAACTTCCAGGTAGAAGATACAATCGTTGGCACGGTCAATCAGGTCGCCCGGGCTATCGACAGTAATTTTAACGGTACGGTAGAGGCCTTCTTCTGTCCCAAGCAGCGTACCTTGGTGGTCACCAATAATCCTACTGATTACCTGCGTAAAAACTGCCACGCCACGGATCCTAAGATTAGCGCTTTACAGGTACCCGAATTCTAGACTTCAACTAGCACCGCATTCCAGATAGCGATTACCTTCTCACGCAAGCTGTCGAATCTGTCGCTGCCATCCTCCGGCGGCTTGCCTTCCAGCACCAGGTGATGCCCGGCGTTACGGAAACTCAAATAAGCTTCTTTAAGCAAACTTGCCCATTGTGCGCTAATCACCCCTGCTTTCTCTAGGCTCTCTAAAATACGCACATTATCAGACCACTGACAAAGCGCAGGAAACTGCGCACCGAATGCAAGCACCCAAAATTGCACCAGAAACTCGATATCGGCGATACCACCCGGATCTTGTTTAAGATCGAACCCCTCTTTGGCTGAACTCAGGTGAGTCCGCATTTTCTCGCGCATGGTGCGAACGTCCTCCGCCAAGTTTTTTCGCTCTCTTGGCTGACACAATATGTCCTTGCGGATCTGCTCAAAGCGGGCTTGCATTTTATCATCGCCAAATACAAAGCGACTGCGGCACAGGGCCTGGTGTTCCCAGGTCCAGGCTTCTTCTTTCTGATAGCGTGCAAACGCCTCAATATGGCATACCAGCAGCCCAGAATTGCCTGACGGGCGCAGTCGAAGATCGGTTTCATACAAATCGCCGGAGCTTGTTTTAGTATTAAACAAATGCATAATGCGCTGCGCCAGCTTGAGGTAAAACTGCCTGGATTCAATGGGTTTACCGCCTTCGGTTTCTTCATCGGTGTCGCAGTTGTGTAAGAATACTAAATCCAGATCGGAGCCATAGCCCAGCTCCAAGCCGCCAAGTTTGCCATAGGCTATCACTGCAAAACCCAAAGAATCTTCACTTAATCCTTTCGGCAAACCATAGCGTTGGGTCATTTGTTGCCAGGCATCGAGCACCACCTGACTAATCAGCGCTTCGGCCAGGAACGTAAGGTGGTCGCTGACCCGCATCACCGGCAGCACCCCCGTAATATCCGCCGCTGCAATCTTAAGCTGTTGGCTTAACTTAAACTGCCGAAGCGCCTCCATCTGCGCTTCCAAGTCCTCTTCAGGAATGCGCAGCATGGCCTGTCGTAATTCATCGGCATAGTTATCCAGGGAAGTCAGCTGATAAAGCTGCTGAGGATTGAGCAGCTCATCCAGCAAAATAGGGAAAGACTCGATCTGCTTGCTGATCCAGAGGCTGGCGCTGCACAGCTTGACCAACTGCGATAACGCCCCCGGATTTTCCAGCAACAGCTCCAGATAGGTGGTGCGTCTGCTTACCGCCTTTAGCACCGATGTCAGTCGCTCCAGCACAAGATGAGGCTGAAATTTGTCTTCCAGCGCCGCCAAAAGCACCCAGGGCATCAACTTATCCAGGGTATCTTTTCCCCGCTTGCCCATGCTGCGATGATGCATATCGCTCGCGAACTCAGATAGAACCCGCCAAAACGGCCCGGTATGTTGCTCGTCCCAGCGCTTTCGCAGCAGGGTAACGGCTTCTTCGTCGGATAAAGGTAGCGCCCATAGGTCCTGCAGATCACTGACGTCCTGCTCACTTGCCTGTTCGGCTTCTTCGCCAATCAGTTCCTGAAACTGCTGATGAATCGCGGCCATATGACGTTCCAGCTCAATCCGAAACCCGGCAAAGCTGTCAAAGCCCATGACTGTCGCCAGCCTTGCTTGATTTAGCGGACTATCGGGCAACTGCTGGGTTTGTTCATCGGCGAATTGTTGCAGGCAATGCTCTACTTTACGCAGATACAGATAGCTCTCGCGCAGCACCTTTGCCTCTTCTGCGGGTAAAAACCCCCGCTCAACGATAGCCGACAATACTTGCAACAGACTGGTGTTTTGCAGGCTAGGCTCCCTGCCACCACGAATAAGCTGAAAAGTCTGAACAATAAATTCCACTTCACGAATGCCACCGGCCCCCAGCTTGATATTGTCGGTGAGTTGCCGGCGCCGGATCTCCTGGGCAATCAGGCGTTTCATATTGCGTAGCGCTTCAATGGCGCTGTAGTCAATGTAACGACGGTAAACAAAGGGTTTGAGTATGGCTTGCAGCCTGTCTGTGTAGTCGCTCTGTGGATTCACCACGCTGGCCTTTACCATGGCATAGCGTTCCCACTCCCGCCCTTGTTCCTGATAGTAGTCTTCCAGCGCATCGAAATGCACAACCAAAGGTCCACTCTCGCCAAAAGGACGTAAGCGCATATCTACCCTGAATACTTGGCCATCGGCGGTAATTTGGTTCAATGCGGCAATCAGTTTCTGCCCAAGTTTGGTGAAGAACTGCTGATTTTCGATGGTTTTCTTCCCACCTTGCGTATCCCCTGGGGTGGGGTAACAAAATATCAGATCGATGTCAGACGAAAAATTAAGCTCTCCACCGCCTAATTTGCCCATGCCAAGCACTAACAAAGGCTGTGGTTTTCCATCTTCCATGGGATAGCCGTAACGCTGTGCCAACTGCTCGTACCACCACTGGCAGGTGCGGCTGATGATAGCTCGCGCCATGGTGGATACCTGCACCAGAGAGTCCTCGATAGCAAGCTGATTACCTAAATCCAGCCATGCGAGTCGAAGCATATGGTAGCGACGAAACAGTCGAAGAGATTTTAACAAGCCTGTTTCATCTTCAACGGCTTTTAACACTTCCCCAAGCCCGGCATCATAATCAGGCATGCAGGTAGCCGGACCTTCGCTGAATAGACGCTCAATCATATCTGGCGATTGTAAACAGCTCTTAGCAATAAAATCACTCAGACCAAATTTGCTTTTGAGCGCATTCTGGCGTGCTTCGGGCCAATTGCTAATCACGTCCTCCCCTAACTTGTCTTGCAACTGATGCCAATAGTGATCGGCGCTTGCTTCAATGGCCGCGGATGCTTGTTCGATGGACATTCAATCTCTCAAAGTGGCGTCGGGGATTTCGATAATGCCAGTCTAGCATTGTCATTGTCCTTTACAGAGTCCTTAACGACTTGCGATTTTGTTCATAAGTGCTGAATAATGAAGGTATTAGATTCTGCGGACAGCCCCTGTACTGACTCATTGGCCGATCCGTAGCCACTCCCACTGGGCATATCTGGATAAAACATGGATTTCACGCTTCTCGGCCAGCAATTTTCGCTGCAATCGGGCCTCTATCTTGGTCTGGATATTATGCTGGGCTTTTTTCTGCTGGCATTAATGCGTTGGGTTTACAGCTTGTGGACATCGGAAGATAGCACCGACCAACTGGCAGGAAAGGATAACTTTGCTTTTGGCATCAGTGTCGCCGCCAGTCTTTTGTCTTTGAGCATTGTGCTTTGGAGCGCGGCTGAGCGCAGCTCCAGCGAAGATTACCTGCATCAAACGATACAGATGTTGGTCTGGGGCATTGTTGGGATCATGCTGATCAAAGTCGGTCGCTTTGCCCACGATCGTTTCGTGCTGGATCGCTTGGACAAACGCAAAGAGATCCTAAACCGCAACATCAGTATTGCCTTGGTCGATGCCGCCAGCTCCATCGCTACGGCAGTCATAATACGCAGTGTGCTGCTCTGGAGCGAAGGCTTTGATGTGCAAAGCGGTATCGCCCTTTGCACCGGCTTTCTGGTGGCACAAACCGTCATGTTGGTCACCACCCGTCTGATGGAGCGGCGCTTTGCCGCCGACAATCAGGATGACTCCATGCAGGATGTGCTGGTACGTGGTCAGGTGGCCCTGGCTATCCAGCACGGCGGCACACTATTAGGCACGGCTTTCGCCGTGACCGGCGCCAGTCAGCTGCTGACCTATCATCCCACAGCCTATGTCAGCAATTTACTCAGTTGGCTGTTTCTGGCCATGGTATTTACCTTATTGGTAGTGGTGATGGCCTGGGCCGCCAAAAAGCTGATCCTGCGTGGTATCGACCTGGTGCGTGAAGTGGACCAACAACATAATGTCGGCGTAGCCAGCATTGAAATGGCCCTGACAATAGGCATGGCGTTGTTATTGACCGGACTTGTCCTATGACCGAAAACGACGCGCAAATTCATCTGGACAGGGAGCCTTTACAGCGCCTGGGCCCTTTTGATATCGGCATGATGATCTTGTCGCTGGTGGCGGTAACGGTTGTGGTGATTTTCATCACTGTGCCCCTGAGTCATGAGGTACGTAGTTATCTGTTGTTTATGGACACCCTGATCTGCGGCATCTTTCTTACCCACTTTTTCTATCATGTGGCTACCGCAACCAATCGTCTCGCCTATATCAAAGAGCACTGGATAGATTTTGTCGCCAGTGTGCCTCTGATTGAACCGCTGCGCCTGGCCCGCTTCCTTCAGGTTCTTAGGGTTATCCGGCTGTTAAAAATGACCAGGCATCTGGTATTGCCGTCGCTGCGGGATCGGATTCAGACAACATTGGCCACCATGATGGTGGCGTTGGTCATTCTGATAGGTGTCGCCGGCCTTTCTATCTTTCTGATTGAGCATGATCTGCCCAATTCCAATATCCGTAATGCCGAAGATGCTATCTGGTGGAGCCTGGTGACTATCTCCACTGTGGGCTACGGTGATTACTACCCGGTTTCCACCGCAGGCCGGGTAGTTAGTATGTTACTGATTTTAAGTGGAGTGAGCCTGTTCGGGGTGATTTCGGGCTATATCGCTTCCTATTTCATTACCCCCGAGGAGAAGGACCAGTTAGCGGTGCAAAACCGGCGTATCAATCAACTACAGGGGCAGATGGAAAGCATGCAGCATTCTTTGTCCAAACTGCATGATAAGTTAGACAAACTTATGATAGAGAACGACAGGAGCAAAAGTTAGTCGCTTATTTGCAACTCCACTTGTAGATCTATGGTTCCCTGCACCAGCTTTTCCTTGTCACGACGACAGAGCCCTTTCACCCAAGCCTCGGCGCGACTGGCCGCCGCTCTGTCGCCGACGACAGTTTCAAACACCATTTTCAACGGACCTTTGCCGCGCAGTGCTTTGGCCCCTTTGTTGCCCTGTTGGTGTTCGAGAAAACGGCGTTTGGGATCGGTGCTGATGCCGGTGTACCAATGTCCGAGCCGGTTTTCGATTATATACAAATGCCAAATTGACATTTTGAGACCTCAAATTTCAGTGTACAGGTGTACGCTCAAAGCCTATACTTTGCGCCAGTGTAACAGCAACTAACGGCCATATGTCCAGTACCCACAGACCTTACAGTCCCCTAGAAGAATGGCTAAATGCCTTAAGCCACGGTATTGGCTTTATCGTTGCCATTGTCGGCCTGGTGTTTTTGTTGCTGCGTAGCGATGACAGCTTAAGCATTACCGCAAGTAGTATCTACGGCGGTTCGCTGCTTCTGATGTTTCTAACTTCTACCCTGTACCACGCCATCACCCATAAACAGATTAAGGGCATCTTCAAACTGCTCGATCACAGTGCCATTTATCTTCTGATTGCAGGTACTTACACCCCCTTTATGCTGGTCAGTGTGGGCGGTTGGGTTGGCACGCTGGCTACGGCACTGATCTGGACAATCGCGGCGGCAGGCTTGGTCTTTAAATGGTTGGCCAGGCACCGCTTTCCCAAACTCTCTGTGATTCTATATTTGATTATGGGCTGGCTGGCCGTGGCCTTTATTTATCCACTTTATCAAGCCCTGCCCGGCGCCGGCATGTGGCTTTTGGTTGCAGGCGGACTGTGCTTCAGCATTGGCGTGGCTTTTTATGTGGCTAAGCGCTATCAGTTTACTCATGCTATCTGGCATCTGTTTGTGGTTGGCGGCTGCGCTTGCCACTACTTCTCTATCTACTACTTCGTGCTTTAGTACCTAAATTAGTAAGTGTGATTGATATGCCGAAGGCGGGTTAAGAACTGCTCAAGCTGTTCGGCATTGTCATATTGGTAATGATACTGGTTGTGAAAGCCCCAACTGAGCTGGACCTGATGATCTTGCAGATACACTGTGTAGCCGTCAAAGTCGGTCCATGCGGTCACGCCCTCCAGTACATGTCCTTCCTCGGTCTTCTCGCCTAAAAGACGGATTTTTTCAAATACCGCCAGTACAAATTTACTGTCCAGTTCGTTCTTCATCAGTGATCCTCTTGTGGGCAAACGTGTAATAAAGAGTATCTTGTGCGCGCCGTTTTTTCGATATGTCCAAATTGCTGTTACTGCTGGGCGACCAGCTGGATCTCAATCACCCGCTATTTTCTTCACTGGATACCAGTAAAGACCATGTCTTAATGGCGGAACTGGCGGACGAAGCCCGCTATGTGCCGCATAACAAACATAAAATTGCTTTTATTTTTTCGGCCATGCGCCACGTCGCCAAGGCACTCAAAGACAAAGGCTTCACTGTTAGGTACTTCGACTATCAAAGCACCAAGGGCCGCTGGCAAAGCTTTGATGACATTCTCAGGCATCAACTGGCACAGCAGCCTTATCGGCAACTCCTTCTGATTGAGCCTGGCGAGCACCGTGTTAAAGCCATGTTTGAGCAATGGCAGAGTGACCTGAATCTGGAGATTAAGATCTCCCCGGCCAGTCACTTCTTCTTCTCTAATGAGCTGCTGAAAAACTGGTTTGCCGATAAACGCCAACCACGTATGGAGCATTTTTATCGCTTCGCTCGCCAGCGCACCAGGCTGTTGATGGAGGATAACAAGCCCGTTGGCGGCAAATTTAACTTCGATCATGACAATCGCGAACCTTGGCAAGCTAATACCAGTGTGCCTGAGCCCAGAACCTTTGCCCCTGATGACATTAGCGCTGAAGTATTGACCCTGGTGGAAAAAGAATTTGCCGACAACCCCGGCGACCTCAGTCAGTTTGCCTTGGCGGTTACCGCCGAACAGGCCAAACAAGCGCTCGAGGATTTTATTGAAAAGCGTCTGCCCGATTTTGGCCGCTTTCAGGATGCCTTAAGTGATGATAACGCCCTGCTCTTTCACAGCTTGATATCGGCCTATTTAAATGTGGGATTACTGAATCCCAGAGAGGTCTGTGAGGCAGCCATTGAAGCCTACTATCATGGCCATGCGCCGCTAAACGCGGTGGAGGGCTTTGTACGGCAAATACTGGGCTGGCGTGAGTATGTGCGCGGTTTCTACTGGTATCAGGGGCAAAATTATGCGGACTTGAATGCCCTTGCTGCCAGGCGTGCCCTGCCCGCGTGGTTTTGGAGCGCAAAACTGAATATGCGCTGCCTGGCTAAAGCCGTGGATGCATCACTCGAGCAAGCCTATGCCCATCATATTCAGCGTTTGATGGTGATTGGTAGTTTTGCGCTGCTGGCAGGGCTGGATGTTAAAGCCGTGTGTGAGTGGTATCTGGCGGTATATATCGATGCCTTTGAATGGGTGGAGTTGCCCAATACCTTGGGTATGGCACTGCATGCCGACAATGGTCGCTTGGCGAGCAAGCCCTATGCCGCCAGTGGTCGCTACATCAATAAGATGGGCGATCATTGCAAGCACTGCATCTACGATGTGAATAAAATGACCGGTGCCAAAGCCTGCCCCTATAACGCCCTGTATTGGCAATTTATTCACCGTCATCAGCAGCGCTTCGAATCCCACCCCAGAATGGCGCTGATGGTCAGCCAGTGGCGTAAAAAAAGCGATCAGCAACAACAAGCCATACTGCAATGGTCCGATAAGCTGCTGGATGATCTGGAGGCACTGTGATCAATCTTGTCTGGCTCAAACGCGACCTCAGGCTGCATGATCACCGGCCTTTGGTGGAAGCACTGAAAGGGGGGCACCCCTGCATATTGCTGTATGTGTTTGAGCCGCAGTACTGGCAATTGGAGGATACTTCCGCCCGGCAATGGCAATTTATTGTGGAGTCCTTACAGGCGCTCAACGCTGAGCTCAGTAAACAGAACAGGAAACTGTGGATTGCTCATGGGCGAATGTGGGATGTACTGGACTCACTGCACCAAAGCATAGGTATCCGCGCCCTCTACAGTCATCAGGAAACAGGCAATGCCTGGACCTATGACAGGGATAAAGGCGTAGGCCAATGGTGCAAAACCCATGATATACCCTGGCATGAATTTGCCCAATTCGGGGTGAAACGTGGGCCCATTGACCGCGATGATTGGGATGCCATCTGGCAAGACCAAATGAGCGAGAAAGTTTTACCTTGCCCCAGCTTGGATAAACTGATTCCGCCACCAGCAGAATATGCGGACATCCCCAAGCGCTATCCGGGAAACGACAATGCCTTTACCAAACAAGCGCAAAAAGGTGGCCGTCAGACTGGCTTGCGCGTGCTTCAGAGCTTTTTTGATAGTCGCCATCGTCAGTATTTGTCTTCTGTGTCCAGCGTGCATACGGGCCCCAAAAACAGCTCAAGGCTTAGCCCCTATCTGGCCTACGGCTGCCTGAGCATGAAGGAGGTGGTGCAGTCCTGTCGCCACCAGCTTGCTCACACGAGCGATACCCGCAGTCTAGCCGCTTTTAAATCGAGACTTCACTGGCATTGCCATTTTATTCAGAAAATGGAGAGCGAACCTGAATATGAGACAGGTCCGGTGCACCGGGATCTGGCGGCGTTACGCGAAGACTGCTGGGATTTGCAACGATTTGACGCCTGGCGTGATGGCATAACGGGGATCCCTTTTATCGATGCCTGTATGCGCATGTTAATACATAGCGGCTGGTTACCCTTTCGCATGCGCGCCATGCTCACCGCCTTCTCCAGCTATCACCTTTGGTTACCCTGGCAAAAACCTGCAGCACACCTTGCAAAGCTTTTTGTGGATTACGAGCCTGGGATCCACTATCCACAAATTCAAATGCAATCGGGCACCACAGGGATTAACCCTTTTCGCATTTACAATCCGGTCAAACAAGGGCTGCGCTTCGATGCCGATGGCCGTTTTATCCGCCGTTGGTTACCTGAGCTAGCCTCTGTGGAAGATGCCTATATCCATGAGCCCTGGCTGAGCACCCGGTTACGGCAAGATTGTTATCCGCTGCCCGTGGTAATGCCTGAACAAGCTGCCCGGGAAGCAAGGGACAGGATGCATCGCTTTTATCAGCGCCATGTCAGCCAGGCTGAGACCCAACGCATTGTTCAGCAGCACGCCAGTCGCCGCTACCGCAAAAAGACGCCCAGACCTGCCATGCCGGACAATCAGCAGATGAGGCTTTTCTGATGATTTCTGACACCGCCGTTTTGCTTTTCACCGATGATTTACGTTTGGATGACAACCCAACGCTATATGCCGCAGCCAAGCACCAGCGGCTGCTTTGCCTATTTGTGTTTGATGAAATCCTGATGCGGGACGAACAAGGATTTGGCGCTACCGGGCCCATTCGTGCGCATTTTCTCTGGCAAAGCGTGAAAGACCTGGCCAATAACCTGCAAGCAATCGGACAAAGGCTGCATATCCTGCAAGGAAGGATGCAAACGGTGCTGTCTGACATCCAACGGCAATTGGGTAGCTGCACCTTTTATCTGCAATCTCCGACAGGCTGCTATGAGCGAAGACGCCTGCAGCAGTTGCAATCCCAATTTGATATTCGCGAAATCGGCGGCAAAACACTGCTCAACGAAGCTGATTTACCCATGGCGGTGGCCGACATTCCCAAACCCTTCACGACATTCCGAAAGGCTGTGGAAAGCCAATGGCCTGATATTCATGCTCTGTCTAAACCAGCGCATTTGCCTCCAACACCCTCTGTCGACCTTCCGCCCCTGCTCGCCTGTCCCCTACCCATCTTTGCGGTGCTGGATAAACGGGCCGCCCTGCACTTTGAGGGCGGTGAAAGCAAAGCTTCACTGCGGTTGACGGACTATATCTGGAAAAGTAAGGCGCTTGAGCACTACAAACAAAGCCGCAACGGTCTTGTGGGAGCGGATTATTCCAGCAAATTTTCGCCCTGGCTGGCCAATGGCAGCCTGTCGCCAAGGCGCATTTATCAACAGGTAAAAGCCTATGAAGTCACCTTTGGCGCCAACGAATCCACTTACTGGCTGATCTTTGAGTTGCTGTGGCGTGATTACTTTCAGTTTTGCGCCCTTCGCGATGGTGGCAACTTTTTTACTTCAGCCACCCCTCATCAGCCAAACCTTGATAACCCGCATGAGGCCGAGGCCTTTGAACGATGGCGATTAGGACGGACCGGAGAGGACTTTGTGGACGCCAATATGCAGGAGCTTTTGCACACAGGTTTTATGAGTAACAGAGGCCGGCAGAATGTGGCCTCCTACTTGATCCACGATCTCGGTGTGGATTGGCGGCGCGGTGCCGCCTGGTTTGAGCACCAGTTAATCGACTACGATCCTGCCAGTAATTATGGCAACTGGGCTTATTTAGCTGGAGATGGCATGGATCCCCGGGGGGGCCGGCATTTCAACCTGCAAAAGCAAGCCGAACGTTATGATCCTGCCGGCCGCTATGTCCGCCATTGGCTGCATGATTAAAAATCGTATCTCAGCCCAAGCTGCAAGGTATTGGCCTGAAAATCCTCTTCGCCACGAATGTGCTGGATTTCTGTGCGCAGGTAAAAAGACGGGGCCAGACGAAAGTCAAAACCTAACCCCAACATACCCGCCATATGGGTGTCATCTACCGTGCAGCTTAGAAAGGAAGATGCATCTGCCTGCGGCGCAATCACTTGCTCAACGCCGCGATCGCAGCTGTCTGTGGAAGCCAGAAAGGTGCGGCTTTCAACTTTTGCACTCATCAGGCCAACCCGGTAAAAAAGGGTGCCCATGGAGGAAGAAGCTTTCCCCAGCATAGCGACAAAAAGCGCATCGGCTTTGAAGGTATCCGACTCTCCCAATGGGGCCGAGGCGTTTGGCGGTACTGCCCCGTCTTCATCCAGCAATTGTTGAAAACCTAATTCCACAACCCATTGCTTGTTTAACTCATAACCCATGGCGAAACTGTAACCCATGCCTTTTTCTGACGCCTGCCCCTGGTCAGCGTCGGCATAGCCCAGAGTAAGAAGCCCGTATGTAGTAGATTTGGCGATAGCGCCCCATGACAGGCACATTAAAAAACACGCGAAGATTTTGACAGGTAGACGATGCATAGTGTGCTCTCAATGATAACCGGCTGCTGCCGGCACTCTTGTTGTTACTTCAGTCTAGCCCCGCAAACTAATGAAATACCAGTAAAAGTTACAAGTTATCAAGTTGACTTAAAGAGACAGGCACCTACAATCGGCTAAGACCAAGCAACCCCGGCCAAGTCATGCCCGACAAGAGTAAGAAAGACAAGAAAAGCAAAAAGGACAGCCAGTTGCTGATACGCATTGATAAGGATATGCGTGATCAGTTTATCGAGCTGTGCGAAGCGCGTGACACCAAGGCCGCCAAAGAAATCCGCAAATTTATTGCCAGTTACATCAACGAGCATCAATAGCTGAGTCCTTACTGCCCAGCCAGTCGTCGCAGCACGTAATGCAGAATGCCGCCGTGGCGGTAATATTGATACTCGTTGGCGGTGTCTATTCTGACCCGGGTCTCGAAGCTAATCAGTTTGCCATCGCTGGTATTGGCTTTGACTTTCAGCCTGCGGCTGTCGGGGCCCACAGACTCAATATCAAAGGATTCATCGCCCTTCAGTCCCAGGCTGTCAGCACTTTCACCTTCCATATACTGTAACGGCAGAATTCCCATACCCACAAGATTAGAGCGGTGAATACGCTCATAGCTTTGGGCAATAACGCACCTGACACCCAATAAAGCAGGTCCTTTGGCCGCCCAATCTCTGGATGAACCGGTGCCATATTCTTCACCAGCCAGTACCAGCAAAGGTGTGTTGTCCTGCTGATACTTCATGGCGGCATCGAAAATAGACATTTCTTCATCGCTTGGAAAGTGCTTGGTCCAGCTGCCCTCACTGTGCGGTACCAGCAGGTTTTTAAGCCGTACATTGGCGAAGGTGCCACGCATCATGACTTCGTGATTGCCTCGTCTTGAACCATAAGAATTGAAATCCTTAGGAACAATCCCTTGCTCCTGTAAATAGCGTCCTGCCGGGCTGTCAGCTTTGATACTGCCAGCCGGAGAAATATGGTCTGTGGTGATACTGTCACCCACTTTTACCAGGCATCTTGCTTGTGACAACGCCTCAGGCGCCTGTGGCTCTCGCTTCATGCCCTCAAAAAACGGGGGCTTTCTGACATAACTGGAATCCGGCCATGGATATCGGGTGGATGACTGCACAGACAAATTGCGCCATTGGCTGTCGCCCTTAAATACCTCGGCATATTTCTGCTGAAATTTATCGGCGCTGACATTGGCATGAATGGCCTGTTGGATCTCTTCAGCGCTTGGCCAGATATCGAGCAAAAAGATGTCGTTACCCTTTTTGTCTTTGCCCAGCGGCTCCTTGTAAAGATCGATATCCATGGTGCCCGCCAAGGCATATGCAACCACCAATGGCGGAGAGGCAAGATAGTTTGCTCGCACTTCGGGATGAATACGGCCTTCAAAGTTGCGATTACCCGACAGCACCGACGCCACCAGCAACTTACCTTTTTGTATGGCATCAGCAACCGGCTCCGGCAAAGGGCCGGCGTTGCCGATGCAGGTGGTACAGCCATAGCCCACCAAATAGAAACCCAGTGCTTCCAGCTGCTCCATCAACCCCGCTCGTTCAAGGTAATCAGTAACCACTTGCGAGCCAGGTGCCAGACTGGTCTTGACCCAAGGCTTGCTCTTCAATCCAAGGGCATTGGCATTACGGGCCAACAGGCCTGCCGCCATCAATACTGCTGGGTTGGAGGTATTGGTACAACTGGTAATGGCGGCAATCACCACATCGCCATGTTTGAGGTCAAACTGCTGCCCCTGGTATTCCACTGACATTTTTGTCGGTGTTGCACTGACATCATGTCCCACTGCCGTATCACCACCCTCATCTTCGAAGCGGGCGATGGTTTTATCCAAATCTTCCTGATATCCGGCCAACATCTTGGCATAGGCGGCTTTACCGTCACTGAGGGCTATTCTGTCCTGGGGGCGCTTTGGCCCGGCCAATGAGGGTTCCAACTTGTCCAACTCGATGGTGATGCTATCTGAGTAACGGGCGGTGGCACCTTGCTCATCATGCCAAAGCCCCATCTCCTGCATGTAACGTCTGACAAGCTCAATATGTTCTTCCCGCCGGCCAGTCAGGCGAAGATAGGAAAGGGTTTCCTCATCCACCGGGAAAATGCCGCAGGTCGCGCCATATTCCGGAGCCATATTGGCGATAGTCGCCCGATCAGCCAGGCTCAACTGTGCTAACCCCGGCCCGAAGAACTCCACAAACTTGCCCACAACCCCCAGCTTTCTCAGCTTTTCAGTCACCGTTAGCACCAAATCGGTCGCAGTCACCCCCTCAGGCATTTGTCCTTGCATGCGAACTCCCACTACCTGAGGAATCAGCATACTGATAGGTTGTCCCAGCATCGCTGCTTCTGCTTCAATGCCACCCACACCCCATCCCAGCACGCCGAGGCCGTTAATCATAGTGGTGTGGGAGTCGGTGCCAACCAAGGTATCGGGATATAAAATCTCATCCTTTGCAAAAACCAGCCGGGCCAGGTATTCAAGATTCACCTGGTGCACTATGCCGGTTCCAGGGGGAACCACCTTGAAGTTGTCAAAGGCTTGGGAGCCCCAGCGCAGAAATTGGTAACGCTCCTGATTGCGTTGCATTTCGATTTCGGTGTTCTTGGCAAGCGCCTCACGGCAGCCATAGATGTCTACCATTACCGAGTGATCAATCACCAGTTCCACCGGAGAAAGGGGGTTTATCGCTTCAGGGGCCTTACCCATGGCTTCCATAGCATCGCGCATGGCGGCCAAATCAACAATGGCCGGCACGCCGGTGAAATCCTGCAACAAGACTCTGGAGGGGACAAAGGCTATTTCACGATCTGGTTGTGCCTTGGGTTGCCAGTTCACCAGCGCCTGAATGTCTTCTTCACTGACAAAATCCTGATCGGCATGGCGCAACAAGTTCTCAAGCAAGATCTTCAAACAGTAGGGCAAGCTCTCAACGCTCTCGCTGTGGGGCAGGTTCGAAAAGGGGAAGTAGGTGAATGATTTTCCCTGATGTTCAAATTTTGCTTGGTATTTCTTTGACATCTTAGCCTCCTGGTCAGGTGATCTTGATTTATCCATTACCCTGCATCATGGTTTGACAACAGCAAGCAAGTAATCGGTAACCATAGGGTTAAGTCTTTAGCATAGACCAGAAAGAATCTGACTCAGCCGATTAAGGAGCATTTGAAATGACTCAATATCGTATCGAAAAAGACAGCATGGGCGAAATTAAGGTCCCAACTCAAGCCCTGTATCAGGCACAGACCCAACGTGCTTTGGATAATTTCCAGTTTGCAGGACGTCCTCTGCCCATCAGTTTTCACCATGCCATATTAGAAATCAAAAGCGCCGCTGCTAGGGCTAACCTGCGATTGGGAAAGCTGGATAATGCCAAAACAGAGGCGATTTTGAGTGCCGTAGATCTTTTGCTCACTGGAAAGCATGACGATCAGTTTTGCGTGGATATCTATCAGACAGGCTCCGGTACCAGCAGTAATATGAACGTCAATGAGGTGATTGCCACGGTCGCCAACCGTCAAGCTGCGGTTAAAGTACATGCCAATGACGATGTAAATTGCAGTCAGAGTAGCAACGATGTGATCCCCTCGGCACTGCAGCTTTCAGCGGCAAAGCTGCTGAATAAAAAATTACTGCCGGCCTTATATGCCATGGAAAAGATCCTTCGCAGCAAGGCTAAAAGCCTGAAAGAGGTGATTAAAACCGGACGCACCCACCTGATGGATGCCATGCCCATTACCTTGCAGCAAGAGATAGAGTGCTGGATATGGCAGTTGAATGAAAACCGGGTACGCCTTGAGCACAGTATCGAAGAGCTGTGTGAATTGCCTATCGGTGGCACGGCCGTGGGCACGGGAGTTAACTGTCCACCTGAATTTGACCACCAGGTTTGTGAGCATCTGGCCCAAGTTACAGGTTTGCCCGTGGTGCCATGTCTGAACAAATTTTCTCGCATAGCCAGTCAGGACGTGTCCGTGAATTTGTCTGGGCAACTTAATACCCTGGCGGTGACGGTTATGAAAATCGCCAACGACCTGCGCTGGATGAACTCGGGACCATTGGCCGGTCTGTCTGAAGTCCGCCTGCAACCTTTGCAACCCGGCTCATCCATTATGCCCGGCAAGGTCAATCCGGTGATCCCTGAGGCTCTTGCCATGATCGGTGCCAAAGTAATGGGCAACCATCAAACCATTAGCCTGGCCGGACAATCCGGCAATTTTCAGCTTAATGTTATGCTGCCGGTGATGGCAGAATGCCTGTTGGAAAGCCTGAATCTGCTTGCCAATGGCTTGCCGGCATTGGCTGAATGCATTGCCAATTTTGAAGTCAATCACCAACAACTTGAGGTTGCGCTATCCCGCAATCCGATACTGGTCACGGCTTTAAACGAAAAAGTCGGTTACGAGCAAGCGGCCAAGATCGCCAAAGCCGCTTATGAGCAGGGTAAACCCGTTATTGAAGTAGCGAAACAGATGACGGATCTCGATGAAGAAAAATTAAAGGCACTGCTTGATCCAAGCAAACTGACTAATGCTCAGGGCTGAATCTCTTCGATAATGCGCACTTGCTGACGTAGCAGCCTGTCGGGGATAGGAATAAATCCGTCGCGCCTGACCAAGTCCTGGCCGGCAGAAGACAAGATAAAACGCAGAAATTCTTGTTCTACCAGGGGCAAAGACTGTCCTGGGGCTTTGTTGACCACCAGATACAGGAACCGCGATAAGGGGTAGTCTCCTGAGGCGATGTTTTCCATGGTGGGGGCGACGTAATGCTCACCGGCTTTAGCGATAGGTAACGCCCTTACACCTGCCGTTTTATAGCCGAAGCCAGCATAACCCAACGCACCGTCAGAATAGGCCACAGATTGCACCACAGAGGCTGAGCCGGGTTGCTCATTGACGGTCGCCAGAAAATCCCCTTCACACAGGGCATCCAACTTAAACAGCCCGTAAGTACCGGAAACGGAGTTTCGGCCAAATAAGCGGATACGTTTGTCCTGCCACGTTCCACTAAGGCCTAATTGATGCCAGAAGACGATCGGCTGTTTGCCGCCACAATAGCGGGTGACTGAAAATATCGCATCAATTTGTTCTAGATTCATGCCTTCAATGGGATTGTGTAAATCCACAAATAAGGCGATGGCATCGATGGCCACCTTAAGCACAGTAGGCCGATAACCATGAACCTTACTGAAATAAGCGATCTCACTCTCTTTAAGCTCGCGGCTCATGGGCCCCAAATTTGCGGTACCTTCAGTCAGGGCTGAAGGCGCCGTAGACGACCCCGATGCCTGGATCTGAAAGGTTACGTGAGGATAAAGGGCCTTGAATTCTTCCGCCCAAAAGGTCATCAGATTACCCAAAGTATCTGAGCCTACCGAGGTAATATTGCCGGCAACCCCAGCACGCTTTTGATATTCATCTGCGGGGTTGGCGTGGGCCGGTAAGCCCGCCCAAAAGCACAACATGCCTAACGCGAACGCCAATTTGCTATTCAGATTTGCCAGCATGACTATTCACTACTGTGAGTTCTGATGAGAAATGGAAGGAAAAACGGCTGCCCTTGCCCACCTCACTCTCTATTTCCAGTTTGGAATTATGATGGGTCAGCACATGCTTGACGATAGCCAATCCCAACCCGGAGCCACCGGTTTTTCTGGAGCGCGCTTTGTCCACCCTGTAGAAGCGTTCGGTCAGGCGTGACAAATGCTTTTCGGCAATGCCATCGCCATTATCTTCAACCGCAAACTCGGCCATTTTATTGACCAGTTTCCAGGTGACCCGGATCTTGCCTTTTTTCGGAGTGTAGTGAATGGCGTTGAAAATCAGGTTGGAAAAAGCACTGCGTAGTTCGGTTTCGATACCGAATACCTTGAGGTCTTTGTCCACATCAAATTCAATTTCATGCTGCTTGGCTTGATTGAGCGTAGCGGCTTCACTTTTGATTGCGGAGAGTACCATTGGCACATCCACTATCTTTTCGTAAACCCTTTCGGCACTGGCTTCGATACGGGAGAGGATCAGTAACTGCTCAATAAGGCTTTGCATCCGCCTTGTCTGTGCGGTCATTTCGGTGAAGGCTTTCTGCATAAAGGCCGGCGGGTAATGATCTCCCTCATTGCCAAACATTTCCAGGTAGCCGTTTAATACTGTCAACGGGGTACGCAGTTCGTGTGAGACGTTGGCTACAAAATCTTTGCGCATTTCTTCCAACTGACTGACGCGGGTCACATCCCGCGCCACCAGTAATAAATGTTTATCGCCATAAGGCATGATGCGATATTCCAATACCTTGTCGATATTAGTGGGAGAAATGACCTCAATTGGGTAGCTGTACTCACCGTCATGGAAAAACTGGATGAACTGTGGATGACGGATAAGGTTATCTATCCGGCGCCCGGCATCATCGGGCCAGCACAAGCCAAGCTCAATTCTGGCCAATCGGTTACACCACACAATGCAGGCATTGGCATCCACTACTACAGCCGCATCAGGCAAGGCTTCAGCCCCTTCGCGAAAGCGTTTGACCAATGCCCCTAACTCTTTTCGCTTATTCCGATTACGGCGCTGTAAGTAGTAGATCCCTTCGTAGATATGCTCCCAAATCCCGCGAGTTTTGGGCGGCGTCATCTTCTTGCTGTGCCATAGCCAGCGGTTCAGCCGGTAAAAACTCCAGTACTGCATTACCAATAGCAGGAATGCGCCCAAGGCTAATGCTTCGGGCAACTTGTCCACATACAAGCCGAATAAAGACACTGCCAGAAAATACAGTGCCAAACGTGATAGTGTCTTTAACCAGGAAAAGGGATAATACATCTGGGATGTGTCAGCCCTGCATCAGACTTTGGTGGAAAAACGATAGCCAGCGCCACGTACTGTCTGGATCAAGGCGTCATGTCCCCGGCGCGATATGGCTTTACGCAGACGGCGAATATGCACATCCACAGTGCGATCCTCAACATACACATTGGTTCCCCAAACATTGTCCAATAGCTGTTCGCGACTATAGACCCGCTCTGTGTGGGTCATAAAGAAGTGCAGCAACTTAAATTCAGTGGGCCCCATCTCCAACGGCTCATCATTGGCGGATACCCTGTGTGAAACGGGGTCTAGCACCAGGCCGTTAAACTCGATAGGTTCATCACCGGAGGTCGGCGTAACGCGGCGGATAACCGCCTTCATGCGTGCCACCAGCTCTTTGGGCGAAAAAGGTTTGGTGACGTAATCGTCGGCACCGGCATCCAGTCCCCGTACTTTATCATCTTCCTCGCCTCTGGCGGTCAGCATAATAATGGGAATGTCGCGGGTATGCTCATGTTGTTTCAGCTTTTTAGCCAATTGCACACCACTACCACCGGGCAACATCCAATCCATCAGAATCAGATCAGGATAAGGCTCCTTCACCATTTCTAACGCGACATCATAATCTTCGGCTTCCTGGGTTTCGAACCCAGATTGTTCCAAGACAAATTTGACCATCTCACGAATGGGCGCTTCATCCTCTACCAGCAACACTTTCTTCGACATGGGTTTAACCTTCTTCATGACAACGCCCGCAATTATTGGTTGGATCTGTGACACTTTTATTAAGATGGGATTGGCGCAAAGCGTAGCAGATAGTTAACTGCCTGTAGAAAATAAAAATTTTTGCTTTTTCCTATTGTGACAACAAGGGTTTATGGCTCTTGTTTAAAGGCAAGATTACGCATATTCTTGAACGCAGTATAAAAATAAATCTGTCAAAGGGTTTGTATAGATGTCAAAAGTCAAAACAGGGCTGTCCAAAAAGCTTTTGACCCGCGTGCTGTCTGTCTATTTCACATTGACCCTGATTGTTACCGTTGGTCAGATCCTGACCGAGTATCTCAATGCCAAAAATCACATTGAGAGCGAACTGCAAACCCTTAAAAACACTTTCAGCACCAGTTTAACCCGCGCTATTTGGGAGTTGAACACGCCTCAGGCCAAGTCCATCGCCGAAGGCTTGATGGAACTGCCTATTGTCGAAGGGGTGCAAATCCGCGACGAAAACGGCAATGAGATAGCTGATTACGGGCGCACCAATAAAGAGCCCATGGAAAAAGTGACAGCCGGTATCATGCGCGATCATGGTGGCGGTACTTTCGGTTACAGCTTCCCTCTCATCTTCGAATTCTCCGGCCGCACCTCGCAAGTAGGTGATGTCACCCTCTATTCAAGTTTCGAGGTGATATTTGGTCGTATTGAAGTGGGCATTTTCTTTTTGATCGGTAATGCCTTTATTAAAACCGCCTTTTTGATCTTCCTGTTCTTAAATGCCTTTAGGCGCATGCTGACCGATCCTTTGGCAGAGTTGACGACCCAAATCAGTAAATTTGATATCAACCGGCCAGAGCAGTCCAAATTGAATATCCGGTTGCAGGACGAAAATGAATTACAGGTCCTGCAGGATGCCTACAACCACCTGATAGACGATCTTATCCATTTCCAGACCCAGCTGAATCAGACACAGGGAGAGCTCAAGGAAGCCAATCAGAAGCTGGACGAACAGAATGTATCCCTTGAGCAGGAAGTGGCCAGAAAAACCGCTTCTTTGAGCCAAATCATGTTGGACCTCGAGCAGCAAAAAGATGAATTGCTGACAAACCAGCGCGAACTTAAACAAGAAAACGCCAGCCGCCGTAAAATTGAAGAAGAACTGCGTAAACGTAATGCCGAACTGGCCGAGTCCATGGAAACCCTGGAAATGGCCAAGGACCAGCTGATGGAGTCCGAACGCATGGCCTCCCTGGGTGGACTCGTTGCGGGCATTGCCCATGATGTGAACACGCCTCTTGGCGTTGGCGTCACTGCTGCCAGTTTTTTGCAGGAACGCATCAAGGTGCTACAGCAGGATTTTGATGAAAAAACCCTGACCACCAAAGCCATGGCCACCTTCCTTACCGAGGCCCAGCAAACCGCCACTTTGCTGATGACCAATCTTAATCGTGCCTCGGAATTAATTGCCAGTTTTAAGCAAGTTGCGGTGGACCAGACCAGCGAAGCGGAACGCGAGTTTGATTTAAAGGAGTATATCGAAGAAATCATTCAGTCTCTGGCGCCCTACTTCAAAAAGACCGCCCATAAAATCGAACTGGATTGTCCTGAGCATTTAACTGTGCGCCGCGCCCCGGGGGTGATCGCCCAGATCTTCACCAATATGATGATGAATAGCCTGATCCACGGCTTTGAAAACAAGAAATCCGGGACTATCAAAATCCATGTCACCAAACAGGATGATCAGGTCAATATCAACTACCAAGACAATGGTAAGGGCATTTCCGAGAATCAATTAGATCGTTTGTTCGAAGCCTTCTATACCACCAAGCGCGGTAAGGGCGGCAGCGGCCTGGGCACACATATCATGTACAACCTGGTCACCCAGGCACTGGACGGACAAATTCAGGCCAGCTCCGAAGAGGGTAAAGGTCTGCGTTATCAAATTCAGTTCCCCGCCTTCAAAGAGTAATTGTCAGCACTAAGATAGTCCGTAGGGAGCCTGCCACAGCCTCTGGCTCCCTGAGCCTTTCCCTGTTACCCTTCGTCCCCTTTGCTTAACTCCCCGCCCTCTCTTTCGGCGGCCCCATAACAGGACCTTGATCATGTGGTTCAAGAATCTCAAAATTTACCATATCACCCAACCTCTCGAACTTACCGCAGAAGAATTGCAAGACAAACTCAGCGAAGCCAGTTTTCGTCCTTGTGGTAGCCAGGATCTGGCTACTATGGGGTGGTCAGCGCCCTTGGGCCAAGGTGAAAGTTTGGTACACAGTGCCGATGGCAAGTTTCTGCTGTGCCTGAAAAAGCAGGAACGTATACTGCCAAGTGTGGTGGTCAACGGCGAGGTGGAGGCCAGAGCGCAGAAAATTGAATTGGAAACCGGTGCGCCGGTAGGTAAAAAGGCAAAAGCGGACATTAAGCAGGAAGTGATCCATCATCTGCTGCCTAAGGCCTTTACCAGAGACAGCTACACCTTTGCTTTTATGGCTCCCCGTGAAAATTTGGTGGTGGTGGATTCATCAAACGACAGCAAAGCTGAAACCTTGCTGGCCACCCTCAGAAAAGCCATCGGCTCCCTGCCCGTGGTCCCTATTGCCAGACGCAGTGTGTCCGCCGATCTGACCCAATGGTTGCAATCACCAGAGAAATGCCCTCAGGGATTTGAACTGCTCGAAGAAGCGGAACTGAAATCTCCCAATGAAGATGGCGCCACTATCCGCTGCAAGAACCAGCCCCTGGATGCTGATGAAGTGCAATTGCACCTGCAAAACGGCAAGCTTGTGCAAAAGCTGGCCATTGAGTGGGACGAAACCCTAAGCGCCTTGTTGCAGGAAGATCTGGCGGTTAAGCGGGTAAAGTTCAGTGATGTGCTGCGTGAGCAAAACCAGGATATTCCCAAAGACCAGCAATTAGCCAGACTGGATGCCGATTTTTGCCTGATGGCCGCTGAAACCGTGCGTCTTATCAAAGCGTTGGATGAAGCCTTAGCTCTGACCCAGGAATAAGCAGAAAAAAGGCGGCTGTTTGGCCGCCTTTTGCTGTTTAGGCAAAAATCTGTTTGGCGCTGTCTTTGAGTTCGGCAAACTCTTCGGATTTAAGCAGGTTAATATCTTCAAACACGCCCCGCTGAACACTTAAGTTCATAATCGCATCTTTGAGGCTGCCAGCGCCGTCACAAGCTGCGACAGCCGCTCTGATAAAGTCCACGTACGAAAGCTCAGGCGTCAGGTACTGCAGGTTGCGCCAGCTTTCTGCGACCTTCACCATCTCATCATTAAACTCCCACTCACGCAAAATGATACTGCCAATGCGTCCACTTAACTTTTGCACCGCCACCTGCAGGAAAGTCGGGTTAGCAAATACATCATCGTGACGTTCTGCTTCGGTGAAGATCGGCAAGACACCAATATTGTGTACCAGCGCAGCCAGAGTCATGCTGTCCAGATTCAGCCGCCGATTTTTGGTTTTTTGATGATAACTTTGTAGCAAGGCCATGGATGTGGCCACCACTTCTACCGTCTGGTCCCAAACCTGATTCAGGTGCGTTCTGACAATCTCATTTTTAGAAACGAACAATTGTTCCATGGCCAGGGCAGTGGCAACGTTTTTTACCTGGCGAAGACCGATGCGTGTGACCGCTTGTACCAAACTGTCGACTTTTACCGTACGCCCCATGTAAGCACTATTGGCAATCTTTATCATCCGTGCCGACAACGCCGGATCCATACTGATCACATCCGCCATATGATTCAGGTTGGTATCAGGATCATCCGATGCACGCCTGACCTTCAGAGCAATAGCAGGCAATGTAGGCAGCACCAGGGTGTCATTATTGATTCTCTCTACCAAGATGGTCAGCAAGGCGTTTTCAGTGGACATAGGCAACCTTTTGAATTTGTGCGCTTTAGCAAGGATAGCAACTTTCTCTTTGCGATTGGATGGCGGGCTCAAAGAGTGAACTTAGTATCATCTAATCAAAACAAAAAACAAAGCCCATCCTCTTGTTAGTACATCATTTGTCCATGGTATGCCTGTGATTTTTGTTGGGGTATGATGTGGCCACCAACGCAGCCTCTTCTCTGTGGCAGCGTCTTCAAAAGATAATAATACTCAAGGGAACATCGCATGAAATTAAGCAAAATAGCCCTGTCCATCACCTTGGCAGTGGGTCTGTTAAGCGGCTGCTCTAAGCCCGCTCAGGAACAAAATACTGCACAACCAGCAGCAAAAGAACAAACCATGACAAAACAACACCAATTGCTGGAAGGCATGGAAGCCAGACTGGATATCTATCAGCCCGTCAGTTTGACTGCGGATCTGTCAGCCTACAGCGACAACCAAAAGGCAATGTTGGCACTGCTGATTGATGCTTCAAAAATTATGGATGATCTTTTCTGGAAGCAGGCTTTTGATGGCGATAAAGACGCCTTTCTGGCCTCATTGGAAAACGACAAGGTACGTCGCTTTGCCGATATCAATTATGGTCCCTGGGATCGCCTCGATGGTGACAAGCCCTTCTTAAGTGGCGTAGAGGAGAAAAGCCTGGGCGCACGGTTCTATCCCCATGACATGACCAAGGAAGAATTTGAAGCGGCCGAGTTGGCAGACAAGCAAGGCCTGTATTCCATGGTCGTGCGCGGTGAAGATGGCAAACTCAAAACCGTAGCTTATTCCGAATTTTTTAAGTCTGAATTGACCCAAGCCGCGGAACTGCTGCGACAAGCTGCCAAGCTTGCTGACGATGCCAGCTTTGCCAATTACCTGAATCTACGCGCCGATGCGCTGCTGAGCGACAACTACCAGCCTTCCGATATGGCCTGGATGGACATGAAGACCAATCCCATCGAGCTGGTGTTGGGTCCTATCGAAACTTATGAAGACCAGCTTTATGGCTATCGCGCAGCGTTCGAAGCCTATGTACTGTTAAAAGATATGGCCTGGAGTGACAGACTGGCTCGCTTTGCTGCCTTCCTACCCGAGCTGCAAAAAGGCCTGCCGGTGGATGCAGCCTACAAGCAAGAAATGCCCGGGTCTGATGCCGACCTAAACGCCTACGATGTGATTTATTATGCTGGCCACTCTAATGCAGGCAGCAAAACCATTGCCATCAACCTGCCCAATGACGAACAGGTGCAATTGGAAAAAGGTACCCGCCGTCTGCAGCTGAAAAACGCCATGCGCGCCAAGTTCGACCATATTCTGGTGCCTATAGCCGAGCAGCTGCTGGCGCCAGAACAGCGTGAACACATTACTTTCGACGCCTTCTTTGCCAATACCATGTTCCACGAAGTAGCCCATGGTCTGGGCATTAAGAACACCCTGGATGGCAGTACCACGGTGCGCCAGGCGCTTAAAGAGCATGCTTCTGCCCTGGAAGAAGGCAAGGCCGATATTCTTGGTCTGTACATGGTCAGCCAGCTGTTAGCCAAAGGTGAAATCACCGAGGGCACATTGGAAGACTATTACATCACCTTTATGGCCGGTATTTTCCGCTCCGTGCGTTTTGGTGCTTCCAGCGCCCACGGTAAAGCCAATATGATCCGCTTTAACTTCTTTAAGGAATTTGGTGCCTTCGATAAGGACGAAAACGGCTTCTACAAGGTCAATATGGACAAGATGCAAGCCGCTGTGGATGCCCTGTCTAACAAGATCCTGACCCTGCAAGGCGACGGCGACTACGCTGGTGTCGCCAAGCTGGTCGATGAGATGGGCGTGATCAAGGACGAGTTGGCTGCCGATCTGGCTAAACTTGCCGACGCCGCCATCCCGGTGGACATTACCTTCGAGCAAGGCAAGCAGGTGCTGGGACTTTAAATATAAGGTGTGGGGAGTTGCTTTACTCCTCACACCTTTCTTTTATCACTGCATGGTTATATCGTCTTCAGCTTTTCCTGATAGGGCGGCCACCCCAGAGGCTTACCACCCAGTACATGCAAATGCAGGTGATACACCGTCTGCCCGCCATTTTGATTACAATTCATCACTGTACGGTAACCTTCTTCGGCAAAGCCCAACTCAGTAGCAAGTTTGGCGGCGACCATAAACAAGTGCCCTACCAACGCCTTATCTTCTTCCTGAATATCATTCACGGTAGCAATGCTTTTTTTCGGGATCACCAGAAAATGATGGGGCGCCTGCGGATTGATATCCTTAAAGGCCAGGCTTAATTCATCTTCATGGATAATATCGGCAGGAATTTCCCGATTGATGATCTTCGTAAACAGGGTGTCGGCCATTTTTCTCTCCTTTTGTTTTTGTGACAACGCGCGAATCTGTGGCAAAGTCTACTGACATAATGCTGTCAGTAGGGCCGGATTAGTCTTTGTTTTGCCCGGGCAATAAATCTAACACTAATCTGGAGAAACAAAATGAACAACACCACCATCGAAATGGTCAGCTATAAACTCAAAACCGATGCCAGCATTGCGCAATTGCGCGAAACCCACGAAGGAATTAATGCGTTTTGCCGCTCACAACCGGGTTTTATTTACCGTTCCTTATCCAAAGACGCGGAAGATACCTGGCACGATATTGTGTATTGGCAGGACATGAATTCAGCCAAAGCAGCGGCTGATGCCTTTATGCAGAACGAAACCGCCCAGCATATGCTCAGGTTGCTCGATGAGAGCACCTTAAAGATGCGCCATATGCAGGCAGATACGGAAGTCATGTCGGCCCAATGCTGACGAGGAGAAGCCTGGGATAATGCGAAAAGCCGAGCGCTTGTTTCAGTTACTGACCTTGCTGCACAGTCATCGCGGTGCGCTGACCGGTGAGTATCTGGCCGAGCGCTTAGGTGTCTCCGTTCGCACCATTTACCGCGACATGCAGGCATTATCCCTCTCCAATGTACCCATTCAGGCCGAGGCAGGTGTCGGTTACCGGCTGCTTCCCGGTTATCATTTGCCGCCACTGATGTTTAGTGAAGAGGAGCTGGAAGCGTTGCTACTGGGTGTGCGCATGGTCCGCGGCTGGAGTGATGACAGCCTGGCCCAGGCGGCCCACCAGGCCCTTGAGAAGATCCAATCCGCCCTGCCGCACGCACTCTTTCTTCGCCATGAAAAAAATAGTGGCACCATGCAAGTACCTGATCATCATCGCCAGGTAGCCAGTCAATTTAGTGAACCCTTACGCGACGCCATTAAAAAACAGCAAGTCATTGTGATTGAGTATTGTCGCGAGGATGGTGAACACAGCAGACGTACATTATGGCCACTGGGATTATTGTATTGGGGCAGTGCCTGGACTTTGGTCGCCTGGTGCTTGCTGCGTCAGGACTACCGGTTATTTCGTCTTGATCGCATCCAGGCATTACAAGAAGGTGAGGGACGCTTTTCTCTGTCAGAAAAATTGAGCCTGCAGCATTATATCCATCTGCAACAGGCTCACATCAGATCACAACAACACAAAGCCCAATAACACTGTACCCAGCACCAGGCGGTAGATCACAAAGGGCAGCATGCCAATACGACTGATCCAGCCCAAAAACAGCTTGATACACAAATAGGCACTGACAAAGGAAAACAGCAAGCCGTAGATCATCGCCTGCCAGTCCACCGGCTCGGTGCTTTCCGCTAAATCCAGGCTGAGTAACAACCCAGCTCCCATAATGGTGGGAATGGACAGCAAAAAGGAAAAACGCGCGGCACTTTCCCTGTCCAACCCCGCCATCAATCCGGCGGTCATGGTAATACCGGAGCGGGATGTGCCGGGAATAAGCGCCAGTACCTGCGCAAATCCGATAAACAGCGCACTTTTCCAATTCAATTGAAAGATATTTTTATGTTGCTTGGCTTTGACATCGGCATACCACAACAGCAAGCCAAAAAGAATGGTGGTCACACCGATCACCAAGGCCGAGCGGGCATAATGTTCAACAAAAGACTTTCCCAAAAAGCCAGCGATCACCGCCGGGATGGTGGCGATAACCACAAACCAGGCCAGCCGGCTGTCATCAGTTTTCTGACCGCCGGACACAGAAGACAACCAAGCCTGGATCATGCGCAGAATTTCTTCGCGAAAATAAATCATCACCGCCATCAGGCTGCCCAGATGCACTGCCACATCAAAGGCCAGCCCCTGATTATTCCAACCCAGTATGGCTGACGGCAGAATCAAATGGCCGGAACTGGAGATAGGCAAAAACTCGGTAATTCCCTGGATCAGGGCTAGGACGATGATTTCCAATAAAGTCATGGTGCTGAGGGTTTCCATTCAAAGGATAAAGGCCAAAGCTTCTGGCTTTCCTTGTTATAGGCTTGCCAAAGAGAGTGATAACTTTGATTTACAACAGGATGCTTAAGCTGCGGGGCGATTTCCGCCAGTGGCCACAGCACAAAGGCGTTTTCCAGGATCTCGCCTCGAGGCAATGCTACCGGCTGTTCGCAGCATATCTCATCGTAAAGCAGCAAATCCAGATCCAGGGTGCGGGGTGCAAACTTTTTTGCAGAGGGCTGTCGGCCATTGGCCTGCTCGATGCCTTTTAATAGCGCAACGACTTCTTCCACAGAGCAGTGGGTATGGGCGGCGATGACCATATTGTAAAAGGGGCGGCCATTAAAACCGACCGCTTCACTTTCGTATAACCGAGAGAGGGTAAGCGGTCCAAAATGGATGTGTAGCGCGTCCAATCCAGCCCTTGTATGCTGCTCGCGCTCAATATTGCTGCCAAGACTAATAAAAATTTGCGCCATCAGCGCCCTTTCCTTGAGCGGGTCATCTCTACCGCCACATCTTTGGCATTGGGCAAAATGTCTGGCTTGCTGAGTTTGACCGAGACTTGGTCGATGGAAAATTCATTCAACAACATGCTGATTAGGGCGCTGGTCAGCGCTTCAAGCAGTTCAAAACTGCTGCTGGCCGCCACCTCTTCGATTCTGGTGGCCACCGCAGCATAATCGATGGTGTCAGCCACTGCATCGGAACTGCCGGCTTTAGACAAATCCAAATACAGCGTGACATCCACCAGCAAGGGACGGGGTGCCTGGCGCTCCCAATCGTAGACGCCAATCAGGCTTTTTATCTCAAGCCCCTCAATCAGTATTTTATCCATCAGAAGTCAGGCCAGTTGTAATTATGTGATGTTGGCAGAATTTTCAGGTAATCTTGCCCCACGCCCATCGTGCAGGGAGCACGGTAGATTGGCGGGCAAGTGTAACGCTTTTACTCTAGGGATCAACCGAAGCGCATGACAGCACTCACCTTATTAATGATTATGCTGGCTTATCTGGCCGGCTCCATTTCCAGTGCAGTATTGGTGTGCAAACTGTTTCGCCTGCCCGATCCCAGAACCCAAGGCTCCGGCAATCCCGGTGCCACCAATGTCTTTCGCCTCGGTGGCCGTTATCCAGCGCTGCTGACCCTGGTCTTCGACATATTGAAAGGCACTATCCCGGTCTGGGGCAGCTATTTTCTGGGAATTGCCCCTATTTGGCTGGGTTTTATTGCTATGGCGGCCTGTATCGGCCATATCTTCCCACTATTTTTTGGCTTTAAAGGCGGCAAAGGCGTTGCCACCGCCTTTGGCGCCATGCTGCCCATTGGTCTGGATCTTTCTGGTATGTTGATTGTGACCTGGGTTGGAATCGTTTTTATCAGTGGTTATTCGTCTCTTGGCGCCATCGTTGCGGTCAGTTTGGCGCCGGTCTTCACCTGGTTTATCAAACCCCAGTACAGTCTGCCCGTAACCATGCTGGCCATCCTGATTATCGCAAGGCACCGCGGCAATATACTGCGCCTGTTAAAAGGCCAGGAAGGCCGTATTTGGGATAAGGGGAAGACGCTGGAGTGAGCTTCGAGCTTGCAGAGTGTTCTAGTAGTAAAGTCTATTTCAAGTGTCGGTCCCGGGTCCCCACCCCCTGTTTTTATTCCACCGGCTCTAAACTCTCCAAAGTCCAGCGCGGCTTGGCTTTAGCGCTGAGATCAACCACCTGTCCGGCTTTAAGACGCTGCAATCCCGCATAGGCAATCATGGCGCCGTTATCGGTACAAAATTCCAGCCTGGGATAATATACCCTGCCTTTTAACTTGGCAGTCATCTGCTCAAGTTCGGCGCGCAAAGCCTTATTGGCGCTCACGCCACCGGCGATCACCAGGCGTTTGAGGCCCGTTTGCTCCAACGCGCGGCGACACTTAATAGACAAAGTCTCCACAACCGCGGTCTGAAAAGCCAAAGCAATATCAGCCTGGGTTTGTGACGCTTGTCCTTCTGCACGGATGGTATTGGCGGCGAAGGTTTTAAGACCACTGAAACTAAAATCCAGGCCGGGACGATCGGTCATGGGTCTTGGAAAAGTGAAGCGACCTGGCTCGCCCTGCTCTGCCAGTTTGGCAAGCAACGGTCCACCGGGATAATCCAGCCCGAGCAGTTTTGCTGTCTTATCAAAGGCTTCGCCTGCCGCGTCATCCACAGACTCGCCCAGTAATTTATATTTGCCAATACCTTCGACGCTCACCAACATGGTGTGACCGCCGGAAACCAGCAGGGCAACAAACGGAAACTCAGGCGCGGGCTCATCCAACATGGGGGCGAGCAGATGGCCTTCCATATGGTGGACACCTACCGCCGGTACATTCCAGGCATAAGCCAGGCTTCTGCCTACCGATGCGCCTACCAACAAGGCCCCCACTAATCCGGGACCTTGAGTAAACGCAATCCCGTCTATTTGCGCGGAGGTTGTATTGGCATCCTGCATGGCCCGCTGAATAAGAGGAACGATTTTGCGTACGTGGTCGCGAGAGGCCAATTCAGGTACCACACCACCATAGTCGGCGTGCAACTTGACCTGACTGTACAGCTCATGAGACAACAAGCCCTGCTCATCATCATAGATAGCTATACCGGTCTCATCGCAGGAGGTCTCAATACCCAATACCCTCATCTTTCGCTCTCGCCCATTGCAAAAGGCGCAAGTGTAACGGCAGAAGCAAAAATTCTCCATGCCGACGCCGCCCAATTAACTATCTGATGGAAATTAAGCCGGTATCGGACTTTACAATGTGCGCGGATATGATTAAAATTCCGCACCATTTTTAACCATGCCGCTATCCGAGCTGGTAAGCTAGTTCAATATTTGAGGTGAGATTTTAATGCCAATTGTTAAAGTGAAAGAAAACGAACCCTTTGATGTCGCCCTACGTCGTTTCAAGCGTTCTTGTGAGAAAGCCGGCGTATTGGCCGAGGTTCGTCGTCGTGAGTTCTTCGAAAAGCCTACTTGGGAACGCAAGCGTAAGAAAGCTGCTGCCAAGAAGCGCCACCTGAAGAAGCTGGCTCGCGATAACGCTCGCCGTATCAAGCTTTACTAAGATCTCACGAGAGGCGCTTACGAGCGCCTTTTATCATTATGAGCTTAAAAGAAACACTGACCAACGCCCAGAAAGATGCCATGCGCGCCAAAGACAAATTGCGTCTTGGCACTATTCGTATGGCCCTGGCCGATATCAAGCAAAAAGAGATCGACAATCAGATCACCCTGACCGATGAAGATATCCTTGCCGTGCTGACCAAAATGGTCAAGCAGCGCAAAGATGCGCAAAGCCAGTTTGAGGCTGCCGGACGTCAGGACCTGGCTGATAACGAAAAAGCTGAGATAGAGGTATTGCAGGATTTTCTGCCTCAGCCTCTGAGCAACGAACAGTTGTCAGAACTAATTGGGCAGGCGCTCAATGAAACCGGCGCCAGCGGCATGCAGGATATGGGTAAGGTCATGGCATGGCTAAAACCTCATGTGCAGGGCCGTACCGATATGGGACAGCTCAGCGGCCTGATTAAGGCGCGCCTGGGATAGTTCCCTGTCCAATATTGATTGAGGCGGAAGAGCCCCTTGGGACTTCCGCCTTTTTTGTCGAATCAACAAACTGTGGCATGATTTGCTGTCTTTAGCAGGCGCTTCCAAGTAAGGCATGATCCCAAGAGATTTTATCGACGACCTATTGGCACGCACCGACATTGTCGAGTTGGTGGACAGTCGTGTCAGATTGAAAAAGGCTGGTCGTAATTACCAGGCCTGCTGCCCTTTCCATAGCGAAAAATCCCCGTCTTTTACCGTCAGCCAGGACAAGCAGTTCTATCACTGTTTTGGCTGTGGCGCCCATGGCAATGCCATCTCCTTTTTGATGGAGTATGACCGCCTGGAGTTTCCCGAGGCTGTCGAGGAACTGGCCCGCCATCAGGGACTGGAAGTGCCCAAAGAGCAAGGCACGAAAGAAGATCCGGGGAAGAAGCAGCAGCGTCAGGATGACTATCAACTGCTGGAGCAGGTGGCCCGCTTTTTTGTGCATCAGTTAAAACATCATGCCCATGGGCCCAAAGCCGTTGACTACCTGAAAAGCCGTGGTCTTAATAAGGAAGTGGTACAACAATTTAATATTGGTTATGCACCGGATGATTGGGACGCCGTGCTGGCACAGTTTGGCCGCACACCACAGACGCGGCAACAGTTACTGGACCTTAAGGTCGCCACGCAGAACGACAAGGGCCGCACCTACGACTTTTTCCGCGATCGCATTATGTTTCCTATCCGCGATCGCCGTGGCCGGGTGATCGGGTTTGGTGGACGGGTGCTGGGCGATGGCTCTCCGAAGTACCTGAACTCGCCGGAAACCCGCATATTCCATAAAGGCCAGGAACTCTATGGTCTGTATCAGGTGCGCCAGGTACGCCGACGACTTGAGCGCCTCATGATCGTAGAGGGCTATATGGATGTGGTGGCCCTGGCGCAATTTGGTATCGACTATGCGGTGGCCTCTTTGGGCACCGCCACTACTGCTGAACAGCTACAGACGTTATTCCGCACTGCCCCGCAGATTGTTTGCTGTTATGACGGTGACCGCGCCGGACGAGAAGCCGCCTGGCGGGCACTGGAAAATGCCCTGCCGCAACTTAAAGACGGTGTAGAGCTGAAGTTCCTGTTTCTGCCCGATGGCGAAGATCCCGATACCATGGTGCGTAAACTGGGCAAAGAAGGCTTTGAGCAAAAACTGGCCGAGGCCAAGCCCCTTTCCAGCTTTTTCTTTGACAGCCTGTTAAGCCAACACAACATCGGCAGCACTGAAGGTAAAGCCGCACTCAAAGCCCAGGCTTTACCCCTGATCCGTCAAATAGAAGGCGAGCATCAACGCAACCTGCTGGAGCAGGAACTGAGCAAATACACCGGCGAGTTTGAACAGCAACGCCGCAAGCAGGATTTGGAGCAAGTCAATAGCCGCGGCAAGATGCAGCGCGCCGACTACAACAATCCGAATCGTCACCGTTGGACGCCCGTGCGATTGCTTATTCGCTTGCTGCTGGAAAGCCCGTCACTGGCAACGCAGTGTAAAGAAGTGGAGCCAGCCTTGCTGCCAGCGTCGGATTTAGCGGGCCTGGACCTACTGAAGGAAATCCATGGCTTTTGCAGCAGTAAACCTGGGGTACAAACTGTTCATCTGATTGAATATTTTCGCGATCACCCGCAAAAATCGGCTATTTCCAAGTTATTACCCATGGACTTACCGATTGATGATGACAACTTGCGAACACTGTATCAGGACAGCTTTGCCAAATTGCTGGACACTTTTGTACAAAGCCGTTTCGAGCAACTACTCTCTAAGTCCCGTTTGGGCACCATCTCAGTGGAAGAAAAACAAGAATTGAATCAATTAATTAAAGCCGGTTAAACGATCGGCTCGTAGATAAGTGATATTAGCGACATTCGGCCCAGGGGCTAGCGAGCGGAGCAATGATTCTGCTATACTGCGTAATTCTCTGCGCGTCGGTAAGCACAGATTTAAACCCAGATTTTGAAGTGTGGAAGGTATATGGCGTCAAGTAAGCAGTCTCAGATTAAACTCCTCATTGCAAAAGGTAAAGAGCAAGGTTACCTCACCTTCTCCGAGGTCAATGACCACCTCCCACAGGATATCGTCGATTCAGATCAAATCGAAGACATCATCCGAATGATTAATGACATGGGTATCCAGGTGTTTGAATCAGCACCGGATTCCGATGAATTGTTGATGCAGGAGACCTCCACGGACGAAGATGCAGCCGAAGCTGCTGCGCAAGCCCTGGCGACGGTCGAAAGCGAAATTGGCCGCACCACAGACCCCGTACGCATGTACATGCGTGAGATGGGTACCGTTGAACTCTTGACCCGTGAAGGCGAAATCGACATTGCCAAGCGTATCGAAGAAGGTATCAACCAGGTACAGTGCTCTGTCGCCGAGTATCCTGAAGCCATCACCTATTTACTCGACCAGTGGGACCAATTCGAAGCCGAAGAAATTCGCTTAAGCGATATCGTGCTTGGTTTTATTGATCCTAACGAAACTGACGTTGCGCCAACTGCCACTCATATCGGCTCCGAACTCTCCCAGGAAGAACTGGATGATGAAGACGATGACGAAGATGAAGACGACGACGACTCATCCGATGATGATGGCGATAGCGGTGTCGACCCCGAGCTGGCCAGACAGAAGTTTGCCCTGCTTCGCGAGCAGTACTACAAGACTCGCGATGCGATAAACGCCAAGGGTCGTACCCACGCTGACGCCAAAACCGAAATTGCCGCGCTGAGCGAAGTATTTAAAGAATTCCGCCTGGTACCTAAGCAGTTTGACCGCATGGTGAAAAACATGCGTGGCATGATGGACAGAGTCCGTGTGCAAGAGCGCATTGTGATGAAGCATTGCGTCATGAATGCCAAGATGCCCAAGAAGGACTTTATCAAGGCTTTCGCCGGTAACGAGACCAATACATCCTGGCTGGAAAAACTGCTGGCTTCCAGCAAGCCTTGGGCTGTATCCCTGGCAGATTACAAAGAAGAGCTTGAACGCTGCGTAGCCAAGATGAACCAGGTGGAAGAAGAAACCGGTTTATCTATTGCTGACATTAAAGACATCAACCGTCGTATGAGCATCGGTGAAGCCAAGGCCCGCCGTGCCAAGAAAGAGATGGTGGAAGCCAACCTGCGTCTGGTTATCTCTATTGCCAAGAAATACACCAACCGTGGTCTGCAATTCCTGGATCTGATTCAGGAAGGTAACATCGGCCTGATGAAGGCCGTAGATAAGTTCGAATATCGCCGCGGTTATAAGTTCTCCACTTACGCTACCTGGTGGATCCGTCAGGCCATTACCCGCTCGATTGCAGACCAGGCCCGTACCATCCGTATTCCGGTGCATATGATTGAGACCATTAACAAGCTCAACCGTATCAGCCGTCAGATGCTGCAGGAAATGGGACGTGAGCCTACGCCTGAAGAATTGGCCGAGCGTATGCTGATGCCTGAAGACAAGATCCGCAAGGTATTGAAGATAGCCAAAGAGCCTATCTCCATGGAAACCCCCATCGGTGATGATGAAGATTCGCATCTGGGCGACTTTATCGAGGACAACACCATTATCCAGCCTTTGGATTCTGCGACCTCGAGCAGCCTCAAGAATGCCACTCAGGAAGTATTGGCCGGCCTGACCGCTCGTGAAGCCAAGGTACTGCGTATGCGCTTCGGTATCGACATGAACACCGACCATACGCTGGAAGAGGTTGGTAAACAGTTTGACGTTACCCGTGAGCGTATTCGTCAGATCGAAGCCAAGGCCCTGCGTAAACTGCGCCACCCCAGTCGCTCAGAGCAGCTGCGTAGCTTCCTCGACGAGTAAGCAATTCAAGTCTCAAGAAGGCGCCCATCCGGCGCCTTTTTGTTTTTTGCCTGATTTTGCCAAAAAACATAAGCCTGGCTACGCTAAAAAGTACGTTGTAAATGACAACAACGTCTGAGGTTCGCTGGTAGTAGTTTTTTAGAGACAGCGTTAAAAAGTAAAAAACTGACTAAAAAGCCAGCAAAGGCTACCGATACAGAGGTAGTACCGAAGTAGATCATGTATCAACGGTTACCTGTAGGATGTCAGGCCATGTCATACAAAAATATTGAGTATCTTATGTCCGGGGCTTTTGAGTGGGTGAACGAGTGGGATCCCTTAAAAGGCGGACAATTTATCCATACCTCTCTCGACGGCGGTGAAATCAACCTGCGTGTCGGCGATATCTGCCATGATGGCATGTACTATCGCGCGCTGAAACTGATGCATATCGTTATTCCCGATGCCAAACGCGAGCTAGGACTCTATTCCTTCTTTATTCACCGCTTGGAAGACAAAGCCTATGGCTTTGGGGCTATCTGGCATGATCGGGTAGAAAACCACTTTCTTATCGAGCGGCATAGCCGCTATAAGCTCAAACGCCGTGGTAATTCATTTTACAAAATTCTGGGTGAGCCCCATCCCAAGCACCTCGCGGCAGGCATCTCCTGGCTACATCCGGTGATGGTGGGACATTTTCAATAACCACAAACACAAAGGGCGCCAAAGTGGCGCCCTTTTGGTTCATTACATCTTTTCCATGGTAGCAATACCAAGCACATCCAAACCGGACTGCATGGTTCTGGCAGTGAGGCTGGCCAGTTTCAGTCGGCTGTCACGGGCCTCTGCAGATACGCCATCCTTCAATATCGGACAGGCTTCATAGAAGCTCATAAACAAACTTGCTAATTCAAACAGATAGGTGCAAAGCACATGAGGTGTTGCTTCATTCACCACCTGTTCAAGGGCCTCCACATACTGCGCCAGCTTAACCGCCAAAGCGCGTTCTTGTGGGGCTTCAATCTCGATGGATTGCTGCAAGGCGGTCGGATTGACATCCGCTTTTCTGAAAATGCTCTGTACCCGGGTAAAGGCATATTGCAGATAAGGCGCGGTATTGCCCTCAAAGCTCAGCATGGCGTCCCAACTAAAGATATAGTCGGTAGTGCGATTCTTACTGAGATCAGCATATTTGACTGCACCGATGCCTACCTTGCGGGCCACTTCAATACGCTCTTCGGGCGATAGTTCAGAGTCACGCCCGGCAATCAGTGCGGTAGCGCGTTCAATTGCCTCATCCAAAAGCTCAGCCAGCTTTACCGTGCCGCCGGTACGGGTCTTAAAGGGCTTACCGTCGCTACCCAGCATCATGCCAAAGGGGCAATGCTCATAACTGGTTTCATTGCGCAAATAGCCGGCCTTGCGTCCCACCAGTTCTGCCTGTCTGAAATGCAGTGCCTGACGCGCATCGGTGAAGATCAAAATACGATCGGCACCCAGTTTAAAAGAACGGTAACGCATGGCCGCCAAATCGGTGGTGGAGTATAGGAAACCGCCACCTGATTTCTGTACGATAAAGACGGCCGGCTTGCCTTCTTTATCCGCCATTTCTTCCAGGAACACCACTTGGGCGCCCTGATCTTCAACAGCAATGCCCTTGTCCTTGAGTTCGGCAACTATGCCGGCCAAGTCGGCGTTGTAGGCACTCTCACCCATGATGTCATCACGGGTCAGGGTGACGTCCAGCTTTGCGTAGACTTCCTCACTGTGAGCGATGGAAACATCGATAAACTTATGCCACAGAGCCATGCACTCGCTGTTGCCACTTTGCAAACGCACCACATATTCACGGGCGCGATCGGCAAAGCCATGCTCGTTATCAAAACGCACCTTGGCTTCGCGGTAGAAATCTTCCAAGTCAGACAGGGCAGTTTCCGCTACTTCACGGGCTGCCAGTTTGTCACTTAAATGGGCCAGCAACATACCAAACTGTGTGCCCCAGTCGCCCATATGATTCTGACGGATCACTTTGTGACCCATAAACTCCAGGGCGCGCACCACCGCATCACCGATGATAGTAGAGCGCAGATGGCCAACGTGCATTTCTTTAGCCAGGTTGGGCGAAGAGTAGTCCACCACCACGGTTTGCATGGGCTGAAGATCAATGCCCAAACGGGCATCGGTGGATGCCATTTCCAGGTGCGCAGCCAACCACTTGGCAGAAAGATGAATATTAATAAAACCGGGGCCGGCCACTTCCAGTTTGTCAGCGATGCCGTCAAGTTCTACCGCTTTAACCAATTGCTCGGCCACGTCTCTGGGCTTGGCTTTGAGTAACTTGGCCAGCGCCATGGCGCCATTAAACTGATAATCGCCGAATTCCGGACGAGTACTGCGGGTCAGCGGTGCCGGAGAATCTTCTGGTGCGCCAATCTGAATAAGGGCAGCCTTAAATTTATCCAACAGTAAACTGTGCAAATTGCTTGTGCTTGTCATCGAAATGGATCCTTCTCTATGCCCTTAGTGTTCGCGTGTCTTATGGAACTTCACATCGGGGTGGCGTTCTTGTGCCAGCGACAGGTTAACCATGGTCGGTGCGATGTAGGTCAGGTTATCGCCACCATCCAGGGCCAGGTTGGCCTCGGCCTTGCGGCGAAACTCATCCAGCTTCTTGGCATCCTGGCAGTATACCCAACGTGCAGTTGATACATTCACGGCCTCGTAAATGGCATCGACGTTATACTCTGACTTAAGCCTTGCCACTACCACATCAAACTGCAGTGCTCCCACCGCGCCAACAATAAGGTCGTTGTTCATAAGCGGTCTGAAGACCTGCACCGCGCCCTCTTCGGCGAGCTGGATCAGCCCTTTTTGCAATTGCTTCATCTTCAGCGGATCGCGAAGGCGGATACGCTTAAAGAGTTCCGGCGCAAAGTTGGGAATACCGGTGAACTTCAACTTCTCACCTTCGGTAAAGGTATCGCCAATCTGTATCGAACCGTGGTTGTGCAGGCCAATAATATCGCCAGCGTACGCTTCTTCCACTGCCTCCCGGTCACCTGCCATAAAGGTCAAGGCGTCGGAGATGCGTACATCCTTACCAATACGGGTTTGAAACAGCTTCATACCCTTTTCATATTTGCCGGACACGATACGGCAAAAGGCAATGCGGTCCCGGTGTTTGGGATCCATGTTGGCCTGAATTTTAAACACGAAGCCAGTGAATTTCTCTTCTTCAGCAGAAACGGTACGATCGTCCGTTTCGCGGCCCTGCGGACGGGGAGCCCATTGCACTAATCCATCAAGCATATGGTCCACACCGAAGTTGCCCAAGGCGGTACCGAAGAATACCGGTGTCAGTTCACCTTTGAGGAATTCATCCAGGTCGAACTCATGGGAAGCACCTTGCACCAGTTCCAGCATATCGCGCAGTTCTTGCGCATAACTGCCCACGGCCTGATCAAGTTCCGGATTATCCAGCCCTTTAATAATCCTTACATCCTGGATGGTGTGGCCCATACCGGTTCTATACAGGATCGTCTCATCACGCAGCAGATGATAAACCCCTTTAAACTCTTTACCGCAACCAATGGGCCAGGTAATGGGCGCGCATTTGATCTTAAGAACGTCTTCCACTTCATCGAGCAGCTCAATGGGATCGCGGATATCCCGGTCAAGCTTGTTCATAAAGGTCAGAATGGGCGTGTCACGCAAACGAGTGACCTCCATCAGTTTGATGGTGCGATCCTCAACACCCTTGGCTGAGTCAATAACCATCAAGCAGGCATCCACTGCTGTCAGAGTACGGTAGGTATCCTCCGAGAAATCTTCGTGTCCAGGGGTGTCCAACAGATTAACCAGGCTATCGCGGTAGGGGAATTGCATTACCGAGGTGGTCACCGAGATACCACGCTCTTTTTCCATTTCCATCCAGTCAGACTTGGCGTGTTGTCCGGATTTTTTACCCTTTACCGTACCGGCTTTTTGCAAAGCCTGTCCGAATAGCAGCACCTTTTCGGTGATGGTGGTTTTACCGGCGTCCGGGTGCGAAATGATCGCAAAAGTGCGACGTTTATTCAGTTCTTCAAGATATGCTTTACTGGCCACGATATTCTCAGTGTCTGCGCCCACCATCGCCCCATTTGCGGCTGATGGCAGAAATAAAAAGTTCGGTATTTCAAGGGCGCGGATTGTAGCGAAAATATCCACTAAAGTCGCCCCTCAAAACATGAGGTTCTGGTGGCAAATTAAGAAATCAAAGGGTGCGGGTGAACCAGTCAGCCAGCTCTTTTACCAGCGCTTGCCGATTACGGGTCAAACCATGGTCATCGCCTGGATAGACCACCAACTTATGTTCACGCTGCAAAGACTCAAGTTTCTCTGCCATACGTAGCGAGTGCTCAACCGATACGCGTGTATCTTCACTGCCATGAACCAGTAAAATGGGTATTGCAGGAAACTGCTCCATCCAGGCAATGGCAGAACGTGCGTTAAGTTGTCCCTCTTTGTCATGTTCGTAATTGGGTATCCTGGCTTTCAACACCTTTTCCATCTCAGGGCGCTGCGCTAAGGCCAGCAACAAGTCTGTTGGAGCAGCGATGGTGGCCATGGACTTGAAAATGGGCTGTTGCTTAACTGCCAGATAGGACTGCATACCGCCACGACTTGAGCCAAGAATACCGACTCGTTGTAAATCAGCCTGTGGCATTTTTTCTGCTACGGATATCAGGGCAAGCACATCCAGTACATCAGCCCCGCCAAATTCATCGTTAACGTCATTTGATAACTTATCAGTAGCCTTCTGCTTCGATTTCGGCCAATGCGTGCCACCGCGATAATCGCTGGCCAACATCAAGAAGCCCTCTTCAGCTAAAGGAAACAAATTGCGCATCAAGTATCCGAAATTTAAGCTGCCATAGAGTCCGTTTCCGCCGCGGTTATACAGCAGTACCGGCAGTATTTCGTTTGGCTTCGCCTTGGGCGCTACTGAATATCCTCGCACCAACACGTCGTCCACCAAGTAATTAAATACCTGACAGTCCAATTGCTTTTGGTAGTTTTCGAAGCTCTCTTTGGGAAACAGTTGCTTGAATTTATGCAGCCGTTTTTGGTTGCTTGCCTCCCCTTTACCTATCATCTGCAACCATTTGTCGTAGCTCTCGAAAGGCCCCGAAAAACAGTCCCATTGCTTGAGGATTTTTGCAGAAGGGAGCGATGAGTCAGTTTCCATAGCTGCACTGCAGGGCAGCACCAAAAACGAAAAGCAGAGGGCAATTAGAGGTCCTTTCATATGAATTCCTTGTTTTAGCGTTAAGCTACTTTCATCTATCTTATTGTCACGGCGACAACTTCATAATCATTGCATCTTCGCGGCCATCTGGACTGGGATAGTAGCCTTTTCTGGTCTCGATTAGGTTAAATCCATATTGTTTATACAGGTGTATGGCCGGTTTATTGGAGGCTCTGACTTCCAGCCAAATGTCCTGGATACCCTTTTTCTTGCACTGTTGCAGGAAATGCTCAAGCAGGGGCCGTGACAATCCTTTATTACGAAAGTGTGGTCCAAGACCAATATCCATCAACGTGCCTTCATCCAGAACCTGCAAGCCCACATAAAAGCCCGCTAACTGCCTATTTTCCAGCATTTGCCAGGCAAAATACTGTCCATCCAGGCAACTGGCGAAGGTACTTCTCGACCAGGGGTAGGCATGGCAGGCGCATTGCAATTCGAAGGCGCCGGCAAAATTGTTGCTGTTAAGCTGCGAAAAGCTTAACAAAGCTGTTGCCAAAGGCTTTGCCATAATTGTCGTTTTAATGCAGGAGAGGCTTGTAATGCTTCAGGGGACGGAGCGCTTAAAATCCCATCGCAAAAGGCAACAACGTCCGCCTGCTGCCATTTGAATCCATCCGGCTCACCGACTGCCAGATAGATATCTTGCCACATTGGCTCTTGTTGGTTTATCCAAATCGCTTGTGCAGGTTTTTCCACTGGCGTTGCTTTTACGGCAACGGGTTCTTCCGCCAATTCCCGTGGCGTAGTCTCCTTTGTGGGTGTGCGCAACTGCCATTGGCTGATGCCAATTTCAGTGAGGATGGCTTGTTGGTAAGGTGAGAGGGACTTCATGGGGAGGGAGAATAGCATAGGTTTGGGGAATTTCTGAGGGGGAATTTCTGGATTTGATCGCTTAGTTGTTATAGGCGGAGGGACGGGATTACTCCGGGCTGTCCCTGCCCTGCGCCCTTCGGGCCATCGCCGGACGGCGGCGATGTTCAAATTCGCTCCTGGCGAATTTGTCGAACCGTGGGGGTTCTCACCCTCCGCCCCTATCGAGCGTTCTTTAGGCAATTAAAAAGCCTGCGACTGGGCAGGCTTTCTTTGGAATTTTGTGGCAGGGGCGGAGGGATTCGAACCCCCAACCGTCGGTTTTGGAGACCGCTGTTCTACCAATTGGAACTACGCCCCTGCAATGGAGGCAGAATTATACTCATGGGGGGGTAAAGGTAAAGCAAATTTACGGTTACTCTGCACGACTGAGCAATTGTTGAACAGCCTCGTTACTTAAGCCCGCCATTGTTGCTGTGCCACCTGATACCACAGTCGGCTTGTCAGCTCAGCAAGCGGCATCATTAATTCAAAATCTGCCATTACTGTCTCAGCAGCCAAATCACGTTGCACTGCATAGTCGCGACATAGATGTTCACTCTCCACCCGGCTTAAACCATTCACCAGCGCACAAGAGGCCAGGTCAAAGACCGGATCAGATTGTGCTGCATATTCCCAATCCAGCGTCATTTTTTCCGAGGAAAGACAAACATGGCCCATGGATAAATCATGGTGGCAAAAGGTGAGCTTGGGGCGCTGCTGCCAAATCTCACTGAGTTTTTGCACTTCTGACAGGGTTTGACTGTCGGCACGGCCGAGCTGTCGTAAATAGCCCTTCCAATCGGCAATCAATTCCAGTGGAGCACATTGGATGGGTAAGTTGTGAATATGGGCAAGACGGGTTGCCAGAACATGAATACGAGCTCGGCTGCTGAGTTGGCTTTGCGACAAATCTTCAACATTGATCCACTGCTCCAATGAAAACTGATTGTCTTTACCTAAATAGAGCGGCCGAGGTGCAAAACCATTATCTGCCAGCCTGGTCTGCAACTGGAAAAGGGCTGCGCGATCTAACTTTGACGGCCCTTTTTCAGCAAAACATTTGAGAAAGTAACTTTGTCCCTGGCTGTTGAGACGAAAGTTCTGGTTAATAGCGCCGGCCCTGACCGGAATAAGCTCAAAATCAGTATCCAGCCAGGGCAGAGCTGCAAGCTCGCGGTGAACGCTTTCAGGCAGCATCCAGGGCTCCCTGCTGCTGCATGGCGGTTCGCCATTTCAAGAAGCCATACAGGGCAAAGCCGAGATAACCAACAAACAGCAGGCCGGTCAGGTAAAGGCCACTTTGCCAATACAAATAAGCGGCAGCGGCATCGATCACTATCCAATACAGCCAGTTTTCCAACACTTTTTGTGTCACCAGGTAAGTGGTAAATAAACTAAACACGGTTACCAGCGCATCAAGATGGAGATATTGGCTGTTAAACATGCCTTCCATCCCCGCCGCCAACGACCAAGACACAAAACATAAACCGACAATGGCTGGCAAGTGAAAGCCTATGCCACGCACCTGGACTTTATCTTCATGCTGCTCTGCCATGGCATTCCAATGCCACCAGCCATATAGCGCCATCATCAGATAGTACAGGTTTAGCAGGGATTGCAAGGGGAGTGCATGCTCCCAGAATAGCCAGGTGTAAATAGCCGTGCTGACCAGTGCGCATGCCCAGCAGGCAATGTGTTGCCTGGCCGCCAGCCACACATAGGCCAGCGCCAGGATCACCGCAACCACTTCCCAGGGGCTTTGGCTGGCCCATTGCTGGGCCAGGGTCTCGAGCAATGTCATCAGCGTCCTGAGCCCATGGCATCACCATTAAGAAATTTGCACACAAAAATGGCCTGGCCAATTTCCTGATGGCTGCGTTGCATCTCTTCTGCCAATAACTTCATGGTAGGCAAGTACTCACCAACAACCCTGGTACTGGTAGCATTAGTTTCTACCTCCAGCTCCGGATACTGATTCAAACGTGCAATAAAGTCCTCAATGGGCGCAATGTATTTATCGGCCAAAGGATAAAGCGAGATCTCTGCTACCAATTTCATGCGGCCTCCTGCTTAAAATCTGTATTGTGCGCTGACGCCCAGTTGCCGACCATCACCCAATTGATAATAAGGCTTGGGCGTTTCATAAAACTCCCGGGGGTCATTATTAAAGCCACCAAAACCGCGCACCTGATATTCTTTGTCCAACAAGTTGCGCCCCCATAAAGACAATGACCAGTCGGCTAACTGATAAGATACGCGCGAATGCAATAAAACATAAGCATCGGAGCGCTCATTATGGCCATCTGAGAAGAAGTGCTCGTCCTTGGCATCCGCCTCAAGATGCCAATGCCAGTCCGCACCCAGGGCCCAATCGAAACCCAGATTGGCTGTATAACGGGGCGATTGCGCTTGATCCCGTTTCTGAATCACTTCACCTTTGGCATTTTCATAGCCCTCGAAGGTAGCTCTTAACCAACCAAGGTTGGCAAACAAGGCAAAATCGGGAGTAAGCTGCCACTGGCTTTCCAGTTCAAGTCCATAATTGGTGCCATTATCAGCATTGTCGATGACATCAACAAAATCGGCAGTACCATCCTCTCGGATAAGCACATCGAAATCACTGATTTGGGTGTCTTTGCGCTCCATGTAAAACACCGCCAGACGCAAGGTTCCCAAGCCATCGAACAAACTGCCCTTCACCCCGGTTTCATAGTTCCAGCTGTATTCCGGGTCGAACAAACGCTTGTCCTCAGAGATACGTTCATCAGGATTAAAGCCGCTGGCCTTATAGCCCCGGGATACGCCAAGGTACACCATGGCTTGCTCCGCAACATTGTGATCCAGCACCAGTTTGCCGCCGACAATGGTATCTTCTAATGACTCGGCAAAGCCGCTGTTATCCTGATAGCGGATATCGATACTATCTACCCGAACGCCGGCGGTGAGGCGGGTATCTTCTGATAATTGGGTAAAGGTATTGATATAAAGTGCCTGGCTTTGTGGCTCATAATGGCTACTAAAGTCGCTGTCGGCATAGGTGTATTGGCGCTGTAACTCCTCATCGGTTTGCTTGGCATAGATACCTATCACCCAATCGGTCTTACCATTAAACCAACGGCTGTACTCGTTGGACTGTGCGCGGATTTCCAGGCTTTGGCTTTGCCTGTCACGGAAATAGGCATCGAATGAACTGTACTCCCACGGATGGAAACCCACATAGGTCCAGTCTTCGTCATAACCATAAGCCAAATCCGAATCGCTGGCAGCGGCAATCAGCTTTAAAGAACCCCAGCCCAGTCGCCAATCTGCTTTAAAACTCAAAGCATGGGTTTTCTGGCGATCGAAGCCTGGTTCATCCGAGCGCGTGCGCCTGTCATTATCCAGCGAAAAGGCATCATAGCCATTGTCGATATCAAAATACTGGTAGCTGAGATCCAGCGTGAGATGGTCACTGGCCAGATACTTCAGTTTTAACCTGGAAGTCAGTTCGTCCAGATTGTTGGTGTCGTCGCGATGCAGATAAATATTGTCGATGAATCCATCGCTTTTAAATTGCTGCGCCGCCACCCGGAAAAACAGCTTATCAGTCAGGGCAGAGCCAGTGGCGACGCCCGCACTCCAGGTATTTTGTTCGGCCAGGCTCAGGTTAATCTGATTCGTCTGATTGGCATTGGCTTCCACTGTTTTAATCTTGATAGCACCCGCTAGGGCATTGGCACCAAACTCAGTGGCCTGAGGTCCCTTTAAAACTTCCACCTGCTCAACATCAAACAAGGTGGCGGCACCGGCTATGCCAGAGAGGTCCACATCATCAACAAAGAACCCCACGGATGGGTTGATAGGCTCGGCAAACTGACTACGCTCGCCAATGCCTCGGATCTGAAAGAAGCGGCCTCGGGAGGCACCGGCATTGACGTTGACATTGGGCGCCGCCCCTAGGATCTGGTCCAGGGTTTGGGCCTGACGTTCCGTAATTTGCTGTTGTGAAATAACCGACACGCTGGCGGGCAGGTTTTGTAAGCTCTGCCCACTGAAATCGGCGCTGACCAGAATATGTTCGATACTGGCAGCGTCATCAGCCAGCGCTGGCAAACAAGCCAGGCCGATACAAAGGGAAAGGGTTTTCTTGGTAATTTTCATTGGATCTTCTCGTCACTGCATGAAGATCCGGCTGTTCGGCAGGTCAATGGGGACGTTGCGGGTGCTTGGGAATTGTTCCTGGAGCGGCCCTTACCATTCCTACGCCGGCATTATCCGGATCAGGTATAAGGGTTCCCCGCCATCTGTTACAACTTCTGCACAGTGAAGGATCTCAGCCTTGCGGCACCCCTTGGTTTCTCGAGCGCCGTTAGGCGATCGGCGCGGATTGTAACAAGCTTGCAACAGAGTGCAAGTTGCTTTGGGTCTAGAATATACTCTTTTGCGCCAATCGCTGATATGCATCTTGCAAGCGCTCCACCAATTCAGGCGATGAGCCTTTGCTCAAAGCCATGTAATGGGCAATGGTGAATGCCGCATTGCTTTTCTTAAATAGACCAATATCCACGCCAAGATTATTGGCATGCAGCGCTAAATTCTGATCAGAGAGTAAGATAAGGTCTACACGCTTTTTCAAAAGCATTTGCAAAAGCTCATCCCCTCCCAGCACGGCATAATAGTTTTTTGGCGGATAGCCCTCTACCTGCAGATATTCATGGAAGTAGGTGTCTCGTAAAACGGCAATGCTGTAGGGGCCGGAGGGGGAAATCTTATCTACCTCAATGTGCTCATCTTTTAATTGGTAAAAAAACATCTCTTCCTCCTCGTTGACCACTGGACCAATCCAATGAAACAAGGATTCTCGTTTCGGCGTCCTGCCGATACTGACAATCATGGTGTTAGGTTGTGTTAACAGGGTCTGATAAACCCTTGGCCAGGGCAGAATGTCCAGTTCATATTGCAGCTTGGCCTCTGCGAGCAGCTTTCGAAGCTTTTCATAGTATGGGCCTTGGTACTGTCCCCGCTGCTTGAATAAAAGAGGAGGAATATCATTATTAACAACGTGGATATGCTCTATCTCCCTCTCCTGAGCGACACTCACCAGGCAAAACAACAGCAGGCAAAGGATGAGGGGAGGAACCAAGCTTTTAATCACTCTGTGACCAGCATAATGTCGACGTCAAAACCCTGAGTCTAGCAAGGAATCAAGCCATAGGTCTTTGTCATCCGTTTCTCTTACGGGATTCGCGGGTGGATGATTGACGTATATGACCGGTCAATACCTGCTGCATCGCTTGTTGCACCGGCATATCGAGGGGCTCGCAGCGATCTCGCGGCAAGTATAGTAAGTGCCCACCCACCTGATAGCTTAGTGGCAGGTAGACGGCGATAATGTCTTCGCCCATACCCATGTTAACTTGCTCATTGGTGACAAAGCCGATCATGCGGATATCTTCATGTAAGGTCACCAACACCACCTTTTGCAGCTCCCCTTGTCCTTCACCTCCCAAGAGGCGCAGGATATCTTTGCTACTGCCATAAAGGGTTTTTACCAGCGGGATGCGCTCCAGCAGGCTTTCCATAAAACAGAACAGATGCTTGATTAGGTAAGCCTGTACCAACAGACCCAGAAGAAAAATCAGCACCAGACCAAAAACCAACCCCATACCGGTGACATACCAACCTTGCGGCAATATAAACTGAAGGGGCTGGCTTAACAGAGATTCAGACCAGTTAAAAAACCAATACAGCGCACCAAAGGTGATGGCCAGAGGAAGGGCAAACAATAAGCCGCGGGTAAAAGCTTGGCTAACGGACGACATGGGCGACTCTCAAAGATTTGGGAGCCGCACCATATCACTGTGTGATGACAGGAAAAAGATCAGATACCAATAAATCAGCTGTCCAGCCTGTTAATAGGCAATTTCAGATAGACCACTCCATTTGTCTCCGGCGCAGGCCAGTGTCCGGCACGAATATTAACCTGCAAGCTGGGTATAATCAGCTTAGGCATGTCCAGCGTCTTATCGCGGCTTTCACGTTTTTGTACAAAGTCCTGCTCCAGGGTGTCCGCCTTGATATGGATATTGGCTTTTTTATGCTCCCGTACCGTTGCCACATAAGCCATCTCCCTGCCGCCCGGCTGATAGTCATGGCACACATGAATACGTACATCATCCCCCAGGGCATAGAGCTTCTGCACAGACTGAAAGAGCGTACGTGCACTACCGCCGGGAAAGTCACATCGCGCCGTGCCGGCATCAGGCATAAACAGGCTATCGCCTACAAAGGCATTGCCGTCAATCACATAGCTCAGGCTATCGTTGGTATGGCCTGGGGTTGCTAAAACCCTGCCCTCAATCTGGCCCAGACTGAAGCTATCCCCTTCTTCAAACAGATGATCGAAATCCCGGCCATCGGTATTAAGGCTGTCGCCCAGATTAAAAATATCCTGAAAGGTGCTTTGTACCTGCGTGATGCCACAGCCAATCGCAATCTGTCCGCCGAGCCTGGCTTTGACATGCTGAGCACCGGTCAGATGATCAGCATGGGCATGGGTTTCCAGAATCCACTTGAGATGCAGTTTGGTGGCCAGCACATATTCAATAACTTGGTCAGCAAAGCTGGTACCGCTTCGCCCAGAGGCACCGTCAAAATCCAGCACTGGATCAATAACCGCGGCCTCCAGGGTCAGCGGGTCGTGGATCACATAGGTTAAGGTGGAGGTCTGTGTATGAAAAAAAGCACGCACCTGTAAATTCATTTGACACCCCTGGCTAATAACACGCCTTGTAATTTAGCAATTAACGAAATAAGATACAACCATCAGTTATAACTTATTCTTCTTTGTATAGAACCATGATTTGGCTACTACTCGCCGCCATCGGTATCGGACTGAGCCTGGGTATATTTGGCTCTGGTGGCTCGGTGTTGACTCTGCCGGTACTGGTCTATCTGGCCGCACAGGAACCCAAGCAGGCCATTAGCGGCGCCTTGCTGGTCGTAGCACTGATTAGCCTTGCCAGCCTGTTGCCAAAGCATACTCGTGAGCAAATCGCCTGGCAAAAAGCCCTGCAGTTGGGCTTGCCCGGTCTGGCCGGGGCTTATCTTGGGGTCTGGTTGTCCACTTACTTATCAGGCACGGCTCAACTTATCCTCTTCGCCATCCTGATGTTAGGTGCAAGTTTGAATATGTGGCGCGGCGCAAAGGAAAATATCCCGGTCGCCAAGGTCGATAGCCATTTAGCTATTTATCCCATCGGCTTGTTGGTAGGCCTGCTTACCGGCCTGACCGGCGTCGGTGGTGGATTCCTATTGTTGCCTGCCCTGATGCGATTTGCTGATCTGAGCTTTTTCCGGGCGCGCGCGACCAGTTTGCTGCTAATAGCGGCCAATGCCCTGCTCGGTTTTGTAAAAAGCTGGGCATTGTTGCCGATGCCGCTGGACTGGTCCTTACTGACCCTGATAGCCGCTACCGGCATTGTGGGCAGCCTGACCGGTCAGTTTGTTACCAAAAACTGGCCGGTAGCAAGGCTAAGAAAAGGATTTGCCCTATTCTTATTGCTATTGGCCATTGCCATTATTCTCAACAACCTATTGGAGGCCTTATGATCAAATCCGCCGTGCAGCTTATTGCCGAAGCCAAAAGAAAAATCAGCGAAGTGCAGGTTACTGATTTGGAGGCGCAACTGGCACACCAAATCGTGATCCTGGATGTCAGAGAGCCCGATGAATTCAGACAGGGCTTTATTCCGGGCGCCGTCAACCTGCCAAGAGGTATGCTGGAAATGAATCTGGCTAATCTCCCTCAGGTAAAAGGGGCAGAGACACCATTGGAAGAACTGGCGCAGATGGATGTGTATCTGTATTGCCGAAGCGGTGCTCGCTCGGCGCTGGCTACAGAATCCATGATGCGTATGGGTTTTACCAGGGTTTACTCTGTCGATGGTGGGTTTGAAGCCTGGAAGAAGGCCGACCTGCGCATTGAACTGCCCGGATTTGCCAACTAGCAAAAACCTTATACCCCCAGTTACTGTTGATCACCTTTTACTTTAGATAAAATCGAATCAAACATGACAGGGGTAATTTTTTAGACTATATTTCGCATTATTCTAATTTAGGCTATTTGATAATGAGGAATTCATGAGCTCGAAGCTGGTTGACCGACTTCTAGACTTGTCAATCAACAGGCGCCGTTGGGTTTACTGGGGATTACTGATCATCACCCTGGCCTTCGTCGCCCAATTGCCGCACATTCAGATCGACACCGATCCAGAGAACATGCTGCTGGCCGACAACCCTGCACGGGTTTTTCATAATCAGGCCAAACAGACTTTTGCCATGCATGACGCCATTGTGGTCGGGGTGGTCAATCAACAAGGGATCTACAATCCACAGACTCTGGCGGCGCTGATTGCCCAAACCGATTACGCCAGTCAATTGGATGGCGTGATCCCGGCTGACATGATGTCGCTGGCCAACGTGGACAATATCAGCCAGGGGGAGCCCGGCACTATCCGCTTTGAGTGGATGATGAAAACGCCTCCGGCCGATATCACCCAAGCCAAGCTGATCGAAGAAAATATCCGTCGCTTACCGATGCTCTTGAACACGCTGGTGTCAGAGGATGGTAAGGCCGCCGCACTCTATGTGCCCATAAAGGATAAAAACCAAAGCTATGCCATTGCCAAGGCACTGGATAGCCATATTCAAACCCTGGACAGTCAGGATGAATGGCATATTACCGGATTACCGGTGGCCGAAGATCGCTTCGGCTATGAGATGTTTGTACAGATGGGGATCAGTGCGCCGCTGGCCGGCCTGACCATCTTTGTGCTGCTGTTTGTGTTCTTCCGTAACGTGCCCTTTATCGCTGCCCCCATGATCCTGGCCATGGCCACGGTACTGATTACCATGGGCCTGTTAATTGGCATGGGCTTCACCGTACATATCATGTCCTCCATGATCGCTATCTTCCTGATGCCCATTGCGGTGGTGGACTCGGTGCATATTCTTTCTGAGTTTGCCGACCGTTACCGTCAAAACGGTGATGCCAAAGCGGTGATCCGTCAGGTCATGGGGCATTTGTTTACACCCATGCTGTTTACCTCCATCACCTCAACGGTAGGATTTTTATCGCTGATGCTCACCCCCATTCCACCGGTACAGATTTTCGGTGCCTTTGTGGGTTTCGGTATTATGTTGGCGTTCGCCCTGACTGTGGTTTTTATTCCTGCCTACTTATCAGGTCTGAGCCCCAAAACCCTGGAGAAATTCAGCAGCTCATTACCTGACGAGAGCAAGTCATGGTTAACCCCTGCCCTATATCGCTTGGGTAAACTGGCCAATAGCCACGCCAGGCTGTGGCTGCTGGGATTTGCTGGTCTTTTTGCGGTGTCGGTCTATGGCATCAGTCTGATTCAGATAAACGACAACCCGGTGCGTTGGTTTAAGGCCGATCATGAGCTGCGTATTGCCGACAAGGTGCTGAACAGCCATTTTGCCGGTACCTATAACGCCTTTTTGGTGCTCAAAGACAGCAACGACTGGCAAGCAGAGGTGCAACAGACGCTGCAAGACACGGCGCCGCGCTTAAGTGCAGACAGCCAGGCATTCCTGCAAACGCAGCATGAGGCGCTCTCCCAAGGACAGAGCCTGACTGAACTGGTGCTGGCATTGGATGATTACAGTTTTAACGCCGCCGGCAAAGACAGCGAGGTATTGCTTGAGCTGATTAGCACGCTGGAAACACTGCAAAGCCAGAGCAAAACCTTCCTCTCGCCAGAGATGCTGAACTACATGGTGCGCCTGCAAGACCACCTGGCTTCCACCGGATTGGTAGGGAAATCCAATAGCCTGGCTGATATCGTCAAAACCGTAAACCGTGAGCTCTTCTCTGGCAAAGACGAAGATTTCTGTCTTCCAGGCAGCAGCGACGCGATAGCCCAAACCCTGTTGCAGTATCAGTCTTCGCACAGGCCTCAGGATCTGTGGCACTTTGTTACCCCCGACTACCGTCAAAGCCTGATTTGGTTACAACTGACCAGCGGAGATAACCAGGATATGACTGCGGTGATGGACAAAGTGGCTGATTATCTGGATGCCAATCCCCTGCCACCAGGCCTGACCATGGATTGGGCCGGCAAGGCCTACCTGAACGTGATTTGGCAAAAAGAGATGGTGGCCGGCATGTTGAATAGTCTGATCAGCGCCTTTGTTACGGTGATGCTGATGATGATGCTGCTGTTCCGCTCTTTCTGGTTCGGTCTGCTGGCTATGCTGCCGCTGACCCTGACCATCAGCTTTATCTACGGCCTGATTGGCCTGGTGGGTAAAGACTATGATATGCCGATCGCCGTGCTTTCCGCGCTGACCCTGGGCTTATCGGTAGACTTTGCCATCCACTTTATCGAGCGCCTGCGCGCAACCTACGCCCAATACCGGGATTGGCACAAAACCCTGGAGGTCATGTTCGAGGAGCCGGCACGCGCCATTTCCCGCAATGCCATTGTGATTGCCATGGGCTTTACCCCGCTGCTGTTCGCACCGCTAGTGCCTTACATCACAGTAGGGGTGTTTTTGGCCAGCATCATGGCCATATCCGCACTGGTCACCCTGCTGGTGCTGCCATCCGCCATGACCTTGCTCAAATCCCGTTTGTTTAAGACCAACGCCGCTTAGGAGCTGTATTGATGAAACGCCAAATTCGATTAGCTTTACTGATGACGCTGCCGACAATTTTTGCCGGCACTGCAATGGCCCAAATGAGTGCCACAGAGATTGTTAAAAAGGCCGAGCTTGCCGCCTACTACGCCGGTGATGACGGCAGAAGCGCGGCTCGTATGCTAATTACCGATGCCCAGGGTCGCAAGCAGATGCGCCAGTTTATTATCCTGCGTAAAGACCAGTCCGATGGTGGCAGTCAGGACATGCTGGTGTTTTTCTCTCGCCCTGCGGATGTTAAAGACACCGTTTTTCGGGTGGTTAAACATACCGATAAGGATGATGATCGCTGGCTGTACCTGCCCGGGCTGGATCTGGTCAAACGCATCTCCGCCGGGGACAAGCGTACCTCTTTCGTAGGCTCGCATTTCTTCTATGAGGATGTGTCAGGCCGTAATACCGAGCAGGACAACTTTACCCTGCTAAGCGAAACCGATAGCGCCTATGTGCTGGAGGGTAAACCCAAGGATCCTAGCTCGGTGGAATTTACCCGCTATGAAGTAACTATCGACAAAGAGAATTTTCTGCCTACTCAGATCCGCTTTTTTAATGCCCAGGATCAGGAGTACCGGCATGTTGAGGCTCTGAAGATTGAAACCATTCAGGGCCACCCCACCGTGACCCATTCCAAAGTTGAAGATCTGATCAATGGCGGCAGCACGGAAATGCAGTTTCGCTTTATCAGTTATGACCTGGGCCTGCCCGAGGATATTTTCACCGAACGCAGTCTGCGCACACCGCCCCGTCAGTGGCTGGATCTGAAGGACTAGTCCATGAAGAAACAGGCCTTGTGGCTGGCTGTAGCTGCCAGCCTCACCATCCTACCGGCGTTAGCCCAAGATAATGAGGATTGGGGCGATGATGAATGGGATCTTGAAGCGCCTTCATCGGCCCTGCCTTTTACCGGTTTCGCCGAGTTAGCAATAGGCAACCGGGTGGTAGGGACAGATCTGAATGACGCTCTCACACTGGGAGATGCCAGAATACGACTGGAACGTCAGGAACAGTTTGGACAAGTGCACGTGGATGCCAAGGTAGATGGCCGATATGATGCCGTGCTTGAAGATTGGCAAGGGCAAATACGAGAGCTCAGTGCTCAATTCAGCTTAACCGATAAGTTGGATGTGAAAGCCGGCAGACAGATCCTTACCTGGGGCACCGGAGACTATCTGTTTTTAAACGATCTCTTCCCCAAGGACTGGCAATCGTTTTTTGCCGGACGTGACGATGAGTATTTAAAGGCACCGTCCGATGCCTTAAAGCTGTCTTGGTATGCGGATGTGGTCAACGTCAATCTGGTGTGGACCCCAAAATTCGATCCGGACAACTACTTAACCGGGGAATACTTTTCCTTTTTTAATCCCGCGGCCGGGCAGTTGGTTGCTCCCAATCCGCCCTTAAGCGCCAAGGCACCAAACTCCGATGAATGGGCGCTGCGCCTGTTTAAAACCTTAGGCAGCACAGAGCTGGCATTTTACGGTTATGAAGGCTTTTACAAACGCCCCATTGCCGCCGATGAATTCGGTATGCCCACGTTCAGTCGCATGCGTGCCATGGGAGCATCGGTGCGCCTGCCATGGGGGCCGGGATTGTTTAATGCAGAAACCGCTTACCATGCCAGCTTGGATGATAAAGACGGTATTCTGGCCAATATCCCCAATAGCCAATGGCTGTTCTTATTAGGTTATGAGCGCGAGCTGGTGACCCGTTTGACCGGTGCTTTCCAGTTCTATCTGGAGCACACTCAGGATCATGATTTGCTACTCAGCAATTCGCCTGCGCCTCAGTGGGAAGCCGAGCAAAATCGCACCTTGCTGACTACCCGCCTGACCTGGCGCAACAGCACAGACGATTTAACCCTGTCGCTGTTTGCATTTTACTCCCCCACTGACAGTGATGCTTACTTACGCCCCAGCATTAACTACCGGTTGGACGATCATTGGCATATGAGTGGCGGATTGAATCTTTTTATGGGTGCTGATCAGCATACGTTTTTTGGTCAGCTGGAAGATAATAGCAACGGCTATCTGCGTGTCAGATACCATTTTTAATCGAGGTACATTATGAGTGTTGAAAGAGCCCTGACTGCCTTTGCAGGCTTTATGGTACTATTGTCGGTAGCACTGACAGTATGGGTACATCCCAATTTTGTCTGGTTTACTGTGTTTGTGGGCGCTAATCTGTTCCAACAGTCTTTCACCGGCTTCTGCCCTGCCACCATTATGATGCGCAAGTTTCTGGGGCTGAAAACCGAAGCTGAGTTGGCCCGCCAAGGTAAGTAGTTATAGGCCGCCGGGCATAAGGTCCGGCGCAGCCAACTGGCAAAAGCGAGTCTCATCATGAGCGATTTAGAACTTCAACAAGATCATGCCGCACAGGCTGCGGCATTCTTGCGTTCATTGGGCAATGAACACCGCTTGCAGATCCTCTGTCGCCTGGCCTTGGGCGAGATGAATGTGGGTGAACTGCATAAGCCTTTTGATTTAAGCCCGTCCTCTTTCTCTCAGCACCTGGCGGTTCTTCGTGAACAGGGCTTGGTGAAATGCCGTAAAGAGGCCCAGACCGTTTACTACAGCATCAAAGATCCGGATACACTCAAATTTATGCAGATGCTGAAAGATAAATTCTGCCCGGAGATGTAATCACAACCGGGCAAATTTCTCTTCAATCATTCCAGCATATTCAGGCTACGCAGCTCCTCGCGCGTCTGGTTTTCCATATCCTCCAGCGTTTTGCCATGCGGAATAGGCTTCTTGGTTTCAGGATCGACCCGCACAAAGACAATATCATCGGCATAGCAGATAGTTTTCTTGGTCGCCTTATTGCGCACCAGGCAAGACACCGTGATTGATGTACGCCCCACGGCTTTGGTGGCCAGACCAAACTCCACCACATCGCCTTGTACTGCGGGAGATTCAAAGCTGATCTCGCCGATATGCTTGGTCACCAGAAAGTTGGTTTCCAGCTGACAAATAGCATAAATGGCCGCTTCCTCGTCAATCCATTCCAGGGCACGTCCTCCGAACAACGCATTGGCATAATTAAGATCATTGGGCATTACCAGACGACGGGATAAAAAGCGCATTCGTATTCCTCATTAGGATTCAATAAACTACCGCTCTATTATACATCCTCCCCAAAAAGAGATAGCGACACTTGTCCCCACAACTAAATCAATGGCTTAAAGAACGCACAGCGTCTCCTATGCAGCGACAGTTGATGGTGATTAGCGGCGACCAGCAATGGTGCATTGCAGAGGCTAAAGACATTGCAGGCAGACTGGGGCTGGATAACTATCTTTGGGTTAGCAATGGTCAACCGGAAGCAATCCAGGCAAACCAGGCAAACCAGGCAAACCAGGCAAACCAGTTTCGCCAGCACTTGGGAAGAGAATACAAAGCGGTTGTTTACAACTGTTTCGATGGGCTTCGTGCCAGCGCCCTTGCTGCATTAAGTGGCACTGTGAAACAAACCGGCCTGATGATTTTGCTGACGCCGGAGTTGGCTGTTTGGCCTGAATACCAGGATCCACAAAAACCACAACGAATCTCCTATGGTTTCCTGGATAAGGCCACCCATAGCTATTTTGTCGACTGGTTAGTCAACCAAATTCAAACTGATCCGCATGTAGTACATTACAGTGCACAAGGTTTGAAAGGGATAAATGTCTCTCTGGCAACCGTCACCCCGTTTAGTCATCACAGTTGCAAAAGTGCAGAACAAGTTCAGGCCGTTGATGCGATCAGGAATGTGATTCGCCAAAGCTCCCCCTCTCCGTTGGTGTTAACTGCCGATCGGGGTCGCGGCAAGAGTTCGGCCCTTGGTATTGCGGCCGCATCTTTGATCGATGAAGGGAAGCATATACTGCTTTGTGCCCCAATAGTGGCTGCCGTAGAACAAGTGTTTATTCGTGCACTAGCATTATTGCCAAATCACCAACGTAGCAGATTGGAATTATCCTCTGGTGTCGGAAAGCTCTTTTTTCAGCCAATAGACAGGATATTGCTGGAGAAACCCGAAGCCGATATTTTGTTAGTGGATGAAGCCGCTGCGCTACCGGCTCCCCTTTTGCAAAAATTATGTGAGCACTATCCCCGTATCGTCTTTTCCACCACTATTCATGGCTACGAAGGCAGTGGTCGTGGTTTTGAGATCCGCTTTAAGCAGTACATACAAAAGCACTATTCCCATTTTAAACAACAGCACTTAAACCAACCCATTCGCTGGCAATCTGGCGATCCTCTTGAGCGCTTTTGGTTTGAAGCATTATTGATGACAGATTCAGGTTTCTCTAAGGCTAATCTGTCAGCAGGAGAATTAACTACACTTTCTCTCACTGGAGAACTGCTTAAGCAACACAAAGCATTACTTCATCAGGCCTTTGAGTTGATGATCAACGCCCATTACCAAACCACTCCTGACGATTTAGTAAGAATATTCGATGCTCCGGATCAGCACTTGCACTTACTGCTAGAGGACGGACAGGTTATTGCTGCTGCACAGATTAATCTGGAAGGGAGCAAGGCATTGGAAGAACTGGCCAATGATATTGTTGAGGGCAAACGCAGAGTTAAAGGGCACTTGCTACCACAGCGCCTTGGCTTCGTATTCAAACATACTGAACCAATAACACTGCGATACTGGCGTATTGTAAGAATCGCTGTGCAACCAGAGCGTCAGCAGCAGGGGCTGGGCTCCTTACTACTGGCAAAGATCGAAACCGATGCTAAATCCCAGGAAATCGACTTTCTCGGCAGCTCCTTCGCCGCCAGTGAAGATGTATTGGCTTTCTGGAAGAAGGCTCAATACCAGCTTGTTTATCAAGGTACTAAAAAAGATGCCTCCAGCGGCGAAGTGAGCGCATTGGTTTTGAAGTCATTATCAGCAGAGGCCGCGCTGAAACTCAAACAGCTGAAGCGCTGCCACTAAAACAAGCTGCGAATCTGCTGCTCAATCACAGGTTTAAATGGCAACAAACGCTCGTTTTTGGAAGTATCAATAAAGACATAAAGGCTAGTTAAGAAGCTCTTTATGTTATGCCTGTCGGCAAGCCCCTGTTGGCTGAAAAAGGCTTGTTGCCAACTTTTGAGCGGCGCTGGTTTTGAGATATTGACCAGCCATTCCTGCCAATTCTCCACTGCAATATCTTCACGCATCATGGCATAGAGGATGGGCATGGCCATCCTGTCCGGTTCGCCATAGATGTAGAAATGTGGCACAGTGGGTCGAAGTTGTTGTCTGATAGCCTCGCGGATTTCTAATACCTGAGACTGCGTGAGCACCGGGTTGGCCGTTAACTGCAGAAAGACATCCGCAGTGTGGGCGATACCGTGCCGCCATCCCAGACTGTCATCAAAACCGCGATAGTCGCGCAACCGGGAAAAATATTCGATTGAAGAACCTATCAGAGCCTGTCTTTGCATGTCTGAGAGAAAAGAATTGGTTCTGTCTGCAGCCGCCAACTCCGACATCACCAACATGGCAAAAGGTAAATAGACCCCATGTTGATCTTGCCTGTCGTTGCTAAGATCCGCCAGTAATGTGTAAAACAAAGCTAACTTGGTGGGTTGATCGAGTTTATCGCCACGAAGCCAGGTGAAATAAGCCTGGTAAGCAATTTCATCTCTGATCACTGGATCTGAAGAAGCCAGACAATCCCTAAGTTGCATGGCCAACTTACTTATGCCCTCTCCCTCCACTTCGAATTTGCTCTCTTTCAAATCCAGAAGGGCTTCACGGTCCCATGGCTTTTGCAGGCATTGCTCTCCCAACGCCGCTTCAGCCCAAGAAAAGGAAGACAGGACTTGAACGGCCAATACCACCAGTAGAACAACAAGTTGTTTCATAAAGATTTTCCCCAAAAACCTATGCCACTTTAGTAAACAACCTTAGTGAATTGAATTTAATTTAACTTTATTAGGACAGCACAGAGCCTGTTGAAATGATTGCGCTTAGTTATGGATTCGCGTTTACAACATATGACGGTTAGAGCTACGAGCTACGAGCTACGAGCTACGAGCTACGCGCTACGCGCTACGCAAGATTTTGATTAACTTAGATTTAGTGTCAACTTCTCACATGGGGGTGAAGGAGGACCGAATGTCCAGTGGACATTCGCAGCCGACTGAACGGGAGGCCTGG
>NZ_JARHUG010000023.1 GCF_029223185.1 Aliiglaciecola sp. CAU 1673
AAGATAGCAATATCACGCATGGTGTTGATTTCTAGTTGGTTTTTGGCGAAATGAATTAGATCATTTAGCACCATGCGTGTCTATCTTATTGAATCTGCTTTGTTTTATGAGGGGATTCGCTAGATCTGGGCGTCCCTGCCCAACTAATCTTAAGTTGACGACTACCACTAGAAGATAAAGTCGACGCCAAATGTTAACGCCGTAGAGTCCCCGTGGTAATTCCATCCGGTAGGTGCATGACCTTGGTCGACAAATTTGTCTAACTGGATTTTAAAGGCCGCAGTTGGAATAAAGTCATATCTTAAACCTACGCTTAGCAAATAGTGCTCTTCTAGATCCTCGGTAGGTGGTGTTGCTTTAGTGCGCTCATGATCGGCCTTTGAGTAGCTTATATAAGGTTGGAATTCGTCAATGCTGTACGCCAAGGATATCAGATAAGTCGGGAATTCAGTTCCTCTGACATCGTCATAATCCACAAAATTATAGTCAAACAGAATGGTTAACGGATATAGGTTGATTGTCCCGCCAAATCCGATAAATGACTGTGAAAAATGTCGATTACTTGTCATCGAACCATCGGGAAAGAATATGTCTCTGTCCCTATCGTTGACAAAGTAAACAAATCGAACATCAAAATATTCGCCGGAGACGTTCCAGTTAAAGCCGGTAATGTCTGTCCAGAATTCATCTACGGATGAAGCTCCGGTTCCATATAGTCTCTCATAAAACAACATTTCCTTGTTGTCTTTGGAGTACTCATTGCCATAGAAGAAATTAACCGTGTGGTTGTACTCGCCCCACACAAAGGTATACAGGGCCTGCACTGCATTAAATTGGGTGACTTGCCACCAGTAAAGGTTTGCAGGTGGTCTGATCCAAGGATAAGCATAACCAACCTCAGAAAACTCCGAGAAGTAGTACATTGGAATATTCCGACGGCCAGCCATAAATGTCCAATCTTCATTGAGCTTATAGGTTAAGTAGAACCAGTCTAAATCCGGACTGAATTCGTCTACTGCCTTAGAAACGAGCTGTGCGGTAATAGATACATTATCTGAAAGCTTTGTTTTGGCCTGCAAGGCAAAAACGGTTTCAGGTTTAAAAGAAAAATCATTATTGTACTGACCAACGTCATAGAAGTCGGCAGTAAAAATTTCGTCTCTTCTTTCTCCAATATTTATTGGGTCATCAACGGTTCCAAAAGTCTTACCGGCAACAATTGAACCATAACCGCTAAATTCAACGTTTACACTGAAGACTTGTGTTGAAAACAGAGAGATAGCCAGGGCAATCAAGTAGATATGTTTTTTCATAGTCTTTTCCTCAATAAGTTGCCACAACTTTCACGGTTGAATTTACCGAAGAAGCATCGACATAACTTATTGCTCCTTCATTTTGTGCGACCGTAGAAATGATTTCTGCATCGTTAGCAAGCTCTTGAGGCATGGTTCCCTTACCCGTAAAAACCAGCTTTGCCCAATAGGCATTTACCTGGCTGCTATTGCGACCGATAACTTTTTCGTTAAAGCTGTCCCTGGTAGGGGACTCCTTTAATCCATTAATCGGAATGGCAACTTTTCCGTCGTCATATTTATTGCGTTTTCCCATAAAGATCCCTTCTATGGCTGCCTTGTCGATAGCATTTGCATTGGATGGATGGACAATAACCGCAATTTCCGCACTTGCCATAAAGGACACGAAAGCGGTTACTCCGATTAGAGCTTTTATTACAGGGCTTTTAAAGCCAAGGGGTACTTTCTTCATCTTGGACTCCTAGTTTCATATGTAAGTGTGCTCGTTCATTACTGCAAACTAAGAATAAGCAAAAAGTTCTTTTCGGGAATTATCACTACTACCGTATAGCTCTCCTCTTGGGGTTGGGTGGATGGTAAGTAACAACAAACATTTCAATTAAGGTAGTTGACGGTCGTCATCTACTCCTGACCGAAATATAGACACACATTATGAGAAATGTAGGAGAGAAAATTTGCTTTGTGAAAATATTGTCAAAAAATAAACAGGGCCCAGCAGGGTAGGCCAAAGCCCTGGTTTCAAGCGAAGGGACTTAAGTTAGATCCCCCCCATACACAAATACTTAATTTCCATATAATCATCCAGACCGTATTTGGAGCCTTCGCGGCCAAAGCCGGATTGTTTCATACCGCCAAAGGGCGCGGCCGGGTTGGAGATGGCGCCTTCGTTAATGCCCACCATGCCGTAGTCCAGGCCTTCGGCAACCCTCCATACCCGGCCGATATCACGTGCATAGAAATAGGCGGCCAGGCCAAATTCAGTGTCATTGGCAAGCTGGATGGCTTCTTTCTCGGTAACAAAAGGGATCATGGGCACCACAGGGCCAAAGATCTCTTCCTGGGCGATGGGCATATGGTTGCTGACCAATCCCAGAAGAGTTGGCTCGAAAAACAGTTTGCCCATATCTGTGGACTTGCCGCCAATTAATATTCTGGCTCCCTGGCTGACCGATTCATTGATCAGTTCCTGTACCTTATCCACTGCCGATTCGGAAATCAGCGGGCCAATGGTGACACCTTCATCCAGGCCATTACCTACTTTAAGTTCTTTAATGGCTGATGTGAGTTTTTCACTGAATTCGGGATACACCCCTTGCTGCACAAAAATACGGTTGGCACAGACGCAGGTTTGCCCGGCGTTACGGAATTTACTGGCAATCAGGCCTTTTACGGCCGCATCCAGGTCGGCATCGTCAAACACAATAAAGGGCGCATTACCGCCAAGCTCCATACTGACCTTCTTCACACCGCCGGCGCATTGGGCAATCAGTGCTTTGCCCACGCCGGTAGAGCCGGTGAAGGTAAATTTGCGCACCAAGGGATGCTCGGTCAGCACCTTGCCTATGGCTTTGGCATCTTTGCCGGTAACCACGTTAAACACCCCGGGTGGAATACCTGCTCGACGGGCCAGCTCAGCCATGGCCAGCGCCGAAAGTGGGGTCTCGGAAGCGGGTTTAACCACGAAAGTGCAGCCCGCGGCCAGAGCGGCTGCCGCTTTACGGGCAATCATGGCATTGGGAAAATTCCAGGGCGTAATGGCGGTGACTACGCCGACTGGCTGTTTGATCACTACCAAACGTTTGTCGTTACTTGGGCCTGGGATGGTATCCCCGTATATGCGCTTGGCTTCTTCGGCAAACCATTGCACAAAGCCTGCTCCATAGGCCACTTCGCCTTTAGCTTCGGCCAATGGCTTGCCCTGCTCCTGAGTGAGGATGAGCCCTAAGTCCTCTTGATGATTCATCATCAGCTTGTACCAAGCATACAAGAGATTGGCACGTTCGGCGGCGGGTTTGGCAGCCCATTCAGGAAAGGCACGGTGGGCAGCATCAACAGCCATTTTTACTTCTTCAGCAGAGCACTCGCTGACATCGGCCAGCACCTTACCATTGGCAGGATTACGCACCGAAAAGCGCTTGTCTCGATTAAGCCATTGCCCATCGACAAAGGCATCAACCTTGGCCAGGGTAGGATCCATTAATCCCAACATCTTGTCCCCCTCTACCAGCTGTTTGGCTGGCCGTTAAAAAAGGCCCTGATGGATTTTGTGATTGTCACCAGGTGCAATATTGCTCTTTTCGACACCCCAACTAAGGATAGTGTCCACTACCTGTCAACACTGTCAGCTGCGGCGACCACCTTAGCCAGGGATTTCTCCAAATCCGGTAGCAAGGCCATATGTTTGACATGTAGATAATGATAGACGACTTGTGTTTCTAACGGAGGCTGGGCGATTTGAATACTGCCCAACTGGGGATCATGTCTGTCTGCGATAACGAATAATCCATAGCTCAGCCGACCATTGGCAAGCATGGCCATTATTTGCTGTAGGTCCTTCATGTCTAAGGTTTTGGCCCGATGTTCTTTCATGATCACATCGGCATGGTTATTACCTGAAGGCACGGCCACCGTGGTAGCGGGATCCTCAAGTACCTGATTATCACAAGCGGCCTGCGGCGAACAAATAAGGTGGATGGAGATCTTCAGCAACGGCACCTTTACCTTAATCATATTGGGCAAGTCGGCTGCAATGGGACCCACCCGCGCGGCTAATCCATCTACCTCTCCACGGATGGCCATTAGCCGTCCACGTTCAAATGGCATAGGTTCGAATTGCAGCTGCAAGCCCAATTCTGCGTATGCGTCCTTTAATAACTGATTCAGGAATGACGCAGTGGGATGCTCAATGTAGCTGATAAGCAAGGGAGACGGTTGTTTGGCGATGACACAAGACGTAAAGCCAGCCATCAGCAACAGCCTCAAGTATGGTGTATGTATCACTATCTCAGCCTACCCACCCGCTCAAGCAAGGGAGATTTGGCGATACTGCCTGGCGACGTAAAGTGATGGGGCTGCAGAATATCCAAATCCAGGTCACCGGCATTATAAATGGCCGATACGTATTCTGAGCAAAAGTAGCTGGAGGCAATATCATGGGGTTGCCAGCCGCGCCTTTTTTTCAAGGTACCGGTGACCAACTTGAAGAAGAAGGGGAAGAGGCGCCAGGTAGCGTACTTCTTACCTAGTTGTTTTAAGGCAAAGTACAGCATCTCTTGTCGCTTTTCGGCGCTTAACTCGGTGCTTTCTTGCAAACGAAAGTAGTCGATACCGCCCGGATAATGCTCCAGGTTTTTGGAGATGGGGCTGACAACGACGCCTGGGGCCGTGGCTTCCAATACCATTAATCTGTCTCCCCACCAGGCAACGATACCGGCATGGGAGTAGTCGGTTTTACAGGCCCAACGGATTAAGCGCGAAAACGCACTGGCCCCTTTGAACAACAATATATCGCCATTTTTCATCTGCCCACGGAGCTGTTGGTAGTCCAATAAACTGTCGGACTCTGAGGCGGTTTCTGCGTTCATTTTGTGTGCTGTTCCTATCCCTTTGCTGTGCTGCTAATTATTTAAGCAGTATTTCAAAAATAACGAAAAGACAATTGCTTAGGACACCAATGCAATAAACCTCAAGCCTGGTATTTCAACAAGCCTTGGCAAAATCCCGGCTTTCTTGCTATGTTCCGGGCAAAAACGAGCAAGGAGCAGGGCCAAGGCCCGCGAAAATCATCTATGGCCATTTATAATCTCGGTTCCATTAACTGGGACCATTGCTATTCCGTCCCTCATTTCGTGCGCCCTGGTGAAACGCTGTCGTCCAGGGATTATCAACGCTTTCTGGGTGGTAAAGGCGCCAATCAATCAGTTGCAGCTGTGCGCGCAGGTGCCTGGGTGCACCATATCGGCGCAGTTGCCGAAGACGATGTGCAGGTCAGGAGTTTGATTGCCGAATATCAGGTTGCGCCTGACGGTTTGATGTTGATACCCGGGCAGGCCACTGGCCATGCTATTATCCAAATCAATGCCGAGGGCGAGAACGCCATTATTCTGTTCCCGGGCTGTAACCGTTTGCTGACCATGGAATGGATCGAACAGCAGTTTGGCGAGGCCAACTCCCATGATTGGCTGCTGCTGCAAAATGAGACTAATCTGGTGCAAGAGTCCGCCACAGTGGCCAAAGCCAGAGGCATGCAGGTGGCCTTTAATCCAGCCCCGATGGACAAAGATCTGACCCTGGACATGCTCGATTACCTGGATTTGCTGATCGTTAATGAGGTGGAGTTAAGCGATCTTGCCGGTGTAGATGATCCCGAACGAGCCCTTGCCATGCTTAAACAAAAGGCGCCTAATCTGTCGCTTTTGATCACTCTGGGCGCCAAAGGGGCGCGCTATGAAGATCAAAAAACCTCGGCTCGCGTGGACGCCTTTAAGGTAGACGCGGTCGATACCACAGCTGCTGGCGATACTTTTATCGGTTACTTTTTGGCATCGCGCGCCGCCGCGCTGTCGGTTGAAGAATCTATGACCCGCGCCGCCGCTGCGTCCGCCATTTGCGTGACCCGGCAGGGCGCTATTCCCTCCATTCCGACCCTGTTGGAAGTAGAGGCTTTTATCAAGAACAGGAAGAATGCATGAAAACCAAGATCATTATCGATACGGATCCCGGTGTTGATGACGCCCTGGCCATCGTGATGGCCTTTAACAGTCCGGAGCTGGAAGTGCTGGGACTGACCACCGTATTTGGCAACGTGTCGGTAGAGCAAGCCGCCACCAATGCTTTAAGCCTGGTGGAATTATCCGGTGTTGATGTGCCAGTGTATAAAGGCGAAGCAGTGCCAGTTTCCCGCACCCCTGCGCCTTATGCTGATTTTGTGCATGGCGATGATGGTTTTGGCAATATCAATTGGCCGGCGCCTAAAGGTAAATTACAGGATCAGGATGCGGTCAGTTTTATTATTGAACAGGTACGCAAGTACCCCGGCGAAGTCACACTGATCCCCTTGGGGCCCTTGACCAACATTGCCAGAGCATTGGAGCAGGCACCGGACATTGCCGAGAAAGTCAAAGAGGTGGTGCTGATGGGTGGCGCTACCTATGTACCGGGCAATGTGACCCCGGTTGCCGAAGCCAATATCATCGGTGACCCCCATGCCGCTGACAAAGTGATGACTGCCAAGTGGCCTCTGGTGATGATTGGACTGGATGTGACCAGCAAAGTGCTGCTGACCCATGAGGCCATGGATCGCATCGCCGGCAGTAATACCGAGCAGTGCAAGTTCCTTAAGAAGGCCTCGGATTTCTATATCGAATTTTACCGTCAGACAGTGGGGATCTCCGGCTGTATGGTGCATGATCCCTCTTGTATCGCTTATGTGCTGGATCCTAGTCTGTTTAAAACCCAATCCGGCCGGTTGCGCGTAGTGACCGAAGGCATCACCATGGGTCAAACCACCTTTGCGCCCGGCACCCGCAAGTATGCCTACCCGGGTTGGGAGGATCTGCCCATGCAGAAAGTCTGTTTAGAGGTAGACGGTGACAGGTTGTTAGCCATGCTCGAGAAGCGGCTGACCACGCCATTGCACTAAGAGATTAAAAAAGGGCGGCTAAGGCTTTATGCCTGCTTGCGCTGCTCACGGCGCCATTGTCGTAAGAACCTGGCGCCCTCCCTTTTGCCCATCAGGTAGTCGTGACTGAGCATCTGACTGGTGGAACCCAACACCATGCTTTTTAAATCTTCTGTGGGCGCGATTTCCCATACCCGAACCCCTTCAGGTGGGTGGCGGATAAACTCCAGCGCCTGAGCATAACGCTCCTGATAAAGCAGATACATTTCCAGCATGCGCTGGGATTGTTTGACCCGTCTGAGGATGGGTTTAAGTCTGTCCAACATCGGTGATTGGCCATCAAAATCAGGGGGAACAGTGCGGATCACTACAATATCCCTGGCACCCTGTTCGTAAGCCCAGCGCACCGGAATAGGATCGGCTACACCGCCGTCAATCAATCTGTGTCCATCCAAGACCACGCCAGGCTTATATAAAAACGGAATGGCACTGGAGGCTTTTAAATGAGGGAACAAGTTGCTGCCATAAGTATGCAGATAATGTGCTTTCAGGCTTTCGGCATCGGTTGCAACTGAATAAAAGTTAGACTCGGGGGTCAGATCTGCCGGGTCCGTAGGAAACTTAAAGTCATCATCATGTTCAACCTGGTGAAAGTACCAGTCCAGGTCGATCAAATTGCCACCCATAAAAAACTTTGCCGGTTGGAAAAATTGTTGGGTGGTGGTGAGTTCGGCAATAGCAGAATGGGCGTAGCGGCTGGCCCGGGCGCAATAGGCAGCCAGATTTTGTGCGCCTGCCGACACGCCGACCTTGAGACCAAAGGGCCAAAACTGGTGTTTCAGGAAAATATCCAATACACCTGCAGTAAAAATCCCTTTCTGACCGCCGCCTTCTGCCACCAGAGCAAAACCATTGTGCTGATGAACTACTGACATGAGGCCCCCGATGTTTGTGCCACTGACTCTCCACTCATCTAATGGGATGGTTATGTTAAGTTTTAGGGCGTCTCAGATCAGATTCAAGGGCTGATACAAAAGAAATGCGACTTTGGTTGCGCTTGACTCTGACAGGTTAATCCCTAAAGTGAAATTTTACCCCGGAGAATCAAATGCATAAACACAGCCTCTGTTTGGCGCTGTTAGGATTCAGCGCCTTAGCCACCGCACAGGATGTAGAACAAAGAGCCACCCAAATCGAGCCAAAGGTGATTGAATGGCGTCGTCATTTTCACCAACATCCCGAACTCTCAAATCGTGAATTTGAAACTGCCAAATATATTGAAAAATACCTGCGCGGCTTGGGTTTAGAGGTACAAACGGGTGTCGCGAAAACCGGGGTCGTGGCCATTCTGGATTCGGGCAAGCCTGGCCCGGTAGTGGCTTTGCGTGCGGATATGGATGGTCTGCCGGTATTGGAACAAAACGATCTGCCGTTTCGCTCAAAGGTTACCGGAGAGCACAATGGCAATAAGGTCCCGGTGATGCATGCCTGTGGCCATGACACCCATATGGCCATGCTGATGGGCGCCGCCAAGATCCTGACCGATATGAAGTCTGAACTGAAAGGTAAAGTGAAGTTTATTTTCCAACCCGCTGAAGAGGGGGCGCCTCGCGGTGAAGTGGGTGGTGCCGAGATCATGGTCAAAGAAGGGGTTCTGAAAAAGCCTGATGTGGATGTGGTATTTGGCCTGCATATTAGTGCTGACACCGACGTGGGCACGGTAGAATATCGTCATGGCGGCATTATGGCTGCTGTAGACCCTTTCCGAATTGTGATTAAGGGCAAACAAGCTCACGGCGCCTATCCCTGGTTGAGCGTGGATCCGGTGACCACTGCCGCCCAGGTTATTATGGGCCTGCAAACTATTGTGAGTCGTGAGCTGGCGCTTACCGAAGATGCGGCCGTTATCACTATTGGCTCCATCCATGGTGGCAATCGTTCCAATATTATTCCTTCCGAAGTGGAGTTGGTCGGCACTATCCGAACTCTGAATGATCCTATGCGCAAGCATATTTACGAGGCCCTGCCACGCAAAGCAAAGGCCATCGCCGAGAGCATGCGAGCCGAAGTGGAAATCGATCTGCCGCTGGATTACAGCTATCCGGTGACCTTTAATGACCCCGCACTGATGGATAAGATGTTGCCGACATTGCAACGCACAGCGGGCCCCGATAAAGCCAAGGAGGTGAAAGCGGTAACTGGTGCGGAAGATTTCTCTTTCTTCCAGAAGGAAGTGCCTGGACTTTATCTGTTTGTTGGTGGCAAGCCCCTCGATTTACCCAAGGAGCAAGCGCCAGCCCACCACACCCCAGAGTTTAAGATTGATGAATCGGGGATGAAGCTTGGTGTTAAGCTGCTCACTAATCTGACGTTGGATTATATGGCATCGTCCGCAAAATAATGTGGTCTGTGGGGTAGAAACCGGTGTGGTTCTACCCCTAATTCGCTTCGCACAACAGCGTCAGCACCTTTTCGTCAGATACCGCATCAAATTCCTGATACCACCGCCCCACGGCATAGAAAGGATGCGGGGTATGCAGGCAAATCGCTTTATCAACCGATGGAATGAGCCTTTCCAGACTCTCCTTTGCTGCAACCGGCACAGCCAATATTAGTTCTTTTGGGTGCTGGCTTTTTAGCGCCTTGATTGCCGCGAGCATGGTTGCACCGGTGGCAATGCCATCATCCACCAGTATCACCACCTTCTCACTGATATCAGGCCAGGGCTTATTGTTGCAATAACGTTGTTGCCGCCTTGCGAGTTCGGCTTGCTCCTTTTGGGCAACCTCTTCGATTTCCTAGTCTGTGATGTTATTGCTATGGATTAGTGCCTTGTCCAGCACTCTTACATTGCCCGCGGCGATGGCACCCATGGCACACTCCGGTTGAAAAGGCAGGCCGAGCTTACGCACCAACATGACATCCAGCGGTGCACAGAGCGACCTGGCAATTTCAACACCCACAGGTACGCCGCCCCTGGGTAATGCCAGGATCAAGACATCATTTCTGTTGGCATAGTCTTGCAACTGCTGCGCTAAGGCCTTACCGGCACTGCGCCTGTCCTGAATCAGTGGATACATAAGACCCGCCTTACTCTTTAATGGCGTAAGAAATTATAGAAAGGCTTTTCAGATCTTGGCGTTGAGTGGGTGATCAATAAGGAGAGCCGAAGCTCCCCTTTTCTATAAAGCCCTACCGCGCCGGTCATGACCAATTAACGGGTTATCGTCGGGGAAGGCGACTCTGTCTTTTGGCTCCACAATCCAGGGTGTCAGACAGCGACGGTCCTTCACGCAGGGATCGGTTTGGGCCCTTAAGAAGGCCGCCAAATCTTTAATCTGCTGATCATCCAGGCTGGTATCGAACAACAGGAACGAACTGGATTGAGCATCACCTGTACGGGCCTTCTCCAGACGCTCCGCCGCGGCCACCGAGCTGGCATAGGCATCCGGATAGAGGGCGTCGCAGCTTTGTCCGGTTTTTTGCAGGATGTCCTGAATTTGCGGCAGCTTACAAAAGGGCACTTGCTCCCCATTTTCGGGCATAAAGGGCTGTCCCTCCTTGGCGGCAAAGAGTTTATCGATAGCCGCACCAGGCCCGGTGTAGTGACGAACTACATCTTCCAGCCTTCGATACGCACCGGCATGGCCATAAGGACCGGTTTCAGAGACATTCAGCAGGCTTGGTGTGCGGAACAGGTACTGATCTGCTTCATTGCCCGTGATCGCCTCCCGCCCGTTATCGGCGGCCAAGCCATCAATCTCTACTTTTCCGTTGCCAATCTGGGGGAAGGCAACCAGATGGAAGCGTCCATCGGAAAGGGTATCGCCGTTATGGCAGGCCAGACAGCTGGCGCCCCCCTGACTGCCGAACCGGAAGAACAACAACGCGCCACGTTTTTGCGAGTCGCTGATGGCTTTGTTATCACCGCGCAGATAGGCCTGCCAGGGATTGTTCACAAACAGCATAGAGCGCTGGTATTCACCCAGGGCATGGCTGATGCGATCAACACTCACCTCTTGATCGCCATAAGCCCGCTCAAAGGCCAACGGCCATTGGCTAAAAAAGTCGGGCAAGCTGTTATCAAAGCGTTCAGACAATGCCTCGCGCAGAGTTTGATTATCGATACCAGGCAGAAATTCACCACGCATCTCCTCTACTGATGTCACCGGAAATCTCGCCTGGGCTGATGCCAAGGTGGCGTCCTGAGCCAGGTTGGTATCCGGTTGACCTGCCCCTGAATCTGGCGTGCTGATAGTGCCATCAGGCAGGCGTTCGATGCGTCCATCCCAAAACATATTGCGCTCCTGAAGTCCCAGGTTAAATACCGTGGGGGCATTGCGTGGCACCAGTGGCAAATTATGCTCTTGCTCACCTTGGAAGCGTCCCTGACCGAGCAGGTCAGAACTGCTATGGTCAAACATATCAACCGCATCCACGCCCACCGAAAGACTAAGGCCATCGCCACCGCCCAATGCAGGATGATGGCAGCTGACACAGGCCACTGACCCCTCGCCGCCCAGATTTTTGGCGAAGAACAGTCTTTTACCCAGCTGTGCCACCGGATCGTTGATATTGGGTAGTGCCAATGACGCGGGATCAATGGGCTCAAGACTTAAGTTGCTGATCAGCTCGCGCAACTCTTCATCCAAAGCGCTGACAGGTGGAGCCGGATCTGCCGGGCGCGGCTGACCCGGTGGCGGAGCAGGCCGCTGCTGGGCAAGAGTTGAAGGGATAGTCAGCAGGCACAACAGCCAGCTAGCCAGAGTGGTTTTTGTGAAGCCTGTTGTCGCGAAGGCCATAGGGTTTCCTCACTGATGTGCCATTAGTGGACTTACACATCAAGCTAGAGCGCAAAAGTGCAGGAATTGCGCAAGCATTGTGCAAATATTGTGAAAGCGGCAGGCTGCCTTTGCGAAGCAGGCATGCAAAGAGGTATGTTGTTGCGCTATGGGTATACAAAATAAAGTTTTTGGCGTGTTTCTGCTGGCCAGCGCCTTCTTGGCGCTGGGCCTGGTGCTGCTTGTTCAATGGAGCCTGGATCGTGGCATGTTGGCCTATGTGAATAAGCAGGAAGTGGAGCGCATGACACCGCTGGTAACGGCCTTGGCTGATTTTCACCAGCGCCAGGGTAATTGGCGTCGTCTGGAAGATAACAACAGAGCGTTCCGCCGTCTGGTGGAACAAAGCATTGAAGGGCCTATGCAACCCCCGCCTCCCAGAGCGGCGGAAAGAGAGCCACAAAGGCGCCCTCCCCCCAACCAGCGTCCTGTGGCCGAGAACAACCCGCCGCCGCCACATCCCCTGGCCTTGCTTGATGCTGCCGGTGAACACCTGGTAGGACATTATCCACCGGACAGGCAATACCACCTGCTACCCATTGAGCAAGAGGGAGAGTTGGTGGGTTATCTGGCCGTGGCAAAACGTGATCGGCTGGCCGATGGCTATGAGCTTAACTTTGTGACTGAGCAACAAACCAATTTGTTGTGGCTGGCATTGTTGCTTTTGGTCTTTGTATGGCTTATCAGCTTGCCTCTGGCAAGGCATTTGGTTGGGCCCATAAGGCGCATCACCGCCGCCATGAGCCAACTGACAAAAGGCCAGTATCAGTTGCGTTTGCGTACCGATCGCAAGGATGAAATCGGCATACTGACCGCCGACTTTAATCAGTTGGCAGAAACGCTGGAAAGTAACGAAGCGTCAAGACGCCGCTGGCTTGCCGATATCTCCCATGAGCTGCGCACCCCGGTGGCGGTATTGAAAGGTGAACTGGAGGCTATTCAAGACGGTATTCGACCTCTGAATCAGGAACAAATCGCCTCCTTACAGGAAGAAGTAATTCAACTACAGCAATTGATTGAAGATTTGCACCAACTGAACACCCTGGGGCTGGGCGACAGGCAGTTCCAGATGGGCTCAATAGATATCACGGCCTTTGTGCAAAGTTATGGCGCCAAACAGGCTGAACTCCTTAAAGAGCAGGGTATTGAGCTATCGCTGCAGTTACCCGGCCAGAGCATCAAGGTCAAGGGCGATACAGCCAGATTGCGGCAGGTATTGGACAATCTGTTTGCCAATCTGCGTCGCTATGCCGACGGGGCTAATCAGGCTAGATTATGCTTAACCTCGGAAGGCGAACAGGCCAAGCTGGTGGTGGAAGACAATGGCATCGGCGTTCCTTCTCAGCATCTGAACCATCTGTTTGATCCCCTTTACCGGGTGGACAGTGCCCGCAATCGCCAACAAGGCGGCAGTGGTCTGGGATTGGCGATTTGCAGGCAAATTATCGAAGCCCATGGTGGTCAGATTGATGCGTCAGCATCGACCCTGGGCGGACTTGCCATTACACTGTGGTTACCCCTGGACTAAATCACAGATGCATGCCCAAGTTATTGATTGTAGAGGACGAGCAAAAGCTGGCTGGACTCCTTGCCGACTACTTCGGCAAAGACGGATTTGAGGTGACTCAACGGCATGAAGGCAGCGGCGTGGTGGCATGGTGTCGCCAGCATGAGGTAGACGCCATTTTGCTGGATCTGATGTTGCCGGGCATGGATGGCTTGGAGATCTGCCGCCAGTTACGCCAATTCAGCGCTGTGCCCATTCTGATGTTGACCGCCAGGGTAGAAGAAATCGACCGTTTGCTCGGACTGGAGCTGGGCGCCGATGACTATATCTGCAAGCCATTCAGCCCGCGAGAGGTGGTGGCCAGGGTGAAAGCGGTGCTCAGACGTACTCAGGGCAATATACTTCAGCAGCGTCCCTGGCAGTTAGACGCCGACAGATTGGAAGTGCGTGCAGGCGAGCATTGCATTCAGCTGACGGCCATCGAGTTTCATATCCTGTCCCTGTTGGCGGCCCAGCCAGGGCGTATCTATTCACGTAGCCAGCTGATGGATGCCATGTATCAGGATCATCGCGTGGTCAGTGAGCGCACTATCGACAGTCATATCAAAAAGCTGCGTAAGAAGCTGGAAGAGTGCCAGCAGCAACTGGCAATTCAATCGGTCTACGGCGTGGGTTACCGTCTGGAAGTGCAATAACAGCCCAACGCCTATTGGTTGGGCTGTTGTTTCATGTCGCTCTTTCCTAGTCTTCCATATAGCCTTTGGGCAGGGCTTCAAAAGCGGATGCGCCGGAGCTGATAGCTGCTTCGGCCACGGCTTTTGCAACACGTTTGCACAGGCGCGGATCCATCGGCTTGGGGATAATGTACTGGCGTCCAAACTCCAACTTATCCACGTTTGCTGCCTTGAGTACGGATGCCGGCACGGATTCCTTGGCGATACTGCGAATGGCTTCTACAGCCGCTACTTTCATCTCATCGTTGATGTTTTTGGCCCGCACATCCAACGCCCCACGGAAGATAAAGGGGAAGCACAGTACGTTGTTTACCTGGTTAGGATAATCCGAACGACCGGTCGCCATTATCAGGTCATCGCGCTGGGCGTGCGCTAACTCCGGCTTGATTTCCGGATCCGGGTTGGAGCAGGCGAATACGATAGGGTTGGGCGCCATCAGTTTTAATGCTTCTGGCGGCAATACATCGGGTCCGGATACCCCCACAAACACATCGGCGCCTTCCAGGACGTCTTCCAGGGTGCGCTTGTCGGTATTGTTGGCGAACATATGCTTGTGCGGCGTCAAATCATCACGACGGGTATGGATGACCCCTTTGCGGTCCAGCATGTAGATGCGTTCACGCTGAGCACCACATTTGATCAACAGCTCCATACAGGCCACGGCAGCAGCACCGGCACCCATACAAATAATGGTCACGTCGTGGATATGCTTGCCCTGAATTTCCAAGGCATTGAGCATGCCGGCGGCGGTCACGATGGCAGTACCGTGCTGATCGTCATGGAATACCGGCACATTGCAGCGCTTGATCAACTCTTGCTCTATCTCGAAGCACTCCGGGGCTTTGATATCTTCGAGGTTAATACCGCCGAAGGTATCGGCGATATTGGCCACCGTATTGATAAATTCTTCGGTAGTGCGGTGTTTTACTTCGATATCGATGGCATCGAGACCGGCGAAGCGTTTAAACAGTAGCGCCTTACCTTCCATCACGGGTTTAGACGCCAGTGGTCCCAGGTTGCCCAGACCCAGAATAGCGGTGCCGTTAGAAATTACCGCCACCATATTGCCTTTGCCGGTGTACTTGTAGGCGGCATCGGGATCGGCCGCGATTTCCTTCACGGGCTCGGCGACACCGGGGCTGTAGGCCAGAGCCAGGTCGCCGACACTCTCGGCTGGTTTAGTCAGCTCAACGCTGATTTTCCCGGGGCGGGGAAGCGCATGGTAATCCAGTGCTTTTTGACGAAAATCGGACATTGTTGCCTCTGATTATGCTGTAGGGAACGTGTAAGAGCGGTTTCTGCTTCTTCTTCGGTGCGCGACATTAGCATAGCACCTGCTGACAACATATCAGATCAGGTCAGCGCTGCCGACTGCAAAAAGCCTATAAATAGAAGGCGTTAGGAATATACCACTGGATAGATGCATACTTATGTCAGGGCCCTTATCGCGGGTCTGAGCCGTTCAGCCTAATCCCCGTAAGTTTAAGTAGCCAGAGACGTAACGATTAAAAATGTTGTTCTGCTGCATAAGCGTTTTGCTGCTACGAATATAAAAATCTACTGAGATTTTGGCGTTTTTTGGCTGGCGCAGTGTTGGAATTTTGTTAAATGCGCTATCCGGGCTCAAAATTACTGTGTTAAAAAACGGATTTTTAATAATGGTTTTATCTAAGGAGCATTTTTATGTGTATAAAAATGCCAAAATTCATCTAAAAAAGTAAATAAAAACAGATAGATAAATTGCTTTCTATTTTTTAACCCGCCAGTTTTCAGGTTGTTAACGCAATTGCCAAAATCTGCTAACAGAAACTCTTTGAATTTTGCCCCATAAGTTAGGTGACGCAATATCGCGTTGCTACGAAAGGGGATTACGATGAAATTCCTGAAATTAACTGTTCTGTGTGCGGCAATATCAACAATGACCTTTGCCAGCGAAGAGAAGCCGATCCAGTACATCGGCGATCTTTCTTTTGCTGACTTTTGTCAGGCGGTAGTTGAAGACGACGTGCTTCTGCTTAGGCGGGCATTGAGCCGCATGGTTGGGAATATCGGTTTGACCGAGTCTCATGTATTGAAACGCATCGTTGCTGAACCGAGTGTTGAATGCAATGGACTCAATCTAATCGAATTTTCTAAAAAAAGAGGGGCAACAGACGTGTATGCTTTTATTCAGCAGCGACAGTCTTAATACAAACTCAACAAGCGGAAAGGGCAGCTGTGCTGCCCTTTTTTATGGCGTCGGGACATTTTCTCCCGGCCAAAAGAAAAGGCGCCAATTGGCGCCTTTCCCAGTATTCTGCAAGCTTACTTCTTGCCCAGCATACCGAAACGCTTGTTGAAGCGATCTACGCGGCCGCCGGTGTCAACGTTACGCTGCTTGCCGGTGTAGAAAGGGTGGCACTCTGAACATACGTCCAAGAAGATGTCTTTCTTCAGGGTAGAACGGATGGCCAGCTTGTTACCACAAGAGCAAGTAGCTGTAATAGCTTGATATTCTGGGTGGATACCTTCTTTCATGGATTACCTCGTATTCAGGCCGTATCGCTATCCGGCCCGCAGCCGAACACCATACGCTGTTTAAAAATAGCGGCTTGCCGCCAGGAGGCGCGCATATTAATGTATCCCCCCCTGGGGTTCAAGCACTATTTGCTGGAATAATCACCAGTATAGCCTTCAACTGGAGTCCAAATTTCGGCAGCGAAATACCTATGACATTCCCCATCGCCGAAGTGGCGTTACCCATTCCCAAACGCGCCCTGTTTGACTACAGCCTGGCGGGTTTTGAGCATGCCCGCATCGGCGCCAGGGTAATGGTGTCTTTTGGCCGTCGGCAGTTGATAGGGGTCATTGCTGGCATAAAAGCACAGTCTGGTCTCGCCCCTGAAAAACTCAAAGCCATCAGCGCATTATTGGATCAGGAATCAGTATTCTCAGAAGCTCACCTGACTTGGTTGCAATGGGCTAGTCAATACTATCAGCACGCTTTTGGTGAGGTGTTGGCCAACGCCCTGCCAGTTAATCTGCGCAAAGGCGCGCAAGCTGGTGTACAAGAAGAAGTATTCTATAAAGCCACTTCGCAAGGTCAGTCGCTGGACGATGCCGAGTTGAAGCGAGCGCCGCGTCAGTTGGCCGCACTGCAGGTGCTGCGTCAATCACAACGTAGTGCCAAACAGCTAAAGGACGAATTTGGCAGTGCTGTGGTCAATGCACTCTTGGAAAAAGGCCTGATCGAAAGTCAGTGCCGGACCCCAGAGCCGGATCTGACTTGGCCGAAACGTATTAAGCTGGCCGATAAGCCTCGCCCAAATCTGGAACAATCTCTCTGTATAACAGCAATTTATAACAGCGGTGCGGACTATCAATGCCATCTGCTAGAAGGGGTTACTGGCTCAGGCAAAACAGAAGTCTATCTGCAGGCCATTGAACCTCTGCTGTTGCAAGGTAAACAAATTCTGGTGCTGGTCCCTGAAATTGGCCTGACGCCACAAACCGTCAAGCGCTTTGAGGATCGTTTTGGCCTGAAAGCCGGCCTATTGCACTCAGGCTTGGCCGATGGCGAGCGTCTGCGGGTCTGGCAACAGGCCAGAAGCGGTGAATTGGGCTTGATCATCGGCACCCGCTCGGCAGTATTCACACCGATGAAAAGCCCGGGAATGATTATTGTCGATGAAGAGCATGATGCGTCTTACAAGCAACAAGATGGCTGGCGATATCATGCCCGCGATCTGGCTGTGGTCAGGGCGCGTCTGGAAAAAATCCCATTGCTGCTGGGTAGTGCTACTCCGTCATTGGAAAGCCTGAACAACGCTTTGACGGGTAAGTACCGTCATCACTTATTGCGCCAGCGTGCCGGAATAGCGAAACCGGTACATCACAGCATATTGGACATGAAAGGGCAGGCATTGGATTTCGGCCTGGCCAGAGGGCTGCAGGGCCGTATTCGTCAACATCTCAGCAATGGTCATCAGGTCATGTTGTTTATCAACCGACGTGGTTATGCCCCTGCGCTGATCTGCCACCAATGTGGTCATGTGGAAAGTTGTCTGCGCTGTGACCGCAGCTATACCCTGCACCGCGGCATGAATAAGTTGCAATGTCACCATTGTGGGGATGCCAAGTCCATCCCTCAGCGATGTCCGGCTTGCAGTTCAGACAAGTTGCAGCCTGTGGGCTTAGGCACAGAGCAGTTGGAAGACGGCCTTAAGACGCTTTTCCCGGGAGTCAGTGCGGTGCGTATCGACAGCGATTCGGCGCGTGGCAAAGATAAGCTCGACAAGCTGTTGCAAGCCATCGACAAAGGTGAGCATCAACTGCTGATTGGTACCCAAATTCTGGCCAAAGGGCATCATTTTCCAAATGTCTCAATGGTCGTGGTGTTAGATGTGGATAGCGCCCTGTTCAGTGCCGATTTCAGAGCGGCGGAGAAACTGGCGCAGCTCATTACTCAGGTGGCCGGTCGTGCCGGCCGGGCGCATATTCAGGGCGAACTTTGGTTACAAACGCATCATCCCGGTCATCCCTTACTGCAAGATCTGCTGCATAATGGTTATCAGCACTTTGCACGGTTGGCCCTGCAAGAGCGTCGATTTATCCATCTTCCGCCCTTCAGCTATCAGGGCTTGTTCCGGGTGGAAGCCAACGATGCCAGGCAGGCTTTTGACTTTCTATGCCAGGTAAGAGAACAGATCCCACAATATCCGGATTTACACCTGATTGGCCCGTTACCGGCATTAATGGAAAAACGTCAGGGGCGATTTCGGATGCAGTTATTGCTGCAGTCTGGCCAACGGACGGGAATACAGCAGGCTCTGGCCGCATGTCTCGAGGCCATTGAAGGTCTACCTTTGGCAAATCGTGTGCGCTGGTCTGTGGATCTGGATCCGCAGGATTTCACCTGATGTCAGGCCTGCCACTTACATATCAGTGCCGGGTAATTGATTGGTCAGCGTGGTATAAACAGATTGAGCTTGAGCAGACAAAAGGTAAAATCGACCCTCTGTAGCCAATGGGCAAGTCCCAGGGCAGTGGCCCCGGCAATAACAAGAATAAAGGCTGAAGTAGACCTATGGCACAACGAGATTATGTGGCCCGCGGACGGGCGAAGCAGACGCCACCGCCCAAGCCCCCCCTGCCCTGGATCCGCATTATTATCACGCTGGGTCTGATTCTGGGCTTCGCATATTTTCTATGGCATATCAAAGACAGTGCCGACACAACCCCTGCTGCGAATAGCAAACAGCCTGTCCAGCAACAAGAACAGGTAGATGTGCTCCCTAAACCGCCCAAGGAAAAGTGGGAGTTTATCGAAGAACTACCTAACAGAACGGTGGAAGTGGAAGTCCCCGAAGATACCGGCCCTACTCGCCGTTATTTATTGCAGTGTGGTTCGTTCAGAGAAGCCAATCAGGCTGAGACGATGCGTGCCCGCCTGGCATTTCAGGGAATTGAATCTCAGGTGCGTCCCAGTGAAGGTAAAAACGGCCGTTGGCACCGCGTGGTCCTGGGGCCTTACGAAAACAAAAGGGCGGCCGAGAAAGATCGCCACGCCATCCAGCGATTGGGTATCACCACCTGTCAATTGTGGAACTGGAACCTCGACTAATTCCGGCTCTTGCAATTTAGTGGCGGCCTTGATTCACTGGCTACTCCTTTTGAGGAGCCATGTATGAGTCATATTGCCCACAGCCACGACGTTACTAACCAACCCCAGGCGTTGGAAGGCTTCAATGCCTTTGACAGCGACAAGGTGTTGCAATACTGGTTACAGCGTTTCGGTGGGGAATGGGCGGTTCCAGCGCTCTCTGCTTATGGCCATCAGGTCGGTCATGCCCTTCAGCAAGCGGGGTTTCAGGCCAATCGTCAGGAACCGGAGTTCCACAGCCATAATCGTTTCGGTCAGCGTGTGGATATGGTGGAGTACCACCCCGCTTACCATCAGTTAATGCAAGCCGCTATTGAAGCCGGGCATCATTCCCTGCCCTGGGCAACCTCTGAATCAGGCGCCCATGTGGCCAGAGCGGCCCTTGCCTATTTGCATACCCAGGCCGACCCCGGCACCGGCTGCCCGCTGACCATGACGTTTGCGGCAGTGCCTGCTATTCGTCACCAAAGTGATATCGCTGACATCTGGTTGCCGCGCATTCTGGCCAATCAGTATGACTCACGTAATGTGCCTTTTTTTGAAAAGCAGGGTGTCACCATCGGCATGGCCATGACAGAGAAGCAGGGCGGCTCTGATGTGCGTGCCAATACCACTAAGGCCATTCCGATTGGCTCTGGTGGAGCGGGACAGCTATATGAAATTACCGGCCATAAATGGTTTTGCTCGGCGCCCATGTGCGATGCCTTCCTGGTGCTGGCCCAAGCGCCGGGTGGACTGTCCTGTTTCCTGCTGCCCCGTTGGCGCGCCGATGGCCAGAAAAATGCCATGCATATCCAGCGCCTGAAGAAAAAAGTCGGTAACCGTTCAAATGCCTCATCCGAGGTAGAGTTCTTCGGTGCGCAGGCTTGGCTGATTGGTGAAGAAGGACGTGGTGTACGCACTATTATCGATATGGTGGCCATGACCCGCTTTGATTGCATGACAGGTTCAGCTGCTTTAATGGGACAGGCAGCCAGGGAAGCCATTTTTCATAGCAGTGGCCGGGCTGCCTTCGGTAAACCCTTGCACGCCCATCCACTGATGCAAAATGTACTCGCTGATCTGGCACTCGAAGCGGAAGCTGCTCTGGCCCTTGCCATGCTTACCGCTCATGCGCTGGACAAGATTAATGACCCGCTGCAGGCTGGACTGGTAAGAGCCGGCACCGCCATCGGTAAATACTGGATCTGTAAGCGCGCGGTTTTGCAGACCTTTGAAGCCATGGAGTGCGTCGGTGGTGTGGGTTATGTAGAAGACAGCGTGCTGGCCAGACTGTATAAAGAGGCGCCGGTGAATTCCATTTGGGAGGGCTCCGGAAATATACAGTGCCTGGATTTGCTGCGGGCGATGCAAAAGGAACCACAAACCTTGCAGGCATTGATGTTGGAGTTGGAAAAGGCTGGTGGACGCTTTGCCGCCTTCGACGATTTGTTGCAGCAAACTCAGCAACAACTTACTAACACAGACGAATATCAGGCCAGACGGACAATGGAGAGCCTGGCGAGGCTGTGGCAGGCTGCCACGCTGATCCAATATGGTGAACCAATGGTCGCCGACGCCTTTGTTAAAGCCAGAATTGAGCAGCCGGGTGTTCAGTTTGGGACACTGCCAGTGGGTATTGATTGTCAGGCAATTATTGCCCGCCATCTGCCAGCTTAAGTGTCTGCGTCAGCTAATCATTAGTTTAAGTCCCAGCACCAGCAATAGGCTGTGCATGATGAGCAAAAAGGTTTTCACCGGTAAACGCTCCCGCAGGTAGATGCCCCAACGATTGCCCAACCATGCAACTGGGCTAAGAGCGGCTGCCCACAACAGCAAATTGCTGTCCAGCAAACCCAGACCTACAAAGGGCACCAGCTTTGCCAGGTTCAAACTGGCAAAAAATACTGTGCTGGTGGCGACCATTAATGCTGGTGCCAGTTGTCTCGCGATCAATAGCATCATCAGCGGTGGACCACCGGCATGGATTAGGGTACTGGACAACCCAGACATGGCCGACATGCCCCATGCAGCCGCTTTGGTAGACAGCCAGGCCCCGTCGGCGCTTCGCCAGAGTAAATAACGCAAGGCAAAAAGTAATGCCAGCAAACCTACGGCTTTACTCAGTATTTCGGTCGGCAGCAACCCCAGCAGTAAACTGCCCAAACTCACCCCAAGTAAGGCGCCAGGTAACAGGGTTTTCAGAAGGCCCCAATCCCACTGTCGCCAATGACTTTTTACGGCAAAAAAGTCAGCCAACAGTAGCAAAGGCAACATAAAGCCAATGGCCTGCTTCGGCGGTAATGCCAACATCAACAAGGGTACCGAGAACACGCCCAAGGCCCCGGCGAAGCCAGACTTGGAAATACCTGTGAGTAGCACCACCAAAACCACCACGGGAAGAGACGATAGATCCATGTTGTTCCTTGTATAAAAAGCCCGACCTGAGTCGGGCTTTGCCGTTAGCTGACGGTGGGCAGGTCAAACCAAAGGGCGTGCAATCCATCGGTACCGGCTTGCAAGCTTATTTGTCTGGATTTGGTGATACCGATACCATCCCCGGCAGCAAAGGTCTGCGCCTGCACCTTTGCCTGACCCGAAATGATATGCAAATAACCACTGCGCTCGCCCACTTCCAAGGTGAGCTGCTCATTGGCCTCCAGAATCAACCTCGAAAGGCTGGCATCCTGATGCATGGACAAAGTGCCGTCCCGACCGTCAGGAGTGACCAATGGCGTTAGCGGGCCTTTTTGTTCAATACGCGCCTGCTGGTAGCCAGGCTCAGTACCCCGGACATTTGGCTGGATCCAAATCTGCAGAAAGTGCACAGGATCGGTTTTCGAGGCATTAAACTCCGAATGCATAATACCTGAGCCTGCGCTCATCAGTTGCACATCGCCAGCCGGGATAGTGAACTGATTACCGGTACTGTCTTTGTGTTCCAGTGCACCTTCAAGCACATAGGAAATGATTTCCATATCACGGTGACCATGGGTATCAAAGCCGGCACCACCGCGCACCTGATCGTCATTAATCACGCGTAGGGCAGACAGTCCCATATGCTTTGGGTCATAGTAATGGCCGAATGAAAAGGTATGACGGCTGTCCAACCAACCGAAATTGGCGCGGCCGCGGTTAACTGCTGGTCTGATGTAATCCATGTTAGGCACCTCACTTTGTATAAAGGCAGCCAGTTTATGTCTCGGTTATGCGAATGAAAATCACATAAAAACTCGTATAACTTTCTAAAAAATAGATTATTCAACCTTCTGATATCAGGAAGACGCTCCGCGATGGTCTGCTAATTTAGCCACGCCCGAACTTCGCCACAAACGCATCGACAAATCGCTGTGGGGAATCGGCATCCATATTGAAATAGAGTGAAGGCTCAATCAGCTCCAACTCCATTAGTGCAAATCCGCTGGCGCTCTCTTGTATTCGCACGTAATCGAGCCGCGCATACAGCGTAGTATCAGGCATGGCGGCCAGCGTCTTTTCGGCAATTGCCAGTAATGCGGGCTCAGGGTGAATAGCCTGTAATTGACCTCCATGTTCTTCCTGCACGCGGAAGTCTTCCGCTTTAGGACGCTTTAGAATGGCATGACTGAAATTGCCGCCAAAGTAGAAAAGTGAGTATTCACCCTCAGCGATAACAGCCTCAACAAAAGGCTGGATCATATGCTCTCGCTGTTCGAAGAGTTCAGAGAGGGTCTCTAAATCATAACGGAAGCCCGCTTTGGTTAAACGGAACGTGTCGTCGGCATTGGCACTCAGTAGTGGCTTGACCACCAGTTCTTCGCAACCAAATTCATCGAACGCATCTTGTAAAACATCGGCTTCAAATTGGCGCTGCCATAAGGTCGGAACGATAGGTATGCCGGCCTTTTGCATTTCCTTCAGATAGCTTTTATCCAGATTCCAGCGCACCAATGGCAGCGGGTTTTCCAGCACAGTACCGCTTGCTACGATCCGTTCAAGACAGGCCATAAAGGCTTTGGGATCTTTTTGGTAGTCCCAGGGACTGCGAATAACGACAACATCGTATGTTGACCAATCCACTGTTTTGTCCCGCCAGGAGACCGCCTCAGTATGCCACCCTGCCTCAGCCATGGGTTGATAGCAAAGTTCGTCATAGACAAAGTAGCCTTCAAGGTTGTCCATTGACAAAAAAGCACAGCGTTTCATCGGTATCCTTTACGGTTGGAGGGCGGGAAGGCATGATAATCCCCAAAAAAAGTGGCCCTGCCAAGGGCGGTACAAAAATAAGGAAATCGCGATGCCGATTAAAAATACTGAAAAAGACTATGGCAGCATTGCCAAATGGTTGCATTGGGGAACGGCACTGCTGTTTTTGGCAGCCTATTGTGCGGTTTACTATCGGCAATGGTTTACCGAGCGCCAAACTGACGAGAATTGGACCGCCTTGCAACTGCACTTGTCCTTTGGTGTGAGCATCGGCGTGTTGGTGGTGCTGCGCATCATCTGGCGCTTTATGAATCAGCAGCCTCGCATTTGTCCGGGGCCTGCCTGGCAGGTTAAGGGCGCACACCTGGGGCATTTTCTGCTTTACGTGATGATGGTGGGTATGGTGTTCACTGGCTATACCGGCACCGGCGCCCCCACTGAGTTTTTCTTCCTGTTTGATATTCCTAAGTTTGAGGATACCGCCATGTTAGCGCCGTTGATGGATTTGCTTGGGGTTACCTATGAACAATACGAGGAAACGGCTGATTTTCTGCATAAGGAACTGGGCGGTGAGTGGCTGGTCTGGCTGTTGATTCTTGGTCATGCCGCGGCTGCCTTGTATCACCATTTTGTGGTCAAAGACCGCACCTTGAAGAAGATGCTTTAAATGACAATGCCGGCTACTTGCCGGCATTATTGTTGTCAGGCCTGCGCCTGCTGGCCCGGGCTTTGCGGCACCACTCGCAGGTAGTCGCTATGTACCCAGCCATCATTATGGCCGTCGCCTTCGATATCTACTTCCAACCAATCTCCGATGCGATTGTTGCCAAACACCAACTGGCCATCGTTGAGGCGATTTCTGACTTCATACTCTGTACCTGGACCCGAGCGAACCCGCAGGCCACCGGAGGCCGACACTTTAAACTTTTCCCCCTCCGGAACCGCACTGACTTGGTGTGCCATGCCCTGTTCCACTTTGCCTGACAGGGGCTTCAGCCATAGTTGCGCCTCTGAGGCCCGGCGCTTAACCAAGCCCGGCAAGGTGCGCTTCTTTCCCGTAGCCGGGTCTGTTGCTTTAACCCAACGGGCCAACTCGGTGGGTACGGCGTCATAGTCGCCAGCGTTGAGCTTACTGCAGAGGGTGCTAGCGGCCAGGTTGCCGGAGCCCACGTTAAAGGTAAAGCTGACCAGCGCCGCAAATTGATTATCGTTCAGGGGCACTTTGATGATTCGCTCTACGGCTGCAGCACTGCCGCGTAAGTCCTCTCGCAGCAAATCCTCGGCTTTGGCAATGTCGATATGTTGATCCGCTTCTACATCGTCGGTATGGCCATAGCCGATGGTCAATACTCCGGCAGGGCAAACATAAGCATCGGGATAAAAGCCTTCACATGTTTTTACGAGGTCAATACAGCCTTGGTTGGGTTGTCTGCTCATCCTGTTTCTCCATTTGCGGCAAGCAAAGCACATCCAATTAATAAAAGTAGTTGATGCCAGGGTGCTTGAGTAACATTTTGCAATTTTTGGAGGGTTGACAAAAAAATTATACAAAGGTGTAAAAAGGGAGTGATGAGATGTCTAAAAATTGAACAAATCAGGGGCCTAAACTAGACTTTGCAGGTTCTCATCTACGCTACTTATAGCTTCAAGGATGGTCAAAATGCTTACTAAAGCTCCTTTTGCTGCGGTAATTCCACTACTCGCTTCATCTTTTTTTCTTTCGTTTCAAACTTTGGCAGACAGCTATGTTGCCGGGGTCAATTATTCCAACGGGCAACTCTATGCCCTTTGTTTTGATGACGATACCGGCACTGCTGCTCGCTCGGCGACGCTGGGAGATGGAGGGAAACGACCGGTTTCCATGGTGTTTTTCACCGGCAAAACGGATGAATTAGGCAAAGACTCGCTGCAATTACTGGTGGCAGACGAGGCGGGGCAGATAAATCGCTTTGTATGGGGTGAGCAGTTGACGGTGGGTGTAGAGCCACAAAAGCGCTGCGAAGTCATTGAGATCTCCGCTAGTCAAAACTTTTACAGCAAAAGAGGCGGGAATGGCCCTTCTGCGCCCAATGGTTTATCGGTTGCGCCGGGTGACAAACTGCTGGCATTAAGTCCGGGCAAGGGAAAAGGTGGCGGAGAGCTTTGGAGCTTTGATTTATTAGATCCTGCGCAGCCACCGGTGCGCTTACTTAATAACTTGGCTTATAGCAGTTTGCAAGAGACCCTGGTATTGCCATCAAATATGGCGAGCACCACATTACAAGAAGATGTTCTGATCGTTGCCAACGGGCCGGACGCCATCTTGAAGCTTGACCGCAGCTGTTATGCCAATGGTCAATGCGCTAACCAGTGGGTGGAATTTATAGGCGGTAGCAGCGGTATTGCTCTGCCAGCTTCACCATCAGGAATTGCTTTATTGCCATCACCAAATCAGGACAAGTTATTGGTGATGACGGAGGCAGGGCAGGTTGCACTATACAGTCTGCAAACTGGCACGCCTGTGCTGGAGAACCCAGCCCTACTCAGTGGATTGGGCAATGGTAAGTTCAAAATTAAAACCCTGCGGGATATCGACGTCAACCAGCCTCAGGGAGCCAATCAAATCGACTTTAAGGCCCATCTTTATGTGGCTGGGCGAAACAATGGCAGCGTGTTGCAGATTACGCTGGTGGACAATAACGGCGTTATTTCAGTGGAGTCTCCTGACTTTTTAGAGGTCAATCAGGGTATACAACATCCCAGGGCACTGGCAGTCACTGCGGAAGATTTTATTCGTATCCCGCCTTGTACTGAAAATTGCCCGGATGAGATTGTGGTTAATATTTCCACCGTCATACAGCATAGTTTTGATGTATCACAGCAAACCGGAGAGCCGATTTCCGGTTATATCGGTGAAACCTTTCAGGTGCTTGCTGATCCCAGACCGGGCTGTCACCGTGACTCTGCAAACCAGGTCCCCGGGCCTCTCTATATCTGGCAAGACAATCTTTACCTACAGGATCCTGACCCTGTTACACCGGCCAATCCGGTTTCCACCAGTGTCATGATCCCATCCTATCTGTGTGGTTCACCGGATAATGATCCCCATATTATGCTGGTGCGCACGGTTTCCAATATTGAAGTCACCCGTATTGAAGTTGACCATCTTATCTTCGATACCGACCTTGATAACAATGGTTTGCCAGATCTCAATTGCTATACAAGCGACAAATTGCGTCAACCTGCTGCTGGTTGGGCGCCTATCCCCGAATTGGCCGAAGACGGTATCGTCGAGGGACGCCAGGTCATTGATTTAGTGACAGGTTGCGGCAGTGTGAGGATGAAGACCAGGGAGCTTTCTTATTTCGTTCTGGGGCTCCGAAACAAAATCCAGCCCGACATTCCTGCGCTTAACCAATACGCACAGATCGTACTCAATGAGTTTCAGGGATTACGCCAAACGCTGGTAGAAGCCCAGTATGCACCTGCTTGTGTTGGTGACTTACAGGCCGCCACGCAGATGGAAGCCGATATACTGGCCATTGAAAATAACCTCAATAATTTGTCTTTGAGTACGCTTCAAAGTGACATGCTCAGTTTGTTACAACGACTCAGAGACAACCAGGCGAACCTGAATGTTGCCGCTAAAGGACAAGGGTGCCTGCAAAATACGCAGGGAGATCTTTTGTCCCGAATGACCCATATTTACTTCAATGGTGCTACGAAATTGTTAGATCAGGTCTGGGCATCCGACTGTCCTGCAGGCATCAATTTGGAGCAATGTTTGTATTGATTGGGGAAACAACGACACCGTTTTAGCAGCAGGAAATCACTACCCTGCTGCTTGTTTGCGAGCGCAGGGTTTGGGTCATAATGAGTAGTTATCGCTACAAAGCTTTTATCAGTTACAGCCATAAAGACAGTAAATGGGCCCATTGGCTGCATAAGGAGTTGGAGCGGTTTCATGTCCATAAACATCTGATTGGGCAGGAAACGCCAGCCGGGAAAGTGCCTGATAAACTACTCCCTGTTTTTCTGGACCGTGAAGAATTGGCCAGTGCCACCGATTTAGGTACTTTGCTGACAGAATGTCTGGAAAATTCCTGGTGCCAAATCGTTATCTGTTCACCTACTGCTGCTAAATCCCGCTGGGTGAATGAGGAAATTCTTACTTTCAAGCGCTTGGGTAAGGCCCATCGTATATTCAGTCTGATAGTGGATGGCGAGCCCTATGCCAGCGACAGCAATCAGCCCGATCAGGAATGCTTTCCACCGGCCTTGCGCTTTCATTTAGACGAACACGGCCAGCTTTCTGATCGGCCAGCAGAGCCTATCGCTGCCGATGCCCGGCCAGGCAAGGACGGCAAGCGCAATGCCTTATACAAAATCGTCGCCGGCATGCTCGGCGTCGGTTTCGACACCCTGAAACAGCGGGAGCTGCAACGTCGTCAGAAACGAATGGCGCTGATCACGGCCGGCACAACCCTGGGAATGGTGCTTGCCATTGGTTTGGCCGTTGATGCAATGATTGCCCGTAATGAGGCCCAGCAACAGCGTAATCGGGCCGAAATAGAGGCGCAGACAGCCAATCGCACCGCCAATTTTATGGTCAGCCTGTTTTCCGTCTCAGATCCCAGTGAGGCGCGCGGCAATACTATTACTGCCCGAGAAATTCTCGATAATGGTGCCCATCGGATAGAAGATGAACTCAGTGATGAGCCGCAGATCCAGGCCACTTTGATGAATACCATCGGCCAGGTTTACACCGCTTTAGGCTTATACCAGCGCGCCGCCGATTTGTTGGAGTCAGCCCTGAAAGTACGACAAGCATTACGTGCAGAGGACAAAATATCGGCGGCGGAGCTGTCCGATAGCATGGATGCCCTGGCGCGCATCTATACCGAGTTGGCCAGTTATGAGGAAGCAGAAGCTCTGTTCAAAAGAGCCATGATGCTTCTGGAATTACAAGGTAAGCCAACCAGCAAGTTGGCGGCAGACATTAAAGCCGGGTTGGCTGAATTGTATTTCAGAATGGGTCGCTACACAGACGCCGAACCACTGTTACAGCAAGTTCTGACGTTGAGACGTTTAAATCATGGTGAACAGTCTCTGGAAGCCGCACAAGCCACACAGCAATTGGGGCTGAACTTACTGGACCAGGGCGAATTGGAGAAAGCGGAAAGCTATCTGCGTGACGCTATGGCGCAGATGCAAACCGTGCTGGGTAACGAGCCTCATCCGGCGCTGGCAGAAAATTATAATAATTTGGCCTATGTGCTGCACAGTATGGGCAGATTTGAGGAAGCCCGGACCCAATATGAAAGGGCCCTGGAAATGCACCGTGTATTGTTGGGCGAAGACCATCCCGATGTGGCCACGGCACATATAAATCTGGCCATGTTATACCAGGACTCTGGCCGTTATGACCAAGCCAAGGAGATGTTTGAGGCATCTATCAAGATCCTGCACCGCGTATATGGTGAAGCGCATCCGAAAATTGCCAAAGCTATGAATAACCTTGCCTACTTGCTCTATGACCAAAATGACGCAGAGGGGGCACTGAGGATTATGGAAAAGGTTGTGGAGATGGCGCGCGCTACCTTGGGTGATCAACATGCGGACCTGGCCCGCTATCTGTCTACCGAAGGGCGTTGGCTGGCTGAATCCGGACGTCACGAGGAAGCGGTGGCGATTCACCGGCGTGCGTTAGCGATGAAGATACATATGCTTGGCGAAGATCATCCGAATGTGGCTATCAGTGAATTTGATTTAGCCGAATCTTTGCTGGGGATTGGCCAGAATCAGGAGGCCTTATCCCTGGCCCAGCACGCGGTAAAGGCATTAATTGAAGCACATGGGGAGGAGCACTGGTATGTGGCCATTGCTAAATTGACTTTGGCGCGCGCTTTAATGGCACAAAATGCCTTACAAGAGGCGGAGCCGATGTTACTGAAAAGCTATGCTCAGCTTGAGGCAGATGAGTATATTCCGCCGGCCTATTTGCGCCGTGCTTTGCAGCGTCTGGTTGAACTTTATACTTTGAAAAACGCCTCTGCCGAGCGCGATAAGTTCAAGTTACTGTTGGCCAATATGGGTGCTTAACGCCCACATAAGGGACACCGTCCGACGAGCTTTTCCTTCTTGAGCAAGGAGATATTTTTTTCCAAATCTTCCGTAGACAGGTCCAGTTTATCGGCTAACTCCTGTAAGGTTTTGTATTCGGATGGGTCGATTTGGCCATCGGCCAATGCCTGTTCGATGTGCACTTCAAGATCGAGTTTTCGTTCGCGTAACTCTTCACCAAAACGTCCAGCCAGCATACCCGCAGGAAGCGCCACAAAGCCTACGCCAATAATCATAATAAAGGTGGCAACGATACGCCCTCCGGTAGTTAGCGGCGTGACATCGCCATATCCCACCGTGGTCATAGTCACCACCGCCCACCACAGGGAATGCAGGATACTGCCGAACTGTTCCGGTTGGGTTTTGCTTTCCAATGCGTACATCACGCTGGCGGCGATAACAATCAGGAACATCATCATCATCATGGCAGCCGCTATGCTCTTTGCTTCCTTTTGCAGCACGGTCATAAAGATATTGAAGCCTTTGAAATAGTGAGTGAGCTTCATCAGACGTAGCACCCGGAACAGGCGCAGATAACGCAAGTCCACGGTAAAAAACAGTGAAATCAAAAACGGTAGGATGGCCATCAAATCGATAATAGCGATGGGTTTGATTACGTAACGCAGGCGGGCGCGCCATGTTGCATGCTCTTTGAGTTCCGGTCTTTCCACGCAACACCATACCCGGGCCAGATACTCCACCAGAAAGATGCTTACCGAGACCAACTCGAACATAAAAAAGAAACGACCATAGGCCGCACGAATTGAGGCCTCAGACTCGAAAATGACTGCGGTTACATTGCTGATAATCAGCACAATCAGAAACAGATTCAGGTAGCGGGAGGCGTTAGAGCGAGACTGCTCATTTTCTATCAGGTGGTAAACCTTCAGGCGTAACGACATTGGACTGTCCAGTATTAAAAAAGATTCTTCGCCTTCGCGGCTGTATCCCATTGAAATTTATCGGGGTATGCCAGCAAAAGGCTCTATGCTCATTACAGGGTAGACAAAAAATGTACTGGAAAGAAGGGAGCACATGAGCCGGACACCTTATGTTATCGGGATCACCGGGCACCGTGATTTAGACGAGGCTGCCACTCAATATGCGACACAACAAATCACATCACTGTTAGCCAGCTTAAAATCGAGGTTAGCGCTAACCCCTATCGTGGTGGTCACCGGCATGGCTGATGGTGCCGATCGGGTGTTGGCAAAGGTGGCGCTCAAGTTGGGGTATCCGGTGACGGCGTTGCTGCCATTGCCAAAGGAAGAGTATCGCAAGGACTTTTCTGAGGCGTCCTGGCAGGAATTTAATCAGATTATTGCCAATCCGTTGGTGGAATGCTCGGTGGTGGAGCAGCTGCATGAATGTGCACCGGGAGAATCGATGTCCGATCAGGAACGCGATACCCAATACTGGGTATTGGGACAGCATCTGATTTGCCAATCCAACCTGATGATTGCCATTTGGGATGGCGAGAATACCGGTCTGACCGGCGGTACGTCCGATGTGTTGCTGGATTATCTGGATGCTCAGCCGCGTCGGCGTAATGATCGGATTAGTGGCTCTGCCGCTACCATCACGTATCTGCACCGGGAAGACAGTCAACAGCAGTTGATGGGGCGCCAGGCTTACTGGGTGCCGGTAGACAAAACGGAACACGGCCATTCCCGTTCTGAACAGACCCCGCAGGTGTGTTTTTTATCCGGGGAAATCGGCACCTATGAGTTGGAATGTTTTCCCAGTATTCCCAAGAGCCTGTTGGATGATATGGCCCAACTTGAGGAGTACAACGAGCAGATCCAGGTATTGGAGGAAGAGGGCGCCATCAATAGAAATTACAGTTTGCTTAACGACTACGATCTGACACGCGCGCCCATCCCTACTGACTTACTGAAGGACCTAGACACAGAATTTCTTAAGGCGGATGCGGTAGCCATCGACAATCAAAAGCATTCAGACAGTCAGTTTACGTTGTTCAGTCTTATCGCCGCTGCCATGGGCTTTCTGTTTCTTGTATACGCCAAAATCGTAGCCAGCAACTACTTGTTAATCGGCTATCTGGTGCTCTTTCTGATTGGTTGGCGTTACTACCGCCGGATTCAAAAGCGCCACAGTTTCACCAATCATTTAACCGCAAGGGCCTTAGCAGAAACCTTACGTACTCAGTTTTATCTGTTGCTTATCGGGCGCAATAACCACAAACGCCCGACCCATTTGATGAACACATGCGGAGTCAGCCAATTTGAAGGCTTCAATTGGATAAAACACATTATCTTGTCCAAGGTGCCCATGCATCTCGACCACAAAACCCATCAAAAACATCTGCACTACAACGTAGAGTTTGTCTGCGAGCACTGGTTGATGGATCAAACCAGTTATTTTGAACGTAAGACCCGCATCTTGTCGCAGCATCATCACAAGCTGGAACACATAAAATCGTTTCTGTTTATCAGTTCCGCCTTGATGGCGGTCATGCTGATCCTGTTTAAATATGCGATGACGGATTTGGTCTTTTATGCCGATATTAACGCCAAAAGCGTAACAGTGCTGCTAATGGGCTTATTACCGTTTTTATTGGGTGTTTGGGAGATTTATCAGAACAAGATGGCGGTGAAGGAATTGCTTTGGCAATACCGCACTCAATCCGTGCTATTTAACGAAGCCAAACAGCATATCGAGAAGGCCGACACCCTGGATCAGAAATGTGCGGTGTTAAGTGAACTGGCTGAGCGAGCCTTACTGGAAAACTTTATCTGGATCATTCATCGATTTCATCGAGAGCATGAGCCCCCTACTGCGGGTTGATATCCAGCTGTGAAAAGTAGGGGTTTGTGGTGATGGCCCGGATAATGCGGATTTCGGTCATGGCAATGACCAGATGCTGCCCCTTTACGTTCAGGACCAAAACCTCCATAGGGCCTGGCCGGGTTTCGGTGGTTACCGCCCGACCGCAAAACAGTGCACCATTGGTCATTTCCACTTCCAATTCGTATCCATAAAGGCAGGCGACTTCCAGATTGTCGTGCATATTACAGTTCAGTGGCATGTGCTCATCCAATTTTCAAAGGCTGTGCTAATTTTAATCCAGAACATTCAACTGGTTTGAACGATGAAAAGCGCTTCACCGTTTCCTTTTGCCCTGGCATTTCTGGTGGCCTATCTACCGGCTGTGGTATTTGCGTTGTGTTTGTGGATGGCCGGCAATGTTGGCAACAGCTTATGGCTGGCTTTACTGCCAGCCCTGTTCTTATATTTCGTCATGCCACCCCTCGATTATTTGTTGGGGCGTGACACCCTTAACCCTTCTTCAGCATCTCAGGCGGCACTCAAAAACAGCAAATTACTAAAGGCACTGCCAGTGATGACGTTACCGCTACAGGCGACATTACTGTTTGGAAGCGCCGCCTGGCTGAGTTCTTTGCCTGACATCAGCTGGGTTCATTGGGTCGTTTGGGCCATTTCCCTAGGGGTGGTTGGCGGTGTAACCGCCATTAATCCGGCCCATGAACTGATCCATCGCAATAGCCGATTGGAGCGCGGGGCGGGCGGGGCACTGTTGTCGCTGGTGGCTTATCCCAGCTTTAAAATCGAACATATTCGCGGTCATCATGTAAACGTGGCGACACCATTGGACAACTCTACCGCCAAGCGGGGACAAAGTGTTTATGCCTTCGTACCTGTTGCCATTTTTAAGAACCTGCGCAGCGCCTGGCAGTTTGAGCGCAAACGCCTGGCCCATCAACGCCTGCCGGTATGGCATTGGCGTAACGAATTGTTGGGTTGGTGGCTACTGACAGCCGCCATTGCGCTGTTGATGTTGGTCTGTTTTGGTGTGTATGGGCTGGCGTTCTTCTTGCTGCAAAGCCTGGTGGCCATCGTGGAACTGGAAGCCATTAATTATATCGAACACTACGGCTTGCTGCGCAAGCAACTGGCTAATGGGCGTTATGAGCCACCCAATGAAAATCACTCCTGGGACAGCAGCTTTCTGCTCAGTAACCTGATGCTGTTTCAGCTGCAACGCCATGCCGATCACCATGCGCATCCCGGTCGGCCTTATCCGCTTTTGCGACACTGTCCGGGCAGTCCGCAATTACCCGGTGGTTATGCCAGCATGTTGTTGCTGGCGTTGTTTCCGCCGCTGTGGCGAAGGGTGATCCATCCCCGGCTGCAGCGTTATTGTGCAAAAACACTAACAACCTGAGGTTACTGAGACAAAAATGCCTTCACCGCACTTAGTCTGGACTTAGCGACAGGAACTTGTTGGTCGTTAATCAGCAACAAGGTTCCTGTTCTGCCCTGTTGAGATAATCGTCTTACTGCCCATTTGGCGACAAAGAAGGAGCGATGGCATTGAATACCTTCTTCGTCACATTCTGAAATTGCATCTTTGAGGTTATATAAGATCAATCCCTGTCCTTTATCGGTGGTTACCGACAAGTAATGTAGCTCTGCTTTGAGCACCATAATCCTGCCGCGCACAGCCAAGGGTAACTGGCGGATAAAGCCAGATTCGGTGGCCGTCTGTGGTGTTGACTCTGGCAGCTCGGCTTCAGTGACTTTTATTAGTTTGAACCCCATTAACCAGGGAGCATTTAGCGCCAGCCAGGCCAAGGTGATGGGCGGTGTCACTGCCATCCATTCACCTATCCACTCCCAAGCCCAGTTGTCAGGTTGGCCTTCCATTGCTACATCAATTCCCAATGCCAGCGGGCTGAAAAGGCTGGCTCCAATTACGCCTGAAAAGACCAGCTGCCACCAAGGGTTGAGTCTGCGAAAGGCTGACCAACGTTCCAGCAGTTGTTGCGTGCCAATCAGCAAAAGAATGGGGAGCAAGGTCTGTAACCACCACTGCACCAGTAAGCTCAACCACATACGGTTGTCGTTACCACTGTCTACCAGGCTGAACAGCAGGCCAAGCATCAAGGCTGAGGTAATGAAGTAGTGGCCGGGTCTGATATCCCCAATATCCCATGTCCCGTTCATACAAAATATGTCCCGTTGGTACAACAGCAGGCCAATACGCGGATCTGCCAGCCTACTTTGGCACTATTACAGCAGGCATCCCAATTAACTGCCAAAGGAAAAAAGATGAAAGCATTAACACTTATAACCCTCGCTGCCGGTCTGGTATCGACTCAGGCATTAGCTCAGAGTTGGATGATTAAGCCGTATTTTGGTCTTAGCCAGTTATCCGACACTCAGGGACAATCTCAATCTCTAGGGACGCAGGATGGGCAAACCAAGGTCGATCTCGACAGTGGCTTTGTTGCAGGTCTGGGACTGGGTTATCAGCTTGATGCCCAGTGGCGGGCAGAGCTAGCCTGGGAATACCGCAGTAATGACAGCGTCACTACGCTGGCGGACGGCCAACGCTTTACAGAAGGGAACTATGCATCGAACACCTTCGCCCTAAACGGTTACTACTTGTTTGCCGACGTGGCCGGCTTTCAGCCCTATAGCGGTGCTGGCCTGGTATGGATTCAGGAAATCGATTTGGACCTGGAGCGCAATGGCGAAGAGCAGTCTCTGTCGGGTTCCTCAGACACAGGTTTTCAGCTGATGTTGGGGATTGAGTATCAATTTAACGCCAGCTGGCAAGCGCAAGCAGAGTTGCGTTACACCAGCTTGACCGGTATCGGGTTGCAAGATGAGGGTGCAGGTAATGCCATCTTGCGTGACCTCGACTACCAGCCCCTGACCTTTGCTATTAATCTGCTCTACCGTTTTTAGCTGAGCTATCAGTACTTTGGGCAGGCTTTGCCCAAAGTACTGGAAAACCATGTAGTCTATGTTAATCTGCTGTTGCATTTTTCATCAGGAGTGCGGATTTGAGTGGTAAAGGCTGGTGGCTTTTTCTCTCTGTTTTTCTGAGCTTTACGAGCATAGCTAAGCCTGTGCTCAAGGCCTGTATTGATGAATACCCCCCTTACCAGATACTCGGCAACCCCCCTGCCGGTGAGTATGTGTCAGCCCTCGAAGTGTTAGCCATGAAACTGGATATGGCGCTGGTTTTTGAGACGGAGCCCGACTTCAGCCACTGCATGGATAGTTTGAAAACGGGCCAGGTCGACATTCTGGCGGGCTTGGTTCAGTCACCACAGCGGCAAAAAGATATGTATTTCCTGCCGATGCACCAAGACACACATTATGTTTTTGTAACCCGGAATTCAGCTAAACCAATTGAAAAATATGAAGATTTGCAGGGGCGATTAATTGCAACGGCGCAAGACTACATCTATTTCCCGCGATTCAATCAAGACCAGAGTTTACATAAGATCCCGGTCAAAGATGTGCATATGGCGTATAAGCTCCTATTGGCTGGACGAGTTGATGTTGCGATCAGTTCCGAGCAGAACCTCAGCGCTATTTTGGGAGGCAACCCGAATCTCAAGGAGCATATCCGGGTGCACCCTTACCATGAATTGGCGGACAGAGTGGTGTATTTTGGGTTGTCGAAAAAATCTCCCCACACAGCCAATCTTGAAAAATTGCTTGAGAAAGTGCAGCTAGCCTTCGAAGAGGGCGCTTTTCAGCAGGCAATGGAAGATTTCAGTAACAAAAATCCCGAGTATTATCGGGTAAAGCCGCCCCGCATCGCTAACTAATCATGCTTAATTATCTGGGTTGACGGTCAGGCAAGGCCCATCAACACAATACTCAAGACTAAATGGGCCAACAGCACTATGCCTGTGAGCATGGTGCGTAGTTTCAGATAGGCGCTCTGACCCCGGTACAGACGATAGTCCTGCACCAGGCAAGCAATAAATCCCAACACCAGTAAAAGCAGCGCCCAGCGGCTGGGAAGTGCCGATAGATCCATCGCGACAAGTACAAACCAGCCCACCAGCGACAGCACAATGGAGATGGTCAACGTCTCTTTGGGTACAGAGCCTCGCAAGGCGTATCCCCACTGACTACCGGCCAGGAAGGTGAGGATGATGGCGCTATACAACAAAAAAATAGATTGGCTCTGTGCACTGGGTAACCAGCCCATCAATATTGCCATTGGTGGGAAAATAAATGGAATCAGGCCGAGAAGTCCAAAAAGAATTCGTTGCATAGCTGCTTGCTGTTGGTTTACGTGCTGTTAATACCTACCGGGGAGGCGAACCGGATCATTAGTTATCAATTCGACTACCTGTGGTTTAGTCAGCACACTTGTCTGGAACAGATTGCCCGATAAAATGTGAAGCGTTGTTGATGTAGGGTAGCTGTCTTGTTTCAGTCTGGTCGTTTGTTTGTAGGACTCTGGTTTTTCTTAGCTTTTGCGGTTATTGCGCAGGAGCCGGTCAAGCTTTCCAGAAGTGGTATCTGCCATACCCCGCAAAGCCATTCCTATGAGCGCACCAAGCATTTTACACCTCATGCCAGCCTGGAAGCCTGCATCGAGGCCGGTGGCCGGCTGCCCAAAGGGGCTGGTCACAGCCAAGCCCCTCAACCAAACGCCCATAAGGGGTATGATCGTGACGAGTGGCCCCATTGGGATGACAGCGACGGCGATTGCCAGAATACCCGGGCCGAAGCGCTGATCCTGGCGTCCATGCTGGCAGTAGCCTTTGAGGATAAACCCGGTGATCGGGCCGACACCTGCCGCGTGATTGCGGGTACCTGGCTGGATCCATTCTCCGGCAAATCCATCAGCAAGGCAGAAGATCTGGATGTGGATCATATTGTGCCGCTCAAGTGGGCCAATGACCGTGGTGGTGCCGTTTGGCCGAAGGCACGCAAACGCGACTTCGCCAATGACTATGACAACCTGCTGGTGGTAGACAACAGCCTCAACCGGGCCAAAGGCCATAAAGCGCCTAATGAGTGGTTGCCACCCAATCAGGCCTTCCACTGCGAGTATATCCAGCGCTTTGACGCTATTGTGCAGAAGTATCAGCTGGCCTATCAGGCCCATGAACAGCACTTTGTGCAGGACAAGCTAACCGCTTGCGCAGCTGGCCTGTCCAATGTTGGGGTATCGCCTTAAGCGTTAAGCCATTGCCTGCTGTTTTTGCAGCTCATCATCCAGTTGGTTGGCACGAATGGCTGCTTCGCGGCTATACAGCCGCTGGACATAATCCTTAAACACCGGCCGTTCTTCGATAGATTTAAACATCATGCCCCAGCCCAGATGGCTGCCAACATAGAGATCGGCGGCGGTAAATTGCTCGCCGCAAAGATAGGGGCTTTGCTGTATGGCCTGCTCCAGCGTATTGAGTACATCGTCTAAATAACCGCAACCTATGCTTTGCACATTGTCGTCATCGATGCGCCAGCCGCAAGATTTGGCCGACATAGCCATCTCCAACGGCCCGGCGGCAAAGAACAGCCAACGGTAATAGGCACCGCGCGCCGCACCGCCCGGCGCCGGTGCCAGGCCCTTGTCGCTGAATTGATCGGCCAGATAGGCGCAGATGGCAGCACACTCGGTGACTACCATCTCACCGTGTTTGATGGCCGGTACCTTGCCCATGGGGTTTATCTGCAAATAGTCGGGGGATTTAATGCTGCTGCCATATTCCATTACCTGGACGTCGTAAGGCACGCCCAACTCTTCCAGCATCCAGCGAACGATACGACCACGGGAATTGGGATTGGTATAGAGAATCAGGGGCTTCATAGTTCTTTCCTTGGCTAAAAAATGTAAGAGATTCGCCCGCCTGCAATAAGGCCTGGCGGATTGTTTGCCGTTGCCAGGCCAATATAGAATCCATATAGGACAGAATGCGTCCTAATTATCCGGTATATTTCCCCTGATACTTTTTTTGGGAAAAACCATGAGCGCACCCACGGTCCGGGTCCTGACCTTACTTGAATTGTTGCAATCCCACGGCCGCATGAGCGGCACCGAACTGGCCAGGCGGCTGGAAGTGGATAAGCGCACCGTACGCCGCTATATCCGTACCCTGGAAGATCTCGGTATTCCGGTGACCACCACGGCGGGGCGGGACGGTGGATACAGCCTGATGGCCGGCTTTAAGCTGCCGCCGATGATGTTCAATAACGACGAAACCCTGGCCTTGTCCTTGGGGATACTGGCGGCAAAAGCCCTGCACCTTGGCGACAATCAGCCGGCCATTGACAGCGTGCAGGCTAAACTGGAACGGGTGATGCCGCAAAAACTGCAGTCCCGGGCCAGGGCCGTTGCCGACACCATTCGCCTGATGCTGCCGACGTCGCTCATGCCGCAGTCCAACCTGTATCTGGAACCCTTGCTAAATGCTATCCAACATCAGCAGGCAATAAGGCTGCGTTACGTTTCGCCAGAGCGTGACATTACCGAGCGACGGGTAGAGCCCTATGGCTTGCTGTTTCGCCAGGGGCACTGGTATATGAGCGGTTACTGTTGTCTGCGTAAAGATCTCAGAATCTTCCGCCTGGACAGGATTGAAGCAGTGCAGCCTTTGGCCCTGACCTTTGAGCGGCCGGCCGACTTCGACGCCGCCCGTTTTTTTCGCGAGAGCCTGAACAATATGCCGGGCAATTTGCGTATCCGCATATTGCTGCATACCGATAAACTACAGGCGGCGGAGGTGATAGGCACCATGGTCAACCTGTTGCAGGAACAGCAAGACGGCCTTCTGCTGGATGTGCAGGCTGACAGCCCGGATTGGTTCGCCCACTGGCTTTGTCAGATGCCCTTCGATTTCACTATTATTGAGCCCGACACCTTAAAACAGGCCGTCAGGGCGCAGGCAAAACGACTGCTGTCGTTGGTTTCCATTTAGCCCGCCAGAGGAATTTCCTCCCTCAGCCAAGCGACTTAACAATTTTATAACACCCTTATTGAAAGCGCTTACATTTATGTTGGCATCTTGTTGCATTTTACCTTCGGCTAGCAGGAAGGCGCGGCCCGAAGCAACGTAACGACAGTAGCTTCCAACCTTGCATTATTTAACGGGCCGCCTTTACCAACCTCAGTTGCGGCAAAAATGTAAGCGCTTATGGACTGGTGATGGGGGCCGCACAAACCATGAGTAATACAACATGTCGATCAAGAGTTGGAGCGCGCTTAGCCAAGGCATAATCGCCTCAGGCCTGTTGGGAATGTCCCTGCCAGCCAGTGCACAGCAATGCCAGAACCCCGTACCCGTTTGGGCCGATGAATTCAACGGCAACAGCGTGGATACCAGTAAATGGGAAATCATGACCGGTGATGGTTGCAGTTACGGTATCTGTGGCTGGGGCAATAGTGAGCTGCAGTCTTACCAGGCCGCTAACCTGACGGTGGCCAATGGTCTACTGACCATTACCGCCAAAAAACAGCGGGTGCAGTCCAAGCAATATACCTCCGGCCGTATTCGTACTGCCAATATGCCCAACGGCGGACAATGGACCAATGGCCGTTTCGAAGCCCGTATTAAAATTCCTAAAGGTGCGGGCTTGTGGCCGGCCTTTTGGATGTTGCCCACCAACCCCGATCAGGGCTGGCCCATGAGTGGCGAAATCGACATTATGGAAGCCACCGGCCAGGCCGATATGTTTGCCTTCGGTACCCTGCATTACGGTCAGCCATGGCCCAATAACCAGTGGACCAGCGGCCGCATTCTGAAGCAGCCCGATGCGTGGTCAGACGATTTCCACGAATATGCGGTGGAGTGGGAGCCCAACGAAATGCGTTGGTATGTGGATGATGTGCTGTATTCGGTAAAAACCCCGCAGGATCTTGGCAACCCGGCCTACTGGACCTTCGAAAACTACCAATACCATTTCCTGCTTAACCTGGCGGTGGGCGGTAACCTGGGCGGTGAAGTAGACAGCAGCATGCTGCCGCAAACCATGCAGGTGGATTATGTGCGCGTGTATGACCATGGTCAGCCTTCATTAACCGGCGCCCATATTGTTGAACCAAACAGCAGCCACACCTACCAGGTGATTGACGAAGCCGGCACCAACAGCAGCTACACCTGGCAATCGCCTACCGGCGAGACCTCTACCGGCAACAGCCTGAATGTAAATTGGGGCACGACTGGCGGAGCAGTGACCGTGACCGTAGAAAACAGCTGTGGCAGCTATCAGTTGTCGATGGATGTTTATGTGTCACCAGAGCAAAGCCAGGAAACCACGCTGGATAACTACGAGGGCACCAAGAATCTCAGCTATCAAACATGGACGGGTACCTTCACCCAGGGCCTGGCCAATCCAGCGCCCAATGCCACTAACGACTCCCCACTGGTGGCCGAGTACATTCGTAACGGTGCCGAACAGTGGGACGTGTTAAGTGCATCCACCACTGCCATACCCGATGCCGCGCCTTTTATCAGTGGTGAAAAGAGCTTTTATCTGGACGTTTACACCGGCGCTCCCGTGGGCACCGAGATCCTGATCCAGCTGGAAAACAGCAGTGTGGCCACTACCACCAACTACCCAAAGGGGCGTCACTCCAAGTACGTGGCCCATACCACGGTCCGAAACGCCTGGCAGCGCCTGAAGTTTGATTTGGAAGATCGCATCGACGGGGCCACCACTAACGCCCAGGTGAATTCGCTGGTGCTGCTAATTGCGCCTGATTCCTTCACCGTCGACACCTATTACCTGGACAACCTGGATATCTACGCCCCAGGCAGCAGCAACCCGGGTACGGCTACCAGCATGTGGGTACAGAATGTGGTAACCGGCACCCAAGGCGCAGGCAAAGGCAAAAAAGTCGGTACCGCCACGGTCACCGTCACCAATAACTTAGGTAATCCGGTCAGCGGCGCCACGGTTAGCGGCAACTTCACCGGCAGCTGGAATCAATCGGTTTCAGGGGTGACGGGTGCCGACGGCCAGGTTAGCTTTGTTACCAGCACCGCCTTAAGCGGCGGGGTGACGGTTAATTTCTGTGTCAGTAGCCTAAGCGGCACCCTGAGCCACGACAGCAATAACAGCAGCGGTCTGTGCCAGTAAAAGGACAGTAGACTCCCAGGATTGCTTTGGGTTGGCAGGCTCTTCCAACCCAAAGCTTTTTTCAGGCGGGACAAGCCCTCTGCTAAGCGCATCCTCTTGCTTTTGATGCGCCTTTCTCTGCACTATGTTTACCCTGGATGATGGAACCACAAGGAAAAACATGGATAAGCAGTAATTCCTCGAAGAATGCCAACAACGAATCACCCAGCTCTACGAGTTAATCAAAATCGGTAAGCCGGACGATGTACTTAAGCATCGTACCGAGGGCTTTCTTAACGCCGGTGAATTTATCGGGCTGATTAGCCGCGAAGAAGCCAGGCAGTTGATTGAGTCGCTGCATCTGGAAATATTGGGCGAAAGTATCGAGACCCGCCGCGCCAGAAAGGCCAAGCTGAACCAACTCAAAGAAAAATCCCTGGACGCTTTTTATGACGAACCGGCGATAAACCGGCGGCCTTAGGGGCTGCGCAAGAATACTGCTCAAACCAGGCCATGAGCCGATTAACTTGGCCCTGTACTGCTGTTGCATCCCTGTTGAATTGCCGCAGGAGTTAAAGACGCTCGGCCATTGGCCAACTTAGCTTGATCTGTAAGAAGTTATAGTCTGAGTGCAAGGTTAAGAAACAGTATGGCTACCCTGAAAATCGCCATCCCCGATGAACTTCAAAACTGGATTGACCATCAGGTCGAAAGTGCTCTTTTTGCCAATGCCAGCGATTACATTGGCGAGCTTATTCGTTCGCACAAAGCCGAAGTCGAAGCCATTCGCCTGGCTTTAGTTGAAGGGGAAATCAGCGGGGAAAGCGAATTGTCCGTCAGCGACATTATCAAACAGCAAAAGAAACCTACGGGCAATAATTAGCTACCGCCTTTTCAATAATGCGGTACAAAATTATTTTGCTATTCGTTCTTAATACCGCTTTACCTCAACTTTACTTGAGGTTTTATCCTGCCCCACATCTTCCAACCAAAGAATATGAGACAGGAGACACAATGAACCTAAACCAAATCACCTTGCCGGTAAACGATATGCAGGCCGCAGTGGATTTTTACCTCAAACTGGGCATGACCCAGATAGTGGATACCCCGCACTACGCCAGGTTCAGCTGCCCAGAGGGCGACAGCACCTTTTCCCTGAGCCTGCAGGCCGAGCCCGTGCAAAGCTCGGCGGTGATCTACTTTGAAAGTGAGCAGCTCGATCAGCAGGTGAGCGAGCTGACAAAACGCGGCATCGCTTTTGACCAGATACCGCAAGATATGCCTTATCTTTGGCGCGAGGCCGTTCTGCATGACCCCAGCGGCAATAAGATAAAGCTGTTTTACGCCGGTGAAAATCGCCATAACCCACCCTGGCGGGTGACCAACCGCCGCTAGTCAGTTGAAGAATCGAATGGCCCGGGTTTGCAGAGAATTTCCGCAAAAAATGTCAGCCCTGTATACTTGGCCCATTCTTGTTTCGATTTTGAACTTTCCATGCTTTTAAACGACGTATTCCGCCGCCTGCGCTTTGCGCTGAGTCTCGACAACAGCGCCACCATCGCCATTCTCAAACTGGTGGATTATGACCTCGAAGAAGCCTATCTGATGGATATGATGAAAAAAGAAGACGAGCCGGGTTTTTTGCCCTGTCGAGACAAGGTCCTTGGCCTGTTTTTGGATGGGCTGATTATCAAAAAGCGTGGTAAGCAGGAAGGGGCAGAGCCCCAGCCGCTTAAGGCGGGCGAGCGCCTCAGCAATAACGACATTCTGCGCAAAATCAAAATCGCCATGAGCTACCAGCAAGAGGATATGCTCAATATCCTGCGCGCCGCCGGCTTCCCCATGGGCAAAAGCGAGCTTTCGGCCCTGTTCAGAAAATCCGATCACCGCAGCTACCGCCCCTGCGGCGATCAGCTGTTGCGTAATTTCCTCAACGGCATGGTCAAGGTACATCGCCCCGATGTGAAGTAGGGCTATTGCCCTGCTGTCATAAACTCGTTCTTCGCGACCCAGAGTTTGGCGCCAGTGCTACTGGCAACACTGTAGGCCCAATTAGAAACAGCCAGGGATTTTTGTTCATCACAGTAGAAGTAGCCGCCAAGCTCCGCAGAGAGTGTTTTCGCATGGACAATCAGATTCTGCTCATGCCATTTTTCCCTGTGCTTTAACGCTGCCAGGTGGTCTCGCTTACTGTTGTTACAAGTTCCGTGGGCAGCCACAAAGTTGTGGCCGAGGTCTGTTGAGTAGCGGGAAAAAGGAATAAAGTGGTCAATAGCCACTTTTTCCTCTTTCATCGGCTTTTGACAATAGATGCAGATGTTGTTCTGGATATCCACAAGGATGGGCTTGGCCCGGTTTAGTGCATTGCGATCCACACCAAACAGGAAATCCTGCAACTGACTCTGCTGGCCAATCAGATCCTGATTAAATTTGATGCTTTGGATTTTCTGCAGCCAGGCATTTCTGGCCAGATACACCACAAGGTCATAGAAACGCCTGAAGCAATGGGCAATACCCGCACTAAGCTTAATATGATTTTTCCCTTTGATATGGGGGTACAGAAAGCATTCCTCCTGCTTTGACAGGATCTGTAACCGCCATAAGGGGCCTTCTTTCAATGTACTCAAAGTAGCCCGGTAAATCTGCGGCCAGGACGGGCTTTCTTTGAGTTGGCGAATATTCCTGATGCCTGCCAGCTGGCACTGGTAGAGCATACTGATCACCTTGGACTGCTTACCGGCGTTTTGCAGTAATAAGGCTTCCTCACCAACGCCAACTGCAGAAAAGGGCATGGCATGTTGCCAGTAAAGCAGGATAAATTTATCAACGAGCGTATCGAGTTCGACTGTCAGCTCAGCACTCTCATCTTCCATCGGTTGTTCGATACAAACATCGGCCAGTGCATGCAACAGCGCATACTTGTACGTGGCGCTAAAATCTCCCTCGACCAGCAGGCGCTGAATATAGGCAATAAAGGCGATTTGCTGCTGCATTAATTTCACTTTCCTATGCCCTTTTTCTGAGAATGGCATTGAGCCATGGTTCCTGTTCCCTGCCCTGCCGTAAGTCGGCCGTTTTCCAACGGTCGCATATTTCCAACGGTGTTGATGCTAATACCTGGGCCAATCCGTGCTCGGTTAGGTCGGTAAAAAGACGATTTCCTCTCTGCACTTCGCCTTCACCATATTTAAAAGAGCAGTAGAAAAGGCCATTTTGGGATAGCTGAGATGCTAAATGGTTAAAGGTTTGCGCAAGCTTGGCGACTGGAACATGGAGTAAGGACGCACAGGCCCAGATGGCATCCAAAGGCTGCTTAGCCTGATAGGCGTCGAAAGTACTGAGCTCTATATCCAGTCCGGTAAACTCCCTGGCCATCCCGACTAAAGCAGGACTGGCATCAAAGGCACTGACCACAAAACCCTGCTCAGAAAAATACTTGGCATCCCGCCCAGACCCGCAACCCGCATCAAGAATATGGGCACCAGGGGCAAGCAAGGGCAAAAAGCGCTGATACAGCGGCTGCATGTCCACCGACTGGGTGTCTTGGAAGAACTGCGTGGCGTGTATTTGGTAAAAGCTATCTTTCATGCTCAAGTCTCTGGGCAAAATCTGCTTATCGGAAGCTGCAAACGAAGCTAACTGGGTCCAATGTGCAGTGCTTTTTCAGATCGCCTTGTAAAGAGAACATTTTGGGCAACTTTTTAAACTCGAATAACCGGTAGAGGTAGAACTGCTCTGGTTTAGCTTCGGCAAATCTAACTTCGTTTCGGGACGCGAAAAACGGTGTTTCCTTGGCAAAAGCGGTTGTCTTAACTTCAATAAAACGTTCTTTGCCGTTTTCTTCAAAAGAAAGAATGTCATAACCCAGACCATCCCCTTGAGTTTGGGACACATGTTCAATCTTATTTGCCAGGTTTTTCTTACCCGCCATTGTTAGCCGATATTCTTCAAATTCCAGAACAAGTTGCTCACCGGCCAAACCTAATAAAGCATTGCAGGCTTCTCTTGCAACATAGTCACGCTTAACTGCTGTGTTAGTGACAGCACTGTAAGTTCTTGGATTCTCACTGACCCTATTCTTCGGTGACTTTGGTGGCTCAACCAGCAAACGTGAGAAATCTCTCACCTCAGGTAACACGGCGGGTTGGGTAACTGCAGCCATACTGAACTGATCAAACTCGGGATGTTGACTAATCCAGTTTTCAACAAAGTCAGCTAAAGCCTGCTGATAATTATTGCGTGGTTTGTAGCCAGGTATCCAGAAACAGCCCAACTTCTGTAGCACCGCGCTAATATTCTGATGCTTCAATTCTACAGCCGCATCACTGCGATTATTCAGCTTTGCTAGCAGGCCTTTGCGATGCTCTGTTTTACTGTATTTCTGACCCGCCAGTTCAAGCATCAGCATGCGCATGTAATCAGCTACTGTCGCAGCGATCTCTTCCGCACTCCAGCTCTCAGGTCTTGCCATATGACTTCCTTGCCTGTTGATGTTTAAGACTTGGTATGAGCTGAAGCATACGACAACTGTAAAGTCTTTAAAATACAAAGAGGTGGGCTAGAAATTAAAGCTAGCGCCTCCATGTGAAGTCCAAAAATTGTTATTCCCAGCGGCGACCACCCTGAGTAAACTTGCCGTTTTAAGTTTCAGGGACGAGTAGTATGTTTGAGCTAGGATCTTCGGTGATCGCGCTGGCAATATTGCTTTCAGGCATGGGCGCCACATTAGTGCCTATGTTTTTCTTGCTCAAGCGACGTGAACAGACGGTAAAACTACCTATTGATAGGGAACAATTGCTGCGTCTGCCAGGCTATGGGCTTCAAAAGGAAATTATCGACAAACAGTTTGAATTGCTAGGCAGTATGCTAATTGGCATGTGCTTAGTTATTTCTCCCTTTGCCTATTACTCTATCCATGCCTTTGTTTCCCTCGGTAGTATCCCGTATCTACCTGTATTTCTTGTCGTTGTCGGAATAGTCTATGGCATTTGGAAAACTATAAAAAACTTCAATCATCTCACCAGATTGCGGCTTGGTCACACAGCGGAGTTGGCAACGGCTGGGGAACTGATCCAACTGCAGGCTTTTGGCTATCAGGTATTCCACGATATCCAGGCAGAAAAATTCAATATTGATCATTTGGCGATAGGACCTAATGGTGTGTTCGCCATTGAGACGAAGGGTAGGCATAAGCGCCATGCTGACTCTTCCAATGGTAAAGATCGTGCTAATGGTATTAAGAGCCACGAACTGATCTTTAAAGACGGCAAATTACATTTTCCATCCTGGCAAGAAATTGAACCCATCCAACAGGCAGAGCGACAAGCAAAGTGGGTAACTCAATGGTTGACGAAAGCATGCGGATTTGAAATTAGTGCAGTTCCAGTGCTGGTCTTCCCTGGTTGGTTTGTGAAACTGCAATCCCGCGTGCCCTTCCCGATCCTAAACCACAAGATGATAGTTAGCACTTTGCCTAAAAATGGTAATTCCCAGTTTACTCAAGAACAAATCAACGTCATTAGTTGGCAAGTGGCTCAAAGGTCAATTCAGGGCAAAAGAGACTAGCAATACTTCTTGTACATGGTGACTGACAATCTAACCGCAGATTCTGCATTTCCCCAGCCCCCCGACTATCCTCCCAAGCAGCAAAAGGCTGGATATAGATAAGCCTATTGGGCCTCGTTCCTGACAAAAGTCAGGCGGTGGATGCCGATTGAGGAGGCATAAAAGCGTGGGTTATCAGCTAAGCTCACAGCATGAACAGTTCATCACAACGCCCTTTCTTACGTGTTTTTTATGATGCGGCTTGCCCGCGCTGCAGGAGGGATAGGGCCTGGTATGAACAGCGGGTGGATGAGGGTGAAAACATCCTGTGGGTGGATATCAATGGCCGTGAGCAGGAGCTAAAGGCACTGGGTATCGATCCAAAGCGGGCATTGCTGGAACTGCATGTTGAGGAGCAGCAGGGGCAGGTCCGCCATGGGATTAGCGCCTATCAACTGCTGTTCAGCCGCTTACCGCGCTATCGGTGGCTGGCCTGGGTTATCGGCTTGCCGCTGATTAAACCGCTACTGTCTTATCTGTATCGTTGGTGGGTGCGAAGGCGGCTTCAGCGGCAGGGGCGCTTACCCACTGATCCCCTCTAAGCATTAGCCACTTTTTTGGAGCTTATGGCGTTGTCGCCTGGCCCCAGCTTATGCATGCCCCTTAATCACTCGGTGCACAAAAGCCAGCTTTTCAATGATGGTGGGGGACAGCACAAAGGGGTAAATATGGCTGTGGCCCATACTGCGGTTCAAACTGTTTAAGGCATAGGTCAGGGGCAGCCAATGGTCGATAATGGCCTGGAAATTGGCCTGGGTGTAAGGGTTAGCATCCACATCCATTTTATAGCACTGGTCGTTGGCGGCGCGGGGGCGGGTGTGCAGGTTAAACTGGTAGGCCGTTTCAAGGGTGTCCACTATATGCAGATAATGGGCCCAGCTTTCGGCCCAATCCTCCCAGGGGTGGCTGCTGGCATAACTGCTGACGTAATTGTCGGGCCAGTTTGCCGGTGGTCCTTGCTGGTAATGTTGATTAAGCGCATCCGTATAGTTTGCAGACTCATCGCCAAACAGCGCCCGGTATTGCTGCAGGAGAGGGCCGTTGGCAATCAGGCGGTCCCAGTAATAGTGGCCGGACTCATGGCGAAAATGGCCCAAAATGGTGCGATAGGGCTCTGCCATCTGGCTACGCATGCGCTCTCGCTGAACAGGATCGGCTTCGGCCAGGTTTATGGTGATATGCCCCTGGTCATGACCTGTTTTCACCCGGTTACGCTCGGAAAATTCACAGGGGGCGTCGCTCAGGAAGGAAAATGACAACCCTTTTTCCTTGTCCTGCTCTTTGGATACCAGCGGCAACTGCAATTGCATCAGGCTATAGACCAAGCGCCGTTTTTCTTTCTCCATGATCTGCCACAGCGCCTGGTTGCCCTCGACGCTGAGGTTGGGAATAGTGTGGTTTAAACGACAGGCCCGGCAATAGTTCTGCTGGTCGGTTTCGGCCACCAGCCAGTTGCACACCTGATATTGCTGGTAGTTTGCACATTTCTTAAAGCGGGTCTGGGTACCCGGAACGGCAAAGTATGCGTTTGCATCGGCGTTGATGGCGATCAGCGACATCTGCCCGGGAACAAAGCCCAACGCATGGCCACACTGGGTGCAGCTGACATTCTCAAAATACAACAGATTACCGCACACCGAGCAATTAAACAGACGCATGAAGGCTGGCACAAAAATAAAGGGTTAGGCCATTATGGGTAGTGAAGCCGCCCGGTGCAATCTGACTCAAGTACTCATATCCGAATCGTTGCCCACGGCTGTGTCGATTCTGATTATTCCCGGCGGTTACTTGCGCTGAGCCATAGCCTGGTATGGCGGCAGCGCACGCCATTTGACGTATCCCCTAACAATTTCCAAGCAAACCAATTTGGACTTGGCGTCGTATTTGATTAGGCTAAATCCAGACATTTCAAAATCTTAGGAGTGCTCTATGAGCTTTAAGCTGATTGATCAGTTACTGAAATCAGGGGCTGTGGATAGCTTTACCGGTCAGGGACGCGCCGCTGGCGGTACATCTCAGCCGACAACTTCTTCAGCTGATTCGCTGGTTTCCAGCCTGTCGGGTATGCTTTCCGGGCGCGGCGGCGCAGCGCTTGCCGGTGGCGCGCTGGGATTGCTGCTCGGTAGCAAAAAGGGCCGCAAGCTCGGCGGTAAGGTGTTGACCTATGGCGGGCTGGCCGCTTTGGGCGTGGTGGCATACAAAGCCTATGGCAACTGGCAGCAGAGACAGGCTGATGGCCGCCTGCATCCAGGCGCGGTGCAGGCCGAGCCACAAACCATCGATCGCCTGCCACCGCCTCAAGCCGAAGAGCATGGCCGGGCCATTCTGTCGGCGGTGATTGCGGCGGCCAAGGCCGACGGCCATATTGATGCGCGGGAAACCGCCTTGATCGACCAGGAAGTCGCCAAATTCACCCGCGACCAGGCCTTTTTGCAATGGGTAGACAATGAGCTGAAATCACCGCTGGAGCCGGCCCGAATTGCCGCCCAGGCAAGCACGCCTGAACTGGCTGCTGAAATCTATCTGGCCAGTTTGCTGGTGGTCGATGAAGAAAGCTTTATGGAGCGCAGCTATCTGGAAGAGCTTGCCCGTCAACTGGGTCTGGCCCCGGATTTGGTGCAGGAACTTAAGGCCCAGGCCCTTCAGGCGGAACAGCTTTGTCAGTAGTGCCAGGCCCCGGGATTTTACTTGCGAATAGCTGATAAACGCTATTTTGGGTGCCGCCTGTGCCAACAGGCGGCACCTTCCTTCACTTAAAAGCGGTAGACAGCCTGCGCTGACAGGCTGCGTCCCGGTTGGGTATACTGGCCTAGGTCAGTGTCAGCGGATTGCCCGGCAATACGTTGGTAAGGCACGTACGCTTTATCCAGCACATTTTGCAGCGCCAGGTTCAGTCGCCAGTTGCCCAACTCAATGCCGCCAAGCAGATCCAGCGTGGCCCAGCCTGCGCTTTGTGCATCGTCCGCCTCTGGTGTCTTGCTCATGCTAGCGGCGGCGCTGACAAGGGCGCTGAGGTAGAAGGTATCGCCGTTGTAACGCAGCATCAGGGTCGAACTCAAGGGCGAGATGGAGCTTAAGTACTGATCGGTGCTTTGGTCCTTGCCCCGGCTGTAGGCGATGGCGGTATTGATTTCCCACTGGTCATTCAGCCACAGATTTATTCCGGCCTCGGCACCATAAATCTGCGCTTTGTCCTTATTCTGGTACTGATATTCGGTGCGCTGCACGCCGGGGATAAAGGTAGGCGCAGTGCTGATCACCACCGTGTCGATAAAGTCATCAAAATCGGCGTTGAAGGCGGCCAGGTTGATGCTCATATCGCCTTGCTGGTATTTCAGTCCCAGTTCAGTGGCGTAGCTGGTTTCCGGCTGCAGGTCAGGATTGGGCACGATGGCATAAAACGGCTCAACGCCATGGTTCTGATACGCCTGATCATGGGGTGGGATCTTAAATCCCTGGGCATATTGAGCGTACAGGTTTAACTGTGCGTTGTGGCGGTAGATAAGCCCTAATTTGGGTGACAGCGCCGTTTCCGTAATATCGGCCAGCAAGGCTTCATCGTACAAAGGGTTGGATTTGGCCTGCATCTGGTAGTGATCTAACCTGAGTCCGGCTATCAGGCTAAAGGGCAACTGTTTAAGGGTGATATTGTCCTGCACAAACACGCCGCCAAGCAGGGTGTCGGCGCCGGGGAAGGCTTTTTGTGGGGCGTTGTCGAGGCTCAGGCTGCCATCCATTTCAATGCGGGTCTTAAAACGCGGGCGTTCTGTCTCCAGGTAATCTATGTCGGCGCCAAATACCCAGTGGTGGGTAGCATTTTCCTGTTGCATGGCTTTGTCGGCCTGCCAGCGAAAACCGATGATCTGCTGCTCAAAGCGATAATCGTTATAGTCGGTGTAGGGACCTGTACGACCGGCTCCCGGCAGGATTTGGTCACTTTGCTGCTGATAGTCAGAGAGGTAAAACTGCGTTTGCATGGCGTCGTAAAGATCGCTGCCAAGCTCACTTGCATAATCCAGTGAAAGGGCCCATTGTCTGTCGGTATCTTCGGTTTGCTGGCTGCCGGCGCTGAGTATTTGCTGGTTTTGCTGACGATAACCGTCGACAGTCAGTTTCAGGTGCTGTTGTTCACTGAGATCCCAGTTCAACTTGCCGAGCAAGCTGATACTGTCGTAGTCATAGCCGGGCAGGGTTTCGGCAAAGTTCTGGGTTTCCTTGCCATCACGGTAGCTTAAGCTAAACATGCCCTGGGTATCGCCCCAACCGCTGGCGTGCATGATGTGGCTGTGATAGCTGTTACTTTGCCCCTGAAATCCACCGCTGAGCTGGGTAAAGTGTTCTTGCTTGCCCAGCAAATCTTTGGGATCAGGGGTGGTGATCACCACAATGCCACCCAGGCCATCGGAGCCATACAGGGAAGAGGCGGCTGATTTTGCCACCTCTACCCGCGCTATTTGCGCCACATCCAGATAGCCCCGGCCCACCAGCAGGCCGCCACCGCCGGCATAGCCGTCATTCAGACGGCGACCGTCCTTGATATAAATCAGCCGGTTGCCGCCAATGCCACGGATGCTGAGCTCCTGTGCCTGCCCGGCATTACCGGTACCGGAGATGGCAGGATCATAGCGAAATACGTCAGCCAGGCTTTGGCTTAACTGCCGCTCGATATCGGTACTGTCCATTACGGCCACTGAGCCTGCCACATCTTGCAGCTTTTGCTCGATACGGGAGCCTGTTACCACAATAACATCCGGTTTGGGTACCAGGCCGGGCGCCTGATCAGCCAGCACGGCACTGTTGCATAAGGTGGCCGCCGCGAGGGTGAGGGTTGAGGTGCCTGTAAAACGAAAATTCACACTGTACTCCTGTGATAGGTGAGATTGCCTTTTAGATCTAAACGAGAATGGTTTGCATTTGCAATAAAAAGTGATTAATTTATTTTTCGTTTCGAATCACAAAGGAATCCGTTTATGGACCGCATATACCCGTCAATCTGGCCATTGGCCCTATTGTTCGGCTTGCTGATGGCGTTACCGGCCAGGGCCGACTTGCCGAAATTGATCACCGCCGGTGGCACCCTTACCGACATCGTATTTGCCCTGGACGCAGACCAGGCCCTGGTGGCTACCGACAGCTCCAGCACCTCGCCTGCACAGGCGACGGCTTTGCCCCAGGTCGGTTATTACCGCGATCTTTCCGCTGAGGGAGTCTTGTCCTTTGCGCCACAGTGGCTGTGGGTGCTCGAAGGTGGCGGCAGCGAAAACGTGCTGCAACAGATTGAACGGGCGGGTGTTGAAGTGACTCAGTTTGCAAAGCCCCGTGATGTGGCGGCGCTGTATGCTCTGATCCGTGATATTGGCGAGCGTCTGCAGCGGGCCGAACAGGCAGAGGATGTGGTGGCTTCCCTGCAAAGCCGCCTTCAGCCGCTTAAGCCCGGCCAGGCACAAAAGGCTTTGTTTGTGTTGCAGGCCTCGGCACGTGGCGTGGTGGCTGCTGGTACAGAGACGGTACCGCAACTGTTGCTCGAGCATGCCGGTTTGCAAAACATTATCAGCCACCTTGGCTTTAAGACCATCTCTGTGGAGTACCTGGCGCTGCAGCAGCCAGCGCTGTTAATTGCCCCGTCCCACACGGTGGCAGCCGCGGGTGGCAAACAGGCATTTTGTGCACAACCGGCCCTGAGGTTGCTGGAGGCGGCCAGGCACTGCCGCTTACTGGTGATGGATTCTCTGTTGGCCCTTGGCATGACCACCCGTTTGCCCGACGCCATTGTGCAACTGTCAGATTTTGCTGATAAGCATGGTCTGCCATCTGCAGCCCAAGCCCACCAAGCCCAGCCAGAGGACGCTGAGGAAGCCTATGCTGGCCAAGGTTAATCAGCGTCAGCAGATGCTATTTTTGGCGGTGGCTTTGTCGGCGCTGATTTGTGCGGTGCTGGCGCTATCGTCCGGGCCGGTCATCAGCGACTGGCGTCTGGCGCTGGCCTGGTGGTGGCCCGCCGATTTTAGCGGTATCAAAGCGCTGCATATCGATGTGGTCACGCAAATTCGCCTGCCGCGCCTGGTGCTGGCATTGATGGTGGGCTGTGTGCTGGCGCAAAGTGGCTGTGCTACCCAAACCCTGTGCCGAAACCCGCTGGCCGATCCGGGGCTTATCGGGATTTCGGCAGGGGCGGCAGTGGCGGCGCTGATGGTGATTTCGCTGGGCGGGAAATGGGGCTTGCAAGGCGAGTTTTGGGTCAGCGGCGGCGCCTTTTTGGGGGCGTTGGCCGCCACCTTGCTGGTATACAAACTGGCTGGACAAAGCGGACATACGCCGGTGGCTACCCTGATCCTCGCCGGTGTGGCCATCAACGCCTTTGCCGGCGCCATTATCGGCCTGCTCAGCTACCACGCCGACGATGACTCCCTGCGCCTGATGAGCTTTTGGCAAATGGGCTCGCTGGCCGGGATCAGCTGGCAGCAGTTGCCCTTTGGCCTGGTGTTTATGGGCCTGAGCAGTCTGATGCTGATATTGCGTCGACGGGCCATTAATGCCCTGCTGCTGGGGGAGCGACAAGCAGGCTATCTGGGCGTTAACGTGCAGCGCCTGAAGCGGGAGATCATCCTTTGGGTGGCGCTGGGTGTGGGCGGGGCCGTAGCCCTGACCGGCATGATAGGTTTTATCGGCCTGGTGATCCCTCATATCAGCCGCCTGCTGGTAGGCGCCGATATCAAGCGGTTGATGCCCATGTCCATGCTATTGGGGGCGGCGGTGCTGGCCTTTGCTGACTGGTTGGCGCGCATGCTGGTCGCCCCGGCCGAGTTGCCCATCGGCATCATCACCGCCTTGGTGGGGGCGCCTTTTTTCCTTTACTTGTTGTTACGTCAGAAGCGACATCATTATGCTTGAACTTTCCCATGTCAGTGTCCGTCGCGGCCAGCGTAAGGTGGTCGACGGACTTAGCCTGTGCTTGAGCGGGCCGCAATTTGTTGCCGTACTGGGTGAAAACGGCGCCGGTAAATCCACCTTGCTAAGGGCGATTGCCGGTGATCTGCCCTTTAGCGGCGACATCAGCCTGCAGGGTTGCAGTTTACGTCATTGGTCGGCGGCGCGGCTGGCCAGGATGCGGGCGGTGATGGAACAGCAATTCTCACCGCCTGCACAGATGTCGGTGCTGGAGATGGTAACACTTGGGCGCTATGGCCATGACGAGTGCGACAAAGAGGCCAGGTTGCACGCACAAAAATGGCTGGGATATACGCACCTGTCAGAATACGCCCATCGCGAGGTAGCCAGTTTGTCCGGTGGCGAGCAGCAGCGTGTGCAACTGGCCCGCTGCCTGGCGCAACTGGACGGCGACAGTGGTGGGCAGAAGCTGCTGTTGCTGGATGAACCCACGTCGGCACTGGATCTTTACCATCAGCATGCTTGCTTGCAGCTGGTCAGGGCCTTTACCGAAGCCGGCCACCTGGTTATTGCTGTTATGCATGATGTAAACCTGGCGTCCCTGTATGCCGATCAGATCCTGCTGCTAAAAAACGGCAAGCGAATTATTCAAGGGCCGCCGCAACAGGTGCTGCAGCCCGATACACTTAAATCTGCTTATCAGATCAACAGCCACATCACCCCCCATCCTATCCTCACCGTGCCCATGGTGTTTTCCATGCCCGGCTGAGGGTCGACTACAGATATTTTATTAAGGAGTAAGACAATGCAAGAGCGTTTAGAGGCGGCTAATCAGGCCAGATTATTGGTACAACAATGCCACACGGCGGTGTTTTCCACCCTATCGGTGAAGCTGCAGGGACATCCTTTTGGTTCGGTGTCGCCGGCCATGCTGACAGATAGCGGCAATATGGTGTTTTATGTGTCCGATATCGCCCAGCATGCCAGAAACCTGCAACAGGATCCGCGCCTGAGCCTGACCTTGTTCCAGCAGGCCGAACAGGGCGATCAGAATGAGCAGGGGCGCGTGACCCTGTCCGGCAAAGCATCCCCATTAAGTGATGAGCAAAGTGCCGGGTATGCAGAACGTTATTTCCGTTTGTTTCCCGATGCCCTGCGCTACCGCCAGGCCCATGATTTCCGCTTCTGGCAATTAGAGGTGACCGATGTGCGTTATATCGGCGGTTTTGGCAAAATATTCTGGTTAACCCAAGAGGAATGGCAGCGCCCGCTGCCGCAGTGGTCTGTCGCCCAGGAAAGCAGCATGGTGGAGCATATGAACGCCGATCATGCCGATGCCTGTCAGTTGATTGTGGCAGACCATTTGGGACTGCACGGGCAACCTGTGATGGCCAGTGTTTACCCCGATGGCTGTCACTACCGCCTGAACCAGAAGAGTGTTTTTGTACCTTGGAATCAGCCCTGTTACAGCGCGCAGGAAGTGCGTCAGGCGCTGGTGGCCATGACCAATAAGGCCCGCGCCGCCTGACTGTAGTGAACTGGCACAGTGACAGCAAAGGCTGCCAGTGCGACAATTCAGCGATCTGATTCCTTGACTGCCTTGAGGCCATCCTTGCCTGCTGAAAAATCTGTCGCCATTGTGGGAGCCGGTCCAGCCGGACTGATGGCCGCCGAAGTGATTCGTGCGGCCGGTTTTGCTGTCACTGTCTATGACGCCAAGCCCAGCGCCTGTCGCAAGTTGCTGTTAGCCGGCACCAGCGGCCTTAATATTACCCATTCTGAGTCTTTTGATACCTTTGTTCAGCGCTACTACGAGAAATCACTCTGGTTACAGGGTGCGCTTACTGCTTTTGACGCCGATGCGTTACGTAATTGGTGCCTGGGGTTGGGTATCAGCACTTTTGTCGGTAGTTCCGGGCGGGTATTTACCGAAGAAATGAAAGCCGCGCCGTTGGCGCGCAACTGGCTGAAACGACTTAAGGCCTCTGGCGTGGTGTTTCAGATGCGTCATCGTCTGGTCGGCATGCAAGCAAACAGGCTGCAATTTGAATCTCCCGACGGACCCATTGAGGTAGCCGCCGATGGGGTGCTCTTAGCCTTAGGTGGTGCAAGTTGGCCAAAACTGGGCTCGGATGGTGCCTGGCAGGGCTGGCTGTCACAACAAGGTGTTGAGGTGTCGCCACTGATGAGTGCCAATTGTGGCTTTGGCTGTTACTGGAGTGAGCACTTACTGCGTCATGCCGGCGAGCCGCTGAAAAATGTGGTGTTCAAAGTGATGGGTGCTGATGGCCAAGTGCAGGAAAAGCGTGGTGAGTGCGTAATTACTCAAAATGGCTTGGAAGGCAGCCTGGTCTATGCCCATTCAAAGGCATTGCGGGAGCAGTTGCTGCAAAAGGGGGCGGCAACACTTGCCGTTGATCTGTTACCGGATTTGAATCTGGAACAGCTTTCTCACAAGCTGGCAAACCGTAAAGCCAAAGAATCATTCAGTAAATACCTAAAACGCACCCTGGGATTGGATGCCCTGAAGCTTGCCCTGGTATATGAGTGCAGTGCGCACCCTCAATCCCTGAGTGCAGATTTATTAGCGCAGGCCCTAAAAGCCCTGCCAATGCGCTTTGACCGCATCAATCCCATCGACGAAGCCATCTCCAGTGCCGGTGGCGTCTGTGAACAAAGCCTGGATAAGCAGCTGATGCTAAAAGTCTTGCCGGGGGTATTTTGTGCCGGTGAGATGCTGGATTGGGAAGCGCCCACCGGCGGTTATCTGCTGACGGCTTGTTTTGCTACCGGGCGAATTGCGGGGCAGGGTGTGTGCCGGTATTTAGGCAGCTGATCTGGCAAACTCAATCTGCTTTATTTTCTTGTAATTCCCCTGATGCATTGCACTCGCCTTTGATATGCTCAATTAAGGAATCGCGTTTTTCAGTGTCCCCTCAGTTAATGCAGGAATAGGAAGGTTGTGGAGCTGACCAATCAATTTATTTTTATCGGTGCCCTGCTGGCTCTGCTTGCGGTGCTGGCTAGTGCCGTCACACGTAAATCCGGCGCGCCTTTGCTATTGGTCTTTCTTATTCTGGGAATGTTGGCCGGTGAAGACGGACCCGGTGGCATCAAGTTCAACGACTTTTCCCTGGCTTTTTTGTTTGGCAGCCTGGCACTGGCCATTATTATCCTCGATGGCGGCTTAGGTGCCCGTCGCTCAACCTTTAGAGTCAGTCTTAAACCGGCATTGTCGCTGGCTACCTTCGGCGTCGTGATTACGGCCGCCGTCACCGGTGCCGCCGCCTACTGGTTGCTCTCGCTTCCCTGGCAGCAGAGCCTGCTGATTGGCGCTATTGTCGGTTCAACCGATGCCGCCGCGGTATTCGGCTTGTTGCGCGCCGCTGGAGTTGAGCTTAAGGAGCGGGCTGGGGCGACCCTGGAGATTGAATCCGGTACCAACGATCCCATGGCTATCCTGTTGACCGTGACCTTTGTGCAGTTAATGGTGCTAAGTGAGCCCCTTTCCGGTTGGGCGCTGGCCAGCGAATTTACGCAGCAGATGGGTTTAGGTCTGTTGATGGGGTTTGCGCTTGGTTATCTGCTGAGCATAATGCTTAAGCATGTGCCTTTGTCCGTGTCGCTATATCCCTTATGCGTGCTGGCCGGTGCCCTGAGTGTTTTTGGGATCACCAACCTGGTGGGCGGCAGTGGATTTTTAGCCATTTACATTGTCGGCGCCATCATCGGTAACAGTCCGCTGCCTTATCACGATGATATCCACCGCTTTCATGACGGCATGGCCTGGCTTAGCCAGATTGGCATGTTTCTGATGTTGGGGCTGCTGATTACGCCCAGCAATCTGGTGCCCATTGTACTTCCCGCCATTCTGATTGCCCTGGTGCTGATTTTTGTGGCCAGGCCATTGGCGGTGCTCCTGTCGCTGCTGCCTTTCCAGTTTCCCTGGCGTGAACAGTTGTTTATCAGCTGGTGCGGTTTGCGTGGGGCGGTGCCCATTATTCTGGCGTTGTTTCCCTCGCTTGCCGGTCTTGAGGACAGCACCGCCTACTTTGAGTTGGTGTTTTTTATTGTACTGGTTTCCCTGATTTTACAGGGCTGGACCATTGCTCCGGTGGCACGCTGGCTCAAAGTAGAGTTGCCGGTATCGGCCAAGGACCCGGAGCATTTAACCCTGTTTATGGCTGATGATCAAAACCAGGAACTGCTGGTTTATGAGGTCGTGGAAGAGTCTCAGGCCAATGGTATGAACCTGGCCTATTTGCCCCTGGCGAGCGGAGGACAATTACTTGGCGTGGTGCGAAACGGGATGTTACTCGACAGGGCCGACAACCCGATACTCAGCAGCCAGGACAGAGTGCTTATCTTAGCGCCTTATGGCCACTCAGCAGAGTTTGGCAAAGTCTTTGCCAGCAAGCGGGATAAAGACGATGTGGCCCCGGTATTTCTGGGCGAATTTATTATTCATCCCTCAACCCGCTTGCGTGAGCTGTCCAGTCAATACGATATCGAAGTGGCGCCGCGCTGGAATCTGCTCAGTATCGGCGAATTTCTGAATCGCTCCTACCACGGTAAAGCGGTGGTTGGGGACGAAGTCAGTATTGGCTCATTGAGTTTTCAAGTGCGCGAAGTGGAAGGGGGCAGGATTGCCTCGGTGACCATGAAATTGCAGGCACCCGTTGACTGAGCCTTTACAGGGTGCTCGCCAAGCAACTCAAATGTGAAAACATTCAGTAAGCTTCTCCGGCGCCTGTACCCCAGGGATTGATTGAGAGATACTTAGGGTTTCTCTTTGTTCTTGTTGGGTGGTTCGCTGTTGGCTTCAATCTATCGGCTGGGTGTGTTCCTTCGTCTCTTGCCGGGTGTAGCAGTGTTGCTGTGGGGCATGCTGTTTCCCGTACATGCCCAATCGTTGACGGATGTGGAAGCGCAACTGACCGATATGCCGCCGGCTGAGCAACTCACCTTGTTGCAACAGCAACAAGCCGGGATACCGGGACTGCCATTGACTGACCAGGCCAGATTCTGGTTCTTGCTGGGTAATGCACTGGATGTAAATCAGCAGACTGAGCAGGCCATCGACGCTTATAGTCGCGCTATCGCTCTTTATGAAGCGCATCAACTTCCCCTGACTGAGACACTGCCACTGAGTTATGTGGAGCGCTCTTACATGCGCTATCTGCAAACTAACGATCCGCAGGTCTATTGTCCCGACCGGGTTAAGGCCCTGGCCCTTGCCAGAGAGCTGGACGAGCCAAAGCTGCTGGTCAAGATCCTGACCCAAAATGCCTTTTGTTATAGCGCTGATGCAGACCAGCTGAATCAGGGACTCGCCTTGTTGGTAGAGGCCATCAATGTGGCCGAACGCTATCAACTGCCTAAGAATCAGTACGGCATGATCCACAACGCTTCAGGTAACCTTTACCGGCGCAATCAAATCCTCGACAAGGCCTATGAATTTATTCTCAAAGCTTATCAGGCCTGGGCTGAGGTGGATGACTACCAGGATATGTTTAATATGCAGCATACCCTGGTAGAACTGGCCATTGCTCTTCGCCAGTTTGACAAGGCCGCTGAGCATGTTCAGGTGCTGTATTCTCTGGCGCAGGAGCAGCCACAGTTCAAAGATTTCTTGTTTTTCGCTTATTTTAACGACGGTATGTTAGTCCTGGCACAAGGCAAGCCGGACAAGGCTGCCGATATCTTGATGCAGGCGTTGCTGCTAAGGGATACCACCCAGGAAACCTTCTTTATCAAACGGGCGCAGGTCCTGTTGGTTCAGGCTTTATTCAAAGCCAATAAGCCTGCCGAGGTGAAGAAGGTATTGACCCAACTCGCCATTGACTGGCCAGACACCGCCCAATGGCCAAAAGAGGTGCAGGGTATTGCTGCCTATTATCAAGGCAAACCGCCAGAGGCGATGCAACTGATGATGACGGCATTGGATGAAGCCGTGCAACAGCGACGCGAGTTTGTCACGCAGTATCAACGGGCTTCTACCCTGTTGTTCGATGAAAGCATCACTGCGCTGGACAACAAAATTCTGCAACAGCAACTTGAGATTCAGCAACTGGAATTGTCCAGGGAGCAAACCCAAAGGCGTGTTGCCCAGATCACTGTGCTATTCAGTGTGGTCGCGTTGTTGGGGCTCAGTGTATTTGCCTGGTACCTGATCAAAACGCGCAGACTGTTCCGCCATCGTGCGCAGACCGATTATCTGACCCAGGTCGCCAACCGTCGCAGTATCTTTGAACAGGGCCATGCCCTGGTCAGGCAATGGATGCAAAGCCAAAAGCCACTGTCGGTGCTGATTTTTGATGTAGACCACTTTAAGCAGGTCAACGACAACCTGGGGCATGAGCAGGGAGATAAAGCCCTGAAACTGGTCACTCAGCGGGCCAAAGGCTGTTTGCGTCAGCAGGATCGCATTGGCCGTATTGGTGGTGAGGAATTTATGGTGCTACTTCCAGACACCGACTCAAAACAAGCCGCCCAGATTGCGCAACGCATTCGCCAGGATGTGGAGAAAGCACCGCTTCGAAAAGACGATGCTGATTATCGACTGACCATCAGCATCGGTAGTGCCACACTGATGCCAGGGGAAACGCTGGAGGTAGCCATGGTCCGTGCCGATAAGGCCCTGTATCAGGCTAAGGAAGGCGGCCGCAATCAGGTGGTGATGGCGGTTTGATTTGCGCCCAATGGCAGCTTAACAAGACAAAGGGAGGTGTTTGAGATAAACGCCGTCGCTGTGCGTTAAATAACCTGTTACTTAACACCCACTAGTGCTATTTCTGTTAACTCTTTTTTAACAGGGATACGTCCATGCAACTTCACAACAAGGCGCCCATCGATCCCGGCCGTCGTCACTTCTTAAAAACCAGCGCTTATGGCGGTGCTTTGCTCTTCTCCCTGACCCTGCCAGGCAAATTGTTGGCTGCCAATAGTGGCAAAGCTGTCAGCCAATGGTGTGTTTATGTCAGCATCAGGCCTGATAACTCGGTGCTAATGGCCTCGCCGGTGATGGATATGGGCCAGCATATGAAAACGGCCGGTCCCATGCTGTTGGCCGAGGAGTTGGATCTGGACTGGTCATTGATTGAGTTTACCGACACCTGCCCGGCTTACTTTAAGCTTAATGATGACGGCCGGGCGGAATATGCCTATTCCTATATGAATACCGGCGGTAGCCATGCACTGCGCAGTAATTGGGATTATATGCGAGGTGCTGGTGCTACGGTCAGGCGCATGCTGCTTGAGGAAGCGGCTTCAAGATGGCAGGTCAGTGTGGATAAGCTGCGTACGGAAAAAAGCCGCGTCTATCACCCCGAAGGACAGTCTTTTACCTATGGTGAGCTGGCAGAACAAGCAGCACAGCGGCACGTTTCACCCGAAAAGGTGACACTCAAATCCAGGGAGGCTTTCACGATCATCGGCACCGACAGGACCACGGTGGACATCGATAAGATGGTGACGGGCAAACCCTTGTTTGGCATAGATGCCGAGTATCCGGGCATGCTGCATGCGGTAATTGCCAGAAGCCCCTTTATTGACGGTCAGCTGGTCAGCCACAATGCACCCGCGGCCAAACGTATTGCCGGGGTAAAGGACGTCATTGTGCTCAAGCGCCAAACCGAGGACTACGGCAACGGCACCACCAAACAGCTGATGCCGCCGGGGGTGGCGGTGGTAGCCGATAAGCTGTGGGCAGCTATGCAAGGTAAAAACGCCCTGGCGATAAAGTGGCGTGCAGGGCCTGAAGGAATGAATCAGGACAGTGAACAGCAATTGGCCGAGTTTCATCGACTGGTTAGCGACCCGGATTATGCTGCACAATCCGGCTTTACCCATAATGTCAGGTTGTCTGAAGGGGATGCCAAGCAAGCTTTGACCGAAGCTGCGGACGCCCTGGACGCCACCTACGAAATCCCGCTGTTTGCCCATGCCTGTATGGAGCCTTTTAACTGCATCGCCGATGTGCGTGAGGATGGCGCCACTATTGTGGTGGGCCATCAGTTTCCTGAGAAGGTAGCTAACAACGTCGCCACGACATTGGGGATCAGTCCTTTAAAGGTTGAAGTGGTCAGCCATCGTATGGGTGGCGGTTTCGGACGGCGTTGGGAAATCGACTTTGTGCTCGAAGCCGTCATGTTGTCCAAGCAGTTGAACAAGCCCGTTAAGGTCACTTGGATGCGTGAAGATACCTTGGAGCAAGATCAATTTGCGCCAGCTTTTGTGATGCGCGTGCGCGCTGGTCTGGACGAGAACAAAAAGGTTGTAGCTTGGCACCACTGCCAGGCCCAAACCCGCGGTGATCCCAGGGACTCCTGCTTTCCTTTCAAACTGGTACCCAATTACCTGTCTGAACACTATGACTATCCTTCGCAGATTGCCACCGGCCCCTGGCGCGCGCCAGGTCACATGCAATGGGCATTTGCTGCGGAATCCATGTTGGATGAGCTGGCTTACCAAGCCAAAGAAGATCCGCTGGCCTTTCGTTTAAAGCTGATGCAGCCCCACACCGCTTATCCCCATAATGGCTATGGAGGGGACATCATTGACTCCGGGCGCATGGCCGAGTGCTATGCAGTGGCCGCCAAGATGGCCGATTGGAATAGACCCCGGGAAAAAGGCGTGGGCCTTGGCATAGCAGGGCATTTCACCTTCGGCAGCTATGCAGCCTTTGTGGTGGAGGTGGCCATGGACAAAGATGCCAATTTACAGGTCCGTCGCGCCTGGGGGGCTATTGACTGTGGTATTGCGGTCAACCCCAACCACATTGAAAACCAGATGCAGGGTGGGTTTATCGATGGCCTCAGTGCCGCTTTGTTCAATAAGGTTAATGTCGCAGGAGGGGAAATCCAAACCAAGAACTTTCACCAACTGCGCTTGATGAAAATGCTAGAGGCCCCCACCGATATTCAGGTTCGGGTGATCCACAGTGAGGCCAGCCCCACTGGTGTCGGCGAGCCACCCATTGGGCCCGCGGCGGCAGCGCTTGCTAACGCCATCTTTGCCGCCAGTGGTAAGCGCCTGCGCCGTTTGCCCTTTGCCGACGCTGTTCGTATTTAAGGAGTATTTATGTCTATTCAACTAACTATAAATCAACAGCCCGTAAAGGTAGATGACAGTGACAAGGATATGCCGCTGCTGTGGTTTATTCGCGAGCAGCAAGGCCTAAAAGGCACCAAGTTTGGCTGTGGTATTGGCCAGTGTGGTGCCTGTACCGTGCACTATAACGGTCAGGCTTTGCGTTCCTGTTCGGTAACCATGGAGCAGTTGCAGGGTGCCGATATTGTCACTATTGAGGCCTTAGCCCCTGGTGAGGAGGAATTACATCCGGTGCAGGAAGCCTGGAAGGAAATTGATGTACCACAATGTGGCTATTGCCAGGCCGGGCAGATTATGGCGGCAGCCGCCATGCTAAAAGCCACTCCCAAGCCTACAGAAGAGCAGATTGATCAGGTGATGACCAACATCTGTCGCTGTGGCACTTATGTGCGTATTCGCAAGGCCATTCATTTGGCCGTGGATAAACTGGCCAAGGCTGCTGGCTAGCGCACATATGATAAATCATGCCCTGGCCAAACGGATTAGCTGGTGGTCAGGTTAACGCTTTTTACCCCGTCTGTTGTCTCATTCCTGCGTTTTGTCACACAGGATTATTACACACCGACGGCCTTGGTTAAGGTAGTAAAGGACTGTGATAGCGCACGGGTGATCAGGATCTAATAGTGATGAGGTTTTATGCAGTTAAGATTGTTGTTTTATGTTTTATTGGTAGTCACGGGGGCACTATTGGCCATCAATCGTCCTGTACCTTCCCCAACACAACTTCATAAAACGCCGTCATTAGTCAGCTTTAAGAAAACCACCGAAACGCTAAGAAATGAGACTAGTGAGTATATTGAGGCATTGGACTTTGAGAATCAGCGTTACCGTTTCTATCGCTGGCTGCCTAATTACACTAGATTACTCGCCGCGTTGGAGTATGAGGGGCTATGGGAGCTACAGTTCAACCAGCGTGATCGCACGGTTTATGGGGCCACTTTTGATGGGCAGGTTTTGGTTGCTTATGAGCAAGCTGTGGCTGCAGAGCAAGCCAACAACCAGAAATATCAAATAGCGGGTGTTTTAGTTGCGATTTTTGCCCTGTGGCAGTTATATCGTTTATTTACCCGAAAAGAACAGGATTGAGCTTGCCAGTGGCCGGCAGGTGGCATCCCGTGCGCTTTACACCACCTGGCCGGCCACCCAGGCACTGGACCAGGCCCACTGGAAGTTGTAGCCGCCCAGCCAGCCCGTGACGTCCATCACTTCGCCGACAAAATACAGGCCTGGTATTTTCTTGGCTTCCATGGTTTTGGAGGATAACTCGTTTGTATCCACACCGCCAAGGGTCACTTCGGCGGTACGGTAACCTTCGGTGCCGTTGGGTTTAATTTGCCAAGCTTCAAAGGCCTCGGCCACCTGATCCAGCTGCTTGCCCTGGAATTGCTTCAGGGGCTTATTGGAAAGACCAAAGAACTCAATGGCGGTCTGCACAAAGCGTTTGGGATAATGTTTAGCCAATGCCGTGCTTAGCAAGGCGTCGGGATGCGCGATTTGTTCCTGCTTAAGCCAGGACAGCAGATCCTGCGAAGGCGAGAGATTGAAAGTCACCGCCTCACCAGGCTGCCAGTAAGAAGAAATCTGTAGTACCGACGGCCCACTTAAGCCCCGGTGGGTAAATAGCAGGGCTTCGCGAAAACTCTGATCGTTGCAGGTTGCGGTGCTGTCCAGGGCAATGCCGGAGAGTTCTGCCAGCACAGTTTTATCCTGCTCGTGCAGGGTAAAGGGAACTAAACCAGCACGGGTGGGTAGGACCTTCAGGCCAAATTGCTCTGCCAGTTTATAGCCATAGGGGCTGGCGCCCAACTTAGGAATAGACAGACCGCCGGTGGCCACCACTAAAGATGTACAGCTAAACTCGCCAAGGCTGGTGGTCAGGCTGAAGCCGCTTTCTGTTTTTTCTACTGCGAGAATTTCACAGGGATGGCGCACCAATACACCAGCCTTGTCGCACTCTGCCAGCAGCATCTTAAGAATATCTTTGGCCGAATCATCGCAAAACAGCTGCCCCAGGGTTTTCTCGTGATAAGCGATGCCGTATTCGGTCACCAAAGAAATAAAGTCCCATTGGGTATAGCGGCTCAGTGCTGATTTGCAGAAATGCGGATTGGCACTGAGAAAGTTCTCGGGGGAAGCGTACATGTTAGTGAAATTGCAGCGCCCACCGCCCGACATCAAAATTTTTCCCCCGATGCGTTTGGCATGATCCAGCACCAGCACTTTGCGACCGCGCTTGCCCGCCTGTGCAGCGCAAAATAAACCTGCGGCTCCGGCACCGATGATAATGACGTCGTAGTTGACCAATGCACATCCCCCAAAAAGCGCCAATTATATTAGGTTTAATTATCTATACCTATGTATAAATGTGGTGTCGACTAAATAATAGTCAGACACGAATTCTGGCTATAGAATTCGCGCGTTTTCAATCAACTGCGAGTAATGCAATGCGTAAGTCCCTTGTTTGTGCGGTAACTGGTGTTCTTCTGGCTGGTTTGGCTATGCCGTCTGTGGCTGCCATTAATGATGACCTGCAAAACATCTGTACTATCGTTAAGAATGATGACAAATCTGAACTTCGTAAGAAGATGAAGAGCATTCGTGACGATTACAACCTCAAACTGGGTGATTTCTACGATGGGATTTCCTGCAGTGGTCAGAGCCTGATCCGCTTCGCCATGGTTAGCAATGCCAACGAAGCCGGTGAGTACATGATCAAGTCTATGTCTCGTAACGAACTGACCAAGACCGAGAAAGACGGCAAAACCATCGAGCAGTGGGCTGAAGCCAACGGCCATTTGGCTGGTACTATCGGTGCTGTGCTGGTAGACCGCCTGAACGGCAAATAAGCCAGATCGAAAATAAAAAAGGCGCCTAAAAGGCGCCTCAGACTGTTGAAAAAGGCCTGGACGCAGATCCAGGCCTTTGATCTAATGAGCATAGTGAACAACATGGATTCACCATGCTTAGAGACAAAACCCCACAACAATATGAACTAGAAATGGTCGC
>NZ_JARHUG010000024.1 GCF_029223185.1 Aliiglaciecola sp. CAU 1673
AGGGCTTCTGCTTTAAACTCTTCGCCGTGGCGTTTACGGGATCTGGATTCTTTTGTCATGCTTCACCTCGATTGCGATTCTATCGCTTAACGAGGTGTCCAGTCTTGTTGGTATGGATCACTTTTCGACTTCGAGGGTAACGTACTCGAAGGGGAGTTATCCTCCAGAGCGGTGAGCTTTGCGAAAGAGTGGATATCCCTTCACAGTGAAGAGCTGGATGCCAATTGGCAGAAGGCCCGCTCAGGTCAACCTTTAGATTACATTGCCCCACTGGAGTAGACGCTATGTTACATATCAAATCTGCTAAGTATGTCGCTGATTTCAGACTTTGGGTGGCATTTGATGATGGCACTGCCGGCGAAGTGAATTTAGAAGATAAGCTAGTAGGTCCGGTGTTCGAACCTCTCAAGGACAAATCCCTCTTCGCCAAAGTTGCTGTCGACCCTGAACTGGAAACAGTCGTGTGGCCTAATGGATCAGACCTGGCTCCAGAGTTCCTGAAAGAGTTGCAAAACAAACAAAATCAGCCGTTGCAAAAAGCATACGGCTGACCCGCGCATTAGCTAAGATTAACCACCGTCAGGCGCTCTTCTTCTTCGTCCAAATCTGACTTGGGTGGCACCTCAATCACCGGGGCATCGAAGCCGATATCGCCGCCGGCAAAGGGCTGGTCCTGAGTCTGTAGGGACTTAAAGTCAAACAGATTGGGATCGGCTAAGTGTGAGGGGGTGACATTCTGCAGTGCCCTGGCCATGTTTTCGATGCGGCCAGGATGTTGTTTATCCCACTGCTGCAACATTTGTTTGATCACCTTGCGCTGCAGGTTTTCCTGCGAACCACAAAGGTTACAAGGAATAATCGGGAACTCCATCATGCCGGAATAGCGCTCGATATCTTTTTCGGCACAATAGGCGAGAGGCCTTATCACCATCTGTTTGCCGTCATCACTGACCAGCTTGGGTGGCATGGCTTTGAGCTTGCCGCCGTAAAACATATTCAGAAACAGGGTTTCCAGCATATCGTCGCGATGATGCCCCAGGGCAATCTTGGTCGCGCCCAACTCGGTGGCAGTGCGATACAAAATGCCGCGGCGTAAACGTGAACACAATGAACAGGTGGTTTTACCCTCAGGAATTTTTTCTTTAACGATGCTGTAGGTATCTTCGGTCACAATCTTGTGCTCAACGCCAATGGATTGAAGATACTCAGGCAGTACATGGGCAGGAAAGCCGGGTTGCTTCTGATCCAGGTTAACCGCCACCAACTCGAACTTAATGGGCGCTATACGCTGCAAATAGCGCAGAATATCCAGCAGGGTGTAGCTGTCTTTGCCGCCAGAAAGGCACACCATAACTCTGTCGCCTTCTTCAATCATATTGAAGTCTTCAATGGCTTTACCCACGCAGCGACGCAGGCGCTTTTGCAGCTTATTGAAGCCGTATTTCTGTTTGGCGGACAATTCGTCTAAAAGGGTCATGCTGTTACCGGATCGAAAGGGAAAATTTCAGGGGCAGGATTATACAGGGGATGTACAAAGGGTGACAGAGGGCGTTGGCTTATCGAGTGAAGTAGCGTAAGGCATTTCTTCTGTCGCCTTACGCCGCTGCTAATGCTTATTTTTGTAATGGGCTCACAAAGCCTTCAGGTTTGACAGCCAGCACATCACAATCCAGAGAATCAATCACATGCTCGGCAGTATTACCGATCAGGGCAGCGGAGAGTCCCTGGCGACCAACCGTGCCGATCACCACCAATTCCGCATCCAGTTTTTTGGAAATGGCGGGAATGGCGTCTTCAGGCAGGCCCTCTCGCACATGACAATGCTCACGGGCAATGCCATGGGCATCGGCAAAGGTACACATGGCCTCTTCATGATGTTTGCGTACCGATTCATTAAAGCTGGAAGGATCAAACTCAGGGATTTCAATGGCGATATTCACCGGGGTGCCTGGATAGGAGTTGACCAGATTCACCTGGCCTTGCAGGGTTTGCGCAAAATTTAATGCAAGTTGGGTGATGCGCTCGTTCAAAGAGCGATGCTCTTCATCCTGCGTGCCTACATTCACCGCAGCAACGATATTGCCGCCTACGGGCCATTCATGCTCTTTGACTAACAGCACCGGGACCGCGGCTTTGCGCATCAAGTGCCAGTCTGTCGGAGTGAAAATCACATACTTAAGGCTGTCATGCTCATGGGTGCCTTTGATGATGAGATCATAACCGCCTTCGATAGACTCATGGATAATGGCTTCGAAAGGGCGGTTATGCCAAACCACCTTCACATCCACGGCCACTGTCTTGTCTTTTACCTGCTTGGCAATAAGCTCCGTCAGCCATTCGGTACGATCATCAACCACCGCCTGGCGCATGGTTTCGCGTTCATCCACCGATAGCATGGTGGTCATTTCATAGGAGAAATCATAAATCGACAGAAATGCGGTAACACTGGCACCGGTTTTCTTCGCCATCAGCAGCGCTCGGTTTAACGCCTTCTGCTGTTCGCCTGAGGCATCAATGACGGCGAGTAACTTCTTATATTTGACCATGGAATTCCCCCAACTATAGTAAAAGCTCTTTCGGCTAAGTCTATGTGCTGATTGAAATTTTAGCCAATATTCGCTTTGTTTTGGATCAACCGGATGGTTAATTTAGTCCTTAATACCGGCACTAACCCAATAGTGCCGCGGTTTCCTGCCCATCTTTCAGTACTTGTGGCTGTAGCAGGGTGATAAATTTACCCTCTACTTTGATCAATTCCTGCTTCTGAAAACGGGTTAACAGACGGCTGATGGTTTCTACCGTCAGGCCGAGGTAATTACCGATCTCTGCACGGGTCATACTCAGACGAAACTGTGTGGCAGAAAATCCACGTTGCTGATAACGGGAAGCCAAGCTGGTCAGAAAATAAGCCAGTCGCTGGTGCGCGGTGCGCTTGTTCAGCAGCAGAAACATTTCTTGATCTTCGAGGATCTCGCTGCTCATCATACGCATCACTTGGCTGCGTAAGCGTGGTAGGTCACCCGACAAGGTTTCCAAGGTGTTAAAGGGGATCTCACAGACCATGGACGTTTCCAATGCCTGTGCAAAGCTTTTATGCTCCTGCGTGCTTACCGCATCGAAACCAATAATGTCTCCGGGTAAGTGGAAGGCGATAATCTGCTCTTCACCATCGGGGGCCAGGGTAAAACTTTTAAACGAACCAGATCGCACTGCATAGAGGCTGCTGAGTTTGTCTCCGGACTGGAACAAGCGCTCGTTTTTCTGGAAGGGGCGTTTACGCTGGATAATATCGTCTAACTTACCCAATTCCCGCTCGTTCAGGCTAAAGGGAAGGCATAACTGACTAATACTGCAGTTTTGACAACTGATGGTGCATTCGCGATGTTGGTTCATGGCTATCTATCTCGAGGATCCCAGCCGGTAATCCGTACCGGCAACTAAGGCTACAAATTAGCATTTGTCAGGCGCGAACGCCATTAGCAATTGGTACTAGTGCAGTAAGGCTTTTATCAACACGCCGAGCCCAGACAGACAAAGTAATACTGCAATCACTTGTCTGGTACGGGGGTGATTTAACCAGGATTTCAGCTGCTGACCAAAACTACCGACAATAATCAGCGAGGGCAGGGTGCCCAGCCCAAACAAGGCCATCACCAAGGCACCTTGAGAGGCAGAGCCGCTGGCCAGACTCCAGGTCAGGGTAGAATAGACCAAGCCACAAGGCAGCCAGCCCCAAATCACACCATAGGGTAAGGCGTAAACAGGATGGCGAAAGGGGATAAAGCGTTTGGATAAAGGAGAAATGGGTTTCCACAGGTAGCTGCCGGCTTTCTCCAAAGAAGACAACAAACGCCACCAGTTTCCCACATACAGCCCAAGCAGAATCAGAAACACGCCGCTTAACAGATTAAGCCACAGCAATCCATCTGCTACCCGATGGGACACCATCTGCCCCAATCCACCGGTGATAGCGCCGGCCGTAGCATAACTGGCGATACGTCCGCCATGATAGGCAAGCATATAGGGCGTTGGGGATTTTCCTGCTGGAATGGCAAAGGTCAGGGCGCCGACAATGCCGCCACACATGGCCACACAATGAACACTGCCCGCCAAGCCCAGTAACAGGGCCGACAACCAGGTCAATTCAGCGCTCATCGCCATCCTTTTTGCTGTCCTGTTGTTCAGGTTTGTCATCATCGAACAGGATATCGGAGCCTTTACGTTCCAGATCTTCAAACTGACCGGATTTTACCGCCCAGAAAAACATGGCCAGCGCCAGACACACCAGCAATATGGCAATAGGGATCAACACATAGATGATACTCATGCAACAGCCTCCTGAGGCACCTTAGCCTGCGCTTTCCTGAGTAAGCGCACTGAGTTGGCTACCACCAAAATGGAGCTTAAGGACATGCCGATGGCCCCCATCCAAGGTGTCAGGTAGCCGGCAACCGCCAGGGGCAATACCGTCACGTTATAGCCAAGTGCCCAGCCAATATTCTGGATGATCTTGCGCTCAGTGCGTTTAGCCATATCAAACAGGGCCGGTAGGGCAATGAGCTTATCATTGATCAAAATGATGTCGGCCGCGTTTCGGGCCAAATCCGTTGCCCCGCCGACGGCCAGTGAGATATCGGCGCCGGCCATCACCGGACTGTCATTGATACCATCTCCTACCATCATCACTTTCTTGCCCTGGGCCTGCATAGTCTGGATAACATCGAGTTTTTGCTTCGGCGCACATTGGGCATATTGGCTGGCAATCCCCAGCTTTGTGCCTATGCGTGCCACATTTTCCTGACTATCGCCGCTGATAAGCGCCAGCGCGCGGGGAGACAGGGCGTCGAGCACCGCCTTGGCATCGCTTCTTACCTTATCGGTCAGTTCAAACGCGGCGATCAAACCATCCTCATCACCAAGAAAAACATTACAGCCCTGCACAGAATCTGTCAGTTGTCCGCCAATATGGCTGGCTGAGCCCAATTTATATTCTTTGCCGGCAGACCTGGCCGTCAGGCCAAATCCCGGCTGGACGCTGACTTCATCAACCTTGGCAGGCGAAAAGTCATCAAAGGCCCTGGCGATAGGGTGCTCCGAATGGCTCTCTATGCCCGCCACCAGACCAAGCACTTCATCATCCGCACGTTGACTCAGATTAACCATACGCACCATGCTGAACTTACCCTCGGTCAGGGTGCCGGTTTTATCGAACGCCACGGTGGTGACCTTGTTCAGTGCTTCGAGCAGATCCGCTCTTTTTAACAGGATCCCTTCGCGGTTGAGTTTGGCCATGGCACAGGTCAGCGCCGAGGGCGTGGCTAAGCCCAAGGCACAGGGGCAGGTAGCCACCAATACAGAGACCATGATCCAGAATGCATCCGCACTGCCCACATAGTGCCAATAGCCATAGGTGAGAGCGGATATCAGCAATACCACGGCGACAAAATGACTGGCAATACGGTCGGTCAGTTGGGAAATGGCCGGCTTACTGGCCAGGGCTTCGTCCTGCAGGCGCAAAATCTGGCTGACCAGGGCATCGGCCAGCGGACGGGTGACTTCAATTTTCAACGCGCCGCTTTGATTTAAGGTGCCACCAAACACGTCCATGCCGCTTTGCTTTAGCACCGGCTCAAACTCACCGGTGAGCATGGATTCATCCACATACCCTTGCCCAGAGAGGATTTTACCGTCTACCGGGATAGTTTCCCCTGGACGCACCAGCAATAGCTGTCCCACCTTCACCGACTTGGCCAGGCAGTTTCTGGGCTCATCATTGTCCAGCAGGGTAGCGGTCAACGGCACATATTTGGCCATATTGGCCGAGATTTGCGCGGCTTTAAAACGCGAGCGGTGTTCCAGATAACGGCCAATCAGCAGCAGAAATATAAACATGCAGACCGATTCGAAATAAATCTCTCCCTGACCGCTTAAGGTGGCCTGCACGCTGGCCACATACAAAGACCACACGGCAGCAGTGATAGGTACATCCATATTCATGCTGCCAGCACGAAGGGCACGCCAGGCGCTGCTGTAAAAACCGGCGCCGGAGTAGAGCACGACGGGCGTCGAGAGGATCAGGCTGACCCAATGCAGGTACCACTTAGTATCGGCATCGAGGTTACCAAACACATCCAAATACAAAGGAATGGCGATCATCATCACCTGCATGCCCAAAAGCCCTGCCAGGCCCATGCGTTTCAGATAGGCAAAGTTGGTTTGCTTAAAGGCTGACTCCTGCTGTTCGGCCTTAAAGGGCTGCGCATGGTAACCCAAGCGCTCAATGGCACGCAGAATATCGCTTAACGACAGCACCTCATCCTGCCAGGTCACGACGGCGCGCCTTGCCGCTGCATTGACCGAAATTTGGCGGACACCTTGAATTTTGTTGAGTTTCTTTTCAATCAACCAGGCACAGGCCGAACAGCTGATGCCGTCAATACTCAATTGAATTTGTTTTTCGGCACCACGATTGGCAACAAATTCTTCCTGTAACTCGGGCTCATCATAGAGACTGAGTTTGGCCAACGCCTCATCGGCCAGGGGATCGGCCTTATTGGCCGGCTCAGTACGGAACTTGTAGTAGTCCACCAGGCCATTGGCGACGATAGCTTCTGCCACCGCCTGACAACCAGGGCAGCACATCTGCCGCGCTTCACCCAATACGGTAACGACAAAGCGACCGGGCTCAGTCACCTCTTGATGGCAGTGATAACAAATCATGCTGATGCTCAGGGTTTTACAACAATAGGCGCTATTTGTGGCAGGCCGATGTCCTGCTGCACTTTCCACGACTTATCAAAAGGGACCAGGGTCAGCTTCCATTTGCCGTCGATAGATTGCGGCAAAGGCGCGCTGTAACGGCCGTTAGCGTCCTGGGTCAGCATCAGAGTAAAGTCTTTTTCTGCCAGGGTGGGATGATGGAAAATCAGGGTCAGGGCGGCGCCATTGGTAGGCTTGCCGTTTTCAAACCATAAACGCACAGACTGCTCGTCGATTAGCAGACGGGCATCTATGCCAAGGGACTTGGCATGTTCAATTTCCTGCAGGCGCATATTAATGGCCTTACCTTCTTTGTAATAGTCATCTATCACCATACTGTCCTGTCCGCTGGTCGCCAGGTGCAACATGGTAAAACTCAGCACTATGGAAATAAGAGGAATGGAAATCAGGAACCAAGGCCAGAATTGCTTATACCAGGGAGTTATCGCGCTCATCAAAACTTCACTAGGTTAATGGTCGCCGAAGCGAACAAATAAAGAGGGTGTCTGTTAGGGTTATATTGTATCAATTTGCCCATTGCCAGATAAAGAAAAGCCTCGGCTAGCGAGGCTTTTTTTTCGTTTTTAGTTCTGTTTCGACAGACTGTAGACGTAAGCAGTAACCAGATGGATTTTGTTCTCACCCAGAATATCTTTCCAGGCAGGCATCACACCGTTACGACCATTAAGCACAGTCTCCATAACCGCCTGCTCAGTACCACCATACAACCAGGTGGTGTCGGTCAGGTTAGGCGCGCCCATGGCGTAGTTTCCGGTGCCGTCTTGTCCGTGACAGGCGGCACACATGGCCCATTTGGCTTCACCGGCACTGGCTAAAGAGCTGTCAACCTGACGACCGCTTAATGACAGGGCATAGGCAACCACTTCTTTCACGCCTTGCTCACCCAAGCTGTCTTTCCAGCCTGGCATGGCGCCTTGACGGCCATATAACAAGGAGTGTTTGATGGCTTCTGGGGAGCCGCCATACAACCAGTCATTGTCTGTCAGATTGGGGAAGCCGCGCTGACCACGGGCATCGGAGCCATGACACTGAGAGCAGTTTTGCAGGAACAGGCGCTGACCCACTTTCAGTGCTTCCGGATCGGTGGCCAAATCTTCAATCGAACGCTGGGCGTAAGCTTCGAAGATAGGACCGAATCGATCATTGGCTTGCTGCACTTCTCTATCGTATTGCAACAGCATACCGTCTTCTTTGGCTTGCTCTCGCGCTACTTTGCCCTCTTCAAGACTACGCATGTCTTGAATGGAGCTCTTCCAGCCCAGCAATCCCTGCCAGTTACCCAAGCCAGGATAAAAGGCCAGGTAAATCAAGCCCCACACGATGGTCGCGTAGAACATGATGGTCCACCAGCGAGGCAGGGGATTGTTGATTTCGACGATGCCGTCAAATTCATGATGCATATCGTCACCTTCCTCGACACCGGTCATGTTTTTTAAACACCAGCGAAGAAGAAGGAAACAGCCCAAAATTGATCCCAGAGTAATTACCGAGATCCAAATACTCCAAAAGCTACTCATTGCTTGATGACTCCCGCTTATCTTTTTCTGTCTCGGACACTACAGTTTTTTCATCGTCGAACACCAGATTGGCCGCTTCATCGAAGTCTTTCTTCCGGCGTTTGCTGTAGGCCCACAGAACGATGGCAATAAAGCTAACGAATATTGCCAAGGTCCAGACAACGTTGATGGTAACTGCGTCCATTACTTCAGTGCCGTACCCAAAGACTGCAGATAAGCAATCAGGGCCTGCATCTCGGTTTTGCCTTCCACAGCGGCCTGAGCGCCCGCTATGTCTTCATCGGTGTAAGGCACGCCGAAACCACGAAACACTTCCATCTTCTTGGCGGTTAACTCTCCATCAAGGGTGTTTTCCTCCAACCAGGGGAAGCCGGGCATATTGGACTCTGGCACCACATCACGAGGATTGATCAAGTGAACCCTGTGCCATTCATCACTATAACGACCGCCAACGCGAGCCAGATCAGGACCGGTGCGCTTAGAGCCCCACAGGAAGGGGTGCTCCCACACGCTTTCACCGGCCACTGAGTAGTGACCATAGCGTTCAGTTTCAGAGCGGAAAGGGCGGATCATCTGGCTATGACAGCCAACACAACCTTCACGGATGTAGATGTCACGACCTTCCAACTGTAACGCGGTGTAGGGTTTCAAACCTTCCACGGGCTCAGTGGTCTGGCGTTGGAACATCAGTGGCGCAATCTCCACCAAGGCCCCAAAGCTGATGACTACCAGAATCAGGATCGCCATCAGGCCGGTATTTTTTTCGACTATTTCATGTACGTTCTTCATCTACTTCGTCCCTTAGGCTGGTTGAACTTCGGCTGCAAGGCTGCCCTTAGGCGCACGGATGGTGCGGTAGCAGTTGTAAGCCATGATCAGCATACCGGTGACAACGAAGACACCACCGATGAAGCGCACAAAGTAGAAGGGATAAGACGCCTGCAGACTTTCAACGAAGCTGTAGGTCAAGGTACCGTCGGTGTTCACTGCACGCCACATCAGACCCTGCATAACGCCGGAGATCCACATAGCAACGATGTACAGCACTACGCCGATGGTAGCCAGCCAGAAATGTACGTTAACCAGCTTGGTGCTGTACATACGTGCCTGACCAAACAGAATCGGGATCAGGTGATAGATGGAGCCGATAGACACCATGGCTACCCAACCCAATGCGCCTGAGTGCACGTGACCAACGGTCCAGTCTGTATAGTGAGACAGGGCGTTAACGGTCTTGATGGCCATCATCGGCCCTTCGAAGGTAGACATGCCGTAGAAGGACAGAGACACAATCAGGAAGCGCAGAACGGGGTCAGTACGCAGCTTATGCCAGGCACCAGACAGGGTCATAATACCGTTGATCATGCCGCCCCAGGAAGGTACGAACAGGATCACAGACATCACCATTCCCAGAGACTGAGTCCAGTCGGGCAGGGCAGTGTAATGCAGGTGGTGAGGACCGGCCCAAATGTATAGCGAAATCAGCGCCCAGAAGTGGATCACGGACAAGCGGTAGGAATACACCGGACGACCTGCTTGCTTAGGCACGAAGTAATACATCATGCCCAGGAAACCGGCGGTCAGGAAGAAGCCTACGGCGTTGTGGCCATACCACCACTGCACCATGGCATCCACGGCACCGGCATACAGGCTGTACGACTTAAAGAAGGACACCGGAATGGCCATGCTGTTGGCAATGTGCAGCACCGCAACCGTCAGAATAAAGGCGCCGAAGAACCAGTTGGCCACGTATATGTGGCTGACCTTGCGGATGATCATGGTACCGAAGAAGTTAATCAGGTACGCCACCCACACCAGGGTAATCAGGATGTCGATAGGCCATTCCAGTTCCGCATATTCTTTGGAAGAGGTGATGCCCAGCGGCAGCGTGATGGCAGCGGATAAAATAACGGCCTGCCAGCCCCAGAAGGTAAAGGCTGCCAGCTTGTCACTGAACAACCGCACTTGCGACGTACGTTGCACCACATAATAAGAAGTGGCGAACAGTGCACAACCACCGAAGGCAAAAATCACCGCGTTGGTATGCAAGGGTCGCAAACGTGAATAGGTTAACCAAGGGGTATTGAAGTTCATCTCAGGCCAGATTAGCTGAGAGGCTATCAACACACCGACGGCCATGCCGACAATTCCCCAAATCACCGTCATGACGGCGAACTGTCGCACTACTTTATAGTTATAATCCGGATGTGATCGGCTGGTTTCACTCATTGTCATGGATCTTCCGCTGCTTGTTATTTCTTTTGGTTGCCCGTAAAAATACGGTAAAAAACCAAATTCCGCCAACTAAAGACTTTAGAAAAAGTGCTTAATTAACGGGGCTTTCGGGCGCGAATAATAAGGTTTTTGCCTCTGAAAAGATAGCCTGAATGGCCCTTGATTGATCCTCGTCAATGATTCACACTGGCGCGCCTTAAAATCCAACGGAGTCAAGCCGTTGCGCGTAGAAAAATCATTTTTGTATTGGCCTGCCGTCGGCGCACTCATGGTGCTGGCCTGGTGGTTGTGGGACGCCCGCCAAACGACTGAAGACAGACTCACAGAAAGCACGTTGTGCAACCTCAGTGGACAGGCTTGTGAACTGGACTTGGCTGAGGAGGAAACTGCGATCTGGCTTACGCCTCAACCGGTTCCGGTAGAAGAAGAAATTCAGTTCCATCTGCGCCTGCCTTCGGGCTTTCGGCTGGCCAAGGGGCACATTGTTGGTGAAAACATGTACATGGGGCGCATTCCCTTACTGGTGCAAAGTCAGCCACAAAAGCGTGAAGATAATTTCTCAGAATGGACGGCCATCAGTTTTTTAGGCAGTTGCAGCGAGCCGCAGATGCTGTGGCGCGTGCAATTGGAATTACACGCGCCATCCGGGCAAATCTTAGAGCGTGATTTTCTGTTTACGACTACCCGTTAATCAGCAGTAAACTTTCCTCAGCGAAACCGGTACCTGCTTCGGTGTAGAAGTTAAATACATGGTCAATACCGTGTTCCAGCAGTTCCTGACGTTCATCTTCATAGCGGGCAATGGCGGCCAGTTGTCCTTTATAGCCAGCATTGCGCAACTGATCATGGATATGTCGGATGTCTTCGACAGAGGGCAAAGCCAGCAGAATAAGCTCCATGGCTGACAGATCCATATTGTCCCACAGGTCAGCATCCTCAGCGTCACCGAGCATGACCTGCATACCTTGTTTTTTCTGGCGTTCGATACGGTCACGATCTGCATCCATTCCCCATACTTTCTCCCCGAGTACGTCCGCAAGGGCCAGGAAGGCACCTTTGCCGACTCGGCCCAAGCCAACGACCAATACTCTGGCTTCCAACGGTTGCAAATAAACATCTTCAGGTAAACGCTGACGGCTCTCAAAATGTTTAATCTTGCGTTGATACTTGCTGTAGCCCTGGTGGGCGTAGCGATATAACACACTGGTAAAGACAAAGGAGAATGACACGGCCAGCGCCAATATCACCAGCCATTCTTTGGGTAACCAACTGTTGTCCACGCAAAGCGCTACCACAATCAGACCAAACTCACTAAAGTTGGACAGCGCCAGACCGGCCAGATAAGCGGTACGTCCACGCAAGCGCAGGCCGGTAAATACAAAGAAAAACATCAGGAACTTGATGGGTAACAGCAGGCAAAGCAGTAGCGCGAGACCAATCATTTCCAGCGTGGGCAAGGCAGTAAAGCCGATAGAGAGGAAAAAGCCAATAAGAAACAAGTCTTTAAAGCTAAGTAGCGCCTTATTAAGTTCGGCGGCCTTGGCATGATTACTCAATAGCAACCCCATTACCAATGCGCCTAAGTCGCCCTTAATGCCAACCAGTTCAAATAACTCATAGCCGCCCAGGGCGAGAAAAAAGCCGGTTAGCGGCAACAATTCACCGTGACCGGATTGCTGCACCAAATGTTTTATCAGCGGCTTAATCAGCAGCAGTCCAAAGAGGCCCAAGGCAAAGATAGACGGGACCTTGCCAGTGGCCATCACCAAGAACAGCACCGCCAGAATATCCTGCATAACCAGCACACCGATGGCCACCTTGCCGTGGCGGGTTTTCATTTCACCGGCTTCTTCAAGCAACTTGACGATACACACGGTACTGGAAAAACTTAAGGCAAACCCGAGCATGGCTGCCACCTGCCAATCCAAAGCGGCAAAATAGGCCAATGACAAACTGCCCAGAGCAATCACTAAGAAGCAGATAAAAGCGGTCCAGGCCAGCATATGTGCGCCGGTACCCAGCCAAACTTCACGCTTGAGTAAATCTTTGATATTGAGCTTAAGCCCAATAGTGAACAGCAATAGGGTGATACCCAAGTCGGCTAAGGCGTCGAGGCTTTCAGCAGGCTTGATGCCTACATAATTGAGGAAAAATCCAGCGGCAAGAAAACCGATAAGCGGTGGCAACTTGAGTATTTTGACACCCAGTCCGCAAATGAAGGCAAACAGGACCCAGATAAATTCCATGGTGTGAGATCTCGTTGATTAGCTGCGCGCCCCTAGAATAATCTGTTTTAGCCCAGCAAATCAAAACGTTATCTATTCGAACCAACCCAGGCTAGCAGCCAAACTTTACTTTCAGGGCCTGTAACTCTTGCAGTAACTCGTGCTCTTTAATTTTCAAAGAGCCCAATTCGTAAGCTATTTCCTGCTGGCGGCGCATCGCATCGGCGCGACTGCTGACCTGCGGGAAGTTCAGCACATTTGAAGAGGGGGATGAGGTGGAGAGGTCAAAATCATTGTATCGCAACGTGGTGGTTTGCGGCTCACCCTTGTCCATACGCGCTAAACGCTTGGCAAAATTGTCCAGGGCCGGACGATTGACCTTGATGCCCTTGGCCACACACAATTGCAGCACATAATCGTAGTTCTTATAGTGGTTTTCCCGGATCAACTGCTTGACCGTTTCCACCTGTTTGTTTTGATCAAAGTTCTTGGCGTGCATAGATATTGTTATTCTTATTGAAAGTGCATGAAAAGCCTTTGTTATGAGGATTACAAAGCAATTTGCTCAATAAAACAACATTTATGTCCGCATTAGTCGTCACAACCAGCCATTAAAGACTGACCAATTCGCTAAGGGCCGGGGAGTTATGGCTTGATGGATAATGAAGTTCGAAAAATGCTGAAACGATAAAGAATTCTAGAAAAATCAATAAATACAAAGAGATAAAAGGTAACGCGTTACTTCAATCAGTATAGAAAACACCCTTAGCAGGTTCTTTTTAGTGGAAAAAAGATATTTACCGCACCAAAGGGAAAGCTGCCGCTGCAAATCACAGCCAAGTACTTAACCACAAAGGGCTGCTGAATCATTGTCCATGGCCATCAATAACTTAATGCGGGTATCTGTATCAAAAAGACGGTCACAGACCGGGTAGAAGTTAAACTCATCATTTTCAAAATGATCCGAGAGCATAAATTCCAGCACCTGATCTTCCTGATGGCTATCCAGGCCCTGCTGTTGCAACGCGACAATCTTTTCTACCTGTGCGCGGATCTGCTGATGCTCTTGCTTGGCTTTGTCTGCCGCAAAACGCCCATTGTGGGGGCCGGCTTCTGACAACGCCGGGATCAGGAACTGCTCTTCCCAATGCATTTGCTGCACCATACCGCGCTTAAATTTGTTAAATAACGCCAAGGCAAAGTCACGATCGCTCTTTAGATGGCGCCGGTAGGCTATGAAAAACAATTCCAGGCGCTGATGATTGGTACTGAAATACTGGGTTAAGAACCTGTTCATCAAAAATTTTCTACCTAATGCTTGACCCACAGGGGATGGAAATGGTCGACAGTTGGCAGAAAGGATAACGAACTCAGTGGTGCAAGATATTAATCCATATCAAATATTGGGGTGTTTTGTGGCGGCTCCGGTCGCAGCCATAACCAGGTCGCGATGGTTAGCAGCAACAAGCTAAGCAGCGCTTTGACTATTACAAGTGTAAGAGAGAGCCACAGCAGCAGGATGGATATGGACATCATTACGCTTGCCGCCCATTTCGCTCTTCTGGGAACAGCGCCATAGGTGCGCCATTGAGAGATTGGTGTGCCGTAACGGGGGTGACTGAGTAACCAGCGCTCCAAGTCTGACCAGCCTTTGCCGGCCGCCCAAGCACTGATTAGCAAGAAAACGACCGTTGGCAGACCAGGTAACACAATTCCAAGCAGGCCAAGCAATAAGGAAATGACGGCAACAGCGCGCCACATCAGACATTTCATCGCCACTATCATTGCTAAACACTCTGCTTTAACGGCACCGATTATTTCTCAGCTTACGTTATTTTTTCCTGAATGGAAGCCATCTGTTTGGCCAACGTTAAGCTGTTATGCCAGGGCATGACGGGGGATTCCAGCTGCCCGGCCAGTATGGCCTTGGCGGCGGCACCAATTTCAAATTCCAAGCCGGAGCCGGCACGATCATCCACAAAATGTTCAACCGGCGCGTCTTCGCGGTAAAGGGTAGATTGTTCCGCTTTCCAGAAATTGGGGATCACGACGCGCCCTCGCTCGCCCTCAATCACAGCCTGATTACTCAGCCGATGCTCAAAAGAGGCCGCTAACTGCACTTCTTTGTCTTTATAGTGCAGGACCATTGATAAATCGTCTTCCACGCCATTGGGCGCGTGGCCTGCCACCACATCCATAGCCAAGGGTGCGCCATTATTAAACAGCAAATTCAGGGCGAGGGGATAAATGCCTATATCCAGAAGACAACCACCGGCCAGGGCAGGCGAATAGAGGCGGCTATTTGCATCAAAGGGAATGGCAAAACCCATCTCCGCCTTGATGCTTTGAATTGGCCCAATCAGGCCACGATCTATCCACTCTTTGGCCTTTTCTATGGCCGGTAAAAAGAAAGTCCACATGCCTTCCATCAGAAACCGCTGCTTTTCCATGGCCAGGGCCACCAATTCGGCGGTTTGCTCAGGGCTGATGGTCATCGGCTTTTCACATAGCACATGCTTATTGGCCAAGAGAGCGGCCTTAACGTTGTCATAATGCATATTGTGAGGGGTGGCCACATAGACAGCGTCTATGTTGGCCTGATTGAGCAGACTGTTGTATCCAGTCAGCGCCTGTTCTATGCCATATTCATCGGCAAAATCTTCGGCTTTTTCGGTTTCTCGCGAGGCAACAGCGAGCAGACGACTATTTTCGACAAAGCCGATATCCCGGGCAAAGGTCGAGGCAATGCGTCCTGTACCCAGGATGCCCCAATTTACCGGGTGACGAGCGTGAGTCTGTGGATATGTCATTTCAGGATCCTTCCTTGGTGATGCTCGATGATGGTAAAGCTCAAGCGATAGTAACACCATGACGGGTTAAAATATGTACACATTTCGATCCATATGCCAATCAAACGGCTATAACAATAAGTCAGCCAGGCCCGCAGTTTCGCGGGCCTGAGTCGTTAATAAGGATATTTAAATGACAATCGTTCTTTTTACCAATTAAAAATATGAGGTAAAGGCATGAGCAATATAAAGAGAAGAGATTTCCTAAAATTATCCGGCGGGGCCATTATTGGCCTGACGGCAGGTGGGTTTACGTTAAGCGCCAGCGCCCAGGAAAAGGTGGATTTGGATAACCCCACCGCCAAGGCCCTTAAATATGTGCATGAATCCACAACAGAGGGAGCTAACTGCGACAATTGTATGCACATCAGTGGCAACGAGGGCGACGAGTGGCGTCCCTGCGCTTTATTCCAGGGCAAATTGGTGTCCAGTAACGGCTGGTGTGCCGGTTGGGTGAAAAAACCTGGGGGATGATATTAAAAGTGGGGTAAAGGCCCGCTACCACTTATCAGTGTATCGGTTGCCTTTGCCCAGATTACACTCCTCACAGAGTATTTGCAGGTTATCGATATCTAAGGCTAATTCGGGATGGGTCGAGCGAGGCTTTATATGATCTACATGAAGCCTTACACCATGTTGTTCCTCTGTCGCACCACAAAGAACACACTTTTAGGCAGTCGAGCTAAAGCATCTGTTCGCAAATTTCTCCACGCCGTAGTGGAATAAAAATCTGTTTTCTTATCATGACAAGAAATGGGCACATCTTGCTCTGTGAAAGTCTCAGGTGCCTCACCAGGTGCATAGTAGTTGATAATAATCGGCTGTGTCGTTTCAGATAAAAGTCGGTTTTTTGCTCGAAGGGCACCGCTTGCGGTTTTAAATGACTGGCGTTTAATAGATTGTCCCTGACGAATCACCAATTGAAAGTTTTTGCTCACCCTGTGTCACCTCATCGAAAACTCAATCATCGGATTGCTGTCTCCCAGATTCTGATGCACCAGGGCTAACAGCGCATCCAGGGTCTTAAACTTTCGCACCACACCCTTTTGCGTATGCAACAACGCCAGCGCACTTTTACCATCGCTATAGGTTACCCGTACACGTAACGTCCATCCTTCCTGATGCTGCACACAAAGGTAGTGCCGACGCTCTGCCCCTTTAAGCAAATCCTGTAGCTGATAAAGCTGTAAGGGAAGGGTGGTGGCCATGGGTAACCCCAACATTTAAAACTGCATTATTGATTTAATATTGCATTTTTAAAAGCTTATTTTTCCAATAATATCAATGAGCATAAAGGAATCCTGCAATCATCGAACATTTGCCCATCCAGCGTTGATAGAGTGACTAATTAACTACTTAGTAAGTCGCTGAAAAGCTTATTTTGGCTTCTTAGCAAGAAGGCATCTGTTGTATTGGGAACACTCCAGGCAATGAGGACGCATAGGAAAACGCACTCAATTAGCAATTAATGGCCTGAGGATAACTGCTTTTTGAGTTGGCGAAATATCTCGGTATGCGACAAAGTGGTAAATCAACATGATGACAACAAAATGTCCTATCTCTTTTCCTGCAAAAACCGCAATATAGTCACCCCTGAAACACATCTGCATCCTTAAGCGTGCAACCTTCTATCGTGAGAAAAATCTATGTTGATGAGAGTCATTCTGTTGTTGTCTGTGATGACGCTTTCAGCTTGCAGTGCCACCGGTCCCCAATTCACGCAACTGGAAATACCTGAAACCAACAAGGCAAAAGTCTATATCTACAGACCGTGGGCCATGTTGGATGGAGCGGCGGCCCCCACCGTTCAAATCAATGGCAAAGACAGCTTTAACCTTAGCAATGGTGGTTATCAGGTACTGGACTTAGTCCCGGGTAAGACTCTGCTCGCGGTGAAAGAAGGGGGACTTCTGTCAAACTGGCGGGCCAGTCCTTTGCAAATCTCGGTCGATTTGCAGGCCAATAAAAGCTATTTCGTGCGTTTGAGTGCAGAACTTAGCAATGCCGCTTATGTGGGCGGCGTGTCTAGTGTTTCAGGTCAATATAGCTGGGGTCTGGTAGATCAGCAGATGGCACTCACAGAGTTGCCAAAAACAAACAAAAATCAATAAGCGTCACCTTCGGCACCTTTCAATTTAATCAATTAATTCAGATAGCTACATTTCTAACCATGATCGATGTCATTATTCTTGCGATTGCCCTTAGTATGGATGCCTTTGCAGTATCGGTGGGCCTGGGTTCAAAACAGGGACATAAAGAAGGCAAACTTGCCCTTTATGCCGCCATCTATTTTGGCGTTTTTCAGGCTGCCATGCCGATGATCGGATTTGTCGGCGGCATTGGCCTGCTCGGTTGGGTTGAAGAGTATGCCCGCTGGATTGCCTTTGTGTTGCTGCTGCTGATTGGCGGCAAGATGATTTATGAGGCCATCAGTGAGGGCATTGAAGAAGATATCTCTCAAATCACCCATCGGGTGATGCTGATCCTCGCCATCGCCACCAGCATCGATGCCATGGCAGCCGGATTTACCCTGACGCTAATTGAAGTGAATCCCTTTGTTGCCTGCGGCATTATTGGTGCAACCACCTTTGTTCTGAGTTGGGCCGGGGTGTTGGTTGGCAGACGCAGCGGCACCTGGCTGGAAAGCAGGGCAGAAATACTAGGTGGCTGTATTTTGATTTTAATTGGTGTGAAGTTTTTGCTTTTCTAAAGCGCCCTCAACACGCTTACATAAACAACGCATAGGAATGCCTTTAGATGTCTCAAGGAAATCAGGAAAAAAACCAATCAAGGTCGTCTTTTTGTCTGGTGGAAATCGCTCCTGAACCAAGCCAATTCAGTGACCTTCGCAGCGCTGTGGGCTGGACAAGTCCGACGCTTGAGGTGCTGGAGCAAAGTATGCAGGCCTCATTGTATTGGGTCTCGGTATATGCCGAAGAAAGATTGGTAGGTACCGGCCGTGTGGTTGGCGATGGGGCCATGTATTTTTATATCCAGGATGTGATTGTCCATCCGCACTATCAGGGTGCTGGTTTAGGATCGCAGATTATGGCTAAGATCAATCACTACCTTAATAAGCACTGCGTAAGCGGCGCTACCGTCGGCCTTTTTGCGGCAAAAGGAAAAGAGCCTTTCTATCAGAAATTCGCTTTTACCGAGCGTGATGGCGATATCCTGGGGCTTGGGATGTGCCGATTCGTTTAAGCGCCGCTATGATGGAATTTATAACAAGACAATTTAAAATCTGACCCAGATCAATATCGCCGAGGTGCTACTTTTAGATACTGAACTCACTTGCTCAGTAACCTAAATAACAGGAATAAGACCATGGCACTTGAAAGACACAGCCTGCTCAACGAATTTCCCGATCATCATCACACCATCCGTCACCTGAAAATGCATAATGCTCACTTTGCCAAGCTGTTTGACGAGTATGATGAGTTGGATCATGAGGTGTATCGCATCGAATCCGGTGAAGAGGCCAGGGCCGATGATTATCTCGAGCAGCGAAAACTGCGTCGCCTGCAGCTTAAAGACTCGTTGCTGGCCATGGTGAAAAAGGAAGAGGCTTCGCAATAAAGGCATTCCTTTTGTTATCTGATAGGTGCCGGCCATATCTTGATAAGAGAGCGACATGTTGCCAACGACTGGGGTAGCTCTGCATAAAGGAGGGAGAAATGAGGAATATCGCCTCACATTGGCTGATTTCGGGATTTCTGCTTCTTTGGGGTATGGCGTATGCATTCCTGGTTATCTTCACCTTTGCATTATCTACGCCGGAACACTGGGCCGAATTGGTTTCGCAAAGGCGGATTAAAGCTGAATATGCAGAATATATATCCAACATACCGGTTTGGGTGATCGCTATTACTTTTGTCGCCGCTTTTACCAGATTGTTGGGAGCAATACTTCTTCTATTACGCAACTCTTGGGCATTCTGCGTCTATGCGATATCCCTTGGAGTTGTGATGGTGATCATGTTCCGTGGATTCGTGCTGGCAGATGTGGCCAGCGTTATTCGGCCATCTCAAATAATACTGGAAGTTGTCTTTCTGCTGATCAGCCTGTTTGCTGTTTACTATGCCAAAAAGCAAAATCGGGGGCGTAACTAGAGCAGTGATAACAGGATAGCTTGCTTGTTTCTTAAATGAATTCGGCGAACTTCCAGTCTTGCACTAGACTGGAAATCATTGCTTCTGGATAGGGAAAGCCTCATGCCTGTCGCCTTGGTTGTAGCAGAAAAATCCCTGATGAGGGCAATTAATAAAGAACAAGATCCCGTTTCCCTTTGGGCAGAGGCGACGCATACAGAACCTAACGAAATGACTATCATCTGCAGCGTTTGTGATGCCTCTTATGGCAAACAATATGCCGTTTTCGCCACCTTATATCTCCCTACACTTTGGTCGACAGGCAGCAAGGAGAAGCTGCAGCAGGGACTGGCCTTGGCGCTTTCTCAGTATTTTCATGTATCGATTGAACATGTCTTTGTAGTTACCAATTCCGTCAAAAGTGGTGACGCACTAGAAAACGGTAGGGTGATTACCTGGTAAAGGGGCAAGATCAGAGAAGATGTTTTCCAGCGCCCTTTTATCAAACCGCATGGGCTTTTTGTCTTCGGTGAATGACTACCTTGTGGATCTCATCCACCAGCAATAACGTGCAGGCTAATCCCAGTAACTGGGCCCACAGCGTTAGCGCAACCGGTTCAATCTGCAAAATGCCACCCAAAAATGTGCTGTGCATAGCGCCAATATGCAGCCCCTGGGCGGCCAGCATGCCGAAGAGCAGGAAGGGATTACTGAAGAAGCGGTGCTTAAAAATGGAACGGGTTTCCGAGCGGCTGTTAAATACATGGATATTTTCAAACAGCACCATCAGCAATAAGGTGGTGTTTCGTGCAGATTCCACGCTCATGCCCTGCTCCAGGGCAAGATAAAAGATTGCAAAGGCGATACAGCCCATGGCCAGGGCATTGATTAGCACTCGCTCTATCATCAAGCGATCAAATACTGGCTCTTTGGGTTTTCTGGGCGCACGCCGAAGCTCATCACCCTCGGCGGGCTCAAAGGCCAGCGCCACATCTTGCAAACCATTGGTCACCAGGTTCAGCCATAGCAATTGCACCGGCAACAAGGGAAGGGGCAGCCCCATCAAGACGGAGAGGATAAAAAGCACGATTTCGGCAGCCCCCGTGCTAATTAACAAAAACACCACTTTACGGATATTGTTGTAAACGATTCGCCCTTGACGGATCCCTTCCACCAGACTGGCAAAATTATCATCAGTGATAATTAAATCGGCACTTTCCCTGGCTACATCGGTACCCCGCTGGCCCATAGCAACCCCTACATGGGCGTGGCGCAGGGCAGGGGCGTCATTGACCCCATCGCCGGTCACCGCCACAAAATGGCCTTGGCGCTGCCAAGCCTGAACCAATTGCAATTTTTGCTGTGGCTCTACCCGGGCATATACGCGGCCTTTGTCTACCAAGGCATCAAAGCCAACCGAATCCGCCTCTTTCTCCTTTATTTGCTGACCAATAACGGCGTGTTGCGGGTAAGGTTCAAACTGTAACTCCCTGGCAACAGCCAAGGCAGTATCGGGGTGATCGCCAGTGACCATGGCAATCTCCAGATGCGCAGTTTTGCATTCGGCAATGGCCTCAATTACCCCAGGGCGTATAGGATCTTTTATCCCTACCAAACCCAAGAAGCGCATATGGTGCAACGCATCAGTCAACTCGATGGATTCCAATTCCAACGCTTTACCCGCCACTGCCAGTACACGTAAACCGCGACTGGCCATGTGGCTGGTTTGTTGGTGAATCTGTTCTTTGTCAAGCTCACGCCCCAATCCGTCCAGGCTGCACATAGGTAACAGCCTTTCCACACTGCCTTTAATACACACCTTATGCTGCTGGCCAATGATGTTGATGCTGGCGCAATAGGCATGCTCAGATTCGTAGGGGATTAAACCTTGCTGTGGATACACTTTCGTCAGTTCACCAGGTTCATATCCAAGCTTGGCGGCTAACACCAAAAAGGCCTGATCAACTTTATCGCCCTCGCCAAACCATTGCCCATCTTCGCATCTGAGTGTGGCTTCATTGGCAAGCGCCGCGCAAAGGGCTAATTCATGCAACAAATCACCGTTTGTGCGCGCGCTCTCATTTTCCACTTCACCATGCAGGTCCAGCCCCTCTCCTGTCACCCGATAACGATGACCATCACTAAGATCCACTTCTGTGATAGTCATTTCGTTCATGGTCAGGGTGCCGGTTTTATCAGAAGCAATAAAAGTACAGGAGCCTAAGGCTTCTACCGCCAGCAGTTTTCGGACAATCACGCCTTTTTTGGCCATGCGTCCCATGCCGATGGCCAAGGCCACAGTGATGGCGGCAGGAAGGCCCTCAGGGATGGCGGATACCGCCAGGGCGACGCCCATCAAAAATACCTCGGAAAGATCGTCTCCCCTTAGCACGGTAATCACAAAAAGCAGGGCAATGATCAATAAAATAGCGACCGATATTTTACGGGTAAAAGATTCAATTCGTTGCATCAACGGCGGCTTAACCTGCGTACCGCCGGCTACTTGTTTTACTATCTTGCCTAATTGGGTATTGAAGCCGGTGGCGACCACTTCACCTTTTCCCCGTCCCTGACTGATCAGAGTACCGGCAAACAAACTGTCACTGCGCTCACTTAGTGGCGCCTCTGAACTTACCTGTGCGTCTGCAGACTTACTTTGTGGTAGCGATTCACCGGTAAGCAGGGATTCATCGGCACTAAGATTTCGGCTCTCCTTTAGCTGAATGTCGGCGGGCACTTTATCACCAGAGACCAGTTGCACCAGATCGCCCGGCACCAGTAAATGCGTTTCGATGCGGATAACGTCACCATCGCGGTAGACCGACGCAAAGGATGGCACCATCTTTTTCAAAGCCTTGGCGGCCCGCGCTGCAGAATATTCTTGTACCGTGCCAATGACAGCATTCAATAGCAGCACCGCCAGGATAAAGTAGCTATTTACCTGTTGCCCCAAAAACCAGGACACCACGGCTGCCGCAAACAAAACATAAATAAAGGGACTTTTGAACTGGCGTATGAAAATCACCAAAGCGCTGGTTTCCTTGGGCTCTGGCAAGCGATTTTCACCGTACTTAGCGAGTCGTGCTTGTGCCTCTTGGCTACTAAGGCCTGGCATAGTTTTATCCTGTGCTTTTTGTCGGCAAGTTTAACGGGGCTGCCTTGGCCGTAATTTAACCAAGATCAATGACAATAGCGGATAAAAAACACACGAAACCCCGCTCTTATCGCTTATCGACTATCAACTATCTGTAAAAACAGTGTTTTTTGTATTTTTAGCCTATCTTTACATATAGGCACTCTCCTTCATCGTGACAACAAGACATAGGGACAAGATGAAAAAATCTCAGATCCGTATTCTCTGCTTAGGCAACAAGCTCCATGGTGACGACGGTATTGGTAGCCGGGTCTTCGAAGAACTCTGTCATATGTGCTGGCCGCATCACATTGGTCTGATTGATGCAGGTGTGGGCGGCGTGGCATTGGTCCCCCTGTTTAGCCATTGTGACAGGGTGATACTGGTGGATGCGTTACTGGATCCCAAACGCCCCGGCAAGATAGTGGTCAAACAAAATCTGGATCTGTATGAACTGCATGAAGACCAACCTTTGGTGCATGGTGGCCGCCTGGATGCCTTACTTTCCATGTTACCGTCGTTGATCCAGCCCTTACCTCGTATCGATCTGTTTGCCATCACCGCCAAAGACTTCTCCAATTACAGCAATAAGCTCAGCCCCGAAGCGCAACGTGCCATACCTGAGTTGTGTGAAAAGTTGCTGGAAAGCCTGGAAGCTGATCTGGCGCAATATACCGGGCATTTTGTTGGCGCAAGCTAAGCCGATGGGGATCACGGCGTTAAAGGGTTAAGGTCTTGCCCGCATATTGCATGCAAGGTGGTGAAAAGCCATTGCGCGGCAAGATCCTAGGAAATACAGATGGGCCAAACCGCAACCACTAAACAGATTGCTTCTACCCGTTTGCTGGTGACAGGACGGATACAAGGCGTTGGTTTTCGTCCCTTTGTCTGTCGATTAGCCCAAAAAATGGGGCTCAGAGGTTATGTGCGCAACACCCTGGAAGGTGCCGAGATCCTGTTACAAGGTGACAGCGACAGCGTGCAGCTTTTTTCCCAACACTTATCACAGCAATTACCTTCTCCCGGACATATCGACACTATCCATATTGCAACGATATGGGCCAACGCCCAGGAAGGTTTTCGACTGGATAAAAGTCTGGAGCAGGGCAGAGGTGCCTTGCCGCTGGAGGATCGGGCTATATGTGAGCAGTGCAAAGAGGATCTGCAAAACTCGCTCAGCCGCTTTTATCAATATCCCTTTGTCAGCTGCACCGCCTGTGGCCCACGTTTTAGTATTGTGGACAGTCTGCCCTGGGATAAGGAGCGAACCAGTATGGCTGCCTTTCCTTTTTGCCAGGAATGTGAAGCCCTTTATCTGGATTCCGATGATCGTCGTTTCCATGCGCAAACCCTGGCCTGTCCACACTGTGGTCCCTCTGTTTGGTTGGTCGACCAACAAGGCCAGCCGATAGTCGGGCACAGTCAGGCGCTGATCAAGCAGGCTCAAGGTTGGTTGAAAGCAGGCAAGATCCTGGCAATCAAGGGAATCGGCGGCTTTCATCTTTGCTGTGACGCCGAAAACGAGCATTCCATCGCTCGCCTGCGCTTACAAAAGCGACGTCCGGATAAGCCGCTGGCATTGATGTTTCACTCTGTGGCGGCGGTAAACCAGGCGTTTTGCCTTGATAGTCAGTCCATGGACTGTTTAGCGGCGCCAAGCGCGCCCATTGTGTTATTGCATAAGCACCACGCCAAAATGGCCTTTGCTGAAAATATTGCACCTAATCAGGCAAAGTTAGGGGTGATGCTGGCTTATTCGCCTTTGCATGTATTGCTCAGCCAGGGGTTTCCCCATGGTTTGGTGATGACATCGGGCAATATCAGCGGCGCGCCCCTTTGCTATCAAAATGAAGAGGCACTTGCGCATCTTTTCCCCTTGGCTGACGGCTTTGTCTTGCATAATCGCGCCATTGTCCATGCCCAGGACGACTCCCTGGTTAGTATGATTGCCAATAAACCCATGGTGCTTCGACGAGCCAGGGGATTTGTACCAGAGGCATTATCTTTGCCGCCAAATCTACACAGCCAAAAATCGGTGTTGGCCCTTGGTGGCGATCTTAAAAATGTGATGGCTCAAAGCGCCAATCAGCGAATGGTTTTAAGTGCTCATCATGGCAATTTGACGCATCCACAGGCCCTGGAAGCGGCAACAGCAGATATTGCAACGCTGCAAGCCTTGACACAACAACAAGCCGAATTGATTGTCGTCGATAGTCATCCGGATTATCAGTCCCATCAATTGGGTAAGCGACTAGCACAAACACTCAATCTGCCACTTTTCCAAGTGCAGCATCACCATGCCCACATGGCAGCCTGCTTGGCAGAAAATCAGTGGCAAGGCAAACAAGCCCTGGGGATCGTATTGGACGGGCTGGGTTATGGCGAAGATGGCAGCCTGTGGGGCGGCGAGTTTCTGCTTGGCAATTATCAGAGCGTAAAACGCTTGGGACGCTTGGCCCCGTCACCATTATTGGGCAACGACAAAGCCAATGTTGAGCCTTGGCGCTGCCTTATCACCAGACTCAAGCAAGCAGGCTGTTGGCCCCTTGCAGAGGAGTTGCTGCAAAAACTGGGCATCGACAACCACAGTGCCAACCTGCTGCTAAGGCACCAGGGGCAGTTTATGCAAAGTAGCTCGGCTGGCAGATTATTTGATGCCGTAGCCTGCTTGTTAGACGTGGCGCCTTATCGCCAAAGCTTTGAAGGGCAGGCAGCTATGGCCCTGGAAACCCTTGCGCTGGCTGCTGATTCGGCGACGCCCAGTTACCCCTTCAAAATGATCAAGATGGACTCCCTCTGGGAGCTTAATCCAGCGCCAATCTGGCCGTTACTGCTTGTCGATCTGACGAAAAAGTCTTGTGCACAGATTGCCGCAGACTTTCATCAGAGTCTGGTGGCCGCATTAGTAAAACTTTGCAAACAGATCAATCAGGAAGCGTCCTTCGATACCGTGGCCTTAAGCGGGGGCGTGATGCAAAACGACCTGCTGGTTAGTGCCCTTAAAGCAGTGTTGGAGTGCCAGGGATTTGCGGTATTGCTGCATGAAAAGGTACCGCCCAATGACGGCGGATTAGCGCTTGGGCAGGCGGCAGTGGCCCTGGCTAATTGGGAGGCCGGATCATGTGTTTAGGGGTGCCGGCGCAAATTGTTGAAATTGTGGATCCTGAGCAGGCCCTTGCCATTGGCCAAAGCGGCGGGATCCAACGCCAGTTCAGCCTCGCGCTAATACAGTCTCAGGGCTTGGATCTGAAGAGCTTAATAGGGACATGGGTGATCGTACATGTGGGGTTTGCCATGGCCGTCATCGATGAAGCCCAGGCTCTGGACGACCTGGCACTTCTAGCCAGCATGCAGGAGGAGGCGGACGATGCGTGAATTTCGAGATGCCGCCAGAGTGCAGGCGCTTATACAAAAGATCGCGCCGCTCGCTGATGAGTTGGCCGCTGCATTTGGCCGACCCATACAGATCATGGAAGTCTGCGGTGGCCACACCCATGCCATTTTTCGCTATGGCTTTGCCCAATTACTGCCGCATTCCATTGAGTTTATTCATGGCCCAGGCTGTCCGGTCTGCGTGTTGCCGGTAAAGGTTATAGATGAAGCTATCGCCATCAGCGCAAAAGCAGACACGATCCTCACCACTTTCGGCGATCCCATGCGTGTGCCGGGTACATCGCAAAGTTTGTTGCAGGCAAAAGCGCATGGGGCCGATATTCGCGTGGTCTATTCGCCACTCGATGCCCTGACCATTGCCACTAAAAATCCACATAAGCAGGTGGTGTTTTTGGCGATTGGCTTTGATACCACCATGCCAAGTACAGCCCTGACATTGACCACTGCTAAAGCACAGGGAATAAACAATTTTTCAGTGCTTTGCCATCATATTCGTCTGATGCCCACCTTAGAGGCATTGCTGGCGGGGGGAGATATCCAACTAGACGGTTTTATCGGTCCCGGTCATGTGAGCATGGTAATTGGTACAGATGCCTATCAGCCCGTCGCCAAAGTGCACCACAAACCGCTGGTTGTCGCCGGGTTTGAGCCGGTAGATTTTTTACTGGCGCTGTACCAACTGCTTATACAACTAAAAGAAGGGCGCTGCGAAACAGAAAATGCCTATGCCAGGGTCGTCAATCACAGAGGAAATCTTACCGCATTAGCGGCCATGGATTCTGTATTTGATTATGGCGAAGATTGCCAATGGCGAGGGCTGGGATGGGTAGAGAATTCTGGCGTGCGTATTAAACCCGATTTTAGCGCATTTGATGCGTCCAAACATTTTTCTCCAAGCGCCGAGCCCGGTATCCAACAAGAGCCCTGCTATTGCCAACAAGTGCTTAAGGGCCAACGCAAGCCTAATCAATGTCCGCTGTTTGCAAAGCATTGCAAGCCCGAGCATCCCCTGGGTGCGTTAATGGTGTCCAGTGAGGGGGCCTGCGCCGCCTATTATCAGTATCTTCCTGATAAGGAGACGGGGATCCATGGCTGAAGATTGCATCACCCTGGCCCACGGTGCCGGTGGACGGGCCATGGCAGAATTGATTGATTGCCTTTTCTTAAGCGCCTTTGGCGATACCGCCATCGCGGACAAGGAAGATCAGGCCAGAATAACCTTGGAAGAGTTTACCCCAAACGGTGATCGTTTGGCTTTTACCACTGACAGTTTTGTGGTCACGCCCTTATTTTTTCCCGGCGGCGATATTGGCAAGCTGGCGGTCTGCGGCACGGTAAACGATTTAGCAGTGGGCGGCGCCATTCCCAAAGTACTCAGTGCGGCTTTCATCCTCGAAGAGGGGCTGCCGATCTCGGTGCTTCAACGCATTGTTTATTCCATGGGAGATACCGCTAAAGAAGCGGGCGTCACCATTCAAACTGGCGATACTAAAGTAGTGGGCAGGGGCATGGCAGATGGTGTTTATATCAATACCAGCGGTATTGGCGTGATCCCGTCCCATCTGAATCTGGGTCTTTGCCATGCCAAACCCGGCGACAGGATCTTAGTTAGCGGCAGTATCGGCGATCATGGCGCGGCGGTGATGCTGGCAAGAGAAGAGCTTGGCATGGTCGGTGACATGCACAGCGATTGCGCACCACTTAACGGACTTATCCAATCACTGCTTGGCAACCACCAAGGTATCAAAGCCATGCGCGATGCTACCCGCGGCGGATTGGGCTGCGTCCTGCATGATATTGCCAAGGCCAGCCACACCCATCTTTTGGTAGAGGAGGACAGGCTGCCAATCAGGGCTCCGACTCACGGGATTTGTGAACTGATGGGCCTGGAACCCTGGTTTATGGCTAACGAAGGCATGGTGGTACTGGTGGTTGCCGAGCATGCGGCAGAAGCGGTGCTTCAATCCCTGAAACAACATCCTTACGGTACATCCGCTGCCGTTATTGGCACCGTTACCAATGCAAGTCCGGGCGTCACATTGCACACAAGCTACGGTGGAAAACGTCTGCTTGATTGGCCTTACGGCCTGCAACTGCCGAGGATTTGCTGATGCATGAGCTATCTTTGGTGCGAGCCCTGTTGGAAAACCTGATGCCCTATCGGCACAAGCCCATCAGCCGGGTGGTGCTGGAAGTAGGAGCACTAAGCTGTGTGGACGGTGAACGTCTGGCGTTTTGCTTTGATTTGGTAAAGGCAGAGGCTGAGCTTGATGAATGTGAATTGGTTATCGAAAACAAGGCGGCACAAGCGGTATGTCATCAGTGTCGCCGGCATTTCGCCATTAACCGTTATGGCGAGGCCTGCCCCTGTGGCAGCTATGATTACCAATTGAACAAGGGACAAGAACTGATGTTAAAACAAATCGAGTTTCAAGATGTGTAGAGATTGTGGCTGTGGTGGTGGCAAATATGGTGTAAGCCCGTTGAAAGGCGCAGCGCCTTTGGATGTCGGGGAAAAACCGGCGCATCTGGCGTTACATGTTCCCCTGTTGGCAGCGAATGACAAGCAAGCGGAACAAAACCGGCAATGGCTCAATGAGCGCGGGATCTTATGTATCAACCTGATGGGAACACCAGGGGCGGGCAAAACCCAATTATTGCAATCCACTTGTGAGCGCGGCGTGTTTGCCGACCTGGCCATTTTGGAGGGCGATCAGCAAACCGATAACGATGCCATACGCATTGCCCAAAGCGGGGGGCGGGCGGTGCAAATCAACACCGGCAGCGGCTGTCATTTAGATGCCGAGATGATTGAAGAGGGATTAGCGGCACTTTGCCCGAAAGATAACAGCCTGTTGATCATTGAAAATGTCGGTAATTTGGTGTGTCCGGCCCTTTTTGATATTGGCGAGCACGCGCGCGTGGCGATGATGGCGGTCACCGACGGTGAGGATAAGCCACAAAAATACCCGCATATGTTCAGCCAATGTGATCTCATTGTTTTAAACAAAGTGGATCTACTCCCTTATGTGGATTTTGACGTAGATCGCTTTAAAACGGAGCTAAAGCGCCTCAATCCCAGGGGGGAGCTTATTCAACTTTCAGCCAAAAGCGGTGAGGGCATCGGGACCTGGCTTAATTGGCTGACGACTCGGAGGCAACGTGACACAGCACTTCTTGCCTAAACAGCAGCTACAGCTGCTGATAGATTGCCTCAGGGCTGAGGGTTACGGGGTCATCGGCCCTAAAGTCAAAGACGATGCCATCGTATTTGAAGAATTAGCGGATGCCACCGAGTTGCCCTATGGCATAGAAGAAGACAGTGCCCCCGGGCGTTACCAGTTAAAAAAGGCCAGACATAAACGGGCTTTTGCCTTTAACACCGGGCCACAAGGGCTGAAGCCCTTTTTGTTTGCGCCGGAGCAAGAGCTATGGCGCGCCGAACACACCGACGATGGCCTGATATTCAGGCAAAGCTTTCCAGCCATCCGGCCCTTGGCCTTTATCGGGCTTCGCGCTTGTGATTTGGCTGCGTTGGCGCTTCAGGACAAACATTTTGCTGAGGGACCGTACCCTGATCCCAGTTATCAAGCCAAACGCCAACAACTTTTTATTGTTGCGGTCAATTGCAGTCGCAGCGCCAGTACCTGTTTTTGTGTCTCCACAGGCGATGGGCCGAGTGCCGAGTCAGGCTTTGATCTTTGTCTGGATGAACTGGATCGCGGATATCTTATCAATGTGGGTAGCGATAAAGGCCAACGGATTGCCGACAAACTGGGCCTGGAAGCGGCCAGCGGCGCAAAACGCGCGGTTGCTACTCGTCAGCACCAGCGGGCGGTACAGCAGCAAGAGCGGCAAATGCCCGATGAGAAGACCTTAATGACACTGGTGGACAAGCTGGATGATCAACGCTGGCAGGATATTGCAGAACGCTGCCTGGCCTGCGGCAATTGCACCTCAGTGTGTCCTACCTGTTTTTGCTCCAAACAAGAAAGTCACAGCGATATTAAAGGACAAGCGTCCAGCCAGGTCAGGCTCTGGGATTCCTGCTTTAGCGAACAGCATAGTTATATTGTCGGCAAGGTTATACGTAACGAAATTAGTCAGCGTTACCGTCAATGGGTGCTGCATAAGCTTGCCAACTGGCAACTTCAATATGGCCGCAGCGGCTGTGTGGGCTGTGGTCGCTGCATTGCCTGGTGTCCGGTAGCTATCGACCTGGTGGAAGAAGCCAGAGCTCTGTGTCTGGGAGATAAGCCATGAATTATATGCTGCCCATGAGCGCCATCTTGGTCAAAAAGGAACAGGAAACCCCGGATATTTGTACCTTACACCTGGCCCTGGGTCGCGAGCGGCCTTTTGTATTTCACTTTGGCCAATTCAATATGCTTTATCTGTTTGGTGTGGGTGAAGTACCCATATCGATTATGGGCTGGCGGGATGGGCACCTTATGCACACCATTCGCGCCGTGGGTCATGTCACCCGCCCCTTAAGCGACTTGGCCGAGGGCAGTCAGATTGGTTTGCGCGGTCCCTTTGGCCATGGCTGGCCGTTGGAACAACTGGAGGGAAGGGATCTGGTCTTTATTACCGCAGGCCTGGGTTGTGCGCCGGTGGTGGCAGCCATCCATTACGCGGTGCGCAACAAAGACAAATACGGGCGCATTATTATTCTGCAGGGCGTCAAACACCATCAGGACCTGCTCTGGCAGCAACAATATGATAAATGGCGTGAGGTAAAAGACTGCCAGGTACTGCTGGCGGCCAGCCGTGAAACCCAGCGTAAACAGCGCTGGCGCCTGGGATTGGTCACCGGGTTGTTGGAATTGGCAGAATTTAATCCCAAACACTGCACGGTGATGATGTGCGGGCCGGAAATGATGATGGTCTCTTCCCTGAAATACCTGGCCGACCTCAATGTCCCGGAAGAGGCCATCTATATGACCTTGGAGCGCAATTTCCAATGTGGCGTGGGTAGCTGTGGTCACTGCCAGTTAGGTCCTTACTTTGTGTGTAAAGACGGGCCGGTGTTTCATTACCCGCAAATCAAGCAATGGTTTGGCTTGAGGGGGGTCTGATGGCCAAACTACGTGTTGCCATTCATAAGCTGACGTCCTGTTCAGGCTGCCAGTTAGCGATCCTCAATCAAGGCGCGCAGTTGTTGGACTTGCTTGAAGATATAGACATTGTGCATTTTATAGAAGGTGGCTTATACGAGCCCGATGCCAGTGTGGACCTGGCGTTGATAGAAGGCAGCGTCACCACCCCAGAAGATCTACAAAGACTGCAGCACGCCAGAAGCAACAGTAAACTGTTGGTCAGCATTGGTGCCTGTGCCACCAGTGGTGGGGTGCAGGCCCTTCGCAATATGCAGGATGAACGCGCCTGGAAACAAGCCATCTACGCAAAACCCGAATTTATTGACACCTTGGCCAACAGTACGCCCATCAAAGCGCATGCCAAGGTGGATTTTGAGCTGTGGGGCTGTCCTATTACCATCGAACAACTTAACAATCTTATTCGTCAGCTCAGATTTGGCACCTTACCCATTGATAATAAAGAAAAACTTTGTATGGAATGTAAGCGTCGCCAACAGGTCTGTGTGATGGTTACACGCCAGGCTCCCTGCCTTGGACCGGTTACGCGTACCGCCTGCGGCGCCTTATGTCCTGCTTTTGGGCGGGCCTGCTACGGCTGTTTCGGTCCCTCCGAGCAACCTAATGGCAAGAGCCTGGGTAAGCGCTTCGCCGGTCTCGGCCTGATGCCGGCGCAAATCGCCCAGCGTTTTGCCAGCATTCACAGTCAATCCCCGGATTTTAACGAACAGTACCATCACTGGCAGGCTCTGGATCCCAAGCTTTCAGAAGAGGACAAACAATGAAAAGCAGGCGCATCAATGTCAATGTGCCTTTTATTACCCGTCTGGAAGGCGAAGGGGCACTGGAGTTAGTGGCCAGAGGCGATGAGATTGAGCGCTTGCACCTGAAAATTTTCGAGCCACCCCGATTGTTTGAGAAGTTTCTGGAAGGCAAATCTTATGAAGACATTCCCGATTTGAATGCCAGAATCTGCGGCATCTGTCCTATGGCATATCAGCTCACCAGCATACTCGCCATTGAAAAGCTGTTTCAGGTGAAGGTATCGGCCAAGGTAACCCAATTACGCCGATTAATGAACTTAGGAGAATGGATTCAAAGTCACGCGTTACATATTCATTTTTTAGCAGCGCCTGATTTTCTGGGCTTTGACCACGCGTTGGCCATGGCCAAAGCACATCCTGATGTGCTTAAAAGAGGAATGCAGATACAAGAAGCAGGCAATAGCCTGATGACTCTGCTGGGCGGGCGGTCGGTGCATCCGGTTGGCTTACAGGTAGGCGGTTTTGGCCGCTTTCCCTCGCCAGAGAGCTGGCAACAGGCGGCTTTGAAAGTAAACCAGGCATTGCCCCTGGCCGAGGTGCTGTTGCGTTGGGCTGCAGCCTTACCGCTGCCTGACTATAGCCATGATTTTCTTTGGGTTAGCCTGAAGGACACATCGGATTATCCCATCAATGGTGGCGAGATAGTGGTTAGCGATGGCACCCGACTAAGCCATGAGCAATATCAGGCTCATTTTGCCGAACATCAGGTACGCCATTCCACGGCGTTGTATTCCTTGTTTGAAGGTAAAGACTATTTGGTAGGGCCGCTGGCCAGGCTCAATAACAATGTGGCCAAGTTGCCCAAGCCCATAAAAGCCCTGTTAAAAGAGCTGGGGGTGAAGTTTCCCAATACCAATCCCTTTACCAGTATCGTGGCAAGATGTGTCGAAATTTATATGGCATTACTGGAGGCTCAGACAATATTGGCACAGCCTTGTCCGCAAGGAGAAGCCAGCGTCAAGGTGCAGCCAAGGGCAGGGCAATGCTGTTGCTGTACCGAGGCCCCCCGCGGCATGATCTACCATTATTATGAATTGGATGAAAAAGGCCGGGTGGTCAAATGCTCGATTATTCCTCCAACCAGTCAAAACCAGGCGCGGATAGAGCAGGATCTGCGTCAGTCTGTCGCACGATTTGGTTTAAGCCACAGTGATGATGAGCTTAAACGTTTCTGCGAGCAGGTCATCCGCAACTACGATCCCTGTATTTCCTGCTCTACCCATTTCCTCGACTTTAGTATTCTACGTCACTGATTTGTTAAGACTTTTTGACCCAAGTATCAGCGGGTCCTTTTTCATAGGACTGCTTGACCGCGGCCCAGGCCACTTTATGGGCAACTTCTTCCCGTGAATCGTCGCCCTTCCGATCCTCTTTATTGGCATATTGATCCCAAGCGCTATTAAAAGCGGCCAGATAAATTTCCTGTGCATGCTTGGGCAAATGTTGGGTAACTTGCTGGGGTAAGTCTGAAATCTGTTTATAAGGCATAATGATAGCTACCAGGGCGGTAAGGTCGGTTGTAAGGTACGCATCTGCTGATAAATAGGCTTTGTAATCTTCCTGAACCCCTGAGTGGTGGGATGGATCTCATTCAGCCAGTCATCCGTGTTGCTGGCGCGCAGGATACCCTGGGTATCCACCACTTTTAATTGACCTTGAGCCTGCGGCGATTTGGCTAACTGCATCAGCTTGTCTTTAAAGGTACCAAGCAGGATCCTGACGATATCCAGGTGCAGGGTAGGCGGGATCTGTTTTTCCACTAGGTAGGGGTAGATCCAGGGTTTGGTTTTTATCAACCCCCAGAAAAACTCGGCCCCTTGGTCAACCGGCTGGGCGATATCATAGGTATGGGTGATGATGCTGGCATGGGGGATAATATCCTGCCGTAAAGCCAGGAGTTGTTGGTAGGCCAGCATAACCGCCTGCAAGGTCATATCGAAGCGCGTCCGATTGATACATTGCTCAGCAGAAAAGCCATTTTGATAGCGGTTGAGCAGTGCAGGCATATCGCGCTTACCAACTATGTCATTGCCACCACCGGAGAAAAGCAGCAACTGAATATGGGCGGCGCTTTTTTCCAATACTCCAACCAAGGTTTCCTTCTGCCGACCAGATAACATCTGTACCGCCTCATCGCCATTACAGGCCAGACGCAGCAAATTAACCTTATCGGTATTCTCTACCCGTTCTTCAATATGATGCAGCACATTGACATCGGCGCCCATGGCGATCCATTTACGCGGGTAGGCAAACCAGGAGTCACCTTCGGCAACAATGCCAATACGCTCGGGTTTCTCGCGGCACAGATAGTGAAAATCCATAGGCAGTGAAGTGACGCCGCGCCTTAAGGCATGTTGGCGACGACGTTTAACGGGCGATTCTTGCTGGGGCATACCTTTTCCTTATGCCAGGGCCGCAATGGCGGCCAGGGCTTTGTCGATTTCCTGCTCGTTATTAATCAGGCTTGGTGCAAACCGGGCATAAGAGTTGCGATAGGGCGTAGCACTCATAATGATGCCCTTTTGATGCAATGCTTTGACGACCTCATCGGCCTTCATTCCCTGTACATCAAAGCAAACCAGGCCACTGGAAAGCGATGTTGACTTAGGCGTATAGAGTTTAACGTGGGCCATCTTGGCCAGGCCTTCCTTGGTTTGACTGTTAAGCTGATGAATCCGTTGTTGTACATGCGCTTTACCAAGCTGCAGATGCAGATAAAAGGCCTGGGGCAGGGCCCAGCGATGCTCAAAAGAGTGGAAGCCGCCCGGCGTCATATGTTCGCCTATGGGCACCTGCTCTTGGGTACTATTGCCCAGCCATACATCATAAGATTGGCTAAAACTGGGGATCACAGCGTTGCTTTGCTGCCAGGCTTTATCTGTGCCCCATATCACGCCGGTCCCACGGGGACCGAAGATCCACTTATGCGTGCCGGCAATAAAAAAGTCGCAGCCAAGCTGACTGATATCTTGATCTTCTATACCAAAACCATGAACACCGTCTACGCAAAACAGGATCTGCTGCTGCGCACTGCGTTTGGCATTAATGTCTTGGATCGCATCCGCCATGGCACGAACTGGCAGCTTAACACCAGTAGAGGAATGTACCCAGGTAACCGCCACTACCTTGGTTTTTTCCTGAATACCAGCCTTAAGCCGTGAAACGATTTCTTCCACGTTGGCGCTGGCCGGATCGTCATATAGGGCAATGCGTTTTACCTTGGCACCGGTACGATCGGCCCGCAATTTAAGGGACAAATCGGTAGAGTAGTGATCATGCACGGTTTGCAGGATCTCTTCTTCGGGCTGCAACTTCAGTCCGCTATAAACCAAAGCCAGTCCCATCGTGGTACTGTCGGTGAGCGCAATCTGATGACCTTGACCGCCCATATATTTAGCCGCAGACGCACAGATCTCTGCGTCTATGGTCATAAAGTGTTCATGCCAGTAATCGGCTGGATTCCTGTCAAAAGCGCGTCTGTGCGCTTCAATAGCATCGGCAACAGGCTTTGGATGGGATGCCAATAAGAAGGTGGCCAAATGCACATAATCATGAGTCAGCGAGAATTGTTTTCGTAGTCCAGTCCAATCTGCAGGCGCCAGTGCGGTTGCACCGCTATAGGCATCGGTTTGTTTGTCATCGGCCAGGGCAGATAAACCTAAACTGCTGGCGGCAAGGGTTAATCCTGTTCCGGTAAGAAAAGCTCGACGTTCCATCTGGACGCTCCGAGGTGAAAACCTACACCAGTATAGGCGAGCAGCATAAAGCTGCGCATAAAGGGGCTACGTCTTAGTTGCTTGTTAAAACAGATCCTCACCATCAGCAAAGGATTTCGCTACGTGAAATCTGCGTAGAATTCCCCCCAAAAGGCACAAACTTTTCACGTAGGAGCATCATTTTAAGCGACGCCTTGGAGGAGAAAACTGGACCTTGGATCCACAGTGATCATCAAGAAGGGGAGTAAATGGTGTAAACACCCACAAACACAAAGAGCCATATTCGGGAATTAACATTATTTAACATATTATACATTATGGGAACTTGACTATATTGAGACTGGGGGAGCCAGGGGCTACCCGAAATGTCTTCACATGGATGAATAATCCGAAAATTACAGGTCTGGTTATTTGGCGCAGCTACGTAAAATCTCTAGCGAATAACCAGCAATACCGGCCAAGATTTTACGTAGCGCACTCACAACCAATTGATGTGGAAAGATCGTTCGGGATTGTTAACTGGATTTGTTGTTAGACAGCACATGACCAAATACAAACTCAATGGCTTGCTCTTTGTTCATGCCATTTGCGATCAATGTCTCCGCGGCATTAATCATGGCTTGTTGGGTATCTATGCCCGGTGGGTTTTTCAACACAATGGCTAATACATCTTCAAGATTTAGCTCAGCCATTTTCTATCTCTAAACCGACAATTGATAAGCGCAGATGTTAACGGCACTGGCCAGGTTCAGTGAGTCGATATTGCCGCAACCCTCGATGGTAAAGGCTTGGGCATTAAAGCTAGTTAAGGCTTCGCTTGGCACGCCCCGGGCTTCATTGCCAAACAGATAGCATTGATAGCCACCGAACTTGGGATCACCGATAGGACTGCCTTGCATATCCAGATAGGCAAATTGGTCGAAACGGTTTTCTAAATCAATGAGCTCAACATCCAGTTCAATGGGCAGATGGAAAATGGCGCCCATACTGGCACGCACCACTTTGGGATTGAAAGGATCCACACTGTTGGGACTGAGCAATAACCTAAAGCTGCCAAACCAGGCTAAGGTGCGGATAATGGTACCCAGGTTGCCGGGATCCTGGACTTCATACAAATAAATACAGCGTTCCTTAGAGCCTTTAGTTGGCTTATCTCTTAGTGCTTTGGGCATAGGTACCAGGGCGATAATCCCTTGCGGAGATTTGGTATCACTGAGCAGGGCCATCTGCTTTTCACTGACTGGCACCAGGCTATAGGCCATATCCAGCTTCTTTACCCAATCGAGATAGTTGTCCGTAACATACAAGGTGATCTCACCCAGCCCCTGTTGTTTTTTCATGGCTTTTTGCAGCTCCAAAACGAGATGCTCACCTTCCACCAGATAATGGCCAAATTGGCTGCGGTATTTTTTTTGATGCAGCTTTTTTACATCGCTTAAATTCATAATATTTTGCCTTAGGCCCAAAAACTAAAGTAGTTCACCACAGAGTCACGGAGATGACAGAGAAGGCTAGAAATTGTGTCGGTTATCTCCCCCTATCCTACCAATCTCTCTTGTCTCTGTGGTTTGATTCTCTCTTTACGCAGGAACCCTGCCCTTACGTAATGGTTTTGCAATTAAGGGCGGCAAGTCTACAATATGCGCCCTTTTTGGTGTTACCCGAAGCAGAACTTATGGCCCGATCTAAAACCAGCAAACAATGGATGGATGAACACGTCAACGATCCTTATGTAAAGAAGGCACAAATTGACGGATATCGTTCCAGGGCCAGTTATAAGCTTCTCGAAATCAATGAAAAAGACAAACTCATTCGTCCTGGCCACACGGTCATGGATCTGGGCTCTGCCCCCGGCGGGTGGTCTCAAATTGTGGCCCCCATGGTTGGCGAGTCAGGACGGGTTATCGCTTCGGATATCCTGCCGATGGATGGCATCACCGGTGTGACCTTTATCCAGGGTGATTTTACCGACGAAGCGGTGTACGAACAAATTCTGCAAGCCCTGGACGATGCCCAGGCCGATGTGGTGATCTCCGACATGTCGCCAAACCACAGTGGCGTAAAAACCACCGACCAATATGCCTCAATGTATCTGGTAGAACTGGCGCTGGATATGGCCCGCAATGTGCTAAAGCCGGGCGGAAGCTTTGTGGCGAAGGTTTTCCAGGGCGTCGGCTATGAAGACTATGTCAAAGATGTACGTAGTTCTTTTGAAAAAGTGCTGGTACGTAAACCATCCGCCTCCCGCCCCCGCTCTCGCGAAGTCTATATCGTCGCCAAAGGCTTTAAAGGATAAGAATTTTTAACCACAGAGACACAGAGAGCGCAGAGGATTTTTATTCAAATCAGCTCTACTGCTCTCCATGACCTCTGTGTCTCTGTGGTGAAATCTAGCGTTCCAATAACGGTAACTTATCCGGTACGCCATTCCATTGGTCGGCATCAGCCGGAGGATCGATCACTTCAGTGATATTCGGCCATTGCTGGGCTAATTCGGCATTGAGTTGCAGGAAGGGCTTTTGCGCATCGGTCAGTTTGTCATCTTGCACAATGGCATCGGCGGGACATTCAGGCACACATAAGGCACAGTCGATACAAATTACCGGATCGATAGCCAAAAAGTTCGGCCCTTCAAAAAAGGCGTCTACCGGGCAAACCGCCACACAATCGGTGTATTTACACTTAATGCAATTGTCGGTAACTACAAAGGCCATTGTCAGGTATTTATCTTTGGATACATTTGGGGCGCTAAGTGTAAAGTAGCGGCATTAAAACTCAAGTTTGACATGCTTTCCTGTGCATTCTGCGCACTCTGAACTAGAATAGCGCCGCCTTGACGGATAGTCCGTCCAGCCATTTTCAAGAGATCGGTATATGTTGCGCTTAACGGAAATCAAACTCCCCCTTAATCACGATGAACAAGCTCTGGAGCAGGCCATACTGGCAAAGCTGAAGATCAGCAAGGAGCAGTTGCTGTCCTTCAATATGTTCAGACGGGGCTATGACGCGCGCAACAATAAAGATATTCAGCTGATTTATACCCTGGATGTGGACGTTAGCAACGAAGCGACGTTATTGGCGAAGTTCGTTAAAGATCCCCATGTGCGCCCTACTCCGGATATGGAGTACAAATTTGTCGCCCAGGCCCCTGCTGAACTGCCGCATCGTCCCGTGGTAGTTGGTTTAGGTCCCTGCGGCATCTTCGCCGCCCTGATATTAGCGCAGATGGGTTTTAAACCTATTGTCCTTGAACGCGGGAAAGCCGTACGCGAGCGCACCAAAGACACCTTTGGTTTTTGGCGCAAGCAGCCTTTAAATCCTGAATCCAATGTGCAGTTTGGCGAAGGTGGTGCCGGTACCTTTTCTGACGGCAAGCTTTATAGCCAGGTCAAAGATCCCAAGCATTATGGCCGTAAGGTACTGCAGGAGTTTGTGGATGCAGGGGCACCAGAAGAGATCATGTATGTCAGCAAGCCCCATATAGGCACCTTTAAACTGGTGGCCATGGTGGAAAAAATGCGTCAGCAGATCATTGATCTGGGTGGTGAGATCCGTTTTAGCACCCGGGTAGAACGTTTGGATATGGATAAACAAGGTGAAGGCTTTACACTTAAGGGCCTGCATCTGTCCACCGGCGAGTACCTGCCTTGTAAGCAAGTGATCCTGGCAGTTGGCCACAGCGCCCGTGATACCTTTCAAGCCTTGTATGACCAAGGTGTCTATATCGAAGCTAAACCTTTCTCCGTGGGCTTTCGCATCGAGCATGAACAAAGCATGATCGATAAATGCCGCTTTGGTGACAATGCAGGCAATCCCATTCTTGGCGCCGCCGACTATAAGCTGGTGCATCACTGTAAAAATGGCCGTTCGGTATACAGTTTTTGTATGTGTCCCGGCGGTACGGTAGTAGCAGCCGCTTCGGAACCAGGTCGGGTGGTCACCAATGGCATGAGCCAATATTCACGCCATGAACGTAATGCCAATAGCGCCATTGTGGTGGGTATCGAGCCAGAGAAGGACTACCCAGGCCACCCGCTGGCGGGTATCGAATTGCAGCGCCGCCTGGAAGAAGCCGCATACCATGCTGGAGGCGACAACTACCATGCCCCGGCCCAGCTAATTGGGGATTTTCTGGCAGGTAAACCCAGCACCGAATTGGGCGACGTCAAACCCTCTTATACCCCAGGTGTGACCCTGACAGACTTAAGTAAAGTGGTACCGGATTTTGTTACCGAAGCCATTCGCGAAGCGATCCCGGCTTTTAACAAACAAATCAGGGGCTTTGCCAAGGCCGATGGTCTGTTAACCGGGGTAGAAACCCGGACGTCCTCTCCAATTTGCATTAAGCGGGGCAAAGACTACCAAAGCATCAATGTCCAAGGCCTCTACCCTGCCGGCGAAGGCGCTGGTTATGCGGGAGGGATATGGTCAGCCGGTATCGACGGCATTCGCGTGGCTGAAGCGCTGGCGCTTGCCTACAACGAGCAATAATAAAGAAACGGAGTAATGCCTGCTGTTCGCGGGCATTTCTCTTTATACCAGCCACCCAATTATTTTTTGCTCATCCTGTGAGCGCTTATTTCATGGCCAGAGCATCGGTGATACCATCATTGGCGGGATAACATGATGCTTTTCTAACAGCACCATCAAGGAATTTATCTATCAGGGCATGTATCAGCCCAATGAGATAGCAAATAAAATGGACTTATGTGATTCAAATCCTTCTTAAGGCTCTCCACCCAAGCTCCATATTCTAATTCCAGGCCCCCAAATTCAGTGTTCAGGTTCATGACAAAGGAGTTATTGTGATCAAATTAAAATTATCCGCCGCCAACGCAGCCCTGCTTGCCGTTGTGGCTGCAAGCGCGTTATCTGGTTGTGCTACTACTGAATCCAGAGTGGTTGAAACCCCTACGGTGGCCAGTTACAACACCCAATACAATGGTGAGAAAAGCAAGCTGGCAGTAGGCCAATTTGTTAACCGCTCTGGCTTTCAAAACGGTATTTTCTCAACCGGCGAGGATCGTTTGGGCAATCAGGCCAAAACATCCATCATGAGTCACTTGCAACAAACCAATCGTTTTGTGGTGCTGGACAGAGACAATATGCAGATGCTGGCCACTGAAGCACAGCGTTCAGGCACTCAGCAAAGCATCAGCGGGGCCAGATTTGTGGTCACCGGCGATGTGACAGAATTTGGCCGCAAAGCCATTGGTGACAAGCAATTGTTCGGTATTTTGGGTAAAGGAAAATCGCAAATTGCCTATGCCAAAGTGACCCTGAACGTAGTCGATGTGACCAACTCCGAAGTGGTGTATTCCGTACAAGGTGCGGGCGAGTACAGCTTGTCTGAACGTGAAATCATCGGTTTTGGTAGCACCGCAAGTTACGATGCCACCCTCAATGGAAAAGTATTGGATTTGGCCATTCGTGAAGTGGTCAATAAACTAGTGACCGGCATTGAATCCGGTGCATGGAAAATCTGAGATAAGGAATATCAATGAAAAAGCTTCTATTAACGGCCTTGATTGCCGTGATTGTTACTGGCTGTAAAACCACCGAGCCACTCTATTATCACGGTCAATACAACAAAGCCGTTTACAACTACTTCAAAGCTGAAGATGTCACTCTTGAAGAGCAAATTAGTATGTTGCAGGAAGTGATTCAAAAAGCAGCTGCACATAGCAAAACGGTTGCCCCTGGCATTCATGCGCATCTTGGCATGCTGTATTTTGAGACAGGCAATGCTGATCTGGGTACACAACATCTGGAGCAGGAAAAATTGCTATTTCCTGAGTCTGCCCAATATATCGATTTTCTGTTGAAGTCTAAGAAGGAAGCTTAAAATGCGCATGGAAAAAATACTCTTAGTGCTTGCCGCCGTTATGACGATCAGTGGCTGTATCAGTCCGCCAGCGGGACACGATTACTCGGCATTCAGACAGGCAAATCCTCACTCTATCCTGGTGCTGCCTCCGGTGAACAATTCTGCGGAAGTGATTGCCCCATATAGTCTGATGTCACAAGTAAGCGCCCCTATCGCAGAGTCGGGTTATTACGTATTCCCGGTGGCGTTGGTTGATCAAACCTTTAAAAACAATGGGTTAACCGTCGCTAACGATGTACATACGGTACCGGTAAGCAAGTTGTATGAGATTTTTGGTGCTGACGCCGCGCTGTATATGACTATCGAAGAATACGGAACCAGCTATGTAGTAATTTCCAGTGAAACCGTGGTGACCGTTTCCGCAACCTTGGTGGATTTACGCAGTGGCACCGTCTTATGGCAGGACAAAGCCAGGGCCTCATCGGCAGAGACTCGCAGCAGCAACGGTGGCGGCTTGGTCGGCATGTTAGTGGAAGCCGCGGTGAATCAGATTGTTGAAACCGTAGCAGACAGAGGGTTTGATATCGCTGCCATTACCAGCGCCAGACTGCTCTCCTCCGAAGGCCATAATGGCCTTTTGTATGGTCCCCGCTCGCCCAAGTATGGACAGCCAGTGCCCAGCGAGAGAGCCAAGTAAGGCAAAGTGTTGTTAGACGCTGTCAGCGACAGCGAAAATGCAAAGAGGCGGTCCAATTTTGGAGCGCCTTTTTAATAAGCCATAGAATCCCCGGATAAATAGACCAAATAGCTCAATGTTTGTGTCAGCTGCCCCAAATCAGACCCCATACCGACAACATAATTAACACCAAATCACGTTATTTAACACGCGATGTCAGCATATTTTACTCTTCACCCTGCTTTATTACGCCAAAAATCATTTATTTTCATATATTTCAATGAGATATATTCAAGGCATAACTAATGCATGATAAGGAAGGCGCTATTGCCATGGTTCGTATTTTTGGAGTAAATCATGAGATTTAAGTCTTTTGCTCTTGGAGCTTTCCTGCTTGCAGGCGCTCAAGTAGCAGTGGCTGATCAGTTCTACATCAATGTAGGCAAGGATTTTGGAGATAATGGTTACGCTCAGGCCGCCGGGAAAACCACAACCGGTTGGCTCGATGAATTGCTATATCTATATTCGTCTGTAACGACCGTTTTTGATAATGACAACAATGGCCTGTCAGCCGGTGACGCCGTTGTCTCCACTGGTGGATTTGTAAATGGCAAAGTGAGTTCGGTTAGCACCAACAGAGTAAGCGGATTCAGCGCACAACAGAATGTGCTTGACCCCAACAGCCCAAGTAAGAATGGCTATGGCCAATGGGGCATAACATTTCAGTTTAAACTGCTAGGTAACCTGTTGGGTGGGGTTTCGCAAGGCTTGCCGGTAAGTTATAACGCCGGCACTGTCAGCTTTTTTTACTACGATGCAACGACAACTACTACTGCACAATTCATTAAGCTTTTTACCGTCGACGTGAACAGCACCTTGAATAGTTTTGGTGGTCCCTCTATTCAAGGGGAAATCGCCTCATTCGGAAGTGGGAAAGTGAATGGTGTTGCAGCCGGTGATGTATTCAACTTCAAAAGTGGAAGTTTTGCTAGCTACGCCAACAATATGACCAAAATTTTGACAGACATTGATTTCAATACCGATCCCAGAAAAACAACCATTGTTAACAACAAAAACGGTACTTTTACATTGACTGGCAAGCATGACGGCTCCATTTCCTTTGCCGTGCCTGAGCCATCTGGCTTGGCTCTTGTTGGTCTTGGACTATTTGGTCTGGCATTCGCTGCCAGACGCCGTAACGTTTAAACAACCTGATAGTTTAAAGTTATAGAAAGAGCCCCTCCGATCTGGAGGGGTTTTAGTTTTTGGGGTTGTGGCACAAAAATCAATTAAGCTGAGATTTTTTCCTCAAGTAGCTCCCGTTGCTCCATTACTTTGTCGGTACATACCAAACGTTTGCTACCAAATCAAAACAACAGAACGCATATCTCCACTTTTTCTGGCTACATTTTTTTATGCGTCTCAATGCCTCACTTCTGCTTATTCGCCTGCTTCATCCGTCGGCTTTGCTCTTCACGCTTATCGGTACGTTTTTCCTTACGATCCTGCCTATCCGGCGTAGCCGAACCGGCTTTAAATTTTTGTTTGCGCTTGGCCTTATCTTCAGCTTTTTTGGCCGCGGCCTCGGCCATTTCGATTTTTTCCCGGGCAATCATCTCTGGGGTTTCCAGGCTGATGCGGCCTAGCTTGCCTGATTGCAGCTCATTTAACAGCACTTCACAGATCTTATGCAGATTGACTCGGCCACCGGCCATGATGGCGCCGCGACTCTTGGCTGCCGCTTCTAAAAATTCCAGTTCGGTTTCGGGCAGTTCATCGAGTTTAAAGCGCTCTTGCATACGCTGTGGGTAGGCCTTAATCAGGTAATCGGCGGCAAAAAAACCCACATCGTCATATTCCATCGCGGTGTTTTTGACTGCACCAGAGGCGGCCAGCCGGTACATGGAATGGGGGTTTTCCACCTTAGGCCACAGTACCCCTGGGGTGTCGTACAACACTATGCCGCTTCCTAGGTTGATGCGCTGCTGGGTTTTGGTGACCGCCGGCTCATTGCCGGTTTTGGCAATAATACGCTCGGCAAGGATATTGATAAGGGTGGATTTACCCACATTTGGAATGCCGGTGATCATAGCATTGATAGTCTTTACCGAACCCTCTCTTTGCGGGAACAGGCTGCGAACAAGTTCCATGATCTTTTTAGTGTTAGCCGGATCGCCGCTAGTGGTGGTGATGGTGGTCACGCCCCGCTCTGCTTCTAAATGGGCTTGCCACTGGGCTGTAATGTCAGGGTCTGCCAAATCGAACTTATTAAGGATTTTCAGGCAAGGCTTATCACCGCGGATCCTGGCGATCTCAGGATTCTCACTGGAATAAGGAATACGTGCATCCAGTACTTCAATCAGGATATCTACCTGATGTAAAGATTCTTTAATTTCTTTCAGGGCTTTATGCATGTGCCCCGGAAACCAGTGCAAGGCCACTTGAACTTTCCTTTTTGTATCAATTGCCTGCATTGTACTGCATTTGCATGGCCCTGGGTGAGAACCACCTTATAAAACAGCAAGCCCGGCAATTGGCCGGGCTTGGTCGGGAAAGTACAGGGCTAGTCCTGTAAACGCTTTTTCAAACGTTGATAGGCTTCGCCGATTTCATCGGCCACCAGCGACAAAGCGGCACCGATCTCTTTTGAGGATTCGGCGGTGTCTTTCTTTAACGCCTTATATTTACTCTGCATTGTCTCATATCTGGCCTCGACCTCTTTCCATTCGTCTTTGAGTTCGGCCTTGCCGAGGTGCAGCTTTACATTTAACTCATCCCGATGTTGCTTGAGTTGCTCCATCAGATCGTTAAGCTCTTTTTTATCGATATTCATGATTTTCCCTAGTTGGTTGTCGTCACGAAAATGACTTTAGCCTTTGTAAGGAAAATCTCTATTGATACGAATCAACATTTTGTTTTGGCAAAAAAAAGAGCCGCATTTGCGGCTCTTTGAATCTGACAGATGGTCAGGCCGGGCTTATTTACCGCAGCACTTGTCCATCATACGCTTAGTTTTCTCTTCAGTGTCCATGGACATTTGCTGAGCTTTCTTAGCTTCGCTCATGGCCATGTCAGCAGTTTTCTGGGCTGACTGGGCATTAGACATGGCACCAGAAGCCTGAGATTGCAGCGCGTTTACGTCGCTACGCAGTTGGTCTACTTGCTTCTGCAGGTCGCTGCTAGCACAGCCACTCAGAGTTACAACGCCCATTACAGCTAGTGCGGCAGTCAAGTTGCGAAAGTTCATTTGGGTTTTCTCCTTAGTTAGGTTCAACAATAAAATAGGCAAAACTGCCTTATTGATCAACGTGTTGGTCCAATTATTCGCAAATTAGGCATTGCAGGCCTGGCGATGGTAACCGGCATTCCGTGACTAGTTTTACCCAATGCAAGGGCTTTATCCCAGTCGATAACCAGCTCGCGGTCTTTCTTGGCATCTACAATAGCGCTGACAATCGGAGTCAGATTACTCTCCCCCTGCCCCACTTGCTCATTAAAACTGTGAACCTCCAGCAGAAGCTCATCACCTAACCAACCACTTTTGGCTGGGGCATCGATGATCCTGACCGGAGTGCCAACAGGCAGCATATTATACATCTGAGCGATATCTTCTGGATAGAGTCTTATGCAGCCTGCGCTAATTTTTGTTCCTACACCAAAGTTCTTATTGGTGCCGTGAATTAAATACCCTGACATCGCCAGGTTAAGGGCAAACTTTCCGAGCGGATTGTCAGGGCCAGGAGGCACAACAGCAGGTAGTGTTTGGCCACGGCTGAGACGATCGGCGCGCACAGATTGCGGCGGAGTCCACGTTGGGTTTTCCCGTTTAGCGGTAATGCTGGTGACGCCAGTAGGAGTATCCCAACCCTGTTTACCAATACCGATGGGAAACGTCACCACTTCTGCCTTGCCTTCCGGGAAGTAGTACAAACGATATTCGGCTTTGTTGATAACCACGCCTTTACGCTCACCCGGGGGTAAAATAAAGCGTGCAGGGATAACGATCTCTGAACCTTTGCGCGGTAACCAAGGGTCAACACCTGGGTTGGCGGCCAGGATCTCGTTAAACCCTAAGCCATTGCGCTGGGCAATATCCACCAGCGTTTCGCTATCCTGGACAACGACTTTGTAGACCTCGCCGACAATATCAGTGTCCGGCGTGGGCAATTGATAGAGCCCGGCGATCACCGTCTTAGACAGCACAAAACTGACCGCAGCCAAGGTGCCGGCAAACTGCTTAATAAGGAACTTAGACATGATGGGAAAGTACTACCTGATCCCTGCCGCCATGCTTTGCCTGGTATAAAGCCTGGTCAGCAGCTTTGAATAATTCGGTGAAGCTGAAACGTTTTGGAGGAATAGCGGTCGCAATACCGATACTGGCCGTTACTTTCACCCCTTGCGGGTTGAGTGACCGTAACTCATCCAATATGGCGTTGGCTCTGATCTTGGCGTATTGACCAGCGCAATTTGCCAAAATGATCACAAACTCTTCTCCCCCAAATCTCGCAGCAACATCTTCCTGACGGATAGCGCCAGAGAGCATTCCCCCCACCGCCACCAGCACCAGATCGCCGGTGTCATGGCCGAGGGTATCATTGATACTTTTAAAGTGATCTACATCTACCACTAACAAGCTCAATGGTTCATGCCGTCTATGCATATTGCTGATCAACTGTTCAGCCACTTCCGACAGATAGTGGCGATTATACAGCCCTGTGAGGGGATCACGCACGCTGAATTCCCAAATTTCTTGACGTTGCTGTTGTAATTGTTCTAAGAGCTGCTTATTGCTGATCAAATTGCTCACCCGGATTTGAAATTCCTCTTCAATAATCGGCTTGGGCACATAGTCATTGGCCCCTAATTTAAGCATTTCAATCTTACTAGAGGTATCATTAAGTGAGGACAGACCTAATATTGGTGTGCGGCACTGTTCCCCTTCCATGGTCCTGACGGCCTCAACCAGTCCTAAACCAGTCACTTTTCCGGCAAGCACAATATCGCACACAATCAGATCGTAAGGTTGTTCAGCAATGGCAAGCAATGCGGCCTCGGCATTATCGAAAGTATCCACTCTCAAGTGCAGGCGGGTGAGCAGTTCTGTCAGCACTGCGGCGGTGGTCGCGCTGTCTTCCACCAGCAATACCCTGCCCTTGCCTTTTTTATGTAAACGCCTGACAAAGCGGCCCAACGTATCCTGGATCCGCTCCATTTTTGATTTTTGGAAGACTTCGGTAATGCCCGCATTTAACGCCTGATGCATCAGGATCTTGGAGTTTTCGCCGAGCATCAATAATACTGGCGTGAGCCGATAGGAGGATTTCGCCCGAAATCGCCTGCAAAATTCCAAGGCTGACGTATCCTGTAACTGGGACTCCAATATCAAAAAATCAAACCAGCCAGTGCTTAATTTCTGCCAGGCTTCTTGTTCACTGGTAGCTTCAACGGTTTTAACGTCCATCTCCGTCAAGGCCTGTTGGAGAATTTGACGAAACGTTTTCGAAATACCCAATATCAGCGCTTTCATAGATACTCAGCGTTAGGGGTGGATAGGACATAACCAAGGACAAGTGTTCAGGCCAGACTAACAATGCTTTTGACCTGGCACCGGGAAAATGCACTCTTCCATATTGGAAAGTGTAGTACATTCACAGACTTAGCATGTTTATAAAAAGCAAAAGACCGCTGCCTCTATTATCGGCAAAGTGGTTCAGATATTCAGTAGCCTTAATGCTCCACTCAAATTATTTGCAACCAGAGCTCCTTTGCTCAAATCTTGTTCGTCCCCTTTTTGGTATTTCCCCGTTTTTACTAGGCAGGCTTTAAGCCCGGCGTTGATGGCACCGTTGATATCGGCATTAACATCATCACCAAACATCATGGCCTCATGCGCCTTTACCCCCGCACTTTGCAGTACTGACTGGAAAAATGCCGGTGACGGTTTTCCCATCATTTTTGCCTTACAGTTAGCGGCGTATTCAAGGGCATGAATAAAGGGACCAGCATCCAGATGCAGCCTTCCCTGCCGACGAAAATAGCGGTTATCACCAATAGCAACTAGCTCTGCCCCCTCCATAAGATGAGTAAATGCCCTGTCCAAACATGCATAATCAAAGCGTTCAGCCGCATCTGTCACTATCACCGCGTCGACGTTCTCTTCAGGACCAGCCTGATAGGGAGTAAGAAGCTCATCAAGGTTAGGATGGACCAGGCAAAACGCGCGCAAACTGCCTTGTTGCAGATAGTCCAAAATGGTATCCACTGCACTGTATAGCTGCTGTTCGTGGATCTCAAAGCCCATGGTGTGTAACCGTCGCAACAATACGCCGCTGCTGATCTGAGAGGTATTGGTGATGAACCTGAGAACCATTCCGCTTTGTTGTAGCCTCGCCACTGCCTCAACAGCTCCGGGCAGCGGTTTGTCATCTTCAAATAATACGCCGTTGATATCTAATAACAGGGCATTCATATTGCCACCTCCCTACCGTTCAGATTAGCAGCGCGCAGGATTTTGAAAGAGCAAATTCATTTGCACTTTGCCCCGCTTGCGAACAGTGATCCACGTCAAAGGACTGGCAAATACCTCAAAGCGCAGCTTAAATTGCCAGTAGAATGCTTTACAAAGAATCAAAAAAGTCTTTAAAGGACAACAAGATGGCTACAATGACCTTTTTCGGTGCAGCGCAGGAAGTCACCGGCAGCTGTTATCTGTTGGAAAGCGAAGGACTGGGCAAAATATTGATGGAATGCGGCATGCACCAAGGTGGTGATACCGTCGACAGGATGCAGCGTGAAAAATTTGATTTTAATCCCAAGAAGATTGATGCCGTGGTGCTTTCCCATGCCCATCTTGACCATAGCGGTATGCTGCCGCGGCTCATTAATCAAGGCTATGACGGCCCCATTTATTGCACCCACGCAACCGCCGATCTTCTTCGGATCATGCTCAAAGACTCGACCAATCTATATCTTCGCGATCTTGAACGGGAAAATGTAAAGCGCCGCCGTCGGGGAGATAAGCTACTGCGTGCAGAATATGACATGAATGACGTGACACAAGTGCTTTCACAGTGCGTCGGCCTGGATTATGAAGAAAAACAGACCTTGGGAAGCACCGGGACACTGACCTTTTATGATGCCGGCCATATTCTCGGCTCTGCTATTGTCCAGATCGATATCAAAGAGCGCGACCATCCGAAACGCCTGGTATTTTCCGGCGATTTGGGCAAGCGCGATGCTGTATTGATGAACGATCCCGAGGCACTCTCCCACGCGGATCTTCTGGTGATGGAGAGCACTTATGGAGATCGGGAACACCGCACAGAAATGGATACGCTCAAAGAACTAGAGCAAATCCTGCATGAAACCTGGCAACGGGGCGGCAATGTAATGATCCCGTCCTTTGCCGTGGGCCGCACTCAGGAACTGCTCTACTACATCGGATGCCTGCATCAACAGGGCAAACTGGATAACTGGCAGGTATTTCTGGACAGTCCCATGGCCATTGAAGTGACCCATGTGTATGACAAATGGATTGAATTACTGGATGAGAAAGACACCTTGAATCTGGACATCAACCATAAAGCCCCTTTAGAGGCTTTCCTGCCAAACCTGTTTTTGGCGGTCACCCCGGAAGATTCTATCGCCATCAACAAAATCACCAAAGGTGCCCTGATCATTGCTGGTAGCGGTATGTGTAATGGCGGACGCATTTGTCACCACTTTAAGCAACGGATTTGGAATAATAGAAACACCCTGATTTTCGTTGGCTTTCAGGCAAGGGGCACCATCGGCAGAAGCCTGGTTGACGGCGCCAAGCGAATCAAATTGTTTGGTGAGCCATTTGTAGTGAAATCCAGAATTGAAACATTGGGTGGGTTTTCGGCCCATGCCGGGCAATCAGGACTGGTGCGCTGGGCCAGCCGTTTTAAGCCCACACCCCGGATTGTGTTGGTCCACGGTGAGCCCGAAGCCCAAGAAATGCTTGCCGATAAACTCTACAAAGATCATCAGATAAGGGTCGAAATTCCCAGCAAACACGATTCTTTGGTGTTCTAACATGCTGAGTACTCAACTGGCCATGAGTTTTCTTGGTGCATTAGGCCTCTTTCTGATTGGCATGTGGCTGATGACCGAGGGGCTTAAAATTGCTGGTGGTCAGGCCCTTGAACATCTTTTGGGGAAATGGATAAGCACCAGGCTTCGCGGTTTCTTAGCGGGTCTCATGGTGACCGGCCTGGTGCAATCTTCAAGCGCCGTTACGGTGGCCACTATTGGTTTTATTAACGCCCGTCTGATGACGTTCTCGCAGTCGGTATGGGTGATATTTGGCAGCAATGTCGGCACCACACTCACCGCCTGGCTGGTATTATTGGTTGGCTTTAAGTTTGATATTTCTGCCTTTACCCTGCCCTTGATTGGCATAGGCGCCTTACTTAAGGTCTTTGCTCCAAACTTAAGGGCCCAATCATTAGGCATGGCGCTGGCCGGATTCGGCCTGTTATTCATGGGCATTAGCTCATTACAGGGCGCATTTGCGGGGCTAACGCCCGCTTCAGGTGAATTGCCGGACATAGGTGCATCTCCATTATTTTTAGGCCTGGCACTGGGGTTTCTGATGACCGTGCTGACGCAGTCTTCCAGCGCCGGTATTGCCATCATCCTCACCGCTTCAGCAAGTGGCATGACCACCATTGAACTCGCTTCCTCTGCAGTAATCGGTGCTAACGTGGGGACCACCACTACCGCATTGATTGCAGCTATAGGTGCCACCAATAACGGCAAACGCCTGGCGGCGGCCCATGTGATTTTCAACTTGATGACTGCCGTTGTGGCCGTGCTGCTACTGTTGGTGTTGTTGTTTTGGTTACGTGACCTGAACCTTAAACCTGATGATATGGCCCTTTTCCTGGCCATCTTTCATACCGGTTTTAATATTTTGGGCGTGTTGTTGATGTTGCCTTTTGAGCCCAAATTGTCCAGATGGCTGATGGGGTGGTTTAAAAGCAAAGGGCAACCGCTGGTGGACAGCAACTTGGCGGTCGTGCCTGACCTGGCGCTGCGAGCCCTGGAGCAGCAACTTAAGCACTTCCAAGCCAAGCTGCTGGCGTTACCTATGACCAAAGAGCCTGTCAATCTTGATCCGATTGCAGAAGGGCTCAGTGCTTTGCAACGCTTTATAACTTTAGCCAGTCAAAACCAACTGACCAAGGCACAAAGCGCCAAGTTGGAGCATGGTCTCAATGCCTTACATCGATTACAGGCAGCCCTGGAAACCTACCGTGAAGCCCAGGGATTTGATATGACACTGCCCACTCCCGTTGAAGGCTTTGATGACTGGCTGGCACTGGTACAAAAGCTTAGCGAGTTGCAATTTGGTGATGATCAAGCTGCCGTCGATGAAAACTGGCTAACCATACAAAATGAGTACGCCAATATCCGCAATAAGGTAATCCATGCGGCGGTCACTCAAAGGTGGCCCTCAGGACAACTGGATCCCCTGCTTAAGACTCTCAGCAGCAGGTTGCATTTCCAACGGCGAATGTTGCAGGCATCGGAATCTCTGGTCGCCTTCGCCACAAAGGAATCGGTAAAAGAGGAAAGGCAACCCGCCAACTAGTTACGCATAACCACGCAAAAATCTTTAACAGCCTGTTCATTCTGCTTTTTTCAAACACATAATATATTTGTTTGTGACTTCCGATTTCCCTTATACGCCATTTGTCGACTAGCTTTAGTTTGCTGACAGCCTTAAAAAAGGGAATATCATGAAAAGTCACACTCTATACCTTTTCCCCCTATCCATTTTGTCTGCTGCGATAGCTATGCAAGCAGAGGCTCAAACAGATAGTACATCTCAAACATCTAACGCCGATAAGGCATCTACAGAACGCATCATTGTTACAGGCTCACGACGGAATGACCGTACTGTCTCAGAAAGCACTGTCCCCATTGATATCATTAGGGTGGAAGATATGGTCAGCACGGGGCAGTTAGAAATGAGCCAGGTGTTAAGCACATTGGTACCAAGCTTCAACTATCCTCAGGCCACAATTACCGACGGAACCGACCATGCCCGCCCTGCAGTATTGCGAGGTCTGGCACCAGATCACACTTTGGTACTTATCAATGGAAAGCGTCGTCATAGTTCGGCATTGCTTAACCTGAATGGTTCTGTAGGACGCGGCTCCTCCGCAGTAGATTTGAATAACATACCCACTTCCGCCATTAAGTCGATTGAAATACTCAGGGACGGTGCTGCGGCGCAATATGGCTCTGATGCTATCGCCGGGGTAATAAATATCATATTAAAAGATGGCGAAGGCGGTAATCTCAGCGCTACCTATGGTAAGTACGATTCCCAAATGGCAGGCGTTCCTCAGTTGACCAACATTGACATTGATGCAAATGGTAACTTGGTTTTTACCACTGGAGATGACCGAAGAGTCAATGATGGCGCGATCTCAACCATTGCTGGTAACTATGGTTTGGCAGTAGGTGACCGTGCGTTCCTGAACTTGTCCTTTGAATCTAGAAATCGACAACCCACCAACCGTTCTGGATTTGATCCCAGAGAAAACTATGCCAGAGATGCAAACGGTGACTTAGATGACCGTGAGCTCACTTTTGATCGCTATAACCACCGTTTCGGCAAAGCGGACATTGAGGATATGGCACTCTTTTATAACTTCGGCTGGGATCTAGCCAATGATTTGAAGATTTATTCCTTTGGCAGCTACGCCGAACGGGAAGGCCTATCCGGTGGTTTTTACCGGCGCGCCAACGACAGCCGCAATGTGCCCTCTATTTATCCAGATGGTTTCTTGCCTAAAATCGGCTCTGATGTCCAAGATCACTCGCTAACTCTTGGCCTTAAAGGCGAAACAAGCGACTGGAACTGGGATCTTAGTGTGGTGCGTGGCAAAAATGATTTTGCCTTTAGCGTGCATGACAGCCTTAATACATCCTTGGGAGCATCAAGCCCCACTGACTTTGAAAATGGTAGCCTGATCTACGCTCAAACAGTGGCCAATTTTACTGCCGATACAGCAGTAGATTGGGGATTTGAAGAAGAGGTATTCGTTTTCCTTGGTGCCGAATATCGACATGAAAACTACGAAATCACCCAAGGAGAAGAGGCCTCCTACATTACCATGCTTGATGCAAATGGTAATCCGGTTGGCCCGGGGGGTGCGCAAGTACTTTCAGGATTTTCACCAGAAAGTGTAGTGGACAGAAGCCGCCATAATGTAGCTCTTTTTGTGGAATTTGATACCAATCTGAGTCCGGTATTTAACATGGCACTTGCCGGGCGTTACGAGGACTATAGTGACTTTGGCTCTACTTTTACCTCAAAGCTGGCGGCACGATATGCGGTAACGGACAATTTTGCCCTAAGAGGCGCCATTAGCACCGGCTTTCGTGCCCCATCTTTGGCGCAAACCAGCTATAAATCCATTGCCACAGTATTTGAAAATGGTATTCCAAGGGAAGTTGGTCATTTCCCTGTAGACGATCCTGCTGCAATTACTTTAGGTGCAACAACTTTAGAGGCAGAGGAGTCGGTAAACGGCACATTTGGCTTTGTTTATGAGTTGGACGCTTTTAACCTGACCTTGGACGCCTATCATATTGAGATTGAAGACCGGATTGTATTATCAGAGAACCTTCAAGGTCCGGCAGTAGTTGCCATATTGCAAGCGGCTGGAGAACTTAATGTACAAAGCGCCCGTTATTTTACCAACGCTATTGACACAGAGACACAAGGAATAGATGTCGTCGCCACCTATGATGCGGACCTGGATGATTTTGGAGAGATAAGCCTGAGTATGGCGCTTAACTTTAATGATACTGAGGTCACCAAGCTCAAGGAGAATCCACCTGAGTTGCAGTCACTAGGTGACAGTTATCAGGTTTTTGCCGACAGAGAAATTAAACGCTTTGAGCAAGGCACACCCAAGAATAAGTATAATCTGGCTGCAATATACAGCTTGGAGGATCTGTCTGTTACCCTAAGAGCTACGCGTTATGGTGAAGTAGTAGATCCGGGAAGCACCGCAGACACCGATGAAGTATTGGCCGCAAAATGGATCACCGATTTAGATGTCGGCTATCAGCTAACTGAGCAGCTTAGCATAGCAGTGGGGGCCAATAACCTGTTTGACCAGTATCCGCAGGATACTGTAAGCAATATTGGTAACAGCACCTTTAACCAGATATTCCCCTATTCCGGCTTCTCCTCCTACGGCATTGACGGTCGCTTTATCTATGCCAGGATAGCCTATAGTTTTTAGTGACAAGAAGAGCATAGCCGTGTTTAGCGGTTATGCTCTTTCAGCCACTCATTCAGCAGTTTTATCTGTCCGCAGCGATATGCTGCATAGGTAATTCGTAACGCGTTACTCAACAGTTCACTGTCGGTCCAGCCACTTTTTTCAGCCAGTTCCTGATAACACTGCATAGCCTTGGCATTGGCATAGCCACGGATCTCTTTCTTGCCTTTGAGCTTTTGCCTTTCGCGGTAACGACGCTGCTTCTCGGCATTGGGATTATTGGTTTCCACCGGCTCTCCTTGATGTTAAGTGCCAATACTATCCATGAACAGTCCAAAATGGTACAAGCTTATGATCGGCGTCAACAGACTTCCAAGAGCCTGTGTTAGGCTTTTAATACAAAAATAAATGGAATCCCACAGAGATGGAACAACGAATAGCCAATCGCCTTAAAGTGGTGGACATGGGCATAAACACCCACCAGGAGCCGGTGGTTTACATGCGTGATGATTGCCACGTATGTAAATCAGAGGGTTTCAGTGCTGCTTCCCGGGTAAAGCTGACCATCGGCAAAAAAGAATTAGTGGCAACCTTGAACATTGTGGAGAAGCATGTTCTGGCTGAAGGTCAGGTGGGTCTCTCCAGAATAGCGATGGAACGACTGTCGCCAGCCCCCTTGGAGGAAGTGGAAATTACCCACCCTGATGTGGTGGACTCCTTGTCTTGTGTGCGAAAAAAGGTTTTTGGAAATGCGCTGTCTGAGCAGGAGCTGGAAGAAATCATTCTGGATATCAGCCAACACCGCTACGCTGATATAGAAATTGCCAGTTTTTTAAGTGTATGTGCAGGCTCACGTCTTAACGAGGCAGAAATCATTGGCCTGACCAAAGCCATGGTAAAAGCCGGTAAACATCTTGAATGGCCGGAGCATAAGCGCGTTTTCGATAAACATTGTATCGGCGGACTTCCGGGCAACCGTACCACACCATTAGTCGTATCCATCGTCAGTGCCGCCGGCTACATCATGCCAAAGAGCTCTTCACGCTCAATTACCTCACCCGCCGGCACCGCAGATACCATGGAGGTGCTGACCAGAGTGCGACTTGCCCTTGAAGATATTCAGCGGGTGGTAAAGCAAACCGGCGCTTGCCTTACTTGGGGGGGCGCGGTCAATCTCAGCCCTGCGGATGATCTGCTGATCCGCATTGAGCGGGCTTTGGATTTGGATGGAGAAGGTCAGTTGATTGCCTCCGTTTTATCTAAAAAAATTGCCATCGGCTCTACCGATGTACTTATCGATATTCCAGTAGGTCCGACAGCAAAAGTTCGCAATCTCGATGATGCCCAAAGGCTGGTCAGCTTATTTCAGAATGTGGGCAGAGCCTGCGGTATTAATGTGCGTTGTATCATCACTGACGGCACTAAACCTGTAGGAAGAGGTATCGGGCCTGCACTTGAAGCCAAAGACCTGCTGGCGGTGCTGCAAAATCAGCAAGACGCGCCCATGGATTTACGGGAACGTGCACTGGTGCTGTCGGCTCATTTGTTGGATATGGCCAGCGATTGCGGCTTTGAGGCAGGTCTTGAGCTTGCTACCGCCATCCTCCAGCGGGGTGGCGCCTATCGTCAGTTTATGCGGATCATCGACGCTCAGGGTGGCTTAAAAAGCATTCCAAATGCACATTTTCAGTACAATCAAGCCACCGAAAAAAGAGGCCGCATCATTGCCATTGATAACAGAAAGCTGGCCAAGGTAGCTAAACTTGCCGGGGCACCTTTCGGGATTGGTGCAGGATTACAATTACACAGCAATGTGGGTGACTCTGTTGTGGCAGGTAACCTATTATTCACCCTATACAGTGACAGCAAAGGTGAACTGGAGTATGCCTTGGAATATGTGCAAAAAAACCCAGACATCTTTGTGATTGAGGAGAATTGATGGTCATGTTGCCCCCATTGCTATTTAGTCCCCGTCCCCATCCCCTTGAGCAGGGGCTGGCCAATCGACTTGAATGTGAAAAAGGACGGTTGGAGCAGCGATTATTTCCCGATGGTGAGAGCTACTTAAGGCTTCACTCTGATGTGAAAGATCGGGATTGTATTATTTTACTGGATCTGACCCATCCCAACGACAAATATCTGCCATTGATCTATCTAACTGACACATTAAGAGAATATGGTGCGCGTAGCATTGGCTTGGTAGTACCTTATCTCCCCTATATGCGCCAGGATATTCGTTTTCATGAGGGTGAAGCCATCACCTCCCGGATCTTTGCCAAAAGCCTGTCCAATCACTTGGATTATATGGTGACTATCGATCCTCATTTACACCGCTACGACAGCCTGGATGAGATCTATTCCATAAAAACTAAAGTAGTGGCAGGAGCCCCAGCCTTGGCTAATCATTTTAAAAACCAATCCAATTTGCTGTTGGTTGGGCCGGACTCAGAAAGCGAGCAATGGGTTGGAGATATCGCCAGGCACAGTGATCATCCCTTTGTGATTGGAGAAAAACTCAGAAGTGGTGATCGCAAGGTCAAGGTAAGCTTGCCCGATTTAAGTGCATACAGCGGCTACCACGCGGTGATCATTGATGATGTGATATCAAGCGGTCAGACATTGTTACAGTGCCTTTCAGCCTTACATGAACAAGGCATTACTCAGGCAAGTTGTGCGGCGGTGCATGGAATTTTCGCAGACCAAAGCGATCAATTACTGATGGACTCCGGCATTGAGTCTCTTATCACCTGTAACACCATTCCCCATTCATCAAACCTGGTGGATGTGACGGATCTGTTGATCGATCCCATAAAAGATTGCCTTGGTAGTTAACTTTAGATGCGAGGAAACCTCTGTTACCTAACTGTCATCAAATCATGTCAGACTGGACAGAGTTGTTTAGCGAACAGCTGTTCGCTAAATTATGCCGCTGAATTTACAACAATTAATTGAAGAAACTATGACCATCAGCAAATCCAGTTTTTCTAGAGACGATCTTTTGGCCTGCAGCCGCGGTGAGCTATTCGGTCCGGGCAATAGCCAATTACCCGCACCCAACATGCTGATGATGGACAGGATTGTGAGTATCAGTGAAGAAGGCGGAGCATATGGCAAGGGCCATATCATTGCCGAACTGGACATTTCTCCAGATCTGTGGTTTTTCCAGTGCCACTTTCCCGGTGATCCCGTTATGCCAGGGTGCCTTGGTTTAGACGCCATGTGGCAGCTAGTGGGCTTTTTCCTGGGTTGGTCCGGCGGTCCCGGTAAAGGACGTGCATTAGGCGTTGGCGAAGTGAAGTTTACCGGGCAGATCTTACCAAGTGCTAAGAAGGTGACTTACCGCATCGATATGAAACGAGTCATCAAGCGCAAACTCTTTATGGGTATGGCCGATGGCCAGGTGGAAGTTGATGGCCGCGTGATCTACGAAGCAAAAGATCTAAAAGTGGGCTTATTCCAAGATACCAGTGGTTTCTAAGGCTGTTTTTTAACCTGCAGCTCGGGGCACTTATGTCTGCCATGACAGATGTGCGTTAGCCCTCACCTAAAAATGCGAAAGCCCCTTTTTTTGGGGCTTTTCTATAAAGTTAACGTCAGCGACTAGTTAATCCTAGACTTCGATCTTCCATGGCGGCACGCCATCCGCCTAGCCATTGGGAACGATTTTCTATGGTTTGATAGGGACAAATTTCTTTGGATCGACCTGAGATGCCAGCTTGATAGCCCTTTGAGTGGGCACGGGAAAGTTTATCTCTCTTCTGTCTTTTCATTGAGTTACCTCGTCCGTTTATTTCACAAGGTGGTCATTGCGACCACCCTTCTTTGATACGGTAATGTGGACGATGGTTCAATAGGTGAGTTTTTGCTCTTTTGAGATTTATCTCTAACCACCTGTTTTAAAGTGATATTTTTCTTACATTATTTTTTCATATTTGTGACAACAAATGAGCATATTGGAATAAACAAGGGATGAGGCCGCGTTAACTAACGGCATAAAAAAAGGGACGCTTAGCGTCCCTCAGATTGATGATAAACCCCACCATTTTGGTGGGGTTTTGTTTTTTAGGGCCATCCAGTGAGTTTTCCGTGGCTCCTTACCTATTGATGGGATTGGCTGATTTTTTCTTAAGCGTGATTGA
>NZ_JARHUG010000025.1 GCF_029223185.1 Aliiglaciecola sp. CAU 1673
ACCATTTCTAGTTCATATTGTTGGGGGGTTTTGTCTCTAAGCATGGTGAATCCATGTTGTTCACTATGCTCATTAGATCAAAGGCCTGGATCTGCGTCCAGGCCTTTTTCAACAGTCTGAGGCATCCTTCGGGATGCCTTTTTTTATTCTATTTGTTACAACTGATTGAACGGGAGAAGCGTAAGCTTTTGCTTTCTGATAAAGTCAGCTCTCTCATGGAATGTGCAACCCAGATTGGTAATGTTTGCAGAGTAGGTCGAGCCATTTTGAGTATGAATAGGTTGAAACTGTCGTTGGTACCGCTGCTGGCCCTGCTTGCCAGTGGTTGCAGTACCTTACCCGATAATCAGTACGGGCAGGCGCAAATGGGTAATCTGATTCTGGTTGAGCCCCTGGCGGCGAATATGCGCAGCCAAATGGCGCTGGCCAGATATAATCAGATCCTTGGGCAGGTTGAAATGAGTGATGGCCAGCGTGCTGAGCTTTTATATCAGCGCGGCATGCTCTATGACAGTGTGGGTCTCTCGGGTCTTGCCCAGTTTGATTTCTCCACCGCCCTCAAACTCAAGCCCAATATGGCAGAAGCCTACAATTTTATTGGTATTCACCATACCCAGAATATGGAATTTATCCAGGCTTATGAAGCCTTCGATGCCACTCTGGAAATCGACCCCAACCATGAGTTCGCCTTTTTAAATCGCGGCATTGCCTTGTACTACGGCGGTCGCCCCGAGCTTGCCATTGACGATCTCAATCGTTTCTATGCCAAGGACGAAACCGATCCATACCGCGTGCTTTGGACCTATATCGCCGAGTATGAAGTAAGCGATGCGCAGGCACAGAGCAATCTACGGCAAAGCCGTTCCAAACTCAGTGATCGTAACTGGGCCACCCTATTGGTAGATTTTTACCTGGGTGATTTGTCCGAACAGCAGCTCTTGGCTTCGCTGCTGTTGGATGTGCGTAATCAGCAAGAACTGGCTAACCGCCTTTGCGAAGCGTACTTCTACCTGGGTAAATACTATGGAGAGCGCGGTAACAGAGGTAAGGCATCCAACTATTTCAAGCTGGCCCTTTCTACCAATGTCTATGAATTTGTCGAGCATCGTTACGCCAGACTCGAATTGGATCTGCTGCGTGAAGAGGCGCTGATGAATAGCAAAATCCAATGAAAAGCCTGAAGACATTGCTGGTGGCAGTGCTGATAGCGCTGGGGGCATTTATTCCCTTTACCAGCAGCAGTCGCGATCAGGCCTACTTACTGTCGGTGCAAGAGCAGGGCAGGCCTTATGCCCTGTATTTGGCGGTACAAGGCGGTTCCGAGGAAGCACTGCGCCAGTTGAGTGACTACGCCAGTCAAAGCAATGATCCCTATTGGTTGCAACAGGCGGCTTTGCTCGGGGATGCCGAGGCTTACTATTCCCTGGCCATGCAGGAAGATAACGAGAGCAAACAACAGCGGATCATGAGTCGTGCCGCAGAGGCCGGTCACGCCAAAGCGCAGTACGAACTGGCTTTATTAAGTGACGATCTCAATCGGCGAATCAAATGGTTGCAACAATCCGCTGAGCAAGACTATCTGCCGGCGGTGATTGCGCTTTATCAGTGGTATTTGGCAGACTTGCAGCCAGAGGCTGCACAGCCCTGGCTTGAAAAGGCCGCTCAGTCAGATGGTCCCAGTGCCTTGCTGTTAGCCCGGACTTTATGGCGCCAGGGCGAGTATGAGCAGGCCAAACAATACTTTGAGCGGGCCGACGAGTTGAAAGTACCTCAGGCCGGGGATTATCTGAAACTGATCTCGCAAAACTGGCGTAATCAAGCAGTGAACAAAGTGAACATTGCAGCGGTGAATAACACACAGCAATGTGCCATCAAGATCCAGCCATTGGCGCTGTCGTTGGAAAATCTTATTCAATATAAGCAGCTTGCCAGCAATTTTAAGCAGGATAAACGTCTGCAGGATTTACCCATCTGTTTGGGCACGCCGCTGTGGCTTAAACCTGATACCTTAGCTTGCAGTGATAACTGGCAGGGCTCGCGTCGCTTGGGCTGTGACGCATCGAAGCTGGATTCACTGCCACTGGATGCCGATTTTACCCATGTGCTGGTGCTGGCCGAACTGGGTAAAGCCAACGTCAATAATGGCATTATGTATTTGGATTTGGGCGATACCTACTCGGTGTTTGTACACGAGTTGGCCCACTTTTCCGGGTTTGTGGATGAATATCCCTTGTCGAGCGAGATGGCCGAACAGGTATGTCAGCCTCATCACCCGGCGCCTAATCTGGTATTTGTCGAAGGAGATGAGGTAATGACGGCCGCCTCAGAGAAATGGGGCGAGGCGCAGCAAGGGTGGAAACTGGCCAGGGCACGCACCTGTAATAACCATGCGATGCAGGCCTATAAGGCCAGTGACAGTCTGACCTTTATGGAATATCACGATCAGGAGTATATTCCCGAGTTGTATCTGGCCCTGTGGAAGGCCAGTCTCGAGCAACAAGAAACCTTATTGCCGGCCTATATCAATATTGCCCAAGCCTTGGAAGAAAGAGGGCGCCTTGATGCAGCGCAGCGCTGGTGGCAGCGTCATGCCCGCTATCAATACAATATTTACGGACCTTATCCACAGGTGGTTGGTAGCGCTGCACCAACTACCACCACTGAGCTTGTCTCCCAGTAAGGCGTCTTTCGCTGCATGCCTACCTTATTTGTTATCGGCTATGTATGGCCTGAGCCAAATTCATCGGCGGCGGGCAGTCGCATGGTGCAGCTACTCAGGTTATTCAAAGACGCCGGCTACCGGATCATCTATGGCTCTGCGGCCGAGCCTAGCCAGCACGCTATTGAACTCAGCAGCATCGGCGTGGAGGCGGTCACTCTGGTGCTCAATTGCAGCAGTTTCGATGATTATATTCGCCATCTGCAGCCGGATGTGGTGATGTTCGACCGATTTATGATGGAAGAACAGTTTGGTTGGCGGGTAGAGACCCATTGTCCGAATGCCCTGAGAGTCCTGGACAGCGAGGATTTACACAGCCTGCGCCATGCCAGGCATGTGGCGTTTAAAGCCGGGGAGCCTGTCAGCAATCAGTATCTGCACAATGAACTGGCCAAGCGCGAGGTAGCCGCCATCTTACGCTGCGATCTCAGCCTGATGATCTCTGAAGCCGAGATAGCGTTACTGACCAATCATTTCAAGGTTGAGTCTGCTTTGCTGCATTACACCCCCTTTATGCTGGATGCTGACCAACACCCTGACGTTTTGACCTTTGCTCAGCGGCAGCACTTTGTCAGCATTGGCAATTTCAGGCATGCTCCCAACTGGGATGCCGTCCTCTATTTAAAAGAGTCTATCTGGCCTTTAATTCGCGCGCGCTTGCCTGACGCACAGCTACATATCTATGGGGCTTATCCACCGCCTAAAGCCACCTTGCTACATAATGAGCGCCAGGGCTTCTTGGTAAAGGGCTGGGCCGAAAATGCCCTGGCGGTGGTGGGGAATGCCCGCGTGCTGCTGGCGCCACTACGCTTTGGCGCCGGGCTCAAAGGCAAGCTCATAGATGCCGCCCTTTGCCACACGCCTGCGGTGACAACCACTATCGGCGCTGAAGGACTCTATGCTGAACTGCCAAGTGGCCTTGTGGTGACAGACGAGCCACAGGCCTTTGCTCAAGCGGCCGTGAATTTATATACAGATGCCGGGCAATGGCAAAAGCACAGCAATAACGCCGCGCAGCTGATTGCTAGTCGGTTCAATGCTGCACAACATGGTCCATGCTTACTAGAGCGTATTGAGACCTTAAAGGCGGGCTTGGATCAACACCGTCTGGATAATTTCCATGGCGCCATGCTGCGTCATCATCGACTAAAAAGCACGCAGTATATGGCCCAGTGGATAGAAGCAAAAAACAAGTTAAAGGCCTCGGATGAAAATCAAAACTGATATCCTTTGGGAGCGGAAAAAGTAGAAGGGGAAATGGTGGATACTAGAAAATGGATCGAGGTTATCCTGATGCCACTGGCAGTGGCACTTGTGGGGATATTAGGTACCTATCTCGTTACCGAGCAGCAGGACAGAACTAGCGCAACACTGGCCAATTCAGATCGGCAGATAAAGATCTTAGAAATCTTTGCTGACAAGGTTACCAGTAGCGATGATAAAGAACGTCTCCTTGCCATCAACTTGCTGGGGGCGCTGGACAATGAGCTCGCCGAAAAACTGGCGCAGGCCGTGGTAGATAGCGAGCCTGGGCAAACCCAGGTAAAGCAGGCCGCCATGCGCCTGGCGGCACTGGCGAAGGCAAGGCAGGCCCACATCCCAATTGTTTATCTGCATATTTCATCCGATGCTCTGACCCAGGAAGCCAAGGAGGTTGAAACTTCGCTAAGCGCTTTGGGCTGGCATGTTGAAGGGGTAGAAAGCCTTCAGCACAAAGGATTGTCTCACTCAGAATTGCGATACTTTCATGCCGAGGAAAAACAACAGGCCGAAGCGGCCGTTAAACAGTTGGCAGAAAAAGGCATTAAGCTGAGTTTACGCTTCGTACCTGGTGATAAGCGCACCGCTGAAGTCGGTGCCAGTCATTTTGAAGTCTGGCTTATCGAGTAAACCCTTTGCGGGTGTTACTTGGATTGGGCTCAGCCTCACCCGACTCTCGACCCAATCGGATAGGTTGCTCAGTGCCACAAGCACCGGCGGCAATACAGGGCAGCGGTTTATAGGTCCGTGTGGATTGACTCGTTAGGTATCACGGTAGGCACCGCATTACTTAGCCTGATGCCGTTTTTTCGATGATTACTGAGATAACCGCGGCGGTGATAAAAAGAAAAATACAGCTAATCAAGATATAGAACATCCACTTCATCAAGGCCGGTATTCTCTTTTTAAACAGCACCGCTAAAGCGACTGGAATAGCCGCAGCCAAGAGGAAATACCAGTTCGGAAGTTTGTCCAGGCCGAGCGATGGCCCCACCACTTCCCCTAAGGTCAATAACAGAATCGTGCATACCAGCCAGAATCCAAAAAACGAGTAGACGGGGTGAAGAAACAGGCCCGTGACTATCGCCATCAGCTGACTGCCTGCACTTCCACCACCACCCACGCCATGAACAACACCCTGACCGGCACATCGATCACACCGGTGCATGCCCATACCCGCACCAACCTTGTTTGGATCGTATGCATTAAGGAGGGATACGACCCGGCCTGTACCGTTACATTTCGGACACTGTGCCATCGTCATCTCCCGCGATCGTTTTCGCACAACACCTAACAGCTAATTATACTGTACCTTGCAATTTAGATTACCTTGTAAGGTTGAAAAGTCTAATGTCCGGGATTCGCACCTCCCAGTCCTGTATATGCCATCAAAGGCCTGTTTCTAGCAGGTTATCTTAAAAAGTTTCGGCAGAGCTGTGCGCGAGCAGAGGTGCTGCCTTTCTCACGCTTTATTTGTACTCCAGTTTACAGCTATAAAGCTGCCTGTCAGATTGGCGCCACCACCCATTACTTCACCCGCGCAGTGCAGCAAGCGTTGTTAAATTGGCCTGGTTGCCAGGCTCTCAAAAGAGCGCCAATGGATTTGTGCTTCATGCCGCCATGGCCCTTGTCCGCTCTGATCTCAGCACTCCCGAAAATTTTGCATTTTTTCCCCATATTTCAATCACTTTTCCAACAGCTCCGCGCACTTTGTGCTAGACATATAAATCGCGATTAGCACAATCGCTAAAATTGATTCGCTGGCGCATAAAACATAGATTACCTTCGTCAGCAATCTCACATTCCATCCTTCGGAGCTCCCTATGCAAGATGTCTTTTCGAACTGGACCGTTAAAATGCGTCTGTTTGTTGGTTTTGGGTTGGTATTGGCAATACTGGTAGTGCTGGTGGCGATTGGTATCAGCAATGTGAACTACATTGACAACATGCTGCGCCAAATCACCGAAAAGAACGCGGTAATGCAACGCTACGCCATCAACTTTCGTGGCAGCGTGCATGACAGGGCGATTGCCATTCGCGATCTGGTCATAGCGCCCGATGAAGCAGAAGTCCGAAAAAATCTGGATGAGATAGCACGCCTGGAAAAGTTTTATGCCGATTCTGCCGGGCCTTTGGACGCCATGATGGCGGGGGCGGATGTGTCTGCCAAAGAAAAAGAGATTCTCAGCAAAATCAAAACCATTGAACGCAATACACTGCCGATGATGAAGCAATTGGTGGAGTTGAAACGCCAGGGGCAACAGCAACAGGCAGAACAGCTGTTGCTCGGACAAGCCAGGAGCTCGTTTGTGGACTGGCTGGCGACCATTAACCAATTTATTGATTATCAGGAAGATAAGAATCAGGCGCTGACGGCCGATGTGCTTTCGGAAACCCGCGGCTTTTCACTCTTTATGTTGGCGTTAATGGCGGTGGCGCTATTGATTGGCGCCGTGATTGCGCTGGTCATCAGCCGTGGCTTGTATCGTTCCCTGGGGGCCGAGCCCGATGCGGTTAATCAAAGTCTTGGCCTGGTTGCCAAAGGTGATTTACGCGAGCCCATTGAGAGTCGCCACGAAAAAAGCGTGATGGGCTATTTGGCTGCCATGCAGCAGACCCTGAGTAAAATCGTTGCCAGCATCGACAAGGCCTCTGGTGATGTCAGTGCGCGCAGTCGTCAAGTGGCGGGTAACGCCGAGGATGTACTGAAGCTCTCTGCCCAGCAGCGTCAGTTTAGTCAGCAAGCCTCACAAAGCCTGCAGCGGGTGAGGGAAAGTATTTACAGCGTATCCGACTTACTTAAGCAAACCGTGGAAAACTCTGGCGCCACGGTGAAGTCGGTGCAAAGTGGGCGGCAAACCATTAATGAGACCGCAGCAGAGATCGAGAAGGTGTTTAAGACCCTGGGTAGTGCGGTGGAGCAAATTCGAAAGTTGCATCAGCGTACCGAGGCCATCAGTAATATCACCAATGTGATCAGCGGCATTTCCGAGCAAACTAACCTGTTGGCGCTGAATGCCGCCATCGAAGCCGCCAGAGCCGGCGAGTCAGGTCGGGGCTTTGCAGTGGTGGCAGATGAGGTCCGTACGCTGGCTAAACGTACCGGTGAAGCCACCGATCAGATTGCCGGCTTACTGAATGAAGTACTGAGCCAGACCACCAGTTCCGTGCAGACCATGGAACAAACACTGCCGCAAATTGAACACAGCCTTGAGCTGGGCAATCGCTCCCGCGATTTGCTTTCAGATATTGAACGCCACGCCAACGATTCACAACATCGGGTGATGGATGTGGTGTCTGTCTCGGATGAACAGGTTGCAGAGGTCAAACAGCTTTTGGAACAGATGGATAACCTGGCACAACTGGTGGAGCGCTCTCGTACGGCCCTGGAGGAAAACAAACAGGCTGTGCAAGCTTTGGATAAATTATCCGATGAGCTTGAGCAGCAGGTTGGTTACTTTAAATTGAGTTGATCCAGAATCAGGCCGAGGCGACATGCTTCGGCCTGATAATGCATGCAAAACGTTACTGTCTACGAATAAACAAACCTGTTCAGGCGGCGACAAGTGATTCCCGGCAACTGCGGCAAATATAGCGGGTGCCTTTGAGTACCTTGTTGTGGCGGCGAACCGATAACGATACCGGCCCACAGCCGCAGCGATAAACAAACTGCCTGCCTTGCACTTTGCTCACATCCATTTGATGGGTGGCTTTACCCGGTAGGTTAAAAATACCCTGCATCAAGGCCTTCCACTCGGGCCCATGAGGTAAAATCGGCCGAAAACGGCTGCCCCTTCCGTAGAGTTGAAACACCAGCAAATGACAAAGCTCATGGGGGATCACATCATTTAAAAAACACGCCAGGTTATCGGCCATCAATACCGGATTCAGGCGAATTTCATGCCGCTGCAACCTGGCGCTGCCGGCAATTTTTCCGCGTTGATTAAACGATAGCGTTGGCTTTGCAATGGTACGGTCAAGATAGTGCCCGGCTGCCTGTAAGCATTCATCCAACCGAGCGTGAACTTGTTGGATGATATCGGGGCTGATAGATGAGTGGTTTTGCATCGGCGCAGACTAGCGAAAAATGCAGCAGTTGTCACTGCTGTAAGTCCTTTGGTTTTTGAGGAAGAAGCATGCTTTGAGGCTTGGTATACACTGTTAAAAAAGGCTTGAGTACCAGGGATCATGACTATCTTTCATAACAAGCAAACCAGTGCCGCATTATTAGAACGTTGGGCGGCGCAAAAATGGGGGCCGGACAGCCAGGACAGCAGCGATGTTAATCAACGGCGTTATCTGCTGATCTACGATATCTATATCAAAGCCAGCAGCTATTCCATTATCAATAAAGTGGCCTTTTGGCTGGCCATTATTGGCGGGATGGCGGTGTTGATTTGGCCTTCATTAGCGGTTCTTGCAGAAGATTTCGGTTGGCAGATGGCCTTTTTGCAATCGGCCATGGTGCAAACTACGGTGACTGGATTGGCGGTGCTGATGTTTGGTTTGTACAGCCATTACAAAAAACGTCAGTCAGCTGCGGAAAACCTGATGCGCCAGTTGATATATGGCGACTATCAGTCGCAGGAAGCTCTGGAGCAGGTGCTAACAGAGATGGAACGCCTGGATGGCGGCTTTGGCTTTGCGCAGCATATAACGACTAAAGACAAAGAAAAGCCTTGAGGCGAATTTGCCTGTCTCCCGACTCAGCGTCTATTAATAAAAGTGATCGCTGTTTGATTGATGGAGTGCAGTTTATGGCCTTATCCCACACCCAAACCTTTGAAACCAAGCTGGCCGATTATTTTCGCGAGCGTTTGCAAGCGCAGGCCAAAAATTTGGCGCAAGCGCCGCAGGACGATACTTTCTGGTATCTGGGCCAGTTACTGGCACGACTTGGTCACCGGGACCAATTTTTTACCTACGAACAAGGTGAGTTAAGCGTGCGTCCTCTGGCGCTGCTTTACCATGATGCCTTGCAAAGTGAAGGGCATGAACGCTGTTTGCTGTTACGCCAACTTGGCGATATGGCCTTGTTCTTAGGCGCGCTTTTTCCAGAACGTTATGCCAGGAAAGGTATCGGCAAGGACTATTTTGTGGGCATGGGCGGCGGCGCTTATGACTATCTGGCCGAACATGCCAGGCAACTGCGTCATGTGTTTGAAGAATTGGCTAACGGCTTTGCTCATATGCTGGATCTGATTGCTGCCACTTGTGCCAAGCAGCAACAGTTCGATGCCTCCGATATTCTTGCCCTCTATCAGCGCTGGCATCAAAGTGGTGACAAGTTCGCCAAGCGCCAGCTTGAGGCTTTGGGGATCAGTTTACAAGGCGATAGACGTCCCAACTAAGAGCGAAGCGAAAAAGGCGTGAATTCGGTACCCTTGTCAAACACATCCACCCCTTCTGCTTTCTTAAGGCTATTGACCACTTTATAGGTGATGGGGGTCAGCATGACTTCCCATAGCACTTTGAGCACATAGTTAGTGAGCATTACCGCTAATACTAACTGCGATTCCCAAATGCCATAAAAGGCCAGAGGATAAAAGATCAGGCTATCCACCCCTTGCCCGACCATGGTGGAGCCAATAGTGCGCTGATAAAGCGCTTTACCGTCGGACCAGATTTTCATTTTCGCCATTACATAGGCATTGGCCATTTCTCCAGCCCAGATAGCGACGACGGATGCCAATACGATGCGTGGTACCTGGCCAAAATTAAGGGCAAAGGCGCTTTGCATATCGATACCGCCCAAATCCGTATTCCAGGCCGGATCTGGTGGGATGGCGGTGATAAAGGCGGCCATCCCGGCAGCAAACAATGCTGAGGCAAATCCAGCCCAGATCACTCTTCTGGCCCTGGCATAGCCATAGACTTCGGTAAGCACATCACCAAGCACATAAGAGAGTGGAAAGAACAAAATGCCGGCACCAAAGCTATAGCCGGCGATATTCGCGACTTTCCCGGCACCGATAATATTGGCGCAGACGATGATCACGCAGGTAGCCACCATGGCCAGATCATAATATTTAAAACGGTGCTGGCTTAAGCGGTTGGCGTTGTCGATATGCTCAATGTGCTTCACTTTTATTGTCCTTTTCAGGGCGCCGCGCCAAGGATTACAAAATAGATTGATGCAGTAAGGCCTGCAATCTGTCAGAGACGAAAGTGCGTTTGATGGTAATGGCGTAAAAATGCTCAAACGCCTTGGGCAGGACCATATATTCCATCAGTTGTTTGGTGCTGATTTCATCTTTCACCACCACTTTGGGTAACACGGCCAGTGCGCCCGTATCCCTCGCCAGCAGTCGCAGCATAGCCATATCGTCCGCCTCTGCCTGGACATTGGGTTCAAATTGCCAGCGGCTGCAAAAGGCATCGAAGGCGGCGCGCATTTCGGTGCGCTTGCCGGGTAGCACCCAGCGCATATTTTCATAGCCCTCAGGGAAGCTGCTTTGCGGTGCTTTGCTGACCGGACCGACGATTGAAAGAGGTTGGCGGGCCAGCATCTGTACTTGCCACAGCTGCTGTGAATCGGGCGCCACATTGATATTGGAGAGCACCACATCCAACTGGTGATTAGCCAACTCTTGCAATAACTCGGTGATCCCCTTGGAAGTCAGGGTAAAGCTGGCGCTGGGATCATGCAAAAGCGGACTGACAAAGGCCTCAATAAAGTTACGCGACATATTGGCAATGGCACCGATACGAAGCGGTGTCGCCGCTGGGGAGGAGCCTTTAAGCATGGCCTCTAATTCTTCCCCTTTGGCGAAAATATCATTGGCCATCAGCAGGGTCTGTTGGCCGACTTCGGTCAACACCAGTTTGCGTCCCTGGCGGTGGAAAAGTTGCACGTCCATATTGTGCTCCAACTGACGGATTTGCGCCGACAATGCCGATTGCGAGGTATGTAAGTCAGCGGCGGCCTGCGTCAGGTTACCGGTGCAGGCCACCTGCCAGAAGTAGTAGAGATGATGATAATTGAGTTTGGGCATAGGGGCGCTCGCAAGGTCAACGTTGAGACATCGAATTTATAGTTCGCATAATGTGAACGATTAATTAATTTATATCTATTTTAAAGAATTTCAAGCAAGCCTCATACTTCCTTGCAAATAATGACGAGGATGCCCTGATGACATTTTCCCTGCTGATTGGCTGGATATTGGCCGGCTATTTACTCTGCGGATATCGCTTGAATTCGGGTCAACAAGCCTGGCCCAGGATCCAACGATTTTATCTGGTGAATCTTGCTCTGGCCCTGGCTGCGGCAGTGCTGATGTGGCAAATCCCATCCGATGCTTCAATGTGGTTTCATGCATCGGCCGTGGGCGGCGTGATGCTGGTACTGGTTAGTTTCCTTGGTTGGATCTTAACCCGCTATGCCAAGGAGTATTTGCGCGGTGAAGCGCGCCTGAATGACTTTCAGCGTTACATGTCCCTGGCGTTGGCGTCGGTCGTTCTGCTGGTGACAACCAACCATTTGCTGGTGCTGTTGCTTGCCTGGATTGCCATCGGCTTATCTTTGCATCGCTTATTAATGTTTTATCCGGAACGGCCCCGTGCTGTGTTGGCGGCCCACAAGCAATTCTTGTTTGCACGTTTGGCCGAGGTATGTCTGCTGCTGGCTTTTGGTTTGCTGTGGTGGCAACAGCAAACGCCCTGGTTGACCGAGATCCTGGCCCATTATCAAGAAACTGACGCACTCAGTACCCTGGATGAGTGGGTGGTGATGTTGCTGGCCAGTGCCGCGTTAATAAAATGTGCACAGTTACCGGTGCATGGCTGGCTGATTCAGGTGGTGGAATCGCCCACACCGGTTTCTGCGTTGTTACACGCCGGTATTATCAACCTGGGTGGTGTGTTGCTCCTCCTGTTTGCTCCTCTTTTGAGTCTGTCGGTGTGGGCTAAGACCTTTCTGCTTATCGCGGCAGGCTTAAGTACGGTGTTGGCTGCCCTTATCATGCACACCCGCTCCAGCATTAAAGTAAAACTGGCCTGGTCCACCGTATCGCAGATGGGCTTGTTGTTGCTTGAGTGTGCCTTGGGACTCTATGAAATCGCGCTACTGCATCTGGTAGCCCATTCCTGCTACAAGAGTTTTGCCTTCCTCAATGCAGGCAGTGCGGTGGAAGACTATGTGGTCAGCAAGTTGCACCGGCCGGCCCGCTTGTCCTTGCCTGTATTGGCTGCGGTCGTATTACTAGCCAGTGCACTGGTGCTGGGGATTGCGCACTTTATGCATATCATCTGGTGGGATATGAGCCGTCTGGTGGTGATGTTGCCCTTTTTTCTGATGGCTGTGGTGCTGCTTTCCCAAAGCCTGTTTGGGCATTTGCGCACGCTGCTGCAAAGCCTTGTTTTACTGATGGTACTTGGTGGTCTCTATCTGCTGCAAAAGCAGGGTTTTGCCGAGTTGCTGGGTCTGCCCCCGCAGGTATTGAGCCCCTGGATGATGGGGTGGATGGCGGCCTTGATGACGACGCTTTTCGCCGGATACTATCTGCTCAGTTACCAAAGCAAATGGTCTGTATCACAGCGCTTGTACCGAAATCTGTATGCCGGCTTTTATCTTGATGAATGGGCAACCCGCCTGACCTTGGCGGTATGGCCGGTAAGCTTGCCACCTTCATTGCAAAGGGCGCATACACAATTTAAACAAGTTGAGGGCCGAGTATGATCCCGTTAAAACAGAACCAAAGTGTGCAGATAAACGCCAACAAGTCAGCCTTGCTGGACGGTGTGCGTCGTATCGCCCCTGCCTGGCCACTGGATCAAGCCATTGCCGTTAATCCCTTCTGGCGCATGATAGACCAACCTCTGCCACAGCTGAGTGCGCACCTGGCCTGGCTCAGTCAGGCACAATGTCTGATGAGCAAAGATTACTTCCGTAGCCGCTGGCAACAGCAGGACGTCCAGGAAGAGCAACTGCTGCAGGCCGCCCGTGAGGTGGCCCCAGATAATCCGCCCGGTGTGGAGCAATTGTTGGCGTATTTGGATGAGCAGAGCCCCAACGATCATTGGCACCATTTCAGTCAGCTGTTGGATAAGAGCCGGGATCTCAGCCATGCCATGAGCTGGCAGGATGAGATTATTCATCAGATATCCCAATTTTGCGCCAGCAATGCACAGCAGCAGGATATTAAATGGCAGGCCGACAGCCTCTACAGCACCTGGCTTGATAATATTGCCCACGACCGTGGCATTGCCATTTTAATGGGCGCCGCAGGTTTACCTGCCATCCTGAACGCCTTACCTGAGGATGCGGACAGTTTGGTCACTGAAGCGCTGAGCGAAATGACAGTACCCAGCGAACACATGGCCGATTATGCCCATGCGCTGCTGCTAAATATCAATGGTTGGGCATCCTGGACCGCTTGGCAGGATGAGCAGCATGCCCACTCCGGTCTCGACCTGACCTGGCAATTGATGGCTATTCGTATGGCATGGGAATTGGCCCTGTGGCGCTATGTGAAACAGCGTCATGCTAGTGATTTTGAAGCCCTGGCGCGTCAATGGACGCAACAGTTTAAATTGATGCCCAGGCGCATCGAACAGCAGTTGCAGGCGCAAAAGCTGGGGTGGATCTGGCAGCGCGCGTTGGAACTTAACTACCAACTGCAATTGGCCAACACCCTGCGCCCCTGGGTATCTGAGCCAATGACGCCACGGCCTGAGATGCAGGCCGTATTTTGTATCGATGTGCGCTCCGAGCCTATGCGTTTGGCGTTGGAGCAGCAGGACAGCCGGATCCAGACCCTTGGGTTTGCGGGCTTCTTCGGTTTACCCATCGAGATTGCGCCATCTTCGTCGGATTATCGGCGTGCGCAGCTGCCCGGTTTGCTGCGCCCGAGTCTTCGTCTGCTGCAGCCGGTTAATGCCGGCAAGCTGTCGCGGATTGAACGTATCAGTGCCTGGCAGCACACCACCCAATCGGGCGCAGCCGCTTTCGGTGCGGTGGAGAGCGCCGGGCTTTGGTATGGCGTAAAACTGCTTAAGAAGACGCTGTTTCCTGGCGCCAGTAAGCGTGCCGTTGAGCACCTTTGTGATCCCCAGCAGTGGCAACTGAGCAAAGAGGGAAAAGTGTTGAGCGCTGCTGACAAAGCACAGTTGCTGGCACCTGTGGTAAAAGCCATGGGCTTTGGTGGTGTGTTTGCCAAGCACATTTTGCTGGTGGGCCACGGCAGCAGCAGTGCCAATAATCCACATCGCGCCACCCAGGATTGTGGCGCCTGTGGTGGGCAGACCGGCGAGCTGAATGTGCGTCTGCTGGCTCAGCTACTGAACGATAAAACGGTGCGTGGTGAGCTTCATAAGTTGGAAATAACCATTCCCGAAGAATCGCTGTTTATTGCCGCTTTGCATAATACCACCACCGAAAATATTGAATTGTTGGATGTTAATGCGGCATCCCTGACACTGGTTAGTCATTGGCTCAAAGGCGCTACGGACAGCCGCCATCGTGCCCGTGCAGCGGCGCTAAATGTTGCCGAAGACCAAGTCGGTACAGAGTTACAAAAACGCAGCAAAGACTGGTCGCAGACGCGTCCGGAATGGGCCCTTGCCAATAACGCCAGCTTTATTATTGCTCCCAGGCAGCGCACTCAATGCCGCGATCTGCAGGGGCGTAGTTTCCTGCATGACTATCATTGGCGTGAGGATAAAGATTTCTCATTGTTGGAACTGATCATGACTGCCCCCATGCTGGTTACTCAATGGATCAACTTTCAGTATTACGCCTCGGTAACAGATAACCTGCGCTATGGCAGCGGCAATAAAGTACTGCACAACGTCGTGGGTCGTCATATCGGCGTCTTTGAAGGCAATGGCGGCGATTTACGTATCGGGCTGCCATGGCAGTCACTACATAATGGCGAAAAGCTAATGCACGAGCCGCTGCGTTTGAGCGTCTATATCGCCGCGCCACCTTCGGCCATTCTCGCTATTGTGCGAAAGCACCCTATGCTCAAACAGTTGGTGGACAATCAGTGGCTGTATATTTTTGCCTTGGATGAGTGTGCCGAAGGTTTACCACGCCGCTTGTATCAGGGCAGGTTCGAATAACCGTTTTAATAAGGCAGAGCCGCTTTGGGAATTAACATCAGGCCCTCACCGCAAATGGAGGGCGCATCGGTGGCGCTGTTGACGCGCCATGACAAACAACGGGTGATTGCACCGGTGCTAAAAGAAGTACTGGGTATTAACCTGGTGCCCACCGATGCCTTCGATACCGACCAATTGGGCACTTTCAGCCGGGACATTGCCCGTACGTTGAGTCAGCAGGCCTGCGCCCGCAAAAAGGCACAGCTGGCCTGTGAGTTAACTGGCTTGGAGCAGGGGATTGGCAGTGAAGGCAGTTTTGGCGGTGGTCCCTACGGCGATATGGTGCCATGGAATGTGGAGATGTTAGTGTGGGTGGATAGGCAAACTGGCCATGAGGTTACGGCAATAGCCCAAGGCCCGGCTTGTATGGCCCAAGCCAGTTGTCAAAGCCTGGCCGAAGTGCTGGCATTTGTCGCTAAAGCGCCAGCAGGACAGGGCTTTGTAATGCGTCCGCAGCATCAGGACCATCCACAGATGCTAAAAGGCCTGGTGGGAACGCATGCCCTAACACAAGCGTTTCATCGTTGTATGGAAATTGGGCGTGAGCAGGCGGTCTTTATAGAGTATGATCTGCGCGCCCATTTTAGCCCCCTGCGGATGGAAGCCATTGCCCAAGCGGCGCATAACCTGGCCGAGCGTCTTAAGTGCCGCTGCCCCAAGTGCGATATGCCCGGTTTTTGGCCTGATAAGGTCCAGCTTGGGTTGCCTTGTGCAGCTTGTGGTGAGCCCACTAATCAAGTGCGCTGCAAAACCGCCACTTGCCAAGCTTGTGATTACCAACAAGACTTTTCCGCAGAGAGCCAAACGGCGAATCCGTTTTTTTGCCCAAGCTGTAATCCTTAATGACTGACACTATAGATACCAAGCACCTTTATTTACGCCATGGCGCCGACCGCCAGGTGGCCAAATCCTTGCTGTTGTCGGGAAAGCTGGTCGCGATCCCAACTGAGACCGTTTATGGCCTGGCGGCACTGGCCACCAATCCCACCGCCATTGCAGCGGTATTTGCGGCCAAGCAGCGCCCGTTGGATCATCCGCTGATTGTGCATATTGGTAGTTTTTCGCAGTTGGATTACTGGGTGGAGCATGTACCGGATGAAGCCTGGCGGCTGATAAACGAATTTTGGCCGGGTCCTTTGACCTTGTTGTTGCGAAAATCAGCTAAGGCCTCCGATGCGATTACCGCCGGGCTGGACACTGTTGCGGTGCGCATGCCGGCGCTGCCCGAATTGCGTCAGTTGCTGGCAGAATTAGATCAAGGGGTGGTCGCACCCTCTGCCAATCCGCATAAAGCGTTAAGTCCCACCCGTGCTGAGCATGTACTTGGCTCTTTGCATGGCCGCATTGATGCGGTGCTCGATGGTGGTCCTTGTGATGTGGGCCTGGAGTCCACCATTGTGGACTTAAGCAGTGGCTCTCCCCGGGTGCTGCGCGCCGGCCCTATCGATGCCGATGCCCTGTCCCAGGTATTGGGACAAAAGGTCGCTCAACCTGTATCGCATGATGTCAAAGTGGCGGGCAATATGCGCGCCCATTACCAGCCCAATACCCGATTACAACTCTTAGGTAGTGCGGCACTTCGTCATAAGCTCAGTCAAGTTGGCTCTCAGTCGGCAAATTGGGTAGTGCTGCACTACTCTGAGTTGGAAATTCCTGCAGGCATCACCAGTATTAAACTGGCCAGCCAGAAACAGCTGTTTGCGCGTCATCTTTATGATGCATTGCATCAGGCCGATACTCTGGGTGCAGATGAAATCCTGGTAGAAAAGCCACCCAAAGAAGGGCAGTGGATGGATGTGTGGGACAGACTCACCCGTGCCAGCGCCACCGACCTCTAAAATCCAGTGCTTTGAATAAAAAAGCCCCGCACAAGGCGGGGCAAAGGAAGCTGACGGTTGGGATTAGTCAGCAGAGGAAGTCCATTATTCGTCCTGCATAAATCCAAGCAGGTGCAGCAAGCTGGTGAACAGGTTAAAGATGGCGACGTATAAAGAGACAGTCGCCATGATGTAGTTGGTTTCGCCGCCGTGCAGGATATTGCTGGTCTCAAACAAGATAAGGCCTGACATCAGCAATACAAACAGCGCGGATACCGCCAGGGACAGGGCAGGAATTTCAAAAAATATCGCACCCAGACCGGCCAGGAAAGCCACCAGAATACCCACAAACAAGGTACCGCCCAGGAACGAGAAGTTCTTGCGGGTGATAAGCGCATAGCCTGATAGGCCGGCAAAAATGGCACCAGTACCCAGTAATGCCTGTCCAACCACCGCCGGTGCTGCCGCCCAATAGGCAGACAGGATGGGACCCAGCGTGTAGCCCATAAAGCCGGTCAGAGCGAATACGCTAACGATTCCCCAGCCGCTGTTTCTGGTTTTGCTGGTCAGAAACAACAGCCCAAAGTAGCCGACTAAGGTGATCAGCAGGCCCGGATGGGGCAGGTTGTTGGCCATGCTGAACATGGCCACCGCACCGCTGAACAGCACCGTCATCGAGAGCAGGGCATAGGTGTTACGTAACACCTTATGGGACAGGGCGGAGGCCTGTTCGCCCTGTTGGATAATTGTCACATTTTGCTGGGTAGCCATAGTCACCTCTTAGTAGGATTTAACGTTTTAGGTAGCCGTATCCGATGCCTGATCAAGCGCCCGAGCAGGGACTCCCTGGCCCCCCTTCGAACTCCATTTGATCACTAAGGCACCGAACACGGCGGAGAGGATTGAACCGGCCAGCACGCCCAGTTTGACGCTGGACATGTATTCAGAGCCGGCTGTTTCAAAAGCCAGAGAGCCGATAAACAAGCTCATGGTAAAGCCGATACCACACAAGATGCTGACCGCGTACATCTGTCGCCAGTTAACACCTTCGGGCAGCTTGGCCAGGCCGACTTTCACCGCCAGGTAGCAGGCACCGAAAATACCCACTTGCTTGCCGACAAACAGGCCGGCCATGATGCCGGTGATAACCGTTATATGCAGGGCATTCAAATCCATGCCCAGCAGCGAAACGCCAGCATTGGCAAAGGCAAATACGGGCAAAATAAAGAGCGCAACCCAGGGTTGTAGCTTGTGCTCCAGGTGGTGCAACATCTCATGGCCGTCTTCGTCTTTGCCACGCAATGGAATAAACCAAGCGGCGGCAAAGCCGGCCAGGGTAGCGTGTACACCCGATTTCAATACGGCCGCCCAAATCACCAGGCCCACCAGTAAATACGCACCGTAAGAGCTGACGCCCAAACGGTTAAAGATAAAGAGCACCACCATGCCGGTCAGCCCGATAATCAGGGAGAGTTCGGCCAGTTCCCCAGAATAGAACAAGGCGATAATGATAATGGCGCCGATATCATCGAAGATGGCGACCGATAGCAAAAACAGCTTCAGGGTAATAGGCAAGGTGCGCCCGAACAGGCTGAATACGCCAAGGGCAAAGGCAATATCGGTGGCAGCAGGAATGGCCCAACCATTGACCGCTACGGCTTTTTCATAGTTAAAAAACGCGTAGATCAGTGCAGGTAAAGCGATACCTGCCACGGCAGCGATACCGGGAAGCATGATCTGATCTCTTGAGGCCAGATGACCGTCGAAGATTTCCCGTTTGACCTCAAGACCGATCATAAAGAAAAACACGGCCATCAAACCGTCGTTTATCCACAGCAGCAGGGGTTTATCGATAGCAAAGCCACCGATGCTTACCGCAATGGGTAGGTCCAGCAATGCCTGATAGCTCGCCGCCAGCGGGCTGTTGGCAATCACCATGGCAACTAAAGCGGCGATAACCAGTAACACGCCACCTAATGTGCCTTGCTGAACCATTTGTCGTAATTCGGACATAAATCTCCCCGTATTATCCAAACAAGAGTTATAGAGTAGTTTGATAAACAAAAATATTCGAATATATTTGAATAATCATCAGTTTATTCCTGATTAAAATGCAGCTTAACTATCACCATCTCTACTATTTTTACGTTACCGCACGTGAGGGGACCATTGCCAGGGCCGCGCAGGTGCTAAATGTCACCCCGCAAACCGTCAGTGGACAACTGGCTACCTTCGAGCATCAGCTCGGCGGATTACTGTTCGAGCGTCGCGGAAAGCGGCTGGTACTCAATAGCCGTGGTAAAACCGCTTTTCAATATGCTGAAGATATTTTCTCCCTGGGGGAGGAGCTGCAAGGCCAACTGCGCTTAAAAAGTCCCGGTACCCTCAATCGTTATACGTTGGCGGTAACTGACGTGATCCCCAAGGTCCTGGCCTATGACTTGGTGAAACCTCTGGTGTCAGCGCTGGACAGCACCCGCCTGATTTATCGGGAAGGGGAATTAGATAGTTTATTGGCCGAACTGGCCCTTAACCGAGTGGATTTGATTCTGGCCGACCGTCCTCTACCGCCAGGGGCAAATGTGAAGGCCTTTAGTCACTTTTTAGGGGAAAGTCCGCTGTGTTTCTTTGCAAGGCCAAGTGATGACTTTACTTGCACTGACTTTCCAGAATGTCTGGAGGGAGCGCCGCTGTTGCTATCCGGTGACAAATCCACAATGCGCGTAAATATACTTGCCTACCTGGAATCAGTAAAAGTACGTCCCAAAGTCATCGCCGAGTTTGACGACAGCGCGGTACTGAAACTCTTTGGTCAACAAGGCTATGGGGTGTTTTGTGCACCAGCCTGCATTGCCGAGCACTTGTGTGAGCAGTATCAGGTTATGCGTATTGGCACCGCCGGCAAAATTACTGAGCGCTATTACCTGATTACGCCTGAGCGACAAATCCAAAGCCCTCATACACAAAAGATTGTCAGTGCCGCTGAGCGTTTTTTCAATCATAGCTAGTAAAGGATCATGAAAGCGAGCTCATCGCCCCTTTTTTGGTGATCAGTTAAATATCCTGCTTCCGAAAAAACCAAAGATAGCGGAAAATAGCGCCCCAATTAGCCGGTGTGACGCAAATGTCGCTTTCTGTATTGCCGGACACCCAGTTCCATATCCAAATGTAATAGACAGTTTTTGAATCAAGTATCAGGACACGACCATGCCAAAAGCCAGTGAAATTAAAAAGAACTCAACCATCGTCTTCGACGGCCACACCTGTATCGTGCGCGATATCGAGCGCTCTGTGCCCCAGGGCCGTGCGGGTGGCAGCATTTACCGTATGCGTATGTACGATGTGGTAACCGGGGCCAAGTTCGACGAAACTTTTAAAGACTCGGATATGCTGCCTTTGGCTGATCTGGTGCGTCGTAAGGCTACTTTCTCTTATGTGGACGGTGACCAGTATGTGTTTATGGACAAGGAAGACTACAGCCAATACCTGATCAATAAAGAAGCCATTGCCGAAGAAGCGCTGTTTATTAACGAAGAAACTGATGGTATCCAGGTATTGATCGTTAGCGATGTACCGGTGGCTATCGAATTGCCCATGAGCGTTGAGCTGCAAATCGTTGAAACCGATCCTTCCATAAAAGGTGCGTCTGCCACCTCTCGCACTAAGCCAGCCAAGTTAACCACTGGTCTGGTAGTGCAGGTGCCCGAATATATCGCAACCGGCGAGTGGATCCGCATCAATACCGAAGAGCGTCGTTTCCAGGGCCGCGCGGACAGATAAGATCGCTGGAGAGCGCTGACAAAGTTAATCCTTTAGTCATTTATCGCTCACCACATTAAAAACCCCGGCATGCCGGGGTTTTGTTTTTATATAGCCAGCGGTTAGGTTGCCGGATCCTCAAAGATAGCTTCAATAGGCAACCCAAACAGGCGCGAGAGCTTAAAGGCGAGCGGCAGGCTGGGGTCGAATTTGCCGGTTTCGATGGCATTGACGGTTTGCCTGGATACCGAAAGTGCCTCAGCCAGATCGGCCTGCGTCCAGTTTCGCTCGGCACGCAGGACTTTCAGTCGGTTTTTCAACGGTATCTCCTGTTGCCCACCCATACTGACAATAAAAACGTCAGCGACATCAGCAGAATCAGATGGGCAATATCCGGTTCGAAGGCAATAAGTTTGATGTCTTCCAAGGTGCCGTAGGCTGTGGCGGCAATCACCCCTATACCCAGGGTAAAGGACGATGCATCTAAAAAGATCTTTCGCTCAAGTTCATCCATGCGGTGAACATGTCTGACCATGGCGAGCACCATCATAATGCCCAGCAACAGATTGAGTCCAAGGGCCATCAACGAGAATAATGCATCGAATTGCCACACTGCTTCCGGACCGAAGCTGAGCAGGGCTGTAGAAAGCACCCATAGCAATGTCCATAAACCGAGTTGTTTTACACTTCTCTTGTAGTCTTTTTGCCAATTGTCCGCTGATTTTTCCGAGCGCATTTTTGTCCACCTTGCTTGTCACTATGTCTAGTTTATTTTACATATCATAGTGGTACAGAGTGATGTGTCAAGTATGCTTGTCAAAAAGTAAAAATAATATGACTATAGAAACAATAAACCCCGGCATTAACCGGGGTTTCATTACAAAAGAGGGATACTAGCTAATCTGTCGCCAACATCTTAGTCTCTCTGCTAGCGTAATTGGCATCGTTAACGCTTGTCTGTCATAGTTCGCTGACCGTTTGATAGCCGATTCCCCAATTGTCGGTGTTTACCTCTTCTATCAACACAAAGGTGGTGCTTGGGCTCTTATTCAGTACCTCTACAAGAAGTTGGGTGGTGCCGGCAATCAATTGGCGTTTTTGCTCAGGCGTTACGCCTTCATCTGTTACTTTAATATTTACGTAAGGCATGTTGTTCTCCTAATTCCTTGGCATATAAGGATTATCTGCATACTGTTTGGCCATGATCCGCCAGCGTCCTTCTTCCTTGAGTAAGCTCAGGAAGTCGATAAAGTGTTGTCCCAGCAGCGGACAGGCCACTTTGGCTATGGCCTGCATGCCGCATAGTTCAATAGACAACACCCGATAGGCGAAAGGGTCGCCAATCTGGGCCGGTACCGGCCGGTGGGCCACCAATTCCAGCCACTGTGCCTTGCTGCGACGTACGCCCGGTGCGTAAAGCCTGGCCTGGGGATCAAAGATCTTATCCAACAAGGCAATATCGGCGCGGTGCAGACCGTCGAAGTACTGCATCAGCATTGCTTCAACGGCCTGTAAATCGCTGCTCAGTTCCATGGTGGAGATCATCCGGCCTGTTGTTCGGCTGCCAGGGAGGCTTGGTAACTGGCCCTGGCACTGACATGGTCGATCATGGCCTGAGCTTGGGGTCCAACAGCAATATCGACCGGGAAATACTGTCCCCAACTGGCATAGACGGCGAGTAGTATTTCGGCAGGAGAAAGGTGTTTTCCGTTTAAATACAGGCCGTCCAGTTTGTCCTCAACCACTTGCCATAACTTGCCCACCTGTGCGGCGGCTTTGTCAAAGGCCTGTTGTTTTGCAGGACTATCTTCCAATGCGTTGTTAATAAAAAACAGTTTGCTATAGGCCGGGTGCATAGTCGCATTGGCAAAGAGCAGATGCTCAATGCTTTGGGTCCGCATCAGTCCTTCACCCGGCAACAGGTCATTAGGATGTTGATCCAGAAGGTGCAGGATAATGGCTGCGCCTTCGGTGAAGATCTTGTCTTTAGTGGCCAACACCGGCACGGCGCCGATGGGGTTAATGCTTGAAAAGTCCGCCACTTTGCTTTTGTTGACCAACTCAAAAGGCTGGTTGATTTCACGCAAAATAACCTGAGTCGCCAATGAACAAGCACCGGGTGAGAAGTAAAGTGTATACATAAGGATCTCCTGTTAAATGAATTTTCCCGCTTGCGAGGGAGTTCAATATAGGGGGATTAATTAGCTAGATATATGGCTACAATGTAGTAACTCTATTTCCAAATAGGAAACAATGTGGACAAATTGCGGGCCATGCGGTGGTTTGTGCAAGTGGTCACCCAAGGCAGTTTCAGCAAGGTGGCAGAACAGACCGGTGTTAGTAAGTCTATGATCAGCAAGCAGATCAGCGCACTGGAAGAAAACCTAGGTGCCAGATTGTTGCAGCGCTCCACCCGTCGCCTGAAGTTGACACAAACCGGGCAGGATTATCTGGCCCGCTGTCGTGATATTTTGGCGCAGTTGGATGAGGCAGAGGCCCAGGTGCAGACGTTGCAACAAACCCCCAAGGGACGCCTCAAGATCAATGCGGCCATGGCATTAGGTCTGACAGCCTTGGCGCCGGCATTTGCCGAGTTTATGCGCCGCTATCCCCAAGTGGAATTGGATGTGCATCTTAGCGATGAGTCCTTGGATCTGCTGGAGCATAATTTCGACCTGGGGTTAAGAGTAGCGAGTTGCAGCTTCGATACCGGCTATGTTGGTAAAGTCATCGCTCACTTTGATTACAGCATTTGTGCTTCTGCCGCTTATCTGGAGCAACATGGGCCGATTCGTACACCAGATGATTTACTGAATCATCAGTGTTTTGAATACAGCTACTTTCGCCACAAGAACATCTGGCCGGTGGGGGCTAACGGCGTGCCGATTTCAGGCAGGCTAAAAGCCAACAATTCGGTATTTATACTGGATATGGTAAAGCAAGGACTGGGCGTTGGATTTATTCCCCGTTTTATCAGCCATCAGGCCCTGCAATCCGGGGAGGTAGAGGAAGTGCTGGCCGAAGAGGATAAACCGCCGATGTCTCTCTACGCCCTTTACCCGGTGCGCCACTTTGCCCCGCCGAGACTGACCCTCTTTATCGAATTTTTGCAGCAGTGGTTTGCAGAGCACGGTTATGGATAAGGGCGATAGCGGATAGGAGTGCTGTCAGCCCTACTTTTTCAACTCCTATCCCTTTGTCGCTTCTCTTTGGTAAGCAAAACCCCGGCAATAGCCGGGGTTTTGTATTTCTGAAGTTTGGGTTTTGCCATGACTTCTGAACTTACTTCACCTCTTCACCAGCAGCCTGGCGATCGGCGTGGTAGCTGGAGCGCACCAGTGGGCCGCAGGCGGCGTGGCTGAAGCCAAGCTCGTAAGCGATATCGCGAAGAGCATCAAACTCTGTGGGATGCACATAGCGTTTTACCGGATAGTGATGACGGCTGGGTTGCAGGTACTGGCCCAGGGTCAGCATATCCACATCGTGCTCACGCAGATCTTTGAGTACCTCCGCCATTTCTTCCTTATTCTCGCCCATGCCCATCATCAGACCGGACTTGGTCATCACATCGGGGTGCTGGGCTTTGAATTTCTTCAGCAGCTCCAGTGACCATTTGTAATTGGCGCCGGGGCGACATTCGCGATACAGGCGCGGGATGGTTTCCAGATTGTGGTTAAACACATCGGGTACGCCATTTTTAAAGATTTCCAAAGCACGATCCATACGACCACGGAAATCCGGCACCAGTACTTCAATCTTGGTACTGGGGCTGTGCTTGCGGATGGCGTTGATACAATCCACAAAATGCTGGGCGCCACCGTCACGCAAATCATCTCTGTCCACCGAGGTGATCACCACATATTTCAGCTTCATTTCGGCGATGGTTTTAGCCAGCTTTTCAGGCTCTTCAGCGCTGGGTGGCAGGGGCTTACCATGAGCCACATCACAGAAGGGGCAACGGCGGGTGCAGATATCACCCAGGATCATAAAGGTAGCGGTGCCGTGGTTAAAACACTCGGAGAGGTTGGGGCAACTGGCTTCTTCACAGACCGAGTGCAGCTTGTTCTTGCGCAGGGTTTGCTTGATATGATCGATACGCTCGGTGCTCGACGGCAACTTGATCTTGATCCACTCAGGCTTACGCAGCATCTCTTCCCGTTTGGTGGGAATGATAGTCACCGGAATATGTCTGACCTTGTCTTCGTCACGCAGTTTGACACCGGCTTCCACACGAGCCTTGTTATCTGCTTCGGCGCTTGTATTACTCATCAAAACCTTCTTTAAATTCGGGTTGTTCCAGCCCAAGTTGCTGGCAGAATGCGGCAATCAGCAGGGGACCTGCCTGTTCCAGGCTATTCGGGCCACCCAATTGCGCAGAGTGTACCATTTCCAAGCCAGCGTAGCCGCAGGGATTAATGCGCTGAAAGGGTCCAAGATCCATATTTATATTCAGCGCTAGCCCATGAAAGGAGCAGCCTTTACGTATGCGCAAACCCACTGAACAGATCTTTTTCTCATCCACATACACGCCTGGTGCATCGGCTTTGGCGTAGGCTTTGATAGCAAAGGGGGCAAGCATGCCGACCACAGCTTGTTCCAAGCCGGTGACTAAGTCACGCACACCGAGTTTGCGGCGTTTAAGGTTCAACAGCACATACAGCATTTGCTGACCGGGACCGTGATAGGTGACCTGTCCACCTCTGTCCACCTGTACCACCGGAATATCACCAGGGGCCAGAATATGCTCGGCTTTGCCGGCCTGGCCCTGGGTAAAGACCGGATTATGCTCAACCAGCCACAACTCATCGGCGCTTTGCTCATCGCGATTGTCGGTAAAATCCTGCATGGCTTGCCAGATAGGCTGGTAATCCTGGCGACCTAACTGGCGAACGATAAGAAGCGGGGTACTGCTGCTATTCAACTAGAGTACCACCCTCACCAGTTCCAGTTTACCCAGCTCAATATAAACAGATTCCATATGCTCTTTGCTGGTCACGCGCACGTCGATAGACACAGAATGGTAGTTACCCTTGGAACTGGGGCGTACCTTGGGGCTGTAGTCATCGGGGGCAAGCAATTGCAAACAGCCTACAACATCCTCTGGCAGACGCTCATGGGCAATACCCAGCACCTTAAAGGTCTGGTAGCAGGGGAATTCCAGTAATTCGTCAAATCTGGTTTCCATAGGGGACTCCACAACGCTGGGCCAGGATGGCCGCTAAAATGGCAATATGGCGACGCTGTCCGCAAGTTCAAGGGCGGACCAACATCGACATACAGGAATCGGCAGATTATAACGAATTTGCACAGGCTAGCACAGTCATCTGGGGGACCGATGGCCTAAGGACATTCGTGGCACACGTAGCTGACCGGCAGAAAACTGTCGGTGCGAGCCTCTTCAATATCATGGCGATAGGTTTCGGGCGGTTCATCTTGCATAAATGCGCCGGGTGCCGGGTAGGGATACAGTTTGTCGAAGCGCATCACGCGCTCCTGATTTACCCGCCTGAATAAGTGGGTGCGAGTGATTTCACCGGGAGTGGAGAGACCGGAAGAGGAAGATGTATCCACTGCAGCACGCACCGTCTGAAGATGGAATCGGGCTACCCGTTGGCCTTTGTCGGTTACATCCAGCCCTCTTGTCAGCCGCGGATCTTGGGTGGTAATGCCGGTGGGGCAGCGATTCGTATTGCAAATCAGTGAATGCACACAGCCCAGCGCCAGCATCATGCCACGTGCACTGTTGCAAAGGTCTGCGCCCAGACCCAAATACTTCACCAGGTGAAAGGCAGAGAGCACTTTACCCGAGGCGATCACACGAATATCGTCCCTCAGGTCAAAGCCCACCAAACAATCATCCACAAAGGCAATGGCATCGCGTAGCGGCATACCCACAGAATTACTGTATTCAAGCGGTGCCGCACCAGTTCCACCTTCGCCGCCATCCACAGTAATAAAATCCGGTTTGATGCCCGATTGCACCATGGCTTTGCAAATGGCGATAAATTCACTGCGCCGGCCAATACAAAGCTTAAAGCCCACAGGTTTGCCACCGGCCAGTTCTCTAAGCTGTTTGATAAAACGTAACAGGCCAATGGGGCTATGGAAGGTGGAATGGGCCGAGGGCGAAATAACTTCGGTGTGGGGCGTAACCAGACGAATACGAGCGATCTCTTCAGAGTTTTTTTCTGCCGGCAATATGCCGCCATGGCCAGGTTTAGCACCCTGGGAAAGCTTCAGCTCAATCATCTTTACCTGTTCCAACTGAGCCTTTCGCTTAAAGGTATCGGGACTGAATTGTCCCTGTGCATCACGACAACCAAAGTAGGCAGTGCCAATTTGCCAAACCAAATCGGCGCCATGGGAGAGATGATAGTCTGACAGGCCGCCTTCGCCGGTATTGTGGTAAAAGCCGCCTATTTTGGCGCCTTTATTCAACGCGGTAATGGCATTGCCGCTCAACGCGCCAAAGCTCATAGCCGAGATATTCAGAATGCTGGCCTGATAAGGCTGAGTGCAGTCCGGTCCACCGATGGAAACTTTAGGATCGGTGTTCAAATCTTTGATATGCAAAGCGGCAATGGAATGGCCAATCCATTCATAGCCATTTTGGTTGGTATCCATGCGCGTACCATAGGGCAGGGAATCCTGCACCCCTTTGGCCCGCTGGTACACAATTGAACGGAACATGCGGCTAATGGGGGTGCCGTCGATGTCGGATTCTACAAAATACTGTCTGGCAAAAGGGCGCAGCGACTCCATCAGCCAACGCATACGACCAATCAGCGGGAAGTTCCTACGAATGCTGTGACGGGTTTGCACTAGATCGTACAGACCAATAGCGAAGGTGAAAGCAAGTACCAGCATCAACCATATAAAGCCCGGCCATGCCTGAGCCAGCAGCAGGACAAATAAGGCCAGCAGTAAATGAAGAACAAAGAAGGGCAAAGCCATTTGCAACACCTTTTTCTTTTTAGCTTAAGACCCAATTGCCGACCTTACCAACTCAGTGTTTTTTAAGTTCTTGTTTTTCGATATTAAATGAGGATGATGGTGATGGCGCAAAAATAAGAAGAACAACAATGCAAGATGAAAAGTTACCCCGCAGTTTGGGGGCATGGAGTTTATGGCTGTTGGTAGTCAACGGTCTGATTGGTGCCGGTATTTTTGGCCTGCCCAGCGGCGCGGCGGCCTTGGCCGGCCCCTGGAGCCCATGGGTTTATCTTTTCTGCAGCCTGTTAATCCTGCCCATATTGTTGTGTTTTGCCGAACTGGCCAGCTACTTTCGCGGCTCTGGCGGCCCGATTCGCTATGCCAATGAGGCATTTGGGCCTTTTTGGGGCTTTCAGGCCGGATGGCTCTACTATGTGGCGCGGATGGTGTCATTCGCCGCCAATTCGGTGCTGCTGGTGGACAGCATTGCCTGGTTTGTCGAGGGGGCAAACCAGGGGGTGCTGCGTAGCCTCTTACTCACCCTCATTATTGGCTGCATGACGCTGGTGAACGTATTAGGGGCGGTGCAATCCATTCGCTCCCTGGCCGGCTTTACGGTGCTCAAATTTGCAGTGCTTATTCTGTTGGTTGCCGCTGGGCTGGTATTGATGGGCGATAGCATCACACCATTGCCCTCTGCTTCTATAGAAAATTGGGACCTGGGCGCGGCAACACTGCTTCTTATTTATGCCTTCGTGGGCTTTGAATCGGTGTTGGTACCGGCAGGGGAGAGCAAAAACCCAGCCCGGGATATGCCACGGGCACTTATCTGGGGACTACTGGGCGTTACCCTGTTGTATATGCTTATTCAGTGGGTCAGTTTGGCGGTGGTCCCCGGCGTTGCACAGAGTAAAACACCGCTCTTGGATGTAGCCTCAACCCTGTTGGGACCAGTGGGTGCCAGTATCTTGATGCTGGGGGTGCTGGCGTCGGTAGGCGGGAACCTCCTCGGTGCTTTGTTCTCCACCCCCAGAACGACCTATGCCCTGGCCTTGGAGAAAAGTCTGCCCGATTGGTTCGCCAGGGTACATCCGCGCTATCTGACCCCCTCCAACTCAATCTGGTTGTTCGGAATACTGGCGCTGTTGATGGCGCTATTCGGCTCCTTTATGTGGCTGGCGGCGGCCACGGTGTTGTCCCGTTTGCTGATGTATATGCTTAGCGTTGCAGCTTTGCCTAAGCTTCGTGCCCGTCATGCCAAAAGCGGTGTATCAGAGGGCTTCGTGCTTCCTGGCGGCTATCTGTTTATGGTATTGGCTTTTGCTGCTTGCCTGTGGCTGATGTGGCAGGTTTCTTTGGGCTCTCTGATGATGACCAGCGCTGCGGTGATGGTGGGAACCCTGTTATTTTTTGCGGCAAGCAGGAGAAACGGGCAGTAGTTGCCAGATCTTTGTCCATTGTTTGCACATTATTTGCGAAATTAACGGCTGTAATAAGCATCAACATCCAAATCTGGAGAATCCGATGCGAAGTGCAGTCAAACCCTTGTTGTTAGCCGTTATGCTTGCCTTACATGGCTGTGGCTCATCCTCTGATAGTAATCAAGCGGGCCCGGTCGACAACGGTAGGAGTGCAGATACCGGCGGTGCTGCCACAGGCAGCGGTTCGGGTTCGAGTGGCTCTGGTGGCAGCAGTTCCGGCGGCGATGGTTCCAGCGCCGCACAGGGGCCCTGGGTGCTAAACGACGGCAGTCAGCGCTCTCGCTTTATCCTTGAACAAAACACCGGGCTTGGCGTGCTGGTCAATGTCCAGTCGGTGTCCACCGAAAGCACGAATAGCGGTGACTTTACCCGTGTTATCGCCAGCGGCATCCCTGACTACCAGGTACTTGCGACGGCCGATCTCATCGCTGCACTCAATAGTCGTCCCAAAGCGGGGAGTGATTTCAACGGGGGCAGTGTCAGCATCAGTGAAGGCGAAGTTATCGACTTTGGCCAGGATATCGGCTTTGCCAGTAACAACAGCTGCGAAACCAATGCTGGTTACGGCTACTGGCCGCCAGGACCGGTATGTCCCGAAGAGTTGGATCGCGATGCCTATCTACCGCAGCAACCTGAGGAAACCGATGAAGATTGTGAGACTGGCCTGGGTGTGATTGGTCTGTGGGTCAATGGCACATCGGTTTACAACTGGGGCGATGGACAGAGCTACAGCAATCAGGGTACCTGGTACAATCTTGCCCCCATCGCCGAGCAGTACGATGTGGATATTTGCGGCGGCCATGCGGCTCAGGGGGACTATCACCATCATTTCTACTCAAGCTGTCTGGCAGATATGGTCGATGATGCGGGCAATGGCCACTCGCCCATCTACGGCTATGCCGCCGATGGTTATCCCATTTATGGCCCCTGGTTTGAGGATGGTCAATTGGCCATCAGTGCCTGGGTAACCCGGGATTACTCTGCCGATTCCACCACCGGTTGCGGTGTGGACAATCAACGTAGCTGCACCTTAGTCGATCCCTATGATGTCAGCCGTGGCGTGCAAAGCGCCAGTCGCGGACCCGATGTGGGCGCTGCGGTGACCACATTATCCCGCAATACCCTGGAAGCCTATAGTGGTTACTACCATGAAGACTACTACTGGGATGCCGCGCTGACGGCACAAGGCGGGGCATACTTAGACCAATACAACGGCCATGATCACGACGACCTCGGCTATCACTATCACGTTACCGTGACCGAAGAGGGCGGCAAATTGACCCCGGCTTACCCCTTTATTATCGGCGATCGTTTTGCCGGCAAGCTGCAGGATAACAGCCTGGCGCAATGCAGCGCCGGTGCTGGTCGTCCCTTTTAAATCCGGTTGGGGAAGGAGATAGTGATGAAAAGCAAATTACATTGGCTGCTGGTATCAGCGATCTTGTTCGCCACGCCCGCCTGGGCAACCAAAGAGGTGCACCAGCATGCCAGTAAGGACGTAGGCGCAGACGTTGCCGTCCCAAAGATTGCCTTGAAAGTGGCAAGAGATCCCATTGATGGGATCAATATGTTGGTAGAGATTGATAACTACGTCATCAACTCACCGCTGGAGCCGGTTGAGCAAAGCAACATGCTGTTTGGCCATGCCCATGTGTTTATCAATGGTAAAAAGGTGCAAAGGCTGTATGGCGATGCGCTGCATATTCCCGCCAGTTGGTTAAAGCCTGGGGTGAATCAAATAGCCGTGAGCCTCAACAGTCACAACCATGAAAACTGGACAGTCAATGGGGAGACCATTGTCAGCTCGGTGTTCATTGATCCTGATAGCCCGGAATTGGTATTGCACCACTTCACCAGCCAACCCTTAGTGGCAGCACATCACCATTAAAATGGGGTCAGTTAAAATGGGGTCAGGTCTTGAAATTTGCAGCTAGCTGCAAATTTCAAGACCTGACCCCCAAATCGTGACCCCATAACCGGAGAAGGCCAAGAAAAAATCAGGCGTTGGCAAGCCTCATACAATAAGTCATGGTTGTTTAGTTGGCCTGTCCGGACCACTTTTGTAAATTTATCCCTTTGATCAGCATCCACAGTGCCAGGGCCAGTTCTCCCAGTAAAATGGGTAGAAAAATGCCTGGTACCAGTTGGGCCGCAAAAGAAGGGGCCAGGATCAATGCCAGGCTGTTGACTAGATAACAGAGTCCGGCAAAGGCCTGCATTAACCCAAGAATCTTAGGAAAGTATCCAGACTGATAAATCAGAAAGCCTCGTAGCAGACAAGCGACACCAAAAAATATCAGCCCCACTGCAAAGCCATAGGCATGCAGGTTGATTGAAAGATAAGCCAGTGCATGCAATTGCTCGCTTGGCACTGCCGCTAAATAGTCTGCACCACTAAGCAGCAACAGCGGTAAAATAAGAGTTAGTTTGTTCGCTGCCAGCACTGCTGTCTGGATAAGGTTGGTAAAAGTTGCCGTTAGATTTAAGCCTGCATTGACTCGCTTAAGCAAAAGATAAAAGACAACAATAACAGGCAGGTCTAACAACTGCATTAGCAGATCACCAACTATGCCGCCGGCCCATAGCATCCGCGATGCGCCGATAGCTTCGGCGGTTGCTTTTGCATCACCAGGAAAGACTATGGTTCCCCGGCTAATAGTCTCACCGAATAGTCCTAATAGGATGATCAGTAAATACAGTGCGCCACCAATACGTACATAGCGTTGAGGAGACTGTTCAAATATCTTTTGCATGGCTGAAAAAGGAAATGAAACAAGTGTCAGGCACAATATGCTGAAACAGAGTCCTTAGCTTTGAATTAATAGTAAATAATTGTGTTAGCATGGTTTTAGCTCAGGTCTTGTTTTGTGCAGGTAGCTGCAAATTTCAAGACCTGACCCCAGATTAACGGAGCGCCAAAAGGAAAAGCCGGCAACAGCCGGCTTTGGTATTGCAGGAAGTGGCGTTTATATGGCGTCGCTATGCACGCCTTTCATGGCGCGGCCCGATGGGTCGGCGTTGGCGGTAAAGCTGGCATCCCAGGCCAGGGCCTCGACGGTAGAACAGGCGATAGACTTGCCGCTGGGTACACACTTGGCCGCACTCTCTTGCGGGAAGAAGCCTTCAAAGATGGTCCTGAACAGATAACCTTCTTTGGTATCCGGTGTATTCACCGGAAAGCGGAAGCTGGCAGTTTTCATCTGCTGGTCCGTGACCTGGCTGGCGGCATAGGCTTTAACCGAGTCAATCCAGGAATAGCCTACGCCATCACTAAACTGCTCTTTCTGACGCCATAAGATCTCTGAGGGGAGATATTCGCCATTGTCGAAAGCGGCGCGCAGTACATGCTTTTCCATTTTGCCGTTGCCGCACATCTTATCCTTGGGATTGAGGCGCATGGCCACATCCATAAAGTCTTTATCCAGGAAAGGCACACGGGCTTCCACGCCCCAGGCCGAGGTGGATTTATTGGCGCGCAGGTTATCGAACATATGCAAACGGGAGAGTTTGCGTACAGTTTCTTCGTGGAATTCCTTAGCGTTAGGCGCCTTATGGAAATACAGGTAGCCACCGAAGAGCTCATCGGAGCCTTCGCCGGACAGCACCATCTTGATGCCCATGGCTTTGATCTTCCTGGACATCAGATACATCGGCGTGGCCGCGCGGATGGTGGTCACATCGTAGGTTTCCAGGTGGTAGATCACGTCCTTGATGGCATCCAGACCTTCCTGAATGGTGAAATGGATCTCATGATGCACGGTGCCAATCATGTCTGCCACTTTGCGCGCGGCAATCAGATCGGGCGCACCCTCAAGGCCAACGGCGAAGGAGTGCAGACGTGGCCACCAGGCGGCAGATTGATCGTTGTCTTCAATACGCTTGGCGGCGTACTTGGCAGCAATAGCGGATACCAAGGACGAGTCCAGGCCTCCCGAGAGCAACACCGCATATGGCACATCGGACATTAGGTGGCTTTTCACCGCTTTTTCAAAGGCGACTTTGAGATCTTCAAGACTGGTGTGATTGTTCTCCACCGCCTCATAGCTCATCCAGTCGCGGGCATAGTATTGCTTCAACTCGCCGGTCTTACTGTATAAGCAATGCCCCGGTGGGAACTCCTTGATGGTTTTGCACACCGGCGACAGGGCTTTAAGCTCCGACGCCACATAGAAGTTACCGTGCTCGTCGAAACCGGTATACAGCGGAATAATGCCCATATGGTCGCGGGCAATCAGGTAGGCATCTTGTTCGGCGTCATACAGGATAAAGGCGAACATGCCTTTTAATTTATCAATAAATTCAATGCCTTCCTGCTGGTACAGGGGCAGGATCACCTCACAGTCAGACTTGGTGGCGAAGGCATAGGGTTCGCGTAAATCGGCTTCAAGCTGCTTGTGATTATAGATTTCACCATTAACGGCCAAAATGTGCTGATTATTATTGCTAAACAGAGGCTGGGCACCATTATCTAAATCGACGATGGCGAGGCGTTCGTGGCAGAGGATGGCATTATTATTATTCCAGATCCCTGACCAGTCGGGGCCGCGGTGGCGCAATAACTTGGACAGCTCCAAGGCTTTGGAGCGTAACTCGGTGACATCCGTCTTGATGTCGAGAATACCGAAAATACCGCACATGTTGGGAGTTTCTCCTGGTGATTAACTCGGTCGACCTCGTGCCGACCGCCTTTGTTGTGGCACTTTGGGCATTATCCAAAGCACCGGAAATGTTACGAAACTGTGAAAAAACAGAGTTTTAGCTAAAAATTTCCACATAAGCCCGATTTTTGAAATAAAGCTTTCCCCGACTGTGCCATTCTGGGCGGAAAATGCAAGATGAAGTTGGAAGAAAATTGCCAATTATGGAATATGGCATTTGGGAAAGGTAAATGCGGTGAGGGAGAGAGGGAGTGGGCAATGCCCACTCCCAAGTGGTTACTTGGTGCGCTGGAATTCGCTGCTGGCGTTCCATTTTGGCCAGTCATTTGAGGTAGCGATGTCATAGCCTACTTCAAACAGCATACGGGCGTCCTGCTCTACGCCACCAAAGTCCCAGCCTTCGCGGAACTGGTCACAGACCTGATGGTAGCAGCCGGTGACGATCACCTTGGTACGCTTGCGATAGTCAGCAGTGGCCTCATCCCAGGGCGTGCTGCCGCCTTTGGCATACAGCGCCGGGACGCCTTTTTTGGCAAAGCTGAAGTGATCTGAGCGGTAGTAGTAGCCGGCTTCCGGCCTGTCCTCCCGAGTCAAAGTACGACCCTGACGGCTGACCGCCTTTTCCAGGTATTTTTCCAGCTCTGATTTGCCCATGCCAACCACGGCCACATCCTTGGTACGACCGAGGATATTCATGGCGTCCATATTCAGGTTGGCCACGGTTTTATCCATGGGAATAACGGGATGCTCGGCATAATAGGCTGAACCGATCAGGCCCTGTTCTTCGGCGGTTACTGCCAGGAAGGTCACGGAGCGCTCAGGGGCTTTTTCTAATGAGGCAAACGCCTTGGCCATAGCCAGCAAAGAAGCGGTACCGGTGGCGTTATCATGAGCGCCGTTATAAATCTGATCGCCTTCCTTGCTCTCGTCCTTACCTAAGTGATCCCAGTGAGCGGTGTAAATAATATGCTCATCGGCTTTGCTGCTGCCCGGCAACGTCGCAATCACGTTATTACTGACGGAACGCTTAAGCTTGCTGTTGACCGTGACCGATGTGGTCAGCCCAAGGGCCTGATTAAACGGGCCTTGCTGGGCTTTGGCTTTCATTGCGGCAAAATCCTGACCCGCCTCAGCAAAAAGCTTTTGCGCTGCTTGCAGGCTGATCCAGCCTTCAACCGTCACCCTGGACGCATTGCCGTCGCTGCTGGCCAGGCTGTACTGAGGACCAGACCAACTGTTGGCCACCACTGACCAGCCGTAAGAGGCCGGGGCATCTTCATGCACAATCAGCGCGCCGGCAGCGCCCTGACGACTGGCTTCTTCATATTTGTAAGTCCAGCGACCGTAATAGGTCATGGTTTTGCCCTGGAATTTACCACTGTCCGGTTTTTCAAAGCCCGGATCATTGACCAGAATCACCACGGTTTTGCCTTTTACATCAAGACCCTGGTAGTCATTCCAATTATATTCCGGGGCGTTAACCCCATAGCCTACAAACACCAGTTCAGAATCTTTCAAAGAAACCTGTTCTTTCTCATGTTTAGTGGCCACCACCATATTTTCTTTATAGGCCAGGGTTTGGCTGCCCAGCTGCAGGCTGACATTTGGATCGGCGGTGATTTCCAGTAGCTGTACCGGTTGCAGATAACTGTCGCCATTGCCTGGTTTAAGGCCCAGTTTTTTAAATTCCTTAACCAGAAAGTCGACCGTGCGCTCTTCGCCTACTGTGGTGGGCAAGCGGCCTTCAAATTCATCCGATGAAATAATCCGGGTGTAGTCTCGAAGGGTGTTGCTATCAATGCTTTGATAAACTTGTTCGAAAGACCCTTTATGGGTATCTGCCATCGCCTGCAGGCTAAGCGCCAATAACGCAGGAGAAAGCTTGAGGAAGGTATTTTGCATTCTCTTCTCTTATCATAGGGTTTAAAATCCGCGCCCAGTATAAGAAACTCGGTCAGCCAAGACTAGCCTGACCAAACAACAGTCCTAATTGCCCGATGTCTGACCGTACTTCCCTACGTTTTGCCGATAGTCTGCCACAGCAGTGGCACACTGATTTCCTGGCGAGTGAGCCCTTCGCTCTGTTGGAGCGCCTTTTTCGCTTATCGGAGCATCAGGACTGGCCCGGTTGTGAATGGCTAACGCAGGCTGATTTGCCGGTCTCCTTTGCAACACAACAGAGCATTGACTTTGCCGGTCTGAGCTATGAAGAGTTTATTGCCCACCATGGACTGGTGCCCACCAGAGAGCATAACTGGCATGACTTATTTAATGCTTTGGTGTGGCGCCAGTTTCCGCGTAGCAAAGAAGCGCTGAATCTATTGCATATGGCCGATATCCAAAAGCACGGCGCCAAGCAGCGCACGCCCAGGCGCAACCGTATTACCCATTTCGATGAATGTGGTGTGCTGTTGGCTTATAGCAACGAGGATATTCCCCGAGCCCTCAGTCAACACCAATGGCAGACTGCCATGGTGGATAAGCGTCATGCCTGGGGAAACGAAGTAAAGGCTTTCGTGTTTGGTCATGCCAACTATGAAATGCTGCTAAATCCCTATATTGGACTTACCGGTAAATGGCTGGGTATAGCGGTGGAACCAGGATTTTTCGATGAAAAGGAAGAGGCGCAACTGAGGCATTTGGATAATGCCTTACACATCAGGTTGCAAGAACAGGACTGCCTGGCACATAAGGGCGCCTTGCACCCTTTGCCGCTTTTGGGGGTTCCCGGCTGGTGGCCGGCCAATGAATCGCCGGCCTTTTACGATAATCAGTCTTACTTTATGCCTAAACCTACCAGACGATAGCAATGCTCCACAGGCCCCAAATCACCACATAGGGGCCGATGGCAATATTCCAGGCAGTGTTGCTTCGAATGTTGGTCCATTTGGTGATGGCTACGGCGATTAAATAAATGCTCCAGAAACTTTCCAGGCGGATCACCTGGGCCAGCGTAAACCAAGGGGAGTCCATGGGCACTGACAGCCAGTAGGACAATGAAGTCACGCTTAGCTGTGCCGGTGGGAATTGGTCGTTGCCGCTAAGCACCAGGATCAGCAAGCTCAACATATTGCCCACCACGGCCGGTAGGGAAACCCACCACATCAGACCAAACCAATCAGCAAAGCCATGTACCTGCTCTTGATCCATTCGTGCCATGGTGTTTAGGTACATGGCTTGTAATGCATTCAGGGCGATTAAGCCCAAAGCCGATGTGAACAGCGTTAGGGTGATCATTCCGCCCGGGGTGAGATTGCGGCGCACATTCTCCTGTTCGGCGGGGCTGATATCGGCAAACTGCTGGCTGATGATAAAGTCCCGATACCATTCGAAATCGACCACGTTGAAATAGATAAAGGCTGGCAATACGCTCATCAGCATCAGTAGCAAGAAAGGGATCCATGACCAATTATTGGCGCGGGCCAGGGTGGCGAATACCTGATTAGGCTTGAATAACACCGCATAACAGGCGGTAAATGGGTCGTTGACGCTACGCATTTTGTTTCATTCTGAGGAACGCATATGTGTATTGTTACAAAATTTCGTTGAAAAAACCTTTAGTTATGGCAAGTCTATGCACTGAATTTTGACTTCCCAACGGCCGCAAAGGATGACCGATGATCGAAATTAAAGGATTGGCAAAGAAGTTTGCCGTGCCTAATCCCAAGAAACTGTCGGAGCAGGAGCGCAAAGATCCGAGGCTCAAAGGCCGTTTTTTCCACTCGGTGCAAGATGTGAGCTTTGCCTGTGGCAAAGGTCAGGTTTTGGGCTTGTTGGGACCCAATGGTGCCGGCAAGACCACCACCTTACGTATTCTCTCAACGGCCCTTAAACCGAGCGCCGGCATGGTTGAAGTCAATGGCGTAGATGTGTTGTCGCAGCCCTTGTTGGCACGTCAGAAACTGGGCTTTTTGTCAGGTGCCACCGGTTTATATGGCCGTTTAACGGGTAGGGAAAACATTGCCTATTTCGGTCGTCTGCATGGTGTTCCGGAAGCCCGTATTCTGCAGCGTATTGAAGAGTTGGCCACGTTACTGGATATGCACGCATTTCTCGATAGACGCTGTGAAAGCTATTCCTCCGGGATGAAACAGCGTACTGCCATTGCCCGCGCAGTGATCCATGAACCCGAAGCGGTGATCCTCGATGAACCCACCACGGGGCTCGATATTATGGCGACGCAAACAGTGTTGGATTTTATCCGACGACTCAAAGATGAGGGCATTCCGGTCATTTTCTCCACTCATCATCTGGATGAAGTAGAAGAGCTTTGTGATCGGGTGACGGTAATTGATCAGGGTTTGACGCGCTTTGATGGGGATCTTGCCAGTTTCCAGGCATTGTCGGGGGACAACTTACATAAAGCATTCCTGACATGTTTGGGGAAAGTCGAGCCGCTTCATCAGCAAGGAGCAGCATAATGTGGTTGGTATTTAGAAAAGAGCTGATGGAACTGCTGCGGGATCGCAAAACCCTGTTTTTTATGATTGCCATGCCCATTCTGTTATTCCCACTGATTTTTGGCGCGGTGGCATTTTTTACCAGCAAAGCTGTGGAAGATGCACAAAGTAAGGTGCTGCATTATGTGATTGAAGGCGCGGAGTATGCGCCACTGCTTTCTGAAGCGTTAAGGGAAAGTAGTGAATTCAGCGAACTATCTGGAGAAACAGGCAGTGACTACAAGGTCCTGATCCGTGAAGAAAAACTGGATTTTGTGATCACTGTTGAGGCCAATTATGCCGAGCCGCTGTTAGAGGGCGGACAAAGCAAAGTGGTGCTTATTTATAATGATGCCGGACTGAATTTGGTACAGAGGCGGGTGCAGGCGCTGATTGATAAGGAAGTGGAAGACAAACGTCGTCTTGCCTTTGAGCAGCTTTCGTTGAGTGAAAGTCAGCAACAAGCGCTGCTCTCGCCGATTGTGCTGGAAAAACAAGATGTTGCAGATAAGCGTGAAAACTGGGGCGAGAAGATCGGCGGCCTTATTCCCTATATCGTCTTTATCTTGTGTTTGCAGGGAGCGATGTATCCCGCAACCGATCTGGGTGCCGGTGAGAAGGAACGAGGCACCCTGGAAACGCTGCTGATTTCGCCTATCCCAAGGCATAAGCTGGTGCTGGGTAAGTTTCTGACCATTGCTTTAGCCGGTGTCACATCGGCCCTCATTACCGTGACCAGCATGGCCTTGTGGGGACTGGTATTGGGGCAGGGTATGGCATTGACCTTTGTATCGGAATTTATGGGGGCCATTGGTGCGCTGGACTTTGTGCTGATGTTTCTGATGTTGATCCCTGTAGTGGCTATTTTTGCCTCTATGCTGCTGAGCCTGTCCATCTACGCCAGCAGTTTTAAAGAAGCGCAAAGCTATATGGGTGGCATGATGTTTTTGGTGATTCTGCCTATCGTGCTGGCTACCTTACCGGGTGTCACGCTTGATGGTGGCTGGGCATGGGTGCCCATTACCAATGTGGCATTGGCCATTAAGGAACTGATTAAGGGCACTATGGATTATTTCGCATTGGTGGGCATTTTCGGCTCAACCCTGGTGATTGCCTCAGCCATGATCGCTTTTTGTGTGTTTTGGTTTAATCGTGAGCGGGTATTGTTTCGTTAACTTTTGAGACGGAGTGTAATCTTGGGCATTGAAAATCTGTGGTTGTTTGTTTTGGCCGGGATCATGCTGAATATTCTGCCTGGTCCGGACTCTCTTTATGTCGCCACCAGAGCGGGTACACAAGGATTTAAGGCCGGCTCCATGGCAGCCCTGGGAATTGGTGCCGGGACTATGGTGCATGTCAGTGCCGCAGCGTTGGGCTTGTCTGCGATTTTGGCTACCTCAGCCATGGCCTTCACCCTGATTAAATGGGTGGGGTGCTTGTATCTGCTGTACATCGGCATCAGCATGTTGCTCGCAAGAACCAAGCCCTCAGCATCTGGTGCCTTGCACCTTTCTCAAGAAAGCATGGGAAAAATATTCTCACAGGGTTTTCTGACCAATGTGTTGAATCCCAAAGTGGCGTTGTTTTTCCTGGCCTTTGTGCCTCAGTACATTAGTGCAGAAGCACCAAGCAAAATGTCGGCGTTTTTGTTGCTCGGATTGATTTTCAACCTCAATGGTATGATCTGGTGCCATCTTTTAGCCTGGGGGGCGTCTTCTGCCGGACAGCGTCTTCGTGGCAATAGCGCGCTAAACGTATGGCTGTCAAAAGCCGTCGGTGGCTTGTTTTGTTATTTCGGGATTAAATTGGCGCTGAGCGAGAAGTAAAGATTAAGGCCCTTGCTGCTGTCCCTGATTGGTCAGGCAGAGATTGGGGCTGGCATGCTCGGTCCCCCCTGGATGGAAAATGAAGGTCTCCATGAACAGGCTGCAGTCAGCCTCCCTTAAGGGTACCAATATGTATCACCTGCAGACTCAAATTGCTCAGGCACTTAGCAAAGGCAACGCCATGTACCTGATGCTATTGCCAACGCTGGCACTGTTGATTTACTGCCTCGGTCACACGTTGATCCTGAGCGAACCTTGGCAAATAGCTGCCAGCTTTGCCTGGAGCTTGTCACACGGCCTGGCGGTATCAACACTACTTTTCAGTTTGCGATATATGCCGACCGGTCTTAGCTGGCGGCGCGTCACTGTCATGTTTATGTTACCTGTACTGTCATCTTCTTTGTCTTATTTACTTATTGCAGCACTGTTTTGGCAGCCACTGCAGTGGGTACATGACTATGTGTCCTTGAGCCTGTACCTCTTAATGAGCTTGTTTTCTATTGGACTGACCCAAGTCACGCCTGGCAAGTGCTGGCTGACCCTGGATTTTGGTAGTCACAAGAAAATGATTCCCCTGAATAAGGTCGTGGCCGTGCACGGCGCCAGGAATTATCTGGAATTGGAAGTGTCAGGCCTGCAAAACCAGGGGGTGTTGCGTGATACTCTGGAAAATTTCAGCCATCAGTATGCAGGGACATTTCTCCGGGTGCATCGCTCACACTTGGTCAATCCCAAAACCATAGTGGATGTGATCAAGGGGCCTCGGGGGAATTTGCTGCTTGTATTGCAGAACACCAGTCGCGTACCGGTTTCACCTGGCTATCGGGATGCACTATGGCAAGCACTTAATTTGGTCCCAGGGCAGGAAGATTGGTCCCAAACGGCTTTCCTTCAGGTAGCAGCGAGGCAGAATCAGGGGGCCTAAACTATCTTATTCAAGGAGCCCCTATGCGTATTAAACTCATCGTTGTAACCAACTGCCTGTTACTCAATTACCCTGTACTTGCGGATGCATTGGAGCAAGACAAGAAGATCTTGCGCCACATGAAAGAAGTGCTCTGGCCCCAGGCCTATCGGGAGCAGGATGTGGACCTACTTGACAAAATTCTGGCTGCCAATTTCGTCATGATTGACAGTCAAGGGAATTGGACCGATAAGGCCATCGAACTGGCGGACCTACCCAGCTATGCCTGGCCTCATGAGCAGTTTCACTATGAGATCAAGCGCCTGGAAATCTTTGGTGATGACAGCGCTATTGTCGCCGGTGAAGGCAGGGCAAAGGGACAGGGCAAGGAAGGGCCTTATTGTCTTCGTTATCAATCTACCAATGTGCTGTACAAAGAACACCATCAGTGGCGCGCGGTGAGCTCCCATGTATCGGGAGTACAAACCGCTTGCACCGATTGACTTGGCAAGTATAAAGCAATCAAAACTTTCCTTGTGATGACATTTCCCGGCATACTCTTGCAGAGAAATGTCATCACAAGGAATAGTCAATGAACCCATTGCTGGAATACCTGTTTTCCATCGAATTCTTCTTTATCCTCTTTATCCTGGTTTTACTTAAGACCTCGATTATCTTTGTGCCCCAGAATATGGCCTATGTGATCGAACGTTTTGGACGCTTTCAGTCTTCCCGTGAAGCCGGTTTAAACTTTATCGTCCCCTTTATTGACAAGGTGGCGGCCAAGCGCTCGCTGAAGGAGCAAGCGGTGGATGTACCCGAACAAAGTGCCATCACCCGTGACAATATTTCCCTAAGAGTGGATGGAGTACTGTATTTCCGAGTACTTGACCCCTACAAGGCGACCTATGGTGTAGACGACTATATTTTTGCAGTAACCCAGTTGGCGCAAACGACTATGCGTTCTGAATTAGGCAAGATGGAATTGGACAAAACCTTCGAAGAGCGTGACTTGCTGAACACCAATATCGTGCGTTCGATTAACGAAGCGTCCGGTCCTTGGGGTATCCAGGTAATGCGTTATGAAATTAAGGACATCGTGCCGCCGATGTCGGTAATGGAAGCCATGGAAGCCCAGATGAAAGCCGAACGGGTTAAGCGTGCGCAGATCCTGGAGTCTGAGGGCGATCGCCAGGCGGCCATTAACCGTGCCGAGGGTGAAAAGCAATCCGTGGTGTTGGCGGCCGAAGCGGACAAATCCGAACAAATCCTGCGCGCGGAGGGTGAAGCCCAGGCTATTCTGGCAGTGGCCAAAGCCCAGGCTGAAGCTTTAAGAATGGTGGGTGAGCAGGCCAACACTGAGGATGGCCAAAAAGCCATACAGCTGGAGTTAGCGACCAAGGCTATCGAAGCCAAGAAAGCCATCGCCAAAGAGTCCAGTATTGTGCTGCTGCCAGATCAGGCCAGTGATGCTGCCAATGTGGTGGCTCAAGCCATGACTATCATCAATAAGATGGGCGGCAAAAACGCATGATAGCTTTTTTTGAAGCGCATATTGCGCAGATGTTTGTCGTTATCGGGCTGGCGTTACTGGCCCTTGAAATCGCTATTTTGGGCTTCAGCACCTTTGTCTTTTTCTTTGTCGGCGCCGCCACCTTGTTAACCGGTGGCCTGATGTATCTGGGCATACTGGAGGAAAACCTGCTACAGGGGATTGCCGGTGTGGCGGTGCTTTCCTCGGTGCTGGCCGCTTTGTTGTGGAAGCCTCTTAAGGCCATGCAAAAAGAGGTGGTGAAAACGTCGGTACAGCAGGATTTTATCGGTGAACAGTTTCGCCTCAGTGCTGCTATCGGCCCCGATCAGGATGGCAGTGAGAAGTATTCGGGTATTCATTGGGTGGTTCGAAGCAACTCTCATATTGATGCTCATGCCTTGGTGCGCATCAAGGCGGTAAGTGTCGGGGTGCTGGAAGTTGAGCCTTGCGAATAAGTGGGCCATAGAAATGATTTTACTGTCGGTGAAAATTGGCAGTAGAGCTTTGCGATGTGCCATAGTGGATCAGCATGATCATGCGTGAGGAACGTTCGCAATGTTAAAAATGATGGTGAGTCTTCCTACCTTCTTCATTTGTGGCTTTTCCTTTATGGCTCAGGCCAAGGAAATCGATGTCGCCTTTGGCTGGAGTAAGCCTCCCTACGTGATAGAAAAAGAAGAGCGTGGCTTCGAGCTGGAGCTGGTGCGCAATGTGCTGAAGCGCCTCGATTTGGATATGAATCCCGTCTTTGTGCCCTTCGGCCGTTCCCATTATTTGTTGAAAATGGGCAAGGTGGAGGCCGCAGTTACCCTCAAGGAAAGCATGGATGTGGGCGAAGCCCATTTAAGCGACATCTATATCAATTATCACAATGTCGCCATTAGCCTAAAGGGCCGTGACATCGTGATTAATGCGGTGAATGATTTGTTTCCTCACTCAGTGGTGGCTTTCCAAAATGCCAGTGTGGTGCTCGGTGATGAATTCAGTCAGATCAGCGAGGGAGCCCGCTTCTACCTTGAAATGCCTGATCAATCGAAACAAGTAGAGATGTTGCTACGGGCAAAGACCGATGTGGTGGTGATGGATGTCAACATTTTTAATTACCTTAGCCGTCATCTCACCGGCAGACCCTTTATGGACAATGTTGTTGTACATGAGATCTTCCCTGCCACCCGATACCGGGTTGGCTTTGTGGATGCACAGGTCCGTGACGCATTTAATCGCGAGTTAGCTGCTTACCGCGAATCGCCCGAGTATCAGGCGCTTGTGGATAAATACGAATTTATTCTGGCCAATTAGTCTGTTTCAGGATTTAAAACAGTTTTCCAGCGTTGCTGGCTGACGTGGCTCTTAAGCAGTTCCAAACATTCATCAAGCACTGCAATGGCTTCCTGATCCAATGCAGCTTCTTCCGCTCCAGTGGCTGCTAGCCCATAACTGATCAAACCGTCCACTTTTTCGGGTGTTACCTCGGTGAGCAAGTTGGTAAATGACTGGATCACTATGTCGGCCACCGCATTTTCCAGCATTTTTTCCAAGCTTGAGCCTACCACAGGAACCAGACGCAGGTTGTTCACCTGTCTGTTTTCGCGGACCGCGCGACCTACGCTTTGCTGTACATGGGCCCGAAGAACCTGCCCCAAAGTGGGATCCTGAATGCTGTGACCATAATGTTGCGCCAAACTGGCCAGCCAGCGACAAAGAACCGGACGTCGGGCGGCCAATACCTTATTGCCGATTTCATCCAGCAGGGGTGAACCACGACGCAAATCTTCCTGCGCATCGGTCAGCACTTTGGCAACAATGCGGTCACTGAGCTCCTCAATGAGCACGCCATAGTAAAAAGCAAAGAAACGAAAGGGCGCGGTGTCACGCAAATCGATAATCTGATATTTGTGCAGCCGATGGAGAATGGAAATAATCCTCAGCAATCGTAAAAAGCGGGCGCCACCCACCGGGATACAGCCCACCAGGTCGTACCAATGAATAAAGGGGTAGAAATACCAGCGCAGATAGGTTTTTCGGTACACCGCGACTGCCCAGCGAAAACAAAATTCTGCTAAAAAAATGGAAACAAATATCAGGTCGATAAGGATAAAGTTGGCGTTGATTGGGCGGTACCAATCCAGCAAAGCAGGGGAGAGGCTGTTGAGTCCTCCTCGCACCAGTTCCGTGTCATATAAGGCATCAAAGAGAAGCAGTGCCAGGTTAATCATTAATAAGCCCAGCATCAGCAAGTCAAGGAATAACCAAGGCCCCTCATGGCTTTCCCGCAAGCGTTTTAAGCTGAAGTTGAGCATGATTCCATATCCTTAAAATACGAGCGCCCGCAAAAGCGGGCGCTGAACGGTAGCATAGGGAAGTGTTAGTGAAACGCCTCACTCCTCCCTTTTAACACCTTATGATTTCGTTACATCCACATGCAACTTGAGCTTTTGCCCTGGTTGCAAATAGTTTTCACGAGTCAGTTTATTCCAGCGCTCGATATCCTGAATGCTGACATTAAAGCGTCCGGCGATGCGTGCCAGGGAGTCACCGTTTCTTACTGTGTAAGTCACGGTACGCATCACGGTCATCACTTCTTGATCACCAGAAAGCTCATCAACCCAAACCACCAGTTTCTTACCAGGTTTCAAAGGATCGTTAGGTGCCATACCATTCCACTTGGCCAGGTCTTTATAGCGAATATTGTATTTGACGCTTAAGTCCCACAGGGTATCGCCGGGCTCTACAATATGCGTGATTCGATGATTGGCTCTGGGTTTAGACTGGATGTCTTCCAATCTTTCTTCTACAGAAAGTGCGTATTCATCCAGCGCCTTTAGCGCAACAGGAATCAGCAGATATTCTCCGGCAATAATGGTATTGCCTTTGAGCTTGTTGACCAGTTGAATTGCATCTGGCGTAGTGTGGTATTGCTCTGCCAGTTCCAGCAGGCTGTCACCGCTTTTTACCTGATGACGTACCCAGTTAAGGCGTTTGCTGTTATCTATCTCTTCCAGCGCAGATTTAAAGGTATCTACTCTGTCTACCGGTAGCAGTAATCCGTGAGGTCCTTTGGGATCCGTTGCCCAACGGTTATAACCCGGATTCAATGAGTGCAGCTCTTCCAAGGTCAGCTTGGCCAATTCGGCAGCCAAGGCCAGGTCAATCTGTGAACCCACATCCACTAACTGCGTGACTGGCTGCGCTTCAATGGGCGAGATATTGGCCATAAACTCATCGTCATGCTTAACGATATTGGCCAGAGCTAACAGTTTTGGCACATAGGCGCGGGTTTCTTTTGGCAAATCCAGTGACCAGAAATCTGTGGGTTTGCCCTTACGCTTGTTGGTACGGATGGCACTTTGCACGCGACCTTCACCACTGTTATACGCCGCCAGCGCGTGCAACCAATTTCCATCGAACATCTTGTTCAGGTATTCAAGGTAGTCGAGCGCGGCATTGGTGGAGGCAATAACGTCTCTGCGTCCGTCATACCACCAGCTTTGCTTCAGACCAAAACGTTTGGCGGTACCGGGAATAAACTGCCACATGCCTGCCGCGCGGCCGTGGGAGTAAGCAAAAGGATCAAAGGCACTTTCGACGATGGGCAGTAACACCAACTCCATCGGCATCTGCCGCTTTTCTATTTCCTCAACAATCAGGTACAAAAAGGGGGCTGCTCGCAGGCTTACTCTGTCCATATAAGCCGGGTTGGATAAGTACCAGTTTTGTTGCTCCAACACCCGTTTATCATCGGGGATCTCAAGGAATAATTGGTCGCGAATTTGCAGCCACAGGTTGCTTACCTGGTCGCTGGCGTCTTCTGCTGATGTATCTAAGGGGTAATCGGGTTCTACTTCAGGATGCGTAACAGGAATCACTCCCGTATCCGCCATAGCGCATTCTTCGCCTTGGTATTCGCCTGTCTGACAGGCTTCCAGAATTTCTGCGGCTATCCTATGCTCATTGTCCTGATGCGGGTCGTTGCCGAAAAGCTTGTCTGTGGTTACACAGGCCTGCAAACTGAGCAAGGACAAAAGTAATATTGTCTTTTTCATAAGCGCCGGGCTCTTTTGTTTCTTGTCATTATTCCCGGACATCTTCGCCGGTTTGTTTTTTATCTATCGGTCATTGCCAGTGACTCTGAAGCCAGGCATGAGGCAGATGCCGATGTATCGGGCGTTGCACTCCCTATCAAACAAATGCCGCCCTATTCTATAGGTTAAAATTGATCTTTCCAGCCCCGCAGTGCTGCAAAAATTTCTACCGGTGTATGAAATGTGGCACGCATATGCTCTTCAACCCTGTTTTTAATGGTGTTGCTATGTACCCGTAAAAACGGATTCACGGTCTTTTCCAAGGCAATATTGGAAGGCAAAGTGGGCAGGTCTTTTTCCCTTCGGGTCTTGGCCCAATGGGTATATTGCTGAAGTTCCTTGTTGTCCGGTTCGACCGTACTGGCGAACTTGATATTCGCTAAGGTATATTCATGGGTGCAGTAGACTTTGGTATCTTTGGGCAGGCTGGCGAGCTTGCTCAACGAGGCATGCATCTGCGCTGGGGTGCCTTCGAAAAGGCGGCCACAGCCGGCGCTAAACAGGGTGTCACCACAAAACAGTCCCACTTCATGGTTGTAAAAACCAATGTGATCGAGCGTATGACCCGGGAGTTCTATAACGTCGAACTCAAGATCCAGGCTTTCAAGATAGATCTTCTTGTCTTCGGAAATTACACGGTTTACACCCGGAATTCGTGGGCTTTGCACTCCCCAAACATTAAGCTCAGGAAAGCGTGTCAGTAAATTTTCTACACCACCAATATGGTCACTGTGATGGTGTGTTATCAGAATATCGGTTGGCTGTAGTTTATTTTCTGACAAGTAGTCCAGGACAGGGACATCATCGCCCGGATCCACTAGTGTACAAAGTCCCTGTTTTTGCAGACACCAAATATAATTGTCTTTTAAGGCTTTAATCGGAGTAATTTCAATCATATGCTTGTCGCTTAAAGGCATTTGGAATGCAGACCATATGACCACAATCCAAGCTTGAGGTTTCAATGCGTCCCGCACTGTCTGTACGTAAACCCAAATATCCCCTGTCCTGGCAACAGTTGCCCTGTGGTGATCAGCTAAAAAGCGCAATACAGGCGCAACTAAACGCGGTATGCCGCCAGTGGTTTGGCTATCATTTGGTGAAACTGGGCGCGCTAAGCGCTGAACTTAGCCTACCGGAATGCGCTATTAAGCACCAGGTTGGGATCAGCCGATCAGCCAATGACGCCTGTCATTTGGTCGCAGATGCCAAAGCCCTGCCGTTGCAAGAGCGCAGTGTGGATGCCTTCCTGCTTTGTTTCGAACTGGACTATTCGTCTGATCCGCACCAAGTCTTGCGCGAAGTGGATCGCGTCATTATGCCTGACGGTCATCTGGCTATTGTTGGCTTTAATCCCATCAGTGTGGCGGGTTTGGCCAGGCTGTTACCGCTTAGGAGAGATAGCCTGTTGCATGATGCGCGCTTTTTTACCGCGATGCGCATCAAAGACTGGATGCACTTGCTGGGCTTTGAAATTATCGAAGAACGACGATTGATCCATTCAGAATTGCTCTTCGACCGACCACTTCATCAGGATAGCCGTTGGCAACGTTGGCTGGCGAAGCATTGTACCATGCTGGGGTCTGTCTACATTATGATTGGCAAAAAGCGGGAAATGCCGCTGTCAGTGGTAAAACCCAAGTGGAAACCTAATACTGCTTTCACTCCCGCGGGAGCCAGCTGGCGGGCTAGCAGGGCACAGCTTAAAAGTGTTGTGCAAAGCCATTGCGACTGAGCAGAAAATAGTAGATAAATGATCAAGATTTTTACTCACTACCGGAAATACTGCGTATGCTCGGACTGTTCAATAATCGCGTTAATGAGGAAGACCAGCGCAAAATCTCTGTGCTTGGCCAGGAAAACCTTCGTTTAGAAGAGCGAATCAAGCAGTTAGAAACTGAGTTACAAGCGGCCAATTCGCGATTAGCCGAGCAGCAGAAAGTCTATGATGATGTGCGCACCATCAACCAAATCAGCCTTGAAGGTCAGCAGCACGTCAATAATGTGCGTCATTCCCTGCACACCACTGCAGACACGCTATTACATGAACAATCGCGACTGGATGGCACACAGGGCATCTTCGTCAATTCTGCGGGCATCTTGGATGAGACGGTATCGGGCTTAAAGCAAATCGACCATCTTGCCGCCAAAGGAGTGACCCATGCCGGAGAATTATCGGGATTGGCAAGTCGGATCAGCAACTTTGTGGTGGTGATCAATTCCATTGCCGAACAAACTAACTTGCTGGCCCTTAATGCTGCCATTGAAGCGGCCCGTGCCGGTGAAAGTGGTCGGGGCTTTGCGGTGGTAGCAGAAGAAGTGCGAAACCTGGCCATGCGTTCTTCCGAATCTACACAGGAAATCAATAACCTGGTGGCAAAAATCGAGGAGGGCACGCGCAATATCGAAGGCAATATTAACGATGTGTCGCAACAGTCCCGCTCATTGGTGGAAAAAACCGGTGATGTGAGAGAGCGCATTGGACAAGTATTGGAGTTGTCCCAGTCGATGCAGGATGTGATCCGCATGTCTGCCGAGCGCACGTTTCTGTCAACGACTCAGCTTGATCACTTGATTTATAAAACCAAGGTTTATGAAGGGGTGATGAGTGGCAACAATAAGCTGGCTGAGAGCCTTTCAGATCACACTAATTGTAACCTGGGTAAATGGTATAAGGGCCGCGGTGCTGAGAAATTTGGCAAGATGACTGAGTTCAGAAACCTGGAAGCGGTCCATCGTCAGGTTCATGAACAGGGCAAAAAGGCCCTCTCTGCAGCTAATGGCAGTTTGAGCAAGGACATTATTGGCGCCTTAAAGCAAATGGAGCATGCCAGTGAGGAAGTGATTGCCAGAATCGATCATCTGGCCAGCCGTATCCAATAAGCCGGTTCAATGAGCAAAAAAGAAAGGCGCCGCTGGCGCCTTTTCTATTTTACTTAACCTTCATGCCGGGTTTGGCGCCTTCGTGAGGCTCCATAATCCACAGATCTTTACCACCGGGACCGGCGGCCAGCACCATCCCTTCGGACAGACCAAAGCGCATCTTACGAGGGGCCAGATTGGCCACCATCACCGTCAGCTTGCCTTCCAGATCTTCCGGTTGGTAGGCTGATTTAATCCCGGCAAATACTTGGCGCATTTCGCCGCCAATATCCAATTGCAGACGCAGCAGTTTGTCGGCGCCTTCAACGTGTTCAGCCTTGGCGATACGGGCGATGCGCAGATCCACTTTGGCAAAATCTTCATAGGCGATGGTTTCACCAATGGGATCTTTACTCAGTTCGCTGTCTCTGGCCGCAGCCGGCTCGCTAGCCCCTTTGGCCAGCAGGTTTTCTTTTGAGTCTTCTACCATGGCGTTGACTTTATCCATTTCTACCCTTTGCATCAGGGCCTTGAATTGATTGATTTGATGATTGGTCAGCACGCGCTGTGCACAAATCCAGTCCAGTTTGTCATTGAGGAAGGCCTCGGCCTGCTCGGCAAGCATCGGCAGCACCGGCTTCAGGTACACCATCAGAATGCGGAACAAGTTAATGCCCAAAGAGCACACCTGCTGGGTTTCCAGCTGTTTGTCTTCATCTTTGATGGTGACCCAGGGAGCTTTGGCATCAATATACTGATTGGCCTTATCCGCCAGTGCCATGATCTCACGGATAGCCCGATTGTACTGACGCTTTTCAAAAGCCGTGGCGATGGATTCGCTGGCGCCCTGGAACTCGGCTACCAAGGCGGGCTCACCCAGATCGGCAGCCAGTTTGCCGTCAAAACGTTTGGTAATAAAACCGGCACAGCGGCTGGCAATATTCACTACTTTGCCCACCAGATCAGCGTTCACTTTGCTGACAAAGTCTTCGAAGTTAAGGTCGATATCAGTAACCCCTTCGGACAGCTTGCTGGCGAAGTAATAGCGCAGATACTCAGGATTCAGATGTTCAAGGTAAGTACGGGCCTTAATGAAGGTGCCGCGGGACTTGGACATCTTAGCGCCGTTTACGGTGACAAAACCGTGCACGTTGACCCCGGTGGGTTTACGGAAACCGGCACCTTCGAGCATGGCAGGCCAGAACAGACAGTGGAAGTAGGTAATGTCTTTACCGATAAAGTGGTACAGCTCGGCATCGGAGTCTGCTCTCCAGAAGCTGTCAAAATCGATGTTGTGTTCATTGCAGTAATGCTTGAAGCTGGCCATATAGCCTACCGGCGCATCGACCCACACATAGAAATATTTGCCCGGCGCATCAGGAATTTCGAAACCAAAGTAAGGTGCATCACGGCTGATATCCCACTGCTGCAGGCCGCTGTCAAACCACTCTTGCAGTTTGTTTGCCATTTCAGATTGGATGGCACCGCTTTTCAGCCAGGCTTTGAGCATGTCTTCAAACTTGGGTAGGTCGAAGAAATAGTGCTCGGAATCCTTCAGCACTGGTGTGGCGCCCGACACAACGGAACGCGGGTTTTTCAGCTCGGTGGGGCTGTAGGTGGCGCTACATACGTCGCAGCTGTCGCCGTTTTGATCTTCGGCGCCACAGCTGGGGCAGGTGCCCTTCACAAAACGATCCGGCAGGAACATCTCCTTTTGCGGGTCGTATAGCTGGCTGATGGTGCGTTTGCTAATATAGCCATTCGCATTCAGGCGCTTGTAGATAAGCTCAGACAGTTCGCGGTTTTCCGGCGAGTGGGTCACATAGTAGTTGTTGTAATCCACATAAAAATCGAGCAGGTCCTGATGGTGCTCGGCACGGGTGCGAGTGACCATTTCTTCCGGCGTAATGCCAAGCTCCTGGGCCTTAAGCATAACCGGGGTGCCATGGGCATCGTCGGCGCACACACTGTAGCACTGATGGCCGCGCATTCGTTGAAACCGGGTCCAGATATCGGTTTGGATATGCTCCAGCAAATGGCCAAGATGGATTGAGCCATTGGCATAGGGAAGGGCACTGGTAACCAGGATTTTACGTTGCGAATCTGCCATAACCGCCTTATTGAGTATGCTTTAGGGTTGAATTGGAAAAGAGGCAAATGGTACCCAAATCTGGCGCACCTTGCATCAAGATTCCGGCGCCTCGAGCAGCTTCTCGCCAGGCAGGCCTTGTTTAGATAAGTGGAGGACAACCGTTGTTTTTTAAAAAGTCCAAAGACGTAGAGCAAAATACGGCCATGGCCGAGACTCTTGCGCATTTTTTCTCCCTTGCCCTTGAGCAGGTAACAAGTTGGATTGAGGAGACGCCAGCAGGTTTTGATATCAGCCTGCCTTTTGTCTGTGCATCCATGCATAGTGAGTTGGAGCTGGCCTTAAAACCCCATGCTAAGGGCAAAACCTTAGTGATCAGTCAGGCGGTGCCATTAGGCGGCAAGACGCAGCGGGGACTTCGCCATATCAAGCAGTTGGTGGCCATTGCCTCAGGTAAAGGCGGGGTGGGTAAGTCCAGCACCTGCATTAACCTGGCACTGGCTCTTTCAAGGGAAGGCGCCAGGGTGGGGATTTTGGATGCAGATATCTATGGTCCCTCTATTCCGCTGATGCTGGGAAACCCCGATGCCCAGCCAACCAGTGAAGACAATAAGCATATGCAACCCTTGGTTGCACACAATTTGGTGGCCAATTCGATTGGCTATCTGGTACCCGCCGATGATGCCGCCATCTGGCGCGGACCGATGGCCAGCAAGGCCCTTCAGCAGCTTTTAAATGAAACTCTGTGGCCAGAGCTGGATTATCTGCTGATCGATATGCCGCCCGGCACAGGGGATATTCAGCTAACCCTGGCCCAACAGGTACCAGTTACCGGTGCCGTGGTCGTGACCACGCCGCAAAACATTGCCTTGGCCGATGCACAAAAGGCCATCGCCATGTTTAACAAGGTTTCGGTACCGGTGCTTGGGGTCGTGGAGAATATGAGTTATCACCAATGCAGCAATTGTGGTTACCGCGAGCATTTATTTGCACAAGGCGGCGGCGAGCGCATATCAGAGAAAAACGCCGTGCCACTACTTGGCCAAATTCCGTTGGATATCCATATTCGCCAGTTTACCGATGAAGGCCGCGCTCTTATTCTGGAGCAGCCTGAGCATCTTCTGTCCCAAGCTTACGGTGACACAGCTAGAAAACTGGCCAGAGAAATCTATTTGGCAGGATTGAAGCAACCCCAGGCCATTGATATCAGCCAGGTCTAGTGTTGTCATTCCCGAATGCTGCAATCGGGAGCATCCCCGTGGTAGTAATCGGGAACCTGTCGAAATTCTTATTGCTGTTAAGTGATATGAAAGAGCCACAAATGACATCCTTATAGAAACAGGCTGGTCACTGCTGTCCCTTTAGTGTAAAAACATTGAACCCAGGCGGCAGTATAGGAATAATGCCGCCCCCACTTCTTTACCCGGCGAAATACCATGAGATTATGTGATAAAGACATCAAAAAATGGCTTCAGGAAGAAAAGATCCGCATTGAGCCCATGCCTGAAGAGCATATGATCAGTGGTGTTACCGTAGATATTCGTCTGGGTAACAAATTCCGGGTGTTCCAGGATCATGCTGCGCCTTATATCGACCTCTCCGGTCCCAAAGAAGAAATGCAGGCGGCCCTGGAATCGGTGATGAGTGACGAAATAGAACTACCCGATGGTAAAGCCTTCTTCCTGCATCCTGGCGAGCTGGCGCTGGCGGTGACCGAAGAATCCGTCACTTTACCGGCCAATGTGGTGGGGTGGCTGGATGGTCGTTCCTCCCTGGCCCGCCTAGGCTTGATGGTGCATGTAACCGCTCATCGCATCGATCCCGGCTGGTCCGGCAATATCGTGCTGGAATTCTATAACAGCGGTAAGCTGCCACTGGCCCTTCGCCCCAAGATGAAAATCGGCGCGCTGAGTTTTGAAGTGCTCTCGGATTTTGCCGAGAAGCCCTACAACGCCCGTCAGGATGCAAAATACAAAGATCAAAAAGGCGCCACCGCCAGTCGCATCAGCGCTGACGAAAGGAGTTCCTGAGGTCGCTTAAAGGATGGATGGGTATTTCAACTCTGCCTGATCAAACAGAGTAAAACCATTGCGGCCTTTGGCCTTGGCGCGATACATGGCTGTGTCAGCATGTTTGAGCATCATCAGCGGGGTATCGGCGTCTGCGGGATAAACGCTGATGCCGATGCTGAGGCTGATGACCAAATCTTTACCCGCTATCTGGTGGGGGAACGTGAACGCCTTTAACAGCTTGTTGGCAACATGTATGGCATCCTTTGGCGTCACTAGTTCTGCCAGCAAAATCACAAACTCATCGCCACCATATCGGCAAACAGTGTCACTGGTGCGCACACAATCTTCCATGCGTCGGGCGACGGATTGTAAAAGCTGATCGCCACTATCATGGCCTAACGAGTCATTAATCAGTTTGAAATGGTCGAGGTCGATAAACAGGATGCCCACCTGTTTGTTGTGTCTGATAGCCAGAATAATGGCTTGGTTCAACCTTTCTCCCAACAACGAACGATTGGGCAGTCCGGTCAGGGCATCGTGATAGGCCAGCTTATTGCGGATGCGATTATGGGTGACATCATGCACAACAATGACACTACCCTGGGGCCTGCCTGAGGCATCAGTAATAGGATTGGCGATGACATCTACCGGGGTTTTAACGGCGTCTTTTGCCACCAGCACCATATTGCACGAATGATTGCCCTGTGAATTTAACAACAGGTCCCTTACACGGCTGCTCAGGGCAACATTGGAATACTCGTCAGCCAGGATCAGTACCTCTTCCAAGGGTTTGCCTGTGGCTTGCAGACTGCTCCAGCCGGTTAATTGCCTTGCCATACTATTGGTATAAGCAATCTCTCCATGGGTATTACAGGTAAAAATGGCATCGCTGATGGCGTTTAGTGTTAAGCGCGAATGTTCGTCGCACAAGGCATGAGTGTCGTGCACAGCTTGTCCATCAGCCGCCTGTGCACTGAATTCGTTGCCCTTGCCCAGATAATGGCTCAGTTTTTCTATCCACTGCGGGGTGTGCGGCATGTTTGGCGTAAAAAGCAATAATAGGGTGTGCTCGGGTACTTGTGTCAGCAGGCTAAGCAGGTTGTTGCCATTGGAATTGAAGTCACTCAGGTTGACTGCCATCATGCTGACCCGTGCTTGTTTATTCAGGATTGATAGCGCGGCCTCGGTGGTTTGCACATGCTGCAGATTTTTAAGTGGATGCTCATGGGCCAAGGTACCAAAAATCTGCTCTGCTACAGACATATCCTGCATCACCATTAGCAGGTTAATGGCCCTGCTGGTGGGGGGCTTTGTGCTCTTTCGTGGCGCTGACATGCGGATTACTCCCTTAACTGGTCAAGGCAGCCCTGCCAGCAGGGTCCATTTGCAAGTCATAAGCTACGTTTTGTGAACTGTTGTGGCCAGGACCCATCGTTGCTTCAATTGCAAGTGTTGGTTCAGCCAATACGGCCAGACTATGGTGTGCTGGATACTCTGTCTGTTCGATGGCACACGCTAGTGCTTTTCCCCCCTTTTGCATGGGCTTGACGCGTAAAACACCGTTTAAACCGAATGGCCAGCCTTGAAACTGGTGCAATGTGGTGTTTATCAGGCTTAAGACCTTGAATTTGTTATTTATCCGCAACAATGAGGAGGGTAGAAGGGGCGAGGCATAAGAGCATTAATGGTCGAGTCTCCCTTACCTATCCTAATAATTAGTCTTTGTGTTTGCTATCGTACATACAGGGTGTGGTTGCAACGATAAAGTCACTGTCCTTAAGTGTGAATACACCTGTCCCATGTGGAGAAATGCCTTGAAAGACATTCAACCATCAGATCACTTACATTCTGACTTTTCTGCAATCAGGCCACCTTATGAGCGTCGCAAGGTTGCACTCAGTCCCCATTGGCCCAAGGCGCTGGTAGTCAATACCATAAAACATGTTGAGACGAATATTCCTGACAAGGCACTGTTCATCGAGAAAAAGAATGAATGATGTGGCCTGCAGTTTGCCATGGATGAAACTAAATGAAGGATTAAATATGTCTGCTGAATCACCCAAACCCACTGACAATAAACTGCTGGCGGCGCTGTCTTTGGAGTACCAAGAGGAACTGTTTCCGCGGTTAAAACTGGTTCATCTGCCGTTAGGCGAGGTGGTATATGAGTCAGGTCAGCCCCTTAGCCATGTGCATTTTCCGGTCGATTGTATTGTGTCATTGTTGTATGTGATGCTCGACGGTGCGTCGGCCGAGATCTCAGTGGTTGGCAATGAAGGCCTGGTGGGCATTGCCGTGTTTATGGGGGGAGAAAGCACCCCAAGCCAGGCGATAGTACAAAGCGCAGGCTCGGCATTCACCTTGCCGGCTTCTGATTTTAAAAAAGCCTTTAATAGCTCGGCAAACACCCGGATGTTGATGCTGCGCTATACCCAGGCGTTAATCACACAAATGGCGCAAACCGCGGTTTGTAACCGTCACCACAGTATCGATCAACAGCTTTGTCGCTGGCTGTTGTTGTCCCTGGACAGATTACCCGGTAACAACCTGACCATGACCCAGGAGCTGATTGCCAATATGTTAGGAGTGCGCCGTGAAGGGGTAACAGAAGCCGCGGGGAAGTTGCAAAAAGCCGGGGTGATCGAATACCGCAGAGGTCATATTACTGTGATAGACCGCCCCAAGTTAGAAAGCCTGAGCTGTGAATGCTACCGGGTGGTCAAGCGGGAAACTGAACGTCTGGAATCGTACTGAGCCCAGCGGTTAGCTTACCGAGTGCGGCATAACCCCTAAGCCGTCCCCTTTAGCGGGTCCTGGCTTCCTTGAGTGCTAAGGGAATGAGCCATGTATCACTAAACCGGAGAACGTTGTTATGCCAGCCAAGCCATTGACCCCGTTAAAAAACCGTTTGCTAAGTAACCTGGACAGTCCAGAGTACGACCAGTTTGTTGAACAATGCACTCTGGAGCAGCTTCACTTCGGGCAGTGTTTACATGTTCGGGATGATGCAATGATGAAGGTCTATTTCCCCCTGACCTGCTTTATCTCCCTGCTCAGCCAGGTGGATGATAAAGCGCCCATGGATGTGGCGCTGATTGGTAGCGAAGGGATGCTTGGCACCTCTTTGCTGACCGGAGACAAACTGTCGCCATTGACGGCAAAGGTACAAGGGGCCGGGTTGTCGTTGTGTATGCCTGCGACCCTATTTGTGCAGCAACTACGGCAATTTCCAAAAATCCGCCAACTGGTTGGTCTTTACTTGAGCGTACAACTAAAGCAACTGGCCCAAACCGCAGCTTGCCTTTGCTACCACGATGTCAATGCGCGTTTAGCCCGGTGGTTGCTGATGAGCCATGATCGCGCTCATTCTGATTATTTGCAGTTAACCCATCAGTTTTTGGCAGATATGCTGGGTGTGCGTCGCAGCGCCATTACTATTGCGGCGGGACAGTTACAGCAGAAAAACATGATCCACTATCGGCGGGGACGTATACATATTTTGTCCCACCAGGGACTGGTTGGGCGAAGCTGTGGCTGTTATCAGGACGATATTGACAGTTATCATCGCTGTTTACCCGAATAAAAGGCAGCCTGCAAAAGCAAAGGCTGCCCTGTAGGAAAAGGCCGTTGATCTTAAACCAATGGCGGCGTTTCACCTGATGAGGCTGGAGTTTTTTTAGGCATGGCATGTCCTGCACCATAATAGCCGTGAATATCCGATGCCCACACCGGATCGTCCCAGTCTGGCCTGTTGCCATCGTCAAAGGAGGGGGCGTTTTTCAGTCGGTCCAAGGACATGTTCACCCGCAGCCTGTTGTTGGCGCTGTCTACTGTGAAAGCTTGCCAGGGAATAGCATAAAAATTCTCTCCTATGCCCCAAAATCCCCCTCTGGTCATGACCGCAAAGGTAAGGATACCGGCAGGCATGGTCTGCACCAGATCATGCAGGTGCCCCAGTTTCTGGTCACTGAAGTTATAGATGTCATGATGGCGAAGGGAGCTTATCAGGATCTGCTCAGGCTTGGCTTCATCCTCTTTATGGATGGTGTTTGCGCGTTTTACGTCATGGGCAAGAACGTTCATTGTCTTTCTCCATTATCTCGTGATGCGGACATGGCCAGGGCAAGATGCGCCTGACAGCAATAGTGTGCTAGGGGTTTAAGCGGGGGTCTGTTCGTTGGCGCGCTTTAGTGATTTCGAGGGAAAAACCGACATGAACTTAATGCTATTCATGACTGTATTCAATGAAATAGGGCGGGCGTGTGCCAGCGCACAGTGAAGTCATTTAAACCGCTGTAAGCTTGGTGTTCTTAGCTGCTGGCGAACAGGCTGGTGGCAAGTAACCAGAGGTGCTTATGCAAACTCCTAATAAAGATATCAAACCCCAACAAGCTGTGAATAAGCCCGGTCAAGAGCAGAAGCAAGAGCCCGGACGCAATCAGCAAAAGCCACCGATGCAACAACAAAAGCATCAGGAGCCTAAGCGTTAATCAGGACGCATTGAATGAGTAGCGCACAGCATTGCGCTGATAACGCTACTCAGACAATAGGCTGTAGGGTAAACATAACTTACAGCCAAACTGTTAACCAAATGTCAGGCCCCACTGTGTGGGGCCTCAGACTGTTGAAAAAGGCCTGGACGCAGATCCAGGCCTTTGATCTAATGAGCATAGTGAACAACATGGATTCACCATGCTTAGAGACAAACCCCCCCAACAATATGAACTAGAAATGGTCGC
>NZ_JARHUG010000026.1 GCF_029223185.1 Aliiglaciecola sp. CAU 1673
AGAGCGGCAGTCCCAACCCAACATCAAAATAAAGTGTAGCTATTGTTTTGACAAACGGGGGAGTCCATGTAGCTTAGTATACGGCAGGTGTCGGGCTAAGGGAGATAGGTAGCGGGTGTCGGTATATGCGCTATATGGCATAAAAAGCGACAGCTGTCGTCTATGTTCCCTGACCGGATTCTTGCCTGCCTTGGTCAAATCTCTGAATCTCAACTGTATTTCAGGGGTTGTCTGTTTTCCAGTTTTTTCAGCGACAGCTAATAAAAGCCTCATTTCAAAGGCCCGACAGCCTAGCACCTGCATTTATATACAGTTATATTCTGCGAAGTGATAAGAATAGATAAATGCTGTCTAAAAAGTGTTTTTATCACATCCTATTCAACGTCCGCAGTTCGCTCAAACCGGCCTACCAAACTGCCATAAGAAACTGCTTTCTCTTAGTGCACGGTCAATTTTGTAGCAGGCTTTGACCGCTGTAAATCGGTAAAGAGCCAAGTTTCAGCGGCCATCGGTGAAGCAGATGGTCCGTCTGGAAACCTTTTTCTTACAGATAGAGAAATGGGTGGGAGGTAGTGTCGGGTGGGCCTTCACAGACTCTCTGAGACAGGGACGTCGAAGAGAAGACCCCACGGACGGGTTCACGGCGTGTCTGTGAAGGTCTGCCCGGCGCTATCTTATCTCTTCTTTATTTGATTCAAATGGCTTTGGCAAAATGCAGCCTAGTTGCAGAAAGAGACATTCACTCCCGCCAAGTCCCTACTTCTTCTCAGAATTAAACAGCGGTAGCACCTTACTCTTATGGTGCTCAAAAACCACGGCGGTTTCGACATTGGCCACTTCTTCGCGGGAGGTGAGGGCGCGGAACACAAATTTGCGCAGGTGGTTGGTGTCGGACACCAGCACATGGATATAGAAGTCGTTTTCGCCGCCCATATGAAACAGGTTAATCACCTCGGGGATTTCCAGCATCTCGTCCCGGAAGGTATTCATCGTTTCTTCTTTGTGCTTATTGAGTTTGACTGCGCACATGGCTTCCAGGTGGGAGCCTAAGGCGGAGGCATCGAGTTCGTAGAAGGCGGTCTTTAAGACATTGGAGGCCTGCATTTTCTTGACCCGTTCCAGGGTCGTGGAGGGGGCAACCCCTACCTGCTCGGCCAGGGCTTTATTGTGAATGGTGGCATTGCTATACAAAATATTGAGGATTTTAATATCCAATTCATCCAACGGCTTCATCCTACCTTCCCTATTGACTGGTTGATGCTATTGCAAGGAACAATACAGTAAAGCATCAATCTGTCTAGCATAGGCAAAGGCAATACGCCCCGCGACATCTGCCGCTGGGCGCATTGGTTGTTTTACGCACTTACTTCGAACGCATTTTTTGGAAGGTTTCCATCAGCTCCTGGCGTTGCTCTTTGCTTAATTGCGAATGCAGTTTGGCCAGGGATTGCAGCGAGGCCAACACCTTTTCGTCTACCCCTGCTTGCCAGCTTTTGTAAGCTAGCATCATGGCCTCCACATCCAGTTGATCTTTCTCAATCAGCTCGGCCACATAGGCCTTTAACTCTTCCTTGGGCCTTTTAATCTCTGCGGCCAGGGCGCGGCCCGAGGCCAGCAGTTCAAACGCCAGCTCTTGCTGATATTCGGTGAAGTCATGGGCATCCATAATAAATTCAATCATGCGGTCATTGGCCGATGCTGTGGTGGCGCCCAGGCTGGCGAAGGTGACTGCGCTTGCGATTACTACGTTACGGATAATGTTTCTCATAGCCTTGTCCTCTTTGGTTGAACTTGCCTGTGCAAGTGATGAGTAGGTTATCCAAGGCGTTGCCCTCGTACTTTTCAGCCAGGCAACCGAACGTAACGAAAGGTAACTTTTGCTCCCTGTTGATTGCTATTGCTTGTCCCGCCCAGGCAAACTAAACATGGGCATTGAGGAGGGCAGATGAAAAACGTATTAATGATTGATGATGACCGTGATTTAAGTGCACGGCTTCAGCAGTACTTTTCCCAGTTTGATATCAAACTGCAATGTGCTGAGACTCCCTCTTTGGGCCTGAGTCTGTTGGCCAAGGGCCACTTCGATTTACTGCTTTTGGATGTGATGCTGCCGGAAAAAGACGGCTTTACTTTGTGTAAGGAAATCCGCCAACAGCATGATCTGCCTATTATTATGCTGACCGCCCGTGGCGAGCTGACCGACAAGGTCCTGGGCCTGGAAATCGGCGCCGATGATTATCTGCCCAAACCTTTTGAACCCCGCGAGTTGGTGGCCCGCATCGACGTGTTGCTGCGCCGCAATCGCGCCGCGCCCACGCAGGAGGAATGCTGGCGTTTTGATGAACTTTGCCTTTATCCGCAACAACATAAGGTGGAGCTAAATGGCGAGGAGATTAGCCTGACCGGCATGGAGTTTCGCTGCCTGCGGCTTTTAGCCGAACATCCCGGCCAGGTATTTAACCGTGATGAACTATTAAATGAACTGCGCGGTATTGATGCCGATGTGTACAGCCGCTCTATCGATATCCTGCTCAGCCGCCTGCGCCAAAAGCTTGGTGATGATGCCAATGCGCCCAAATACATTAAAACCCTGCGTAATGTGGGCTACTGCTTTGTAGGCAAGCGCCAATGAAGTTGCCCAAATTGGGCCTGTTTGCCCGGCTGTTTTTCCTTTTTGGCCTGACTACCATTTTGCTGGGGATGTGTTTTGCCGCAGCCAAAGCGGTATTTAGCGAAGACAAAGCCAAGGCCCTGGTGGAAGAGCGCCAGGACAAGCTGGTGAAGATGCTGGTCAGGATTGAAGAAAAATCTGCTAACCCCGAAGACGTGGAAAAGGTGGCCGATGAAATCAAGGGCGATATTCTGATTGCCCATGGCAATGAGCGCTTTAGCACCGATGCCGATTTCCCGGATCTGTCTGAACTGCTATCCAGGGCCGAGCCGGTCGGCAAGCCCATCGGTGAGCTGTATTTTGTCAAACACAGCAGCGGTTACTATCTGCTGCACCAATCGGACAAGGGCTGGGTGGCCATCACCTCCAATCCGCTTAATTACGCCATCTATCCCTGGTGGGCGGTGTATTGGCCCTGGATAGCCATGCTGCTGGTGATTGCCTGCAGTTATCTGATTTTAAGGCGATTGATGGCGCCAATCTTTGCGGCGGTCAATAGCGTCAGGGCCATCAGCACCGGTGATTTCAGCCGTAAGATTGCCCGTCACCCGCGCAATGAGCTGGCGGAGTTGACCCGCGGCATCAATCAAATGTCTGACGAGCTTAAGGCCATGTTTGATGCCAAAAACGAACTGCTACTGGCCATTAGCCATGAGCTGCGCACGCCGCTGGCACGCATGAAAATCTCCCTGGCCATGCTCGAATCCGACGAGGCCGCCAAAGAAATAGAACGGGATCTGCATCAGATGGATGTGCTGATTGGTCAGTTGCTGGAAGGCGAGCGGCTGGAGGCGGGGCACAAGGCCTTGCATCTGAAAACCCTGTATCTACCCAGTTTGATCGAGGAAATCCTGGCGGAGCCCCAGCTTGATGGGCGCATTCAACTGACCGCCAGTGTCCCTGAGCTAGCGCTGCCATTGGATGCAGGGCGAATTAAGTTCCTGCTACGCAATCTGCTGCTAAACAGCCTTAAGCATAATCCTGAGGGCACCACCGTCAGTTTACAGGTAAGCGAACAGGGCGAGCAGATTGAATTGGTGGTAGAAGATAAAGGAAAGGGCATTCCCAAAGAGGCGCTGCCCAGGCTGTTTGAGCCCTTCTTTTGTGTGGAAAACAGTAGCCATCGTGGCACCAAGGGCACCGGGCTTGGACTGTATCTGTGTCGTAAAATTGCCCTGGCCCATGGTGGCGATTTAGCGGTTCAGAGTGAGCTTGGCAAAGGCAGCCGTTTTATTTTGACCTTACCCCATTAGGAGAATGTGGTGATAGACGGAAAATTAGTCAGGATCCGCACGGTAAAAGAGGCTGATGTGGATGAGCTCTACAGTTTGTCCTGCGATTATCAGGATGCCGGTGAATATATGCCACTGAGTTTGGTGTCCGAGAGCGCCTTTAAGGCCGAGCACCGGCAAACCGGCTTTTGGCAGGACCATTGTGGCAAGTTGCTGGTGGAGGATTTGTCCGGGCGCATGGTCGGCGAAGCCGGCTTTTTTAAAACGGCCCACTATCTGGATGGCAGAGAAGTCTACTACCGGATCTTCAGTGGTTACCGGGGGCAGGGCTATGCCAGTGACACCCTGGCGTTGCTGGTGCAGCTATTTTTTGAGTCAACTTCGTTTAATCGTCTGCAGGCGGTGACTATTGAAGGCAACCAGGCCTCTGAGCATATTCTCAAGAAATCCGGCTTTGTGCTTGAGGGCACAGTGCGCCAGGCGCGCTATTTCAAAGGCCGTATTGTTGACCTTAACCTTTTCTCCTTGCTGCGCGGTGAGTATCAGGAAAGCTAGCGATAAACATCTGGTTTTATCACCTTGTGCTAGGCTTTTGCATATTGTCAGCTGCGGCCTATCACCATGAAAAACCCATGCATCGCGCTACTTTGTTCTTTGCTGTCTGCCGGCGTGTTTGCCGACGCACCCAAGCCCGTAGAACATTTGAATTCGCCACAACATGACGCGAATCTGCCCTTTTCAGAAGCGGTCAGGGTCGGCGACCTGTTATTTCTGGCCGGCCAAATGGGCTTTGATCCCAAAACCGGCAAGCTGGCCCCAGGGGGGATGAAAGCAGAAGCGCAGCAAACCATGAATAACATCAAAGCCACAATGGAAGGTTTCGGCTACACGATGAAAGACATCGTTAAGTGCACGGTGATGCTTAAAGACATTGGCCTTTGGGGGGAATTTAATCAGGTATATGTGACCTATTTTGACAAACCCTATCCGGCCCGTAGCGCCTTTGGCGCCAGTGGTTTGGCCGAGGGTGGGGCGGTGGAAGTGGAGTGCATCGCTTATGTCGGGGATAAGTCCAAAGACTAGCCCGTTACACTTTGTTACCTAGCGTTACCGCCGTTAAACCCGCTGTTTTTTGTGGCCTGTAGGATGGCGTTCATAGCAATCACCTACAGAGCGAAAAGCAAATGAACCCAGCAAACCCAGGCAAACTTATCGGCGGGCTGTTTTTACTGCAGCTGGTCGGCGGTATCTTCCTGAATTTCTTCTTTTTGGCGCCCTTTAAAACAGACTATGCCAGTGTGGATGTTGCGGTGCTTACCAGCACCCTGGGCATCGCCACATTATTGTCGTTGGGCTTAGTCTCCATCAACCTGCTGGTTGGCGCTATTGCTTACCAGATGCTGAAAACCTCATATCCCGTTCATAGCTTGTTGCTGCTGGCCGTTTCCATACTGGCGGTGGGGATGACAGCGGTGGAATCTAATGAACTGGGGCAATATGTGTCGCTGGTGACACACTTAAAAGCCCAGGGCATACAAGAGCTGGATGCCGGCATGGAGATTTTGCGCAAGAGTCTGGCTTTTAGCCGCAATGAAGCCCATTTTATGGCCATTGCCCTTTCAAGCTTCAGTTTGTTGTTGCTGTATACCCTGTTGTATCGCGCCACGCATTTGTCTCGCTGGTTGATGGGCTTTGCCATTGGCGCCTGTGTGTTGCAACTGATTGCCCTGGGTAACACCCTATTCCAGGGACCGGTGTTGGTGATGTTGCAATTGCCGCTGGTACTGACACAGCTTGTCCTGCCCCTTGTCTTTGTCTTCAAGGGCCTGGCTTTGACCAATGACAGTGACGTTAAGGAAAAGCCATGAGCCTGTTAATGTACTTTCATATTCTGGCCGGCATTGTCGGTGTGCTATCCGGCTTTGCCGTGCTACCGCTTAAAAAGGGTAGCGCCATCCATCGGCTGTTGGGCAAGACGTTTCTGATCTCCATGCTATGCCTGGGTTTTAGTGGCGCCATAGTGGCCTGGATTAGGGATATCCCCTTGTCTTTTCTTAACGGTTTGTTGATCAGTTACCTGGTGCTGACGGCCTATCAGGTCATCAAATCAGCAAACCACCAGGTCACAGCAAAGGACTGGTTACTGTCAGGCTTTGGCGTCGGTATTTTACTGGGCTATGGCTACTACATCGGGCTGCTGATAAGCAGCGGCGAGGCACAGTTGGGCGGCTTTGATGTGGGGACCTATAGTTTCTTTGCCCTGGTTACCGGCGGCGCCTTGCTGGGAGATGTTCGCTACTTGCTGGTAGGTGGCCTTGCCGGCAAAGCACGCCTGATCAGGCACCTGTGGCGGATGCTATTGCCACTTTTTATGGCCACCGCCGCGGTTTTCCTTGGCCAGGCCAAATTGTTCCCGATAGCCTTGCAGCAAAGCGGCCTGTTGTTTGTGCCGGTATTAACGGTGCTACTGGCACTGGCCTACTGGTTGTACCGCTCGCGGCAAATGCCGCAATCGCTAACAAAGGAGTTTGGCCAAAGCTGAAAAGAGCATGGACAGCCGTTGCTTTACCTGGATTGCCCGGCGGCACCGTTGTTTACATTAGGTATTCAGCGCTATCTCCCCGGGCGGTAAAGGCGCATACTGGTATGGTCAAACATTAACCACTGCGAGTCGTCAAACCCTTGAAAAACCCTCTTAAGCTCAAGCACGAAAAAACGGCGCCGACCCTGACTAGGGATATTTTGGCCATGGCGCGTTTGGGGGTGGATGCGGTCGAAGGGGTCACCGATATGGTTGAAGCCTTGCACCGCACTATCGTTACACTGGCCGGGTTAACGCGTCATGTGGGGCTGGCGGGTGAGCGACGGCCCAGCTCGCTGGTATACGGCACTATCCGCAAGGTAAATCGCCTGGTCGGAAAAGGCCTGGATGCGCAGTTGAACAACTACCTGGATGACACCGGGATAATGGCACGACCCCTGGCCCGCCATGCGGTGGTGTCTGCGTTAAACGGGGTTATAGGCGATCGTTTACATGCCCAGGGTAGTCCGCTGGCGATCAGGATGTCATTACGATACGCAGGACAATCTTTGCGCCCTGATGACATCGCCCCTTTGTTGCATCAGAGCAAAGGTAAAGTGCTGCTTATGTTGCATGGTTTGTGTATGAATGACATGCAGTGGCAACGACAAGGCCAAGACCATGGCAAGCAACTGGCTGATACCCTTGGCTATGTGCCCCTGTACCTGCATTACAACACCGGCTTGCATATCTCGCAAAACGGCCGTGAGCTGGCTGCATTGCTGGAATCGCTGTTCCCCGCCCAGGGGCCGCTGACTGAATTGCATATGCTCTGTCACAGTATGGGCGGACTGGTCGCGCGAAGCGCTTGTCATTATGCCGGGCATGCCGGTCAGGCGTGGGCCAACTCTCTGGAAAATATTGTTTTTCTGGGCAGCCCTCATCAGGGCGCCCCTCTTGAAAAAGGCGGTAACTGGCTGGGGCAATTGCTGACCATCAGCCCCTACAGTGCGCCTTTTGTGCCCCTGGCAACACTACGTAGCGCCGGGATCACGGATTTACGCCATGGCAGTCTTTGTGATGAAGATTGGCAGGGAAAAGATCGCTTTGCCGAGGATAAAAAGCCGCACCCGTTGCCACTGCCATCTGCGGCCCGTTGTTTTACGCTGGCCGGGGAGGCCGGTGAAAGCGGCGGCACACTGGCCCGTCATGTGATCGGAGATGGACTGGTGCCTGTGAAAAGTGCCTTGGGATGGCATAGTGACAATCGCCGGAATTTGAATTTTGCCAATGAAAATCAAAGGGTTATTAAGAAAATCAATCATATGCAACTGCTCAATGACCCGAGGGTTTACCAAATGTTGCAGCATTGGTTCAGTGATCGGGAGTCGGGCAGGACAGCCCTTTAGGTTTGACCTCAATTACTTGCCCAGTAAAAACAGCAAAGGCTTATGTAATCTCGCCGCCCAGGCATTTTCGCTATGCTCGGCGCCCTCGAATTTCAGGGTTTGCCACAATGATTCAGAATAACCCTTCTCTTCTATCAGCCTGTCTACCTTAGCTTGTAAAGGTGGATAGAGGGCATCCAGGGTTGCGGTGCCATAGTCAAAATAGATCTTATGCCCGGCAGGCATTGGCAGATGCTTATCCATATAACTCAGAAAGGCATTGGGGATAAGGTTTTCGGCATCATTTAGCGTGCCCGGCCAATGGGTCGACAGGCAAGCTGCCCCTTCAAAAATATCGGGGTACTCCAGTAAGGCGTACATGGAAATCAGTCCACCCATGCTGGAGCCCATCACATAGGTATGCTCGCGATCGCTATGCACTGCATAGTGGCTGTCGATATAGGGTTTCAGTTCGGTGACCAGAAACTTAAGGTAGGCATCTGAATACACCTTTTGGCTAAACAGCAGCTGGGTTTCGCCGCGCCTTTTTGCGTATTCCTGTTGTTGCTGAGCGGGAGACAGGGATTCGAAGGGCTTTTGTGGAAAGTATTCGCTATGACGGTTATCCCCTGCATTCCAAATACCGACCACAATAAAGGGCATGGTTTTGCCGGCTGCGATCAGCTCCGCCGCCACTTCATCCACGCGCCACTCCTGTTTATTCCAGGTGTTGTCGGCGTCATACAGCATCTGCCCGTCATGCATATACAGCACGGCATGTTTTTGCTTGCCGTCATAGCTTGGTGGTAACCAGATATCGATATTGCGGGCGGGGACATGCTCAGAGCTGAAGTTATCCAGACGTTCAATCTGACCGGTGCTGACGTTGGGCAGTGCCGCATTGGCGGTGTTAAACATCATGAGCAGAGCCAACAGTAGATATCGCATAGGGTGTTTCCCTTTATACCAAGTCTATTAATGATCTGGCCGCTCCCTGTGGGCGAGGTCAAAATACTCCCTGGCGGTGTTAGGGACCTTTTAGACCTGCAGGCCCCTGCCTTGCCACGGAGCATTTTGCTCCTCGCTGAGTGATCACATCATTAATGGACTTGGTATTATTTGTTTGCCAATGATAGTAGGCGATATTGACCTTTAAAGGGGATGAATTCGAATGCAATACAACAGTGTTTGTTGGTCGCCGGCCTTTTTACTGACGCGGAGCGCCCAAATGCACCAGATGATGCTTCTGCCAAATCTTATCTAATTGGCCAGAGGCTTTGAGACGTTCAAATAACGCATTCAGCCGCGCAAGGTCGAGCTTGATGCCTTGTCTTAGTAAGGCGCCATGGCGGTATTCCTGATCGAAAAAGTTGGACACGATCAGTTGTGGGCGTACCTCAGGATGATGATGCAGGTAGTTGTTCAGATAGGAATAGGCAATCAGGCCCATATCGGCGCGGTCTTGTAACAGCAATTCAATGATCTTGTTCTGGTTATCGACCAGATGCATATCGTAGTTCTGCCGCAGGTAGTCGGGATCGGAATTGAAGTTAGCAAAGCCATAGTGATAACCCAGCACCCCAAGCAGGGTTTTGTCGGTCATGTCGGTAAAAAAGCTTTGATCCCGGCCTGGTTCCACCAGGGCTACCCATACTTCGCCGCCATGAAAGACCGGTTCAGAGGCCTGCAAAGGATAGTCCTGCCAACCCCAGGCCTTGCTCTCAAAAAAGATCATATCGAACTTGCCGTCTGCAAAGTCCTGATAGCGTCGTCTGGAAGTGGTGGGGGTTAGCTCAAACTCAAACTCTTGTTGTTCGGTATTAAGCAAAGCCACTAAATCTGGGATAGGGCCAGCATGGCCCTCACCTATGGCTTGGTAGAAAGGTTGGTAGTCATACACGCCAACATGAACAGGCTCCCTTGCTTGCAAAGGCAAGGAGCACAGCAAAAACGTCAGCGAAAACAGGCTTGCTCGGATCATTGGGCGCGTTATCCACTTCTTGATGATCTCGCCTACAGGCAGCAACAATGTGCTCTACCCAAGACAAATATCCAACCATGACTAGCATAAGTCTTTTTTGTATCGGCGGTAAGTAGAAAATCATTTGCCCGGATCGCAGGATCTTCACAGTCCAACGTGAAGATCCTCTATTTTAGACGGGTTAGCTGGCGTCTTCATTGCTGGCATAGCATCGATGGCTTTGTTCTCCTGGGCCCTTGATATGCAGCTGGTCGAAGTCTGCATTTTTTAGCTGGGCATCCAGGCTTTGCTTAAATCGTTCAGCCTTGTCGCTGATGACCTTGCCATAAGCACCAAGCGCATCAAAGTCCTGTTGATGGGCGGCAATCAGGGCGTTGAGTTTCTGTGACGCCACTTTTTGTTCACTCAGGTGGGCCTTATTGATATACACACCCTGGTCTGTTTCCTCAATCGCCAGTTTGGTTAAGCGCTCTACATCGGCGGCATACTGGTCTAACTGCTCTTCAATAGCGTCTATGGGCGCTTGCAATTGTTCCATCTTCTTTTCGGTTTCCATCAGCTCCTGATAGGCCTGACGCTGTTCATCGGTCATCACAAACTCACTAACCAGTTGGCAATCCTTAAAGCTCTGCACCTTATAGTCGCTCGCCGTGGCCGGTTCGGACGCCGTTGCCGACATGCAGCCGCCAAGCAGCAATGGGAAGAGGGCTGAGAGGGCTAAAACAGATTTTTTCATGGGATACTCCTGTTGGTGGGTATCCCTTAAGTCGAGCGCGGCGGGAAAAAAGTTGTCCCGCCCGGTAATTATGATGGGCTGCGATCACTGACCCGCTGATAGGCCCGCAGGCCAAAGGCGGGCAACATGGAGAGGAAATGATCGAAGATATCCGATTGGATCCCTTCGTAATTCACCCAGTTTTTATCGGCGCTGAAGCAGTAGATTTCCAGCGGCAGGCCCAACTCGGTGGGCGCTAATTGGCGCACCATCAGGGTCATCTCTTTATTGAGCTTGGGGTGATTTTGCAGATAGCGCAGCATATAGGTGCGGAAGGTACCGATATTGGTCAGGCGTCTGGCATTAAGCAGGTCCTCGTCGGTGATCTGATGATCCTGATTGTATTTGGCCAGCTCTTGCTTCTTGTCGGCAATATAATCTTTGATAAAACGAATTTTTTCCCAGCTATCCAGCATCTTTTGATCGGCAAAACGTACCGATTGGATATCGATATTGATGGCCCGCTTAATGCGCCGTCCACCAGACTCCTGCATACCGCGCCAGTTCTTGACTGAATCGCCAATCAAGGAATAAGTAGGGACAGTAGAAATGGTTTTATCCCAATTCTGCACTTTGACCGTGACCAGGCCAATTTCAAGCACTTCGCCGTCTGCACCGTATTTGGGTAACTCTATCCAGTCGCCGTTATTGACCATGCGGTTAGCGACAATTTGCACCCCGGCCACAAAGCCAAGGATGGTGTCTTTGAAAACCAACAGCAAAATAGCGGTTACCGCGCCTAAACCGGATATCAAAATTAGCGGCGATTTCTCCAGCAAGCTGGAGATAATCAATATAACCGCCATAACCGCCATCAATAGCTTGCCCACCTGGATAAAGCCGGTGATCGGCACCCGTTTGGCCATGGGCGAGGCGTTATAAATATCCTCTGCGGTATTGAGCAGGGCGCTGAGCATGGTCAGGCCGGTAATCAATAAATAGATAAAAGCGCCTTTTTGTACCGTTTCCAGCAGCACCGGAGCGTGGGACAGGATTAACGGAGAGGCCATGTACAGCAGGATGGCCGGGACCAAATGGGCGCTGCGGCGGAAAAAGCCGTGGCCTTGCAGCTCATCGTCCCAGGTGGTGCTGGTGGCCAGGATCAGGCGGGTCAGCTTACTGGCCAGCAGATGACGGGCAACGCGATAGCCCACCCAACTGACGACAAACAACAGAATCGACGCCACCATGGCAAACCAGGGGGAACGGGCATCCATCTTCAGGCCCCAGTAGGCGAGGGAATCGAGAACTAGTTGAGTTAACTCGCTGATATGCTCCATCGCTTATTTGGCCTCCATCAAGCGGCGGATGTAATTGTCCTTATGCGCCCACAACTGATTAACCCATTGCTGAAAGCGTTCGCGAAAGCTTTCGTCTGCATGGTAGTCACCGATCAGCTCTTGCTGCACCGGCAGGACCCGGGCATGCAGGACTACTTTGGTCAGACGGCCGCTTAATACATCCAGCATCACATGCTCGCGGTTGTGGGGGTAAAGCAGGGTCATATCGATAATGTCAGAAAACAGATTGCCCATGGTCGCTAAGGTAAAAGCCACGCCGCCGGCTTTGGGTTTAAGCAAGTACTGATAGGGACTGCTGTGTTTAGCGTGCTTTTGCTCGGTATAGCGGGTGCCCTCGACAAAATTAATCACCGACGTGGGGATAGTGCGAAACTTCTCACAAGAGCGCTTGGTGGTCTCGATATCTTTACCGCGCAGGTGCGGATTTCTGGCCAAAAATTCGGCACTGTAACGGCGCATAAAGGGCATATCCAGGGCCCAGGCACCGAGGCCCACAAAGGGCATCCAAATCAGCTCCTGTTTGATAAAAAACTTGGTGGCCGGAATGCGTCCACCGGCAAAACGCATCAGCAGAATGATATCCAGCCAGCTGATGTGATTGGCCATCATCAGATACCAGCCATCTTGTTTGAGTTCGCCCTCGACCTGGTAGTCCCATTCCACCCGGTTGAAGATATTGATCAGACTGACGCTACAAAAAGCGAAGGCCCCCATAAAGAAGTTCAGCAGTTGGTTAAACATGCGGGTCAGCGGGGGGAAAGGTAAAAGCAGTTTGGGTATCCCCATCAGGATAATCAATGTTCCCCAAAGCGCCAGGTTAAGAATTTGCAGTATCACATGCAGCGGAAACTGAATAAAAACAGGCAGAAAGTTCAACATCGGTTAACGGCTCATACTCAGTTGGGAAAGGGTTTGATCTTTTAGCTGCCAGCGTTCATTCAGCCATTGCTGGAAGGCTTCGCGTTGTTTGGCATCTTCAAAATAATTACCGGGCAACAGGTTGTCCAGCGACATAATACTGATGCGGACCTGGACTTCCTTTACCTTGCCACAGACAAAATCCCAAAAGGTAGGGACGCCTTGAGGATAGTGAATGGTCACATCCAAGAGTTTGTGCAGCTTGTCACCCATAGCGCCAAGGACAAAAGCGACACCACCCGCTTTGGGCGTGAGCAGGTGCTTAAATGGCATGCCCTGGGCTTTCTGCTTGGCCGGTGTTCTGCGGGTGCCTTCAACAAAATTCATAATGCTGACCGGCTTGTGGCGAAACTTCTCGCAAGCTTTACGGGTGGTTTCCAGATCTTTGCCTTTGAGATGGGGCTTCTTTTCCAGAAATGCGCGTTTGTAGCGGCGCATAAAGGGGAAATCCAAAGCCCACCAGGCCAAGCCCAGAAAGGGTACCCAAATCAGTTCTTTCTTTAGGAAAAACTTCAAAAACGGGATTTTGCCGCTAAAAATGCGCTGTAATACCAGAATATCAACCCAGGACTGATGGTTGGCGATGATCAGATACCAATCTTTGCGGGACAATTGTTCCAGGCCAATGACATCCCATTTGGTGTGCCCCGTCAGATTCTGATTGATGGTATTTACCCGCACCCAGGCCGAGGCACAGCCGTCCAAACCGTGAGTTAACAGGGTTCGCCAGGCTCTGATGGGGATCAGCTTAAGCACCGAAAAAATCATAATGGGTACAAACCACACAAAGGTGTTCACGGCATACCCGAGAATGGACAACACACCAATCAGATTTCGTAGCATTTCTATTGCCTTGGAATAAACAAGGGACGTATTTTATGTGCAGCTTATCAAATAGACAAAACTTATGCGGAAATCTCAGTTATGAGTGATGAACAGGTGTCAGTGCAACAGAAATTCAATTGGCAGCGGGCGGTGATCAAAGTGGGTAGCGCCCTGATTGCTCCTGATGGCAAAGATTGTCGCACCGAACACCTGTTGTCTTTGGCGCAGTTTATCAACCATAGCCGCGCTAAGGGCAGGGAAGTGATCCTGGTATCTTCCGGGGCGGTTGCCGCGGGCCGTAGCGCCATGCCACTGCCGGGTAAAAGCACAATGGCACAAAAGCAGGCCATGGCGGCGGTAGGCCAGACCCGGATGATGGCGAATTGGGCCAGGCTGTTTGATTTTCCTACCGCACAGTTATTGATGACCCATGGTGATATTCGCGATCGCGACCGCTATCTCAATATCAAAAATACCGTGCGTGAACTGCTTACCTTTCACATTCTGCCGATTATCAATGAGAACGATACGGTGGCCACCGACGAACTCAAGTTCGGCGACAATGACAATCTGGCGGCGCTGGTAGCGCTGGTGGCCGAAGCGGATACCTTGTTTATCTGTACCGACGTGGATGGCCTCTATGATGCCGATCCCAGAAGAACCCCTGACGCCAAGCTCTTTGCGGAAGTGAGTGAAATCACCCCGCAAATTATGCAATTGGGCGGCGGCAGCGGCAGCAGTGTGGGTACTGGTGGCATGCAAACCAAGTTGCAGGCAGCGAAAAAGGCCGCGGCGAATGGGATTCAAACGCTGATTGTTAACGGTCACAAGGCCTCAGCCTTTGAACTGCTGGGCAAAGATATCGTGCCTGGCACCCGCTTCTTACCCAAGCAGTCGCGCAGCCGGGCCAAGAAAGAATGGTTACGTCATAGCCTCAAAGCCAAAGGCAAAATTTGGGTGGATAAAGGTGCCTGTGATGCCTTGTTGAATAAAGGCGCTTCGTTGTTGCCGGTGGGCGTAGTCAAAACTCAGGGCCAGTTCAGTGCCGGCGATGCGGTGGAAATCTGGTTCCAGGAGGCGCCCATTGCCACCGGTCTCAGTCTCTACGATGCCCCCGAGCTTGAAAAAATCAGTGGCAAAAAAAGCGCTGAGCTTGAGGGGATCCTCGGCTTTGCCGCCCATGAAGTGGTGGTGCACCGCGACGATCTGGTGATTATCTGACGAAAACTGTCCATAGCTTGTAGCCGCTTAGGGCAGTCAGTCCCAGCAGCACAAAGGACACCACAGCATTAAAGGCTCGCCCATTGACCCACTGTCCGAGCATGTCTCTTTGGTTCATTAACCACAGCAGATATGCGGCGATGATAGGCAATAACAATCCATTGGCGGCCTGCGCAAAAAGAATCAGCAATAATGGGCTGGTACCCATCATGGCGGTGCCCATGCCAAACAGCAGGATGCAGATCCACACCAAGCGGAATCCCGGTGCCGTTAATTGGCTGGACCAACCCAACATGCCGCATACTGCAAAGGCGCCGGCCAGCGGCGCCGTGATGGCGCTGGTCAAGCCTGCTGCAAAAAGTCCTAAGGCAAAGAACTGCCCGGAGAGGTCGCCAAGTAATGGCGCTAGTTGATCGGCGATATTGGCCGCATTGATACTACCGCCCGTTGCACCATAAAAAGCCACGCTCGCTGTGGCGAGGATAGCAAGGGTAATCAGTCCACCCAAGCCAATTGACAGACCCGCATCCAGTCTGGCCTGACGCAGTGCTTCTCGCTCTGCACCTGGCTTGGCTTGCTGCTTTGCCATCAGACTGGCATGCAGGAACAGGTTGTAGGGGACGATGGTGGTGCCAAACAGAGCCAAGACGGTGGTCAGTGAGCCTTCTGGTAAACTGGGACGGACTAATCCTTGCCACAATGCCTGCCAATCGGGCCCTGCCACAAACAAGGTGGTCACAAACACCAGGCTCATCAGCCCCACCAACCCAATCAGTGCGCGTTCAAGCCATTGCTGACGCCCTTGCCACAGCAATACGCCGGCCGCACCCCCTAAGACGGGGATCCAGGTGGTTGGCGGTAATGCGGTTAGATGGCTAAGCCCCATGGCAGCGCCGGTCAGATTGCCGGCTTGATAGGCCGCGCTGCCGATGCCGATGGCAGCAACCACCAAGAATACACTCAGCCATTTTGCCAATGGGGCCTGAATTCCTTCGCGAAGAGACTCAGCCAGACCCTGCCCACGAATAAGGCCAAGGCGAACGGCCATTTCCTGCAAAACAATGGTGGCTAGTACTGAAAACAGCAAAGCCCAGATAAGGCTGTAGCCAAAACGTGCGCCGGCCAAGCTGGCGGTGGTGATGGTTCCGGGCCCGATAAAGGCCGCGGTAACCAGAAGTCCGGGTCCCCAACGCATTGATATCTCATTGCTTTCTCGCTACAAGGTACAAGAGCATACCAGTAGTGATGGGGAATCAAAGGTTTTATTGAACAGACACGCCTAGAACAATGAGTCGCCCATACGCAGCGGTCTTTTCTTGAAGCTTGCCTCAGCCTTGGTGGCGGGCCGCTGGTTGCGAGAGTGGCGGGTATTTTTACCCGTATCTTCCCTTAATGCATAGAGTAAAAGCACAAATACGATAAGGAACAGTACTGAGATGACTAGCATGTTTTAAATCCTTTAACTTCTGCTGTGTTGGTTAACGCGGCACTAGTCTATTAGCGCCGAAAAAATTTGGTGTGAAAGTATAGTGAATTTTTTTTGAATCGTTAGGTTATTTTTAGTTTTTTGCCAAGATCAGCCGATTGAAAGCTGTAATATTCGCCGAAATGCTCAGACAAGCAGCAAGGTGAGAGTAGGTCATCAAACTGCAATTGTGTTAGTCCTCCTTGTGGTTTAGCGATATGCTGTTATTTGATAGCCGTGTGATGAAGGATTTCTTGCTTACATGCCGGTATTTAGAGCCGCCGATACTGTTTCTGCTGTTTTCACTGTTAGCCTGAAAACCCTTTTGCTGCTTTATTTTTTATTGCAGTCAGCAGTTGCCGAACCACTGATGGTGGCCTTTGGCCTAAGCCGCCCACCTTATGTGGATGAGCAAACCGGGGATGGCATCAGTCCCGCTTTATTTAAGGAAGTGGCAAACCGTCTCGGTTGGCAGTTTGATATGACCTATGTTTCCAACGGTCGTATGGAAAAATTGCTGCTCTCGGGGAATGTCGATATTGCCGTGGAAATGCCCCCCGGACACCTGGGCTTATATTATTCAAAGCCATTTGTGGCTTACCACAACTTTGCGATTCATCGCGATAATCCCGGTTTCACCCTGAGTAACATTGATGAACTGCAGGGCTACAGTATTTGTGCCTGGCAGCAAGCCAGTCAGCATTTGGGTAATGCCCAACAGATGTCCTTAAAGAAAGACTATTTCGAATATGCAGTGCAAAAGCAGCAGGTGGCTGACTGGGTCAGCGGCAAGTGTGATGTCATTTTAATTGATGACGCGTTGCTGGAATGGCACCTTAAATCATTTTCGTTTGCCTGGGGTGAAGGGCAGTTGGGACTTAACCGCAAACGCTGGGGCAAGGTGTTACTCCCCGTCACTAACAATCCGTTGTGGTTTTATGTTGGCTTTCGTGAGCAAAAGCTTCGGGACGACTTTGACACAGTTTTCGACGAATTGGTTGCTAAAGGGGAGTATGAGCGTGTCAGAACTCATTATATCAATACGTTAAGGACTAACTAGAATGACACTGAGGCTGAGATCCCCAGGATCACCAGATAGCGTATCCCTTTACCAAAGCCGACCAAAATCAGGAAAGGAACTATCCTGACCTTCATTACCCCGGCAATAAAAGTCAAAGCATCACCGCCTATAGGCAGCCAGGAAAACAGTAAGCTCCAAATCCCGTATTTCTGAAACCAGCGCTGGGCGGATTCCAACTGTTTGTCTTTGAAGTAGAACCAGCGCCTATCTTTAAAATGCAGCAGATATTTACCCAGCACCCAGTTGACCACGGCGCCTAAAGTGTTGCCCAGGGTCGCGACCAATACCAGCAGCCAACCCGGTTCCCCTTGTTTAGCCAGGGCAAACAAAAACACTTCGGAATAAAAGGGTAAAAAGGTGGCGGCCAAAAAGGACGCGCCAAACAATAGCAGGTAATCCATTAGCGTTGATGTCGCTCTCTGGCCTTATCTACCACCCACTTAAACAGATGGCGCTGGCCTTGCAGGTAAATAAGGTACTCAGGGTGCCACTGTACGCCTATCACTGGCAAGTCAGCGTGTTCAACTGCTTGGATAAAATGATCAAGATCATGGGCACTGACTTGAAACCCATCGCCGCTTTTATCCACGGCCTGATGGTGCAGGCTGTTGACCATGGCTTTTTGTTTACCTAACAGTTTGCCGATCAGGCTTTGCTCTCGTACCAGCGCCGTCTTGCGCGGCAGGATAGTGCCAATATTGGAAGTGCGCTGGCGCATCGGACGGATATCCTGATGCAGTTTGCCACCAAAAAACACATTGAGTAACTGATAGCCGCGGCAAATCCCCAGCATCGGCAAGTGTTTGTCGACGGCGTGTTGGATATATTCCAGCTCAAGGGCATCTCTGGCCTCATCGTACTCGCCTATTGGTACAATTTCCCCTTCGTACAGGGATGGATGAATATCATCGCCACCGCTGATAATCAGGCCATCCAGCCATTCCACTGGTAAGGCATGGCGCACGCTGATGCGCCTGGCATGGCCACCAGCCAGGTACACCGCCAGCCTGATAAAATGCCAGGAAGGTGAGAAGCGCCTGGCGTTACCCGTTACGCCTATAACAGGCCGGTATAGAGACGATCGAGATCTTGATGCCATGGGGGAGTTCCCAAGGGGATACCTGCCTGAAATTCTTGCCACTGGTCAATCAGGCCTGAGCGTGTTTCCTCCGAGTCGGCTAAATATTCCACCAGGCACCAGATATTCCAGCTTTGGTTCAGATGCCAACCGGTTTTTTCTATCTCACAGTTGGGTAGGCGGTAATGAAAGGTAGGCCGTGCCTTAATCCGAGGGTCAGGGAGTGCTTCAACTATTTTTTGTTCATTCATGAATTTAAACAGCGGCAGCATATCCAGAGCACGGTTGCGAGTTGGGTTATGCGCAAGGTAATCATCAATCAATTGCTCGAGGCTGACTGCATCTGAATAATCCATTACCTGACGAAGATAACTGCTTGGATACTTGTCAATGTAAGGTGTTAAGCGACGCACCAGATCCACATTATGGATATCGATCAGCCAATCCTGTGCCAAGCCGTAAGCCTGCAAATAAGCGGCCAGGGTCTCAGGCTCCTGATTCGGAATCTCAGGGTTGATATGTACACCAAAGGCATAGTGGGGAGCATCGCGGGTACCCACCGCACCGGACCGTCGCATGGCTTCTACCATAGCGTCTAACTGCTGCAACTGATCCATGGGTATCGGGGGGCATACCACTTCCAGAGGTACAATTTCCTGTGCCACCTTAGTCAACCACCTCATCCACTGATCATCTTCCTCTTCACCCTCTTCCTTGCGTGCTTGTGCGCGCTCTTTGGCGATGCGTTTGCCAAATTGCCAGTCGAGCTCTAACTGGAACTCACCCAAATCGGTGTGCACAGTACATTCGGCTTCGGTTTTGAATTCAACCTTTCCTTGTAGACTTTTGGCCACAATTTGCGCTGTTTGATGCAGCGATAAACCGGCAAACTCCAATTCAAACCCGACCCGTCGCATGTCACCTTGATGGTTTTTGCAGCGGCTGGGCTGAACATATTTAATTTCACTCATCGATATCCTTAGTGCGTTCTCGTCAGCAATTTCGAAAGAGGAAAGTTTGAGTACAGACCTTAACGCACTCAGGCCGGCATGCCAAAGGCAACAACCCGATTACGTCCTGATTCTTTGGCATGGTAAAGCGCCTCATCCGCCTCTAGGTAAAGCTGTTCAAAATTTGCCTCATCCTTTACGGTGGTAATACCAATGGATGTCGTGAGCTCAAACTGCCCTTTTTCATAGATGATGGCTTGCGCGCTCACAGCCTCACATAGTCGCTGGGCAATTTCCATTGCTTGTTCATGACCGGTGTTGCCCAAGAAAACGGCGAATTCCTCACCGCCGATGCGCCCGAAGATATCGTATTGACGTAAGGTTTCACGAATGGTTTTGGACACGCTTTTCAACGCTTCATCACCGACTTGATGACCGTAGTTATCATTGACCTGTTTAAAATGATCCAGATCCAAAAGCAATAAGCTGACCGGCTGTTGTTCACGCCGACAACGGCTCAGTTCCGAAGCGACTGAATCTACGAAGCAGCGTCGATTTGCAATCCCCGTAAGTGGGTCTGTAAGCGCCATTTTTTGCAATTGGTTTTCAAGTAACTTTTGCTTGGTGATGTCTTTAGCTTGCACCAGTAAATCACCTTGGTTACCTACTTGTTCTGAAAACAAATACCAGCGGCCATCCTCCATATCCACTTCAAACAACCTAAAGGGCCGGCTTCGGCGTCTGGAGTGGGCATAAGACAACCAAGAATCGATATCATCGGCGTCAATTTTGATACCGTACTTTTGCTGATGTGCCAGTCGGATCACGTCATCGAAGCTCAGTCCTTGGTAGTCCGCGGGAATACAAAATATTTGCCTGAAGGCATCATTTGCATAAAGCAAACTGTCATCTGCACAATAAATAGCGTATCCATCCTGACTTTGGTGAACGAAAACCAGCAACTGCTCTGCGATGGACTCTGTGGAGCTGATCATAAATAACTCCGAAATTAGAGTTTCAAGCATAGCCAAAATATCAAGAATAAGAATCAGCCCGATCTGGTGTTTATGCCGGTTAGCCAGTACCCTAGCGCCCCCAAAATGTTGCCAGGAGAAGACGCTTGTGATTGGAGAGATTGCTGCCTTAAGTACTGCCTGCTGCTGGGCAGTGGCCGCCCGCCTATTCCGCCAATTGGGCGCCAGTTTTTCACCTTTGGCCCTGAATTTCTGGAAAGGGGTCGCTGCGATCATCATTTTATTGCCTCTGACCTGGTACCTGCCGCCAGCAGTAGAACTGAATCAAACGCAAATGATGTGGCTTTTGGTCAGTGGTGCTATCGGCATCGGCTTGGGTGATACCTTCTTTTTTCAAGCGCTGAATAAAATCGGCGATAGCCAATCCATCCTGATTGCCGAAACCCTGGCGCCTATATTTACTGCATTGCTGGCCATGGCCTGGATTGCCGAATGGCTGACCTGGCAGCAATGGACCGGAATTGCGCTGGTTATCTTTGCAGTGGATATGGTCATCAAGCTGCATAAGAAGCAGATTGACCGGCCCTTTGAATTGTCGGGTTTTGTGTATGCAGGTCTTGCCGCTTTATGCCAGGCCGTGGGGGCGGTGATCAGCCGCGATATTCTTACCAGCACCGGTATCGACCCGGCCAATGCCAGTCAGCTGCGCCTGGTGGGGGGGATGGCCATTATTGTGGTATTGATGGTGCTTGGCCGTCAGCGCTGGTTGCCAAAAACTCACGATGCTGTGCATACCTGGCGTTTGTTCGCGCTGGCCACCATTATCGGCACCTTTGCTGCGCTTTATCTGCAAATGCTGGCCTTTACCCATACCAAGGCGGCGGTGGTACAAACCCTGTTTGCCACCAGTGTGATCTTGTCGTTACTGGTAGCCAAGGTGCTGGGCGAAAAAGTCAGTGGCCAGTCCTGGCTTTGGTCTGGAGTGGCGCTTTTAGGGGTTGGCATGCTGGTAGGTGCGGAGCATCTTTGATGGCGCGCCGAATATCCCGGCACTGGGCGCATTTTCTCCTTGTTTAAGGCGCGCGCTTTATATACAATGCGCGCCCTCAATCAGCCTGAATAACTGAGTTCCTTGTCTTAAGCAGCACCGGGCTGAGCTGCAAGAGGCTACAACCGTAAGGAGCGACAATGCGTCATTACGAAATCATTTTTATGGTTCACCCGGACCAAAGTGAGCAGGTTCCTGGTATGATCGAACGTTATACCGGAATCATCAAAGCCGATGGTGGACAAATTCACCGCCTGGAAGACTGGGGCCGTCGTCAACTGGCTTACCCCATCGAGAAGCTGCATAAAGCACACTACGTGCTGATCAATGCTGAAGCTTCTGCCAAGGCTATCGACGAGCTGGAAACAGCTTTCCGTTACAACGACATAGTTCTGCGTAACCTGATCATGCGCACCAAGCACGCTGTGACTGAGCCATCTCCAATGGCCAAAGAAGAGCGTCGTGAAAGGCGTGAAGAGCGCCCAGCATTCGATGCTGCCGCAGAATAACAGATTAGGAGACTAGACAATGGCTCGTTTTTTCAGACGTCGTAAATACTGCCGTTTCTCTGCCGAAGGCATTGAGCAGATCGATTACAAAGACACCGGCCTGCTGAAGAACTACATTACCGAAAGCGGTAAGATCGTTCCTAGCCGTATTACTGGCACCAGTGCCAAGTATCAGCGTCAGCTGTCCAGCGCCATCAAGCGTTCACGCTTCCTGGCTCTGCTGCCTTACACTGATTCTCACAAGTAACCCTTGGCGTAAATAGAGGTAGCAAAGATGGAAATCATTCTACTAGACAAGATCGCCAACCTGGGCGGCTTGGGTGACAAGGTCACTGTAAAATCAGGTTATGCTCGTAACTTCCTGTTCCCTCAGAGCAAGGCTGTGCCTGCTACTAAGGCCAACATTGAGAAGTTCGAACAGCGTCGCGCCGAACTGGAAGCCAAGCTGGCTGACCAACTGGCTGCCGCCGAAGCCCGCGCTGCCAAGGTTGCCGAGCTGGCCACTGTTACTATCGCTGCCCCTGCTGGTGACGAAGGTAAACTGTTTGGTTCAGTGGGTACTCGTGATATCGCCGATGCACTGACTGCTGCTGGCGTAGAAGTTGCCAAATCCGAAGTAAAACTGCCTCACGGCACCCTGCGTGAGTGTGGCGAGTTCGAAGTGGATCTGCAACTGCACTCCGACGTACACGCAACCGTTATGGTTAAGATCATCGCCGAAGCTTAATTGCTGTTGGATTGATGTTCTGAAAAAAACCGCCTTCGGGCGGTTTTTTTATGTCCAGGGATGGACGGTATGCCGAAGCTGCCAGGAGCGTTGCTTCGGCGATGGTGGGCTTCCTGCCCGCCACCCTTCGGGCCGTCGTGGTGCCTCCGACGTTGCTTTGCTCCAGGCAAACCTTTTATGTCCAGGGATGGACGGGCAGATGGTTGCGTCCTGCACAAACTGCACTTCCGCCTTCCATGGCGGTCGTATGTCGAAACTGTCCGGAACGTTGATTATTCAACACATCCGTGTGGCTCACTTGCTTTGCAAGCCAGCTAAAGCTGTTGATGCTTGCTCCGCGCAAGCATGCTCAGCGATGGCGGGGCGATATTAATCAAAAACATCCAGAGACCGGATCTTATGCTGGCCACCCAGTCGGCAGGGTAAGTCTAATCTTTGCAGTAGCGCGATTAACTCCTGGTTGTCAGCCTTATTCAATCGTTCGCCAATGGCAATCCGTTGATAGCCGTCATCCAGAAAAATGCTATCCGGACTGAGTGAATGTCTGGCTTTATTAATTCTGAACAAACAGGCTTCTCGCACAAAGCGCCAACGTCTTTCCAGCCGGTTTCTGCCCCACTGAACTTCTATGCTGTCTTCATCAATCAGTAGCTTTTGTTTGCTGTAGGTATGCGAACACACATGATGAGCCAGCAACCACAATAGTCCCACTTCCAAGCCGGCAAACGGCAACACCAGATAAGCGCCAAGAAAAGTCCAGGCCAAAGCAATAGAGAGGCAAACAAAACCCAAAAAGGCGACCAGCCACTTGGTCTGACGCCAGGTGGCAGAGCGGTTGGGTATCAGACTGATCTCTATCAGATTATGGTTGCGACTCAGGGTTACCATGCTGCGCTAGTTACAGATATGATATTTTTCTTATAGCAGTGAATTGTGTTTTTGGACCATTAATAAGATGCAAGGTGAATCGAATCTCAACCAGTTAATTGCCAACATGCAGCCGGTGCTGAAAGAACCGGTATTTGTGTTTGTTACTTTGCCTAAAGGCCAATCCTGGCGTGCGGATGTTCATCCGAAGATGGTGTTTATGGAGGAAGAAGGCACAACCCTGATTGTTGAGCGTGAAGTGGCAGAAGCACAACGCTGGGACTATGCATTTCCGTGCAGAATGATCACTTTGAATATCCATTCTTCATTAGAGGCGGTGGGCTTTTTAGCCAGGATCACTGCGGTGCTGGCCAGGCTTGAGATGGGCGTAAATCCGGTTTCGGCTTTTTATCATGATCATCTCTTTGTGCCAGAAGATAGGGCCGATGAAGCGGTAACGGCACTGCAGCAACTGTCGCTACAGTGCCGACTAAAAGATTAGAGGCTGGCGCGACGATACTGGCGATATTCCGGGGTCCAGAAATTGGACTCGATCTTGGCCTGTAGCATCTCATCGCTCATTTCCAAAGCCAGCCCTTGTTGCTGGGCCACCTTGCCTACTTCGAAGGCGATCTTCTTGCTTAAGGTGGCAAGCTCGGTCAACGGCGGTAGCAATGAGCCTTCACCCTTATTGGCCAAAGGGGAAGCCGCCGCAAGAGTGCTGCTGGCGGTCATCAACATCTCATCAGAAATCAATCGAGCCTTGGTGGCCAGCACGCCTAAGCCGATCCCCGGGAAAATATAGCTGTTGTTACATTGGGCGATGGCGTAGGTTTTACCGTTGTATTGCACTGGGTCAAAGGGACTGCCAGTGGCGATAATGACCTTGCCTTCTGTCCACTCAATAACTTTCTCCGGTCGCGCTTCAATCTGTTTGGACGGGTTACTCAATGGGAAGATAATCGGCAGGGCGCAATTTTGTTTCATGGCACGAATGACCTGCTCGGTGAAAAGCCCGGCTTGGCCAGATACCCCAATTAAGATATCCGGCTTGGCGCAGTGCACCACATCCAAAAGCGATGGATATTCACCGCTGAAGCTCCACTGGGCGAGTGCTTGCTTGGATTGACACAGGGCTTGTTGGAAATCACGCAGTCCCTCCATGCCCTCGGTCAGCAGACCGTATCTATCCACCATAAAGATTTGTGAGCGGGCCTGGCTGTCTTCCAACCCTTCGGCGCGCATCTGACGAATCACCTGTTCGGCAATACCACAGCCGGCAGAGCCTGCCCCAACAAAGGCCACCTTAAGTTCTGAGAGTTTCTTACCTTTAGTGCGACAAGCGGCCAGTAGGGTGCCCACAGTGACCACCGCGGTGCCTTGGATGTCATCGTTGAAGCAGCAAACTTTGTTGCGATAACGATTAAGCAATGGCATGGCGTTTTGCTGGGCAAAGTCCTCAAACTGGATCATGGCATCGGGCCAGCGGCGTTGCACGGCGCGGATAAAATCTTCCACGAAGGCGTCATATTCTTCCTGACTGATGCGCTTATGACGGGCGCCCATATACATAGGATCGGCCAACAGTTTTTCATTGTTGGTACCCACATCCAGCATCACCGGCAAAGTGTAGGCTGGGCTGATGCCGCCACAGGCGGTATAGAGGGAGAGTTTACCGATGGGAATACCCATTCCACCGATGCCCTGATCGCCCAGACCCAAAATGCGTTCACCATCGGTGACGACGATGACTTTCACCTTACGCTTGGTGGCATTGTGCAGAATATCGTCCATATGCTCACGCTCGGCATAGGAGATAAATAAGCCTCGGGAACTGCGATAAATATCGGAAAACTGCTCGCAAGCATCCCCTACGGTGGGGGTATAGATAATCGGCATCATCTCTTCCAGATGATCCTGCAACAAGCGGTAGAACAGGGTTTCGTTGTTATCCTGTATGGCACGCAGGTAAATATGCTTGTTCAGAGGCGTATCGAAACTGGAATACTGCATGTAGGCACGGCTGACCTGCTCTTCGATGGTCTCGTAACGGGGCGGCAACAAACCGTTCAGGTTGAACGCTTTGCGCTCCTGCGCACTAAAAGCACTGCCTTTATTCAGCAATGGAGTTTCCAACAAAGAAGGACCGGCGTATGGGATATAAAGGGGACGCTTGTTGTTGTTCATTTCGTCAATCCAAATCAGCATTGGGCTTTATTTTGCCGCGGATCATCCCCCATTCGCTGCCGGATTACCAGTTACGGCTCGTTGGACCAGCTGGATGATGCCCATATTTTTAAACCATAGCCCACAATGTGAACGACAAAGCTATCAGGACGGGCAGGGCAATGGTGATGGCGTAAATATAAAAATATTTTTTGCCTCTTTAAACCTTGCCCCGCTACCCTACGACTAATCTCATAACAACGACATTAACCGGGACCTAAGTGTTGAATTCACAAGGAGAATTGATTGAGGCCAGTGACCAGTTCGCACAGCGGGCAACACTGACCTTAGTCGAATCCGCCAAGCGGGGCGACCGTCAGGCGTATCAACAGCTTTATCAGCAGCATGTGGGCAAGGTGTATTCCTTATGTCTGCGGCTGACAGGTGACCGGGCGTTGGCAGAGGATGCCACTCAGGAGGTGTTTTTGCAGCTGTGGCGCAAGCTGGATAACTATCGTGGCGATAGCAAGTTCAGCACCTGGCTGCACTCGGTGACCTCCCATGTGTGTATCTCCTATTTGCGTAAGCAGAAAGGTTGGATAAAGCGAATGTTCAATATTGAAGACACCGAAGCCATGTATGAAGTGGCAGAGGCGTCTACCTCAGAGGTGGATCTGGATGCCTATATCCGGCGTTTACCTGAACGTGCCAGAGTGGTGTTTGTGTTGCACGCCGTAGAGGGCTACCGACACGAAGATATTGCCGATATGACGGGGATGGCCGTGGGCTCGAGCAAAGCCCAATTCCATCGTGCCAAGCACTTGTTGCAGGAGTGGATGGGTTATGAAGAACACTGAGTTTGAAAAAGCATTGGCCGTGCAACTTGAGCAATTGCCCCGGGAGCAGCAGCCCGAGCGTGACTTATGGCCCGGTATCGAACATGCGCTCAATCGCCAAAGCCATGCGCCCCTGGAGCCTACAAAGCGAAATGGACAATATTGGGGGATGGCGGCAGCGGTAGCCATGGTGGGGATGCTTAGTTGGTTTGGGGTGCAGCAGATAGGCCCAGATCAAGATGATTTGGCGGCCAGGTTAAGCGCCCAGCACCAAGCACAAAAACAGGCCTTGCTGGCTAAATTCACTGACCAGCCAGCCCTGACAGAGAACTGGCAGCAGCAACTGAAAGAACTGGATGACGCAGCAATGGCCATACGCAAGGCTCTGGAAAATGACCCAGACAATATGGCGATGCTGCAAATGTTGCAGCAAGTGTATCAACAACAGATTGACCTGATTGAGAAGGTCCATGCCCCTAAGTGGCAACAAATTTAACCTGTGATGGGGAAGACGATGAATAAAGTATTGTTAGTAGTAGGTCTGTCCATGACCGGATTCCTGGCTTTGGCAGGCGAACGGGTTGACCAGACGCTGGATATGAAACTGCCTGGCAGGGTGAGTATTGAGCATCAGTCAGGACATGCCCGGATCCATGGCTGGGACAAGCCGCAGGTTCAGGTTGTGGGTGAGTTGGATGACAGGGCTGATGGACTGGAATTTATCGGCAAAGAAAATGAAGTGCGCATCCGGGTGAAAATGCCTAAAAGTAACTGGGGTAGCTGGGGCAATGACAAGGGCGATGACCTGGATATTTATGTGCCCAGAGAAAGCTTTGTTGAGTATCAATCGGTTAATGCCCAGCTGAAAATCAGTGATGTGAAGGGCGGTACCGATCTGTCAACGGTTAATGGCGATATCAATATGGCTGATCTGGCCGGACGTATTCACGCCGATGCCGTAAACGGTGACCTGCGCAGCGAACGCTTAAATGGTGATATCCGTCTGGAAACGGTCAATGGCGATATACATGATAGCGATTCTCAAGGCGAAGAGATCCGTTACGAATCGGTAAATGGTGATATCCATGCCAACTCCTCCATCAGCAAGATCGGTGTGGAAACCGTTAACGGTGATGCCGAATTCAAGTTTGCCAGAGTGGAGAAACTAATACTGCAAACTGTAAGCGGTGATGCCGAAGTGCAACTGCAATTGTCTGACAATGGTGAAGTGGATATTGGCTCGGTCAGTGGTAGTGTGGACCTGCTGTTTGAAGGTGAGGTATCTGCCACTTTCGATCTGGAGAGCCATGCCGGCGGTAACTTCCGCAATAAATTGACCGCGGATAAACCCAGCCAGGCAAAATATGGCCCAGCCCGCTGGCTGAAGTTCTCCACCGGGACGGGCACTGCCAGAGTTGAAGCCTCCACTGTCAGCGGACGTGTCACCCTCGACAAACGCTGAGTCCTCTAGAGCCTGCCCTTGGTGGCAGGCTTTTTTATGGCAGCTCCCTTACCCAATTTGCTTCAATCCAAGGCCTGGATCGCGCATAATGATCGCCGAATCCGTTTTGTTATTTTTGGTGCCTGGTGAAAGCAGTTTCCCCTAAAGAGCGTGACCCTAAAGTCGAAAAGCTGAAGATCCCGCCTCATTCTATCGAGGCAGAGCAATCTGTCATCGGCAGTATGCTGATCGCCCCCGATTGCTGGGACAAAGTAGCTGAGATCCTGATTGAGCAGGATTTTTATAATCGCGCCCACCAGACCATCTTTCGCGCCATTATCCGTTTGCTTTCCAACAGCCAGCCAGTGGATCTCATCACCGTGTCAGATCAACTGGAGCAACAGGAAGAACTGGAACAAGCCGGTGGCTTTGCTTATCTGGGCGAGTTAGCCAAAAATACGCCCAGCGCCGCCAACGTGGTGGCTTATGCGCAAATTATCAAAGAGCGCGCGGTATTGCGCGAGCTGATTGGGGTTGCCCATGAGATAGCTGATACCGGCTATAACCCCGAAGGCCGAAATAGCGGCGAAGTGCTGGATCTGGCCGAAAGCAAAGTCTTTGAAATTGCCGAGAAGCGCACTTCCAACAATGAAGGGCCGCAGAATGTGGAGTCGGTACTGACCCACACCATCGACCGCTTGGAAGCCCTGATCAAAACCAACAAGGAAGTAACAGGTGTCACCACCGGTTATAAGGATCTGGACAAGAAAACCAGTGGTTTACAGCCTTCCGACTTGATCATTGTCGCGGCCCGTCCGTCCATGGGGAAAACCACCTTCGCCATGAACCTTTGTGAAAACGCCATGATGGCCGAAGAAAAGCCGGTATTGGTCTTCAGCCTGGAGATGCCGGCGGAACAGATCATGATGAGGATGCTGGCATCCTTGAGCCGGGTCGATCAGACCCGCATCCGTACCGCACAACTGGATGATGAAGATTGGGCGCGCATCTCCAATACCATGGCCATGCTCAAAGACAAGGACAACCTCTTTATTGACGATTCCTCCGGTCTGACGCCAATGGAAGTGCGCACCAGGGCGCGTAAGCTGGCCCGTGAGCGTGGCGGCCTGTCGATGATCATGGTCGACTACCTGCAATTAATGCAGGTACCGGCGTTAAGCGACAACCGTACCTTGGAAATTGCCGAAATTTCCCGCTCTTTGAAGGCCCTGGCTAAAGAACTGCAAGTGCCGGTAGTGGCACTGTCGCAGTTGAACCGAAGCTTGGAACAGCGCGCTGACAAACGTCCGGTTAACTCAGACTTGAGGGAATCAGGCTCTATCGAGCAGGACGCCGACTTGATCATGTTTATTTACCGTGATGAGGTCTATCACGAAAGCAGTCAGGACAAGGGCATCGCCGAGATCATTATCGGCAAGCAGCGTAACGGCCCAATCGGTACCGTACGTCTGACCTTTCAGGGACAATATTCGCGCTTTGACAATTATGCCGGTCCGGCCATCGCTGACGAATACTAATCTGCTTCTGCTCCCCGATTTCGGAAATAGAAAAGGCGCCGTAAGGCGCCTTTGTCTTGCTGAATAACCTTATTTGGTTACTTTGCTCTTTTCCATGGCTGTCACGTTGGCGTGAATGCGACGGTTTTTGGCATGAGCCTGAGCGTTGTCGGCTTTATCCAAAGGACGGCTTTCACCGAAGCCAACCGCTTTCAAGCGCTCAGCAGCAATACCGTAGCGGCTGATCAGCAGTGAACGTACAGCATTGGCACGCTTTTCAGACAATTGCTGATTGTAAGCATCGCTGCCTACCAACGAGGTGTGTCCTTCGATAGTCGCCTGTGTGTTAGGGAAACGACGCATAAAGTCGACGAATTCTTTGACCTTGGCCGAGTCTGGGTTAGTGACCACATAGCTGTCATTAGCAAACAGAATATCCAGGGCAATCTCGACCTGCTTCTCAGTGAAGATGCTGCAGCCTACATTGTCTACTTTGTCTTGTCTTGGCGTATTCGGGCAACGATCCTGAGCATCCACGACGCCGTCCAGATCAGAATCAACTGGCATCACCGGAGCTGGTGCTGCGGTCACCGGTGCCGGTGCAGATTTGGCTCCAAAGGTGTAGGCCACGCCCAGTTTAAAGCCGTAGTCATTCAACTCCTGACCGAAATCGTAGTAGCCGGCCACTTCAGTGATCAGCTTCCAACGAGGCGCCAACGTCCAGTGGTGGCCCATACCCAGGTTGGCCAGACGATAGCTGTCACCCAGGTTTTCGTGTTTTACACCGGCAAAAACATAAGAAGCATTGCCATTGATAAAGTACAGTGCATCAACACCGATGCGATCGCCTGACTCATCTTCGAAGCCGGTACGGGCATTGATGTCCAGATGTGACCATTCGATACGGGTAGCCCAATTAGGAGACAGTCTGAAACCCACTTCAGCACCGTAGCCAAAGCCATCTTCCAAACCGCCTACTGGCAATGGTTTGTCAAAATCAACATTGTAGTATTCAGCAAACCCGGCAACCCAGCCTTCATTTTCTTGTGAGTCGGCAGCCAGAACAGGAGCGTATCCCAGGCCTAAGCCCAATGCGCAGCACAGTGCGATCTTTTTCATTGTCAGTCCTTAGTGTTGAGTGATGCATTTTTCCCCAAGCTAATTACAAGACATGCGCAGAAATTCCCGAACTGTTGCCAGACCGGAAGGTTTTACTGCTTGAATATCTTGTCAGAAGCGACTGTCAGCCCAGAGTGGGACTCACATTTTGGGGATTGGTCAAAATTTGGCGCGCAGCATACTGTAATACGCGATACTGCGCCAGAGGGGGCTCACTCTATTTTATCAAAGCAGATTTCCAGATGGACACTGCCTACATCACTTTTAAAGGGCAGAATAATTTTCGGACCATCTACTTTATGTGTAATGGTATGTTGTTTACCACTGACTACGATGGGGGTGGCCATATCAAAGTCAAAGCCTTTGCTGCCCAATTCCAGTTTGGCGCCGCCTGTCACCATATTCGTGATCTCGCCCACCATATCGGTGACTTCAGCATTTATTTTCGGCGGCCGCTCACCCAGCATTCGGTGCATGATTTCAAGGGCCAATGCTTCGTCAAAGCTGATGGAGAAAGAGCCCTTTACTTGTGGCCCCACCATACCAATTAATCCCGAAACATCGCCATGCGCCACTTCACCGGCCTTCTTCGACGGCTTGCCGGGCGAAAGCTTAGTTTGCGCCATGGTGTCCAAAACATTCAGCAACGAGCTGATAAACGGATTGATAAATTCAACATTCATGGTGTTTTTAGTGTTTCTCAGTGGCCCTTCGCCAATAACTATGGCTAAAGACGCATCAAGTGTCTAGCTCAACTGAGCGCTAAGTTGAGAATAAATCTAATAAAAGTTGCTGTTTTTTAGTTCTGGCAGGCCGCACAGATACCATGGGCTTCAATGGTTTGCTTGGAGACTTTGAAGCCATGCTCTTTTGCCTGCCGGTCCAATGTTTCTTTGAGGCCCTCTGATTGGATTTCCTGCACTTCACCGCAGCGGTCGCAAATTAAGAATTGTACCGGATGATTACAACCAAAGTGGTGACAAGCGATAAAGGCGTTACTGGATTCCAGTCGGTGTACCAGACCAAACTCCAATAAGAAGTCCAAGGTGCGATAGACGGTCGCTGGCTTGGCCGAATTTTCGGTCTCTTTGAGGTTGTCGAGCAACTCATAGGCTCCGGTTGCGCCTTGTTTTTGTAACAGCAACTCATACACCTTTTCCCTCAGGTGAGTGAATCTTGCCCCTTGGCTTTCACAGTGGTGGCGGGCCTTTTCGACTAATGCTTGTTGCTTCATGCGGTGTTGGTCACTGGTTATCTTAATCTGAGTTTATCATAGGCGTGGCGCGGCAACAGCCCAGCCGTTACGGTTGCTCAGGATGGTCGTCAGCGATGCTTGTTTACTGTATAATCCGCGACCTTCTTATTCAAGTGCAGTATATAAAGTGAGCAACATGGTGCAGCAATCCACATCCCATCAGCAAGATCTGGCCAACAGTCGCAGGTTGTCGGTTGCCCCTATGCTCGATTGGACAGACAAGCACTGTCGTTTCTTTTTGCGCCTGTTGAGCCGTCATGCTCTGTTATATACCGAAATGGTGACAACCGGCGCCATCATTTTCGGCAAAGGTGACTATTTGGCTTTTAATGCCGAGGAGCACCCAGTGGCCTTGCAGTTAGGTGGCTCAGACCCTGGCGCTATGGCTGAGTGCGCCGCTCGTGCGCAAGCTTACGGCTACGATGAAGTGAATATCAATGTTGGCTGCCCTTCAGATCGGGTACAAAACGGCCGTTTTGGTGCTTGCTTGATGGCTGAGCCGCAAACCGTGGCTGATTGTATCAAAGCGATGCAGCGTCAGGTCAGTATCCCCGTTACCGTCAAATCCCGTATTGGGATTGACGACATGGATGAATTTGAAGATCTGACTCGATTTGTGCAAGTGGTCGCCGATGCTGGTTGCGACACCTTTATTGTGCATGCTCGCAAGGCCTGGCTTCAGGGCCTCAGTCCAAAGGAAAACCGTGATATTCCGCCGCTCAACTATGAAAGGGTGTATCAGTTGAAGCAACAATTCCCCACGCTGCATATCAGTATCAACGGGGGAATTAAATCATTGCGAGAAACCCAGGCCCATTTGCAACATGTGGACGGGGTGATGATTGGCCGCGAAGTGTATGCCAATCCCTATCTGCTCGCTGAAGCGGACAGTTCTTTGTTTGGTGAAATACTACCGGTGCCGTCCAGACTGGCTGTTGTCGAGAAAATGATCCCCTATATCAATCAGCAAGTGGCCGAAGGTGCCCGCGTCTGGCACGTTGCCCGGCACATGCTTGGCTTATTTCAAGGCCAACCGGGCGGGCGCTTATGGCGTCGCTATTTGAGTGAACAAGGTCCAAGAGCGATCAGCGGGGATCTCTTATATGGAGCGCTTGAGGCCATGCAGGGAGGTCAGAAGCAGCACTTCTTGCAACAGGCTGGTTAATTTCACCAACCCTTTGGCGAAATTAACCACTAGTTATATTGGCATACTATTAGCCTTTACTTCGCGATCAGATATTTCTTATTTAAATTCAATAAAAACAATGACATATAAATTTCTCTGAGGTTGGCACAACTATCGCAATACCTACTGCGACTTAGTTAAAGAGCCAATGGAGAAATGTCATGTTAAAGAAAATTACTATTGCTACTACCCTGTTGTTCGCGGGCACTCTGAGTGCCAACGTTCAAGCCGAACAAGTCAGCCTGAAAGAATATGTCAGCTATATGCTCAAAGCGGCGGTTAGCGTGACTCAACAGGAAATGCAAAAAGGCGTAGAGCAAGCAGTCGTTGAAGCGGGCCAAGCTTTTATTCTGGACTCTGCAAATACCGTAGAGTTGGCAGAGAAAGAAAGCGATGCCGTGATCCTGGCTAAGGCGGAATAGAACTGATGCCTAGTCAAGCAGAACTGCTCAGCCTGTTACTGCTGCCCTTGGTAGCCTTTTTGATCGGCGCCTTGGTGATCACCCTGCTGGAAAAGCAAGTAGCCAAGGCCCAACATCCAATTCGACAAGACGGCTAGCAGTCTTCCAAAGCCGTCTTTTTCCTTTTTTTGTGTCTCGCAAACCAATTCCTTTCTTCTTTGCAAACCTGACTTCATCGTTTAGCGCTTGTTTGCGCCGCAATCCTATTCAAAGTATTTCAACCAATTCGAAACGCTAGTTTGGTGAGTTCCACTATTAGTGTGGTCAAAATCGCTACATGTTGTCCCGGAAATGGGACTGCCCTATTTCCAGGTTATCCACCAACTTTAAAAAAACATATTAAATACAATGGTTTATAGTTTTTGTTCGAGTTGGCACAACAATCGCAATAGTTATCGCGACTTAACCATTAACCTAAGCGTTCGGAGAACATCATGTTTAAGAAAATGACCATTGCCGTTACTTTTGTTGCTGCTAGTAGCTTTATCAATGTTGCACAGGCCCAGGAGCTGCCAAGTCTGAATGAATTGGCCAGTAATCTGCTAAGCGCAGCAGTAACTGCGACCATGGCCGAGATGCAACGTGGTATCGAGGAAACTGTTATCGAAGCCGGTGAAGCCATGTTTGCAGAAGATGCCAATCAAGAACTCACCGCAGCTGATGTTGCTAAGCAGGGGGATAGCGAAGGAAAGGTTGAATGAGTTTTCTACCGAGCCATCTGGAGCTTGCCAGTCTGCTGTTGTTACCTCTGCTGGCGTATATTTTCGGTGCAATGGTGATTTCCTTACTGGAAAAGCAGTTCACCAAAGCTCCTCCTCACTTGCAACAAGACGGTCTGTAATCAATACAACCGTCTTCTTTTTTTTGCCTTCTCCCCGACTTATTTCCTTTTTCCTTGCGCAAATCTTCTATTCAATCGCCTCATTGCCTGGTGGCTTGAATCTTTCCTTGAATGGCCATCATTTTTCTTGTTTGGCTAAATTCGCCAATTTATAGCGATTTCACCCATATCTATGAGTTTCTCAGTAACCCGCTCGCTCAACGGGAGTTGTTGTTTTGGTAAAAAATCAATAAAAACAATGTCTTAATATGGGTTTCTGAGTTGGCACAAGGCTTGAAATGTATTTTGTAACCCAATCGGAATTGTAAAAACCAATTCAAAGTATCAAGCGTGGAGGAATTTAAAGATGGGTATTTTCACAAGAATGAACGACATCGTGCAGGCCAATATCAATGCCATGTTGGACAAGGCCGAAGATCCGCAAAAGATTATCCGGCTGATCGTCCAGGAAATGGAAGAGAGCCTGGTGGAGCTTCGCTCAGTAGCCGCCCGCAATTTGGCGGCCAAGAAAGACATCGAACGCCGTATGCACAACTGTCAAAAGCAGATGAATGACTGGCACGAAAAAGCAGAACTGGCATTGACCCGGGAGCGCGAAGACTTGGCCAGGGCGGCATTGGTGCAAAAAGACCAGCATGCTCAGCAGCATCAAAGGCTGCAACAGGAGCTTGCTCAGTTAGACGAAGCCGTGCAGCAACTGCAGGAAGACAGTGGCAGATTGCAGCAGAAGCTGAAAGAGGCCAAAGCCAAGCAACAGTCATTGATGGTGCGTCAGCAGTCGGCAACAGTGCGTCTGAAAGCCAAGCACCAGCAGGAAGTGCACAATGTTGAAGATGTGATCCAGCGCTTTGAAAGCTATGAGCAGCGCATCGACAACCTGGAAGCCGAGTTGGAAGCCTACGATATGGTTAATAAGCCGTCCAACCTGGCTAGCCAGTTTGCCGAGCTTGAAGGCAATGACAGATTGGATTCAGAGCTTGAAGCACTGAAGAAAAAAGTGTCAAAAGAGAAGAAAGCAGCATAGGGGTATATGCCAGGGACGGCGCATGTTGGGATGCAGAGCTTAGTCGCTGCACATCATATTTATCCGGGAGTAAGTAAATGAGAACGGTATACGACGACAATAGAATTCGCAAAGACGTGCTTCGCAAGAAGATTTCCGGTGTCTGTGCCGGCTTGGCCAGACATTGGGACACGCAGCCCTGGTTGGTAAGACTGGTTGCGCTGTTGTGTTTCTTTAGTTTTCCGATGGTGACGGTGGTTGCCTACGCTGTGATGGCGCTGGTATTGCCCAACCGCTAGGAGGGGATATGTTGCGCAATATTGCAATAGCTGTTTTGCTGGCAAGTTTGTTTATCCTTTGCGTTGACCAGCTATCACTACCCTGGTGGGACATGCAGATCTACTTCGACGACGATCTACTTAGTCCTGTTGCCACCTTGCTGGTCGTGATGGCGGTGGGAGCGTTTTTCGTTGCCATTGGCGTACTGGTGGCGCTGAGCCTGGCCAGTATTGTGTTGATGGTCTTGGCGCTGGTGTTTGGAGCCTTACTGATGGCGGGCATCGGGGCATTTTGGCCATGGCTGTTGATGGCACTGGTGGTCATCTGGCTGGTCAAGGACAAGCGTCATACTGCGCAATAAAGGGCTGTTAGAGCCCCCTTAATGACAGCTGTTGTTTTTAACCTTTCTCAACAAGTTTGGCTTAGTCATTGGCATTAAAGCATTTTTCCTGAATAATTTAGTGATATTCGAAGAGGAGAGCACATGCGAATTCTTGCCTTGATATTGTTGTCTGGCCTGTCTTTTTTCAGTTATGCGGCCACCAAAGTTGAAGGCGCTTGGGTTCGCCTTTTGCCGCCAGGAGTGACCAATACCGCAGGGTATCTCACCATTCACAATGACTCTGATACAGACAAAGTATTAGTGGCTGCCAGCGCTTTGGTGGTGGACAGGGTGGAACTGCATGAGCATGTGTTGGAGCAAGGCATGATGAAAATGACGCAGCGCCAGCGTGTCGATATCCCGGCCGGGCAGCGCGTTAGTTTTCAACCCGGGGGCTTGCATCTGATGATGTTCGGACTAAAAGCCCCGCTCAAGGCCAAGCAATTGGTGCAAATTCAACTTGAGTTTGCTGACGGTGAGCGAATCGAGGTGGATGCGCAGGTCGCGGAAGCGCCGCCTGCTTCAGAGCATCACCATCACTAGTGCAAACGCCAAGGTAGGAAATTATGACTAAATTCATTAATGGTCGCTGGGCGCTTTTCATCGCAGCCATCTTGCTGCTGCTGGCGTACATCTTGTCTTTATATTGGAGCACCGAGCCAGAGGTGTTCGATGTACGTCAGGTAGCCAGTCAGGAAGCCCAGCAAAAAGGGGTGAGCCCGGTTCCTGGCTATTTCCTGACCACTGCGCTTATTAACGTCGGGCAGACCATGCTGGATAAGCCGGGGGGCTATCTGTCCAATGACGTGCTGCCTCCATCTGTGATGATGGACAATATGCCCGCTTGGGAATTTGGTGTACTGGAGATGGTCAGGGATTTGTCATTGGCCATGCGCAAGGACTTCAGTCGTTCTCAGTCTCAATCCCTGGAAAATCCTGATTTGGTTGTTGCGCAGCCGAAGTTTAATATCGACCATCGCAGTTGGCTTTTGCCCTCAGCCGAATCTCAGTATCAGGAGGGGATTAGGGCCGTTCGTCGCTATCGCAACATGCTGGCCGATCCCGAAAGTGAGGGGGCCCAGTTTTATGCCAGGGCAGACAACTTGCGGGATTGGTTGAAACAGGCCGAAAAGCGTTTGGGCAGCCTGTCGCAGCGACTTAGCGCCAGTGTTGGACAAGAGCGCCTGAATACCGATTTGGCCGGCGATCCCAGCGCCAGACAATCAACCCCTGCCAGTGATTCTCAATATTTGAAAACCAGTTGGTGGAAGCTGGATGATGTGTTTTATGAAGCCAGGGGCTCAAGCTGGGCACTGTTGCATTTCCTAAAGGCAGTAGAAGCCGACTTCGCTGATGTATTGGAAAAGAAGAACGCCAGTGTCAGTCTCAGACAGATTATCAGGGAATTGGAAGCCACCCAGGATATGGTTTGGAGCCCGATAATTTTAAACGGCAGTGGTTTTGGTCTGCTGGCCAATCACTCACTGGTCATGGCTAATTATATCTCCAGAGCCAACGCGGCACTAATCGACCTGACCGAACTATTGAGTCAAGGATAAAACATGAAAAGCGCACATTTATTTGCTATCAGCCTTGCTGCAGCCAGTGTTACTACAGCGCAGGCTGATACGTTGTTTGGTGTTTATGCCGGCGCACAAGGCTGGCGGATGGATACCAGCGGTGGTTTTGCCAATACTGCGGATCTCACCAATTTCAACTTCGATAATCAGAATCAGGCCGTGTTTTATCTGGCTGTGGAACATGCTGTGCCACTGGTGCCCAATCTGAAAATCAGAAACAGCAGCATGGACACAGAGGGTGCCGTTACCCTGACCTCCAACTTTGAGTTTGGCTCGCGGATCTATTCTGCCAATACCTCCGTGCTGACCGATGCCACATTGGATAGCACCGATATCGTGCTCTACTACGAGTTGTTTGATAACAATCTGTTTAGCTTTGATTTGGGACTAAACGGCAAGTATCTGGATGGCGAATTACTGGTGGTTAGCAGCACAGACAGCAGTATTCAGGCTACTGAAGAGTTTTCCGGCATTATTCCCATGTTCTACAGCCGCCTCGAAGCCAATTTGCCATTAAGTGGTTGGGGATTGATGGCTGAAGGCAGCTTTCTCTCTATCGATGACAGCAAGTTACTGGATTACCAAGCCGCCATCACATACAGCCTGCTGGACAACCTGGCTTTGGATATGAAATTTGAATTGGGTTACCGCTCTTTCCAACTGGAGTTGGATGATGTGGATGACATCTACACGGATCTTGATTTCAAAGGCCCTTACGCTGGATTAGAAGTGCATTTCTGATCCAACCTAAAAGCAAAGGCCCACAACGGGCCTTTCGTATTTTTATATCAAACCGACATTTAAGCACATTCAGTAATAACGAATTTGAAATAATTCTTTCCTGAATTTCGTCTCACTCGCTAACCTACAGTGAATATTGTCGGGTTAGTAGCATCTATGTCATCTTCAACACCACAGACAGGTTGGCCTGTCTCTATGCTGAGCGACGCTCAGTGGCAAGAAATCAGCAAAGCGGTTGCGCCGCTAAACGCCGCTCAGTTGACCTGGGTAAGCGGATATTTGGCTGGTTTGGCACAGTCTCAAAGCGGACAACTGCAGCCGTCCATGGCAGCCGTGCCTCAGTCTAATGCTGTATTGACCATCCTCTATGGCTCACAAACTGGCAATGCCCGTGGCGTTGCCGAGCAATATAAAGCCTTTGCCGAGTCCGCTGGGGTGCCGGTCCAGCTATTTAATATGGCTGACTACAAAATTAAAAAGCTTAAAGATGAAACCCATCTGGTGATAGTCGTCAGTACCCATGGCGAGGGTGAAGCTCCTGATGATGCCGTGGAATTGCATGAATTCCTGGCCAGCAAGAAAGCCTCATCCTTGTCGCAACTGAATTACGCTGTGCTGGGCTTGGGTGACAGCAGCTATGAGTTTTTCTGTCAGACCGCTAAAGATTTCGATCAGCGTTTAGCCGCGCTGGGGGCCAAGCGTATTGCTGAGCGGTTAGATTGTGATGTGGATTACGCTGGGGATGTAGACGCCTGGAGTGAAAAGGTCACGCCATTGTTTAAGGCTGAACTGTCACAGCAAGGACACGAAGCGCAGGTGGTGGCATTACCCGGCATTCAGGTTGCCTCGGTTACTAAATATGATCGCAAGAACCCGTTTGAAGCGCAGATGTTGCTGTCGCAAAAGATCACTGGCCGTGATTCCGTTAAGGATATTCGCCATATCGAAATTTCCCTGGAAGGCTCTGGCTTAACCTATCGCCCTGGTGATGCCCTTGGCGTGTGGTTTAAGAACGCGCCAACTTTGGTTGAGCGACTGTTGTCGGCACTGTCACTGGATGCGGATTCGCAAGTGCAGATAGCAGATGAAAGCCTGTCTTTGGCAAAGGCACTCACCGAAAAGCTGGAGCTAACCCAAAGTTATCCCAGTTTTGTTAAAGCCTATGCCGAGCAGACGCAAAACAGCCAACTACTGCAGTTGGTGGAAGATAAGACGGCACTGCGTGAATACCTGGCTACGCGGCAGATCATCGACATTGTCAATGAATATCCCAAGCCCGTGGAAGCACAGCAACTGGTTTCCATGCTTCGCCCCTTAACGCCAAGGTTGTATTCCATCGCCTCCAGCCAGGAGGAAGTGGAAGACGAAGTGCATCTGACTGTGGCGCTGGTGGAATATGACGCCTTTGGTTTCAGTCATCAAGGCGGTGCATCCGCTTACCTCGCTAACGGTCTGCAGGAAGGTGAAAGCCTAAGTGTGTTTGTCGAGTCCAACGACAACTTCAAATTACCGCAAGATCCCAATACCCCGGTCATTATGGTGGGCCCGGGTACCGGTATCGCGCCTTTCAGGGCCTTTATGCAGCAGCGCGAGGCCGAAGATGCGGCCGGCAAAAACTGGCTGTTCTTCGGCAACCCCAGTTTTACCCAGGATTTCCTCTACCAGGTGGAATGGCAGCGCTGGGTTAAAGAAGGCTTGCTAACCAATATCAGCCTGGCCTTTTCCAGGGATCAGGCCCATAAGATTTATGTTCAGCACCGATTGGCTGAGCAAGGCGAAGAAGTCTTCGAGTGGTTGCAACAAGGCGCCCACTTTTATGTGTGTGGGGATGCCAATCATATGGCCAAAGATGTTCATGATGCCCTGCTCAAACTTGTGGCTGAGCATGGCAAGATGGACAGTGCGCAGGCCGAGGAATATGTTGCGGCGCTACGCAAGGCAAAACGCTATCAAAGAGATGTGTACTGATGAGTGATAACAACGACGTGAAATTGTCCGACAACGAGCGGATCAAAAGCCAAAGCAACTTCCTGCGTGGCACTATCACTGACGATCTCAAAGATAGTCTCACCGGTGGTTTTAACGGTGATAACTTTCAGTTGATCCGTTTTCACGGCATGTATCAGCAGGATGACCGAGATATCCGCGCCGAGCGTGCCAAGCAGAAGCTGGAGCCGTTGCACAATGTGATGCTGCGTTGTCGTCTGCCCGGCGGCATTATCACGCCCAAGCAATGGCTGGCCATCGATGAGTTTGCCAAGGAGCACACGCTGTATGGCAGTATCCGCCTGACCACCAGACAGACTTTCCAGTTCCATGGTGTGCTCAAGCCAAAGATCAAGATGATGCATCAGATGTTGAATCGCATTGGTCTGGATTCACTGGCAACAGCAGGCGATGTGAACCGAAATGTGCTTTGTACCTCCAACCCGGTGGAGTCGGTGGTGCATCAGCAGGCCTATGAATGGGCCAAGAAAATTAGTGAGCACCTACTTCCTCAGACTCGCGCTTATGCTGAGATTTGGCTGGATGAAGAAAAGCTGGAAACCACAGATGTGGAGCCCATCCTAGGTGCTACTTATCTGCCGCGTAAGTTCAAAACCACAGTGGCAATCCCGCCGCAAAACGATGTGGATGTGCATGCCAATGATCTGAACTTTGTGGCCATCGCCGAAAACGGTCAGTTGGTTGGCTTTAACGTGCTGGTGGGTGGTGGTTTGGCCATGACCCATGGCGATAAGAGCACTTACCCACGCAAAGCAGACGATTTGGGTTTTATTCCACTGGATAAGACTCTGGCAGTGGCCGAGGCAGTGGTAACCACACAGCGTGATTGGGGCAATCGCAGTAATCGTAAAAACGCGAAGACCAAGTATACCCTGGAAAGGGTGGGCGTCGATGCGTTCAAGGCCGAAGTAGAGAAGCGCGCGGGTGTGACTTTTGCGCCCAGCCGGGCTTATGAATTTACTGGCCGCGGTGACCGCTTCGGTTGGGTTGAGGGGGTGGATGGCAAACACCACCTGACCCTGTTTATTGAAAATGGTCGCATTCTCGATTATCCCGGTAAGCCGCTAAAGACCGGCTGCGCCGAATTGGCCAAGGTGCATAAAGGGGATTTCCGTCTCACCGCCAATCAAAACCTGATTGTGGCCGGTGTTGCCAGCGAAGATAAGGCACAGATTGAAAAGATGGCCAGAGAGCATGGCCTGCTTGAGGACAATATCAGCCTACAGCGTAAACACTCTATGGCTTGTGTTGCCTTGCCTACTTGTCCCTTGGCGATGGCCGAAGCCGAACGCTATCTACCCGATGCAGTGACGGAACTGGAGGGGTTGATGAGCAAACATGGTGTGGGCGAAGAGCATATCGTGTTCCGGGTAACCGGTTGTCCTAATGGTTGCGGTCGCGCCATGCTTGCCGAAGTCGGTTTGGTGGGCAAAGGACCAGGGAAATACAACCTGCACTTGGGGGGCGATGCTATCGGTACCCGTATACCTCGCATGTATCGTGAGAATATCGGTGAGCGCGAGATCATGAATGAACTGGACCAGTTGATTGGTCGCTGGTCAAAGGAAAGAGAGGCCGGCGAATCCTTTGGCGATTTCACTATCCGGGCCGGGATCATCAAGCCGGTGGTTAACTCCGCTAAGGATTTCTATGACTAGTATCACCTCGGTATTGGATAGCAAAGTCGATCCCAAGCAACTGCCAGAACTTAATGAGCAGTTGGCCAGGATGACGGCGCTTGAGCGGGTGGAATGGGCATTGGAGAATTTGCCAGCTAACCATATGCTGTCTTCCAGCTTCGGGATCCAGGCGGCAGTGATGCTGCATCTGGTAACCCGGTTGCAGCCTGATATTCCGGTGGTATTGACCGACACCGGCTATCTGTTTCCCGAAACCTACGATTTTATTGACGAGCTGACCCAAACATTGGGATTGAACCTGAAAGTGTTCAGTGCGGATATGTCCCCAGCCTGGCAGGAACGTCGTTTCGGTCAGTTGTGGGAGCAGGGGATTACTGGTATCGAAGCTTACAACAAGATGAATAAGGTAGAGCCTATGCAACGGGCACTAAAGTCACTTAATGTTGGTACCTGGTTCTCTGGATTACGCCGCAGCCAATCAAGCAGTCGGGAAAAGTTGCCCTACCTGCAATGGACCGATGGCCGTTTTAAGGTATTTCCGATCCTTGAGTGGTCAAACAAAGATGTGCATTACTATCTCAAGGAGCATGGCTTGCCATACCATCCGCTATGGGATCAGGGCTATGTGTCGGTTGGCGATTGGCATACGACCAGGCCGCTGGAGGCCGGCATGAAAGAAGAAGATACCCGATTCTTCGGCTTAAAAAGAGAATGTGGCCTGCATGAATTTGGTGACGGCATTTAATTCACTTCGAAGACACTGCTGAGCAATTGTCTCAACGCCGTTAAATAGGCTGAGTTCCCTTTGCTGGGTACCAGCCTGCATAGTTCTGCTCCAGCAGAGGTAAACTTGTAGTATTTCAAAATAATGCCTTTGCTCCTGGCTGCCAGATGAATGCTTTCTCCCCCGCAGCGCCATTCTGTTCTGCTGCTGGTGTCCATTTCCCCGGATTCGATCTCGCTGCTATAAATCAGACCCAAATCCATTAAAGAGAGTAGGTCTGGATAAGCCAAACCATATTGCGCGAGGTTTAACTGCTGGCTGCGATGTAAAGACAACAAGGAGAGAAAGCTGGGTTTCTGGTAGTACCCATAAAAGATGCGCGGGCTGAAATCGCCTTTACGACGGCTGGCCATACTGGTCGCCAGAGCAAATATCTTGGCATCCTTTTGAGTAAGCTGTTTGAGGATATTCAGGCTACGCAGTGAAAAGCTGCCTGGCTGGCTAACTTCCACAGCAAATATTTTGCCCCAAAGTTCTTGCATGGCAGGAGAGTAGATATCTTCTGCCATTTGAATAAAGCTGAAAAACCAGTCCGGATCTAATGCTTCTTCTTTGTATTGGCTGGGGCTGAACTCCAGAGCCAGTTCCATAATGCTCTCAAGATTTTTCAATTGCCGCTGCTGTCGCATGGCTTGGCGCCTGGCGACGCGTTCGCTTGGACTGTCTTCAAGCAAATTCTTGTAACCAGCGCGAATACCTGCCTGGGCAAACCATTGGCTGATGCGATTGCGTATCTGGTTAGGATCAGAGGTTGGCGTTGCCTCAGCCTGTTCCGGTGCCGCGCGCGCGGGAGACTCCGTTTTCGGCGCTCTGCTGGGAATCGGCGGTGGTGTATTGAGAGAATCGATTTTTGTCATGCAGCTCACAGAATGCCAAGGCTTAGTGCTAACTTTATCGATAAGGTGATAAAACAGGCAAGTTTGCTAAATAACAGTACAGTACTTTCAGTTTCGCTTTAATAAATATTAGGATATTGTTAATCCAAAGCGCATGGCGTTAAAAATTCTTGGTGTTAATTGCGGATAGCTAGATGAATCCAGCCGAATACGACAATGATGAACTGATCTTTTTGGAAGAAGAAGAAGGTCAGCAGGAACATCACGAAGACAATGATACCTGGAATGTGTTGATCGTTGATGATGACGAAGAAATTCATACGGTAACCCGTTTGGCTTTGTCTGACTTGGTGGTTAACGGTCGTAAGCTGAGTTTTTCCCATGCCTACTCTGGTGAAGAAGCTATCAAGGTTCTTTCAGAGCATGGCAGCTCCATCGCCATTGTGTTGCTGGATGTGGTCATGGAGACAGATGATGCGGGCCTGCAAGTGGCCAAGCGTATGCGTGAAGAACTGAATCTCCACGAACCCAGAATTATCTTGAGAACCGGTCAGCCAGGGTACGCTCCTGAAGAAAATGTCATTAAGGAATATGACATCAATGATTACAAGACCAAGACCGAGCTGACCCGCAGTAAACTACTTACCACTATCATCGCTTCTCTGCGCTCTTATCAGCAGATCCTGACCATTAATCAAAGCAGGGTAGGGCTGGAAAAAATTATTGCATCCGCCGCCAACCTGCTGGAAGAGCATTCGATTAAAGGCTTCTGTGAAGGTGTGGTTACCCAAATCAGTTCTTTGATTGGACTGGACGCCGGTGGCGTGGTCTGTGCCAGGGCCGGTTCGGTATTGGACAGAGAAGATGATGCGGTTTATGTGCTCGGCGCGGCAGGCCAGTTCGCCACGTACATCAACAAGCGCTTAGACAGCCTGCATGACGACAAGATTATTCGCGAAGTCAACCTGTGCTTACAAAAACGCGATCATATCTATGCCGAAGATTTCTCCGTTTTGTATATGAATAGCAGTGGCTATGAAGCTGCCGTTTACGTGCAATTAGGGTCATCCATTAACGTGGTTCACCGACAACTGCTGGAAGTCTTTATGACCAGCATTTCGGTGGGCTATGAAAACGTTAACCTGTTCCATCAACTGCGTAATGCTGCTTTCAGGGATATGCTTACTAAGCTGCCTAACCGCAACGAATTCATCAATATGCTGGATGAAATCGAAGACAGTAGTGCAGATATTGAAGACCTGGTGGTGGCACTGGTCGATGTAAACCACTTCTCCGACATTAACGACGGATTGGGGCAGGATGCCGGGAACCTGCTATTGATTGCTATCGCAGAGAGAATGCAAAACAATCTCGGTGATGCGGTACGCATGGGACGTATTGGGGCCGACGTGTTCGGTCTTATCGGCAGCGGTGATGTAGTCAATCCGGATACCATTTCTGCACTTTTCACATCACCATTCAAAGCCGGTGACCATACGCTTCCTGTTAATGTCACCATGGGCTTTTGCCGCTTGATGTCTGAATGTTGCAATGGCCTTAATATTCTCAAGCAGTCCAATATTGCTTTGAACCGGGCTAAGCGTAGCTTGACCGCCAATTACGAATATTACGCCCCCGAGATGGAAGAAAAAACCACTTGGCGTTTGGGCATGATCCGCCAGCTTCGAACCGACTTTGCTGAGCGTAAGCTGCAACTGTGGTTTCAGCCACAGGTGGATTTAGTCAGTGAATCTGTGGTCGGTATGGAAGCTTTGTTGCGCTGGCCCGCTCCTGAAGGGGGCTTTATTTCCCCCGTAGTCTTCGTTCCTCTGGCCGAATACAGCGGACTGATCATTGAGATCGGTGCCTGGGTGCTGGAAGAGGCTTGTTCCAAACTGAAGCAGTTGCATGACCGTGGTCTTGATAAGTTGCGGGTGGCGGTCAATATCTCCATGCCTCAGTTCAGGGATCCCCAGTTTATCGACTTAGTGAAAAATGCCCTGACCGAGAGTGGTATCGATCCTAAGTGTCTGGAATTGGAAATCACCGAGAGTGTGGTGATGGATGAGCCGCAAATTGTGGTGGACTCGCTAAAAGCATTGAAGGCCTTTGGCGTTAGCATTGCCATCGATGATTTTGGCACGGGCTTTTCTTCGCTTAGCTATTTGCAGAAGCTGCCTTTGGACAGACTCAAAGTGGACCGCTCCTTCGTTAATGATGTGACATCAGGCAAGAGTGCATTTATCGCAGAAACTATCGTTACTCTCGGCAATAAGCTTGGTTTACAGACTATTGCCGAAGGCGTGGAAAAACGCGAACAAGCCAGTCATATGCTCAGATTAGGATGTGATGAAGCGCAGGGCTATTTGTACGCTAAGCCTATGCCGTTTGACGAACTCAACCATTTCCTCGATAACTACAGCCCTAGAGCTTAGCCTGGGGCTCCAGAATCTCCAAAACCTTAGATTTCAGTGCTGGGATCACCTCCTCTTCAAACCAAGGATGCTTGCGAAGCCATAAATTATTCCTTGGTGATGGGTGGGGAAGCACCAGATATTCAGGGAGATAATCTTGCCAGTGTTGCACTCTTTGGGTGAGGCTTCGTCTATCCTGCAGGTAATAGGCTTGAGCATATTGACCAATAAGCAGAGTCAGCTTGATATTGGGCATGGAAGCCAGTAATCGTTGGTGCCAGGTGGGCGCGCATTCCTTTCTAGGTGGCAAGTCACCACTTTTCCCTTTTCCAGGATAGCAAAACCCCATGGGCATAATGGCGATCCGGGTATGATCGTAGAAAGTTTCGCGGTCTACTCCTAACCATTCCCTGAGCCTGTCGCCAGATGGATCGTTCCAGGGCACTGATGTTTTGTGGACTTTAGTGCCAGGGGCCTGGCCAATAACCATCAGTCTTGCCTGCTGGCTAGCGCGCACCACCGGATTGGCGCCAAGCGGCAAGTGCGCCTCGCAGAGTCTGCAACTGCGGATTTCCTCTAAGATAAGAGCTGTTTCAATATGCATCAGTATTGTAATGAAGTGGCTTCAGCGGTAGATTGTTTAACAGACAATAAGTTCGCCCCATAAAAAATTTCAAATATTTCACCACTGTCATAATCCTGTCACAAAACTATGATCTAAAAAGATCTTGATGGCTGACCTGTGCTCGTGTATAAAATGTATATACGCTAAACCCAGCATTGTTAGGAGTCCGCCATGCGTAAATTGTTAACTGCCGTATCTTTAGTGGCGTTCGCCGGTTTGTCTCAAGCGGGTGAGCAGCCAAAGAGTCTGTTTAAATGCGTCGAAGCTGAGAGTTTTACGGTGAATGCATCCTGTATGGAACGGCAAATCAGCCAAAACATTCAGTTTCAGGATGTTCAGCGCAATATCGTTCAACAAAGTGCCAACCAAAGCGATGCGGTGATGGCTACGATTAAGTTCTATCCAGAGCGTCATCTTATCGAGATTGTTGCTCATCGTGATGCCTTAGAGAACAGTGCGCTACTGGCCAGTAATCGCTAATTAATGTGTTTATTAAAAAAACCGGGCCTTGCCCGGTTTTTTGTTTTTAGAAAAGTCTGTTTAGACCATTGATTGCGGCAACCCGGTAGGCCTCGGCCATCGTCGGGTAGTTAAAAGTCGCATTAACAAAGTACTCGACCGTGTTGCCCTCGCCTTTCTGATGCATGATCGCCTGGCCGATATGCACAATTTCTGAAGCCCTCTCTCCAAAACAATGAATCCCTAATATTTCCTTGGTCTCCCGGTGAAACAGTATCTTCAAGCTGCCTACCTGGGTATTGGCTATCTGTGCCCTGGCGAGATGAGTGAATTGTGCCCGGCCAACCTCGTAAGGTACTTTCATGGCAGTCAGTTCTTGCTCATTTTTACCCACTGAGCTGATCTCAGGAATGGTGTAGATACCAGTGGGAATATCTTCTAGCAGATCGGAGGGGACACTGCCGGATAGCATGGCTTGTGCGGCATAACGCCCCTGATTGTAAGCAGCAGACGCGAGACTGGGATAACCGATAACATCACCCACAGCGTAGATGTTGTCTACTTCGGTTTGGTAGTTTTCATTGACAGTGACTTGCCCTCTTGAGTCTGCCTTCACACCGACGCTCTCTAGATTCAACATATCGGTGTTGCCTGTTCGGCCATTGGCAAATAATAAGCAGTCGGCTCGCATCTTCTTACCAGATTGCAAATTCAAGATGACACAGTCATCCCTGCCTTCCACAGAGTGATAAGCCTCGTTGTGGCGAATAACGGCGCCGTTATTCCATAGGTGATAACTCAGCGCATCCGAGATTTCCGCATCCAGGAATGACAGCAATCGATCACGCATATTCACCAAATCTACTTTAACGCCCATTCCACGGAAGATTGAGGCGTACTCGGTGCCGATCACCCCGGCACCATAAATAATGATGGATTTCGGATCATGCTTAAGAGAGAGAATGCTGTCGCTGTTATAAATGCGCGGATGAGAGAAATCGATATCTTTTGGAGTATAGGGGCGCGAGCCGGTCGCAATCACCATCTGTTTGGCAGTGATCTGATCGATGGAACCGTCTCGTCTGGCTACTTTGATGGTGTTTGGGTCAACAAAAGAGGCGATGCCATGGATAACCTTTACCCCATTGCGATCATAGAAACTGCCCCGTAAGCGGCTTTGTGTGCGTATTACCGAACTGGCATGGCCAAGGATTTCACGAAAAGTCAGGTGTCTGGATCTGTCGCTGTCATTAAAAAGGGGGTTGCTGTTGTATTCGATCAGACGGCTGACGGAATGGCGCAGTGCTTTAGAAGGGATGGTGCCCCAGTGCGTACAACCGCCGCCCACCGAGTCATGGCGTTCAATCACAGCCACTCGCTTACCGGCCTTGGAAAGCTGCATGGCTGCACCTTCTCCACCTGGCCCGGTGCCTATGACGATGGCGTCATAGTCAAAAGTAGACTTCGATTGTACTTTTTTTGTTTTGCTTGTGGCCATGCTCCACTCCGATATTTACCCACAATTTCATAGCCTTGCCGAGTTCTGTGGGAAAAGCAAGTGGCGCGATGGCAGCCGATTAAGCAAACTGCAGGCGATGCACTTGAATCCAACGTTGTTTCGCCAGCATCCAACTCTGCTTCAATTCTTTGTACTTGAAATCCAAATCCAGCTTCTCGTAGCTTCTGACCAGTTTTCGCTTCTTCATATCCAACAGGCGCTTACGCGTTTCATAGTAAGCCGTCATTTTTTGCAGCAAGGCTTCATATTCCTGTTGTACTCGGCCTATTACCACTTCCGCATTTGGCAGGGTTGCAGCACGCGCTTGGGCGCGCTTTAGCTGCATCTCTAAACGGGCCTTTTCGATTCTCTCTTCAGGACAGCGTCGTAGATTCTTGGCAATACCTACCCAAGAGCAGGCATTTATCAGCCATTTTGTGGGATCAAATTGCCACCAACGAATGCCGTTGCGATAGTCGTATTCGAATATATGGTGGAAATTGTGGTAGCCCTCGCCAAAGGTCAGCACTGCCAGCAAACCATTATCTCTGGCGCTGTTTTTATCGGTATAGGTTTGTTTGCCCCAGATATGCGCCAGCGAGTTGATAAAAAACGTCACGTGATGGACCACAAACAAACGAAATACGCCCGCTAACAGAAGCATGCCCAGCACGTCACCGTTTAACCAGCCAAGTAGTGCAGGAATTCCGAGGTTAGCCGCCAACATAATAGGCAAGTAGTGATTGTGCTGCCACATTACCACTTTGTCCTTCTGCAAATCTTTGCAGTTGTTGTAATCACTGTAACGGTGAGATTGGTATTCCCTTAGCATCCAGCCGATGTGTGAATACCAAAATCCACGCCCTGCTGAATAGGGATCTTTGTCATTGTCGTCGACATGCTTGTGGTGAATGCGATGGTCAGATGCCCAATGTAAGATGCTGTTTTGCAGTGCCATCGCCCCGCCAACGGCAAGGATGACCTTAAGAACAGGATGAGCATCGTACGCCTTGTGTGACCATAAGCGGTGATAACCGGCAGTGATGGATAAACCGGAGAACCAGATAAGCGCGATGCAAGCGCCGATTTCAACCCAGTCAAAACCAACGGTGAGCGCCAGGTAAGGCACCACGACCAGGCTTATCAGCGCCGTGACGCTGAACAGAATGAGATTCGTAAGGATAAAAGCAGGTTTTTGCATGACCGGTAAATTTGAGCGTACAACTGTGCGCCAATTTATCCATTTCAGGTCGCTTAGGCAAGCAGATTGTCCCAAAAGCACAGCCTGTGAAAAGGCAAATAATGCTAAACTGCGGCAAATTTTATGGGTTTCAGTAACATGCGACGCCAGGAACAAAAACAAAAAACACGCCGCGCCATAATCGATGCGGCATTTTCATTGCTGGATGAACAGCGAAGTCTGTCCAATTTAAGCTTACGTGAAGTGGCCCGTGTCGCTGGAATTGCACCAACCTCTTTCTATCGCCACTTTAAAGATATTGATGAGTTGGGGCTGACTTTAGTGGACGAGGCTGGGTTAGCTCTAAGACAATTGATGCGTCAGGCCCGTTCACGTATCGATGCCGGTGGCAGTGTTATTAAGACCTCGGTAAACACCTTTATGGAGTTTGCGGTAGAAAACAGTAACGAGATTAGACTGCTGCTGAGGGAATATTCAGGCATATCACCTGCCTTTCGCGCGGCAGTTTCCCGAGAGATACAGCATTTCACTCAGGAATTGAGCGACTACACGGCTTCCCATACAGGCTTGAGCCGCCAACTCGCCAACCTGCAGGCCGAAGCCATGGTTCGTCTGGTGTTTAGTGCTGGCGCTGAAGCTATCGATGCAACGCAGGTACAGCGAGAGCTACTGGGCCAGCGTCTGATCCAGCAGCTCAAGTTTATCGCCAAAGGTGCTGTCCATTATGGTGGGAGCAACAGGTAGTCACTTTTTCATCAGGAATACACCACACTCCGCATGGTGCGTGTAAGGAAACTGATCAAAAAGGGCGAAGCGCTCAATTCGGTGAGTTTTTGTTAACATTTGTAGATTCTCAAGCAAAGTATCTGGATTGCATGAGATATATAAAATATTGTCGAATCTGCTGATCATCGCACAGGTATCGTCGTCTAAGCCGGCCCTTGGCGGATCAACCAAGACGGTACGGCAATTAAACGCCGCCAAATCCAACCCCTCCAAGCGCTTAAAAGTCTGCTCACCGTTCATGGCCTGGCTGAATTCTTCACTGGATAAACGCAGGACTTTAACGTTATCTATGTGGTTGGCATCGATATTCCACTGCGCGGCGGCAACGGAGGATTTGGATATCTCTGTAGCCAATACCTGATCGAAATGTTGTGCCAGCGGTAGAGTAAAATTGCCAAGCCCACAGTACAGTTCTACAAGATCCCCACCTATTCCCTTGGTGCAATCCAGTGCCCATTCGATCATCTTGCAGTTCACTACGGCGTTTGGTTGGGTAAAGCTATTTTCTATCTGCTTGAATTGATATTGCCTGTTATGGACAGGCAAAGACTCCACCACAAAATCCTGATCGAGCAGGACTTTCTGTTTGCGGGCGCGGCCTACCAAATCCAGGTGGAATTTTGCTCTCAGTTGTTCTTTTAGTCCACGAGCCTCTAATTCCCACTGTTCATCCAATTGGCGATGATAAATCAAGCTAACTAAGATTTGCCCGCTCATGGTGCTGAGATAATCGATTTGATAAAGCTTACGTCTGAGTGTTGGATTGGGGCGCAGCAAATCTATCAGTTCAGCCATGACCTCATTAATCAACTTGCTTGCTGGCGGGAAGTGGTCAACACGATACTTTTCTTTGTTTAAAGGGTCGAACATGATATGAAATAGATCATCTCCCTGATGCCAGACCCTGAACTCAGCGCGCATTCGATAGTGAACGGGCTCAGATGCATACACTTGGATGGGAGGAGGATTAAATGTTGCAAACTGCGCAGTGATGGCATCACGCTTTTTTTGCAACAATGAATCATACTGGCTGGTATCTATTTCTGTCGGTCTCATTGGGGCCCCTTGGTCTCAGGCCGCAGATTGTAAAGTCATACAACGGTCGAATAAAGCATGTTCCCTAGTATTCTGTGTAGACGCTATCTGGAGAATGATGGCATAAAGTCTAAAAATTGAGCTTGGGGTGCCGATAACCAAATAGAGGTTATGGGGGATTTTGTCATGAATTTAGGCGAACTTAAGGCATTTCTCGGTGAGAGAAAGCAACCAGTTGGCCGATCAGAGTTGCCTCGCCAGGCTGAACAAGCTGCGGCGCAACAAGCGAACGGTCAACAAAGCAGCTCGGTGTCACTCAGCAGCGGTGCGCAGTCGAAGCGCTTTATCGGCGTGAAAATTTTTGTTGGCGCGCTTAACCAAAGTCTTCAAATAGGAGACAGGCAACCAAAGCTGCCTGAACCCACGGGTGAACAGAAAAGTCTGTTCGACTTTGAAGAAATCGCCAAAAATGTGCTGCGTTTTGTCGGCGGTGCAGTCAAGCAGGCTAAAGCCAATGGTGCATCTGAGGACAAGCTCAAAGAGATGTTCACCCAAGCACGCAACGGTGTGCTTAAAGGCGTTGAGTCGGCAAAGAAAGAACTCGGTGATTTGATGTCCGATGAGATCTCCGACGGTATTGAGAAAAGCCAGCAGGCGATTGAGAAAGGGATTCAATCCCTTGAGGACAATCTGTTCGGACGAGTCGGTTCTGCTGATTCTTCCCTTCAAGCTGTGTCGCAGACTGCTATGAGTTACAGCAGGCAAGATGCAGGGGCTTTGGTGATTCGCACCCGGGATGGAGACGAAGTGACAATCCGTTTCGAAGATGCCCGACAATTCGCCGCGAGTCAGTCAGTTAGACTTGAATCATCTGCTGGCGATGAAGAAGGTACTGGTGGACAACGAGTTTCTTCCGAACAGCAAGCTCTTTTCTTCCAACGCTCCAGCTTCTCCTATTCAGTTAATGGTGACTTGGATGAGGAGGAGTTAAAAGCAATTGGTCAGTTAGTGGCAGATGCTGCCGATCTAGCCGATGAGTTCTTCAATGGTGATGTAGAGCTGGCATTCAATCAGGCTTTGGAACTTGGGTTTGATGAAAAGGAGCTAACTGGATTCGCGTTTCAGTTAAGCCGGCAAGAGCAAGTGAAGGTTATTCAGGCTTATGAAGCGGTTTCTCATTTTCAGGATGGAGATGCCTCTTCTGATCCTGCTGCAAAAGTTAAACCCATTGCGGAATATGTGCAGCACATGTTGGACTTGGTTGAAGAGTCACGTAATCATCTTGAAAGCGGTGCCGCTTACGAGAACTTGGTGAATGGTTTGATTAATAAGGTATTAAAAATTGAAGTACCGGAATTGATAGAAGCCATTAACCGCTTCCATGGCTTTAATCAACGGTTACTCGATAACCTTCCATCATCAGCGACAGCTCAAGCTGAAAAGGCTGAGTAGAGCTTAAAAAAGAAAGCCTGGTTAACCAGGCTTCAGATTGATGATAAACCCCACCATTTTGGTGGGGTTTTGTTTTTTAGGGCCATCCAGTGAGTTTTCCGTGGCTCCTTACCTATTGATGGGATCGGCTGATTTTTTCTTAAGCGTGATT
>NZ_JARHUG010000027.1 GCF_029223185.1 Aliiglaciecola sp. CAU 1673
AAGATAGCAATATCACGCATGGTGTTGATTTCTAGTTGGTTTTTGGCGAAATGAATTAGATCATTTAGCACCATGCGTGTCTATCTTATTGAATCTGCTTTGTTTTATGAGGGGATTCGCTAGTGTCAGGCGTTGCGACGTCTACGACTTGCCAAAGCGGCCAGGCCGAGCAGCGCCAGGATGGCTGAGCCTGGCTCCGGTACATCTGTTGGCTCAACGGCCTTAGCCGCCACAAACTCATAAAAAGTATTGGCTTCATCCAGGTAAATTAAAGGTCTTGGGATGTATTCAATCGCGCGCAACAGTGTTTCTGTTTCCTTGTTGAAAATGTCTTTTACAAAAGGCTCGGCGCTGGGGGCATACTCAAAATTTATCTTGGCATCCACATAATAGCCCTGGTAATCGCTGTCCAGGCTATTGAAAGAGCGGTTGAAGGAAAAGCTCCAGTTAATGGCAGAGACAAAATTGTCCGCCACATATTGATCCACCTCGGCTTGGGTCGGGTCTGTTAGGCCAGGTGCGAAACCTTGGTAAGTATCCAGAAAGAAACTCTCAAAGGGAATCCGTATCAATTCGCTGTAGAATATACCAGCATCAAATTCGGATTTGTTATAAAACTCACCTTGCAGACCTATTGCCAGGTGATTGCCTGAAGGGGCAGCCATTGGCGCGATATCGCTGAGGCTTTTATCCGGCTCCGATACGAGGCTGTTGTTACGGTCATAGAAATTAAACAGTGGGCCAGAAAACCCGTCAGCTATCCTAGTTTCTAGCATCATAACCGTTGCTTGTTGGTAAAAATCCCGGTTAGCGACGGTTTGATAGAACTTTTCCTGATTACTTGCGTCATCAAAATCCACGCTAAAGGTGGAATTTACCTGAAAAGGATCCTCCCAGCTATGCCACAGCGCGCCGTTGGAGGGTTCAAACAGGTAGTTGAAATCTGAAAAACGAATATCCAGTCGAAAATCGTTGTAGCCAAAGCCTTCACCGTAATTCAGCAGGTGCGTCTGGGTGAAGGTCAGATCCTTTAACACATTGATATAGTTAGCCTGTCCGTAAGGGGTCGTAGTATGGTTAAATTCCAGTTGCACCAAACCGGCCTGGGCGGTTGACATCAACATTGCGCTGGCGAGTATGCCAATAGATAAAATACGTTTTTGCAAAATGTTTACTCCTAAAAACCCGTTAAACCACTACTTTGCTGCGCCGTATTCGAATGGGAACCCGACAGTTTTATATTGATGAAGAGGCAGGAATACTGGTTCCTGATGGACGGGAATTTGTCCACTTTCTTGCCTCTGACATCCTATCCCGGCTAAACAACCGCCGACATGCAAAAGTCTATTAGGCTGTATTACAGCAAATCCGGGCGATTCAGGCTTGGGTGAAAACCCCTATTTTGGCTGTTCAGGCTAAAAAACATTCAATCAGGGGGCAAATGAGCAGAGTCAGCGCTTAAACCTCTAGTAAGATACAAGCGCCTGGCGCTAAGTTAGTAACTTTGGATACCGGTAGTGGTTGTTTTACTGGTGTCGGTCGTCGGCAGCGTTGTTGAACTTTGCTCTGTTTTTTGATTGGAGATGGCGGCTTTATTATCAACGGTATCGCCAATGGTGACTGTGGTGTGGCCTGCTTCGATGGCCCAATTGGCTAACACCCCGTCGAGGGTTTTCATATACAGGGCTTTGGCTTCGTCTTTGCTCAGTTGATAGTTAGAAGAAAACTCACAGGCACGAAAAAACAACTCCCGGGTCATGAGTACCGTGGGGGTTCTGCCCGCCAATTCCACTTCTTCTGAATCTTCATCGGTGCTGGCCCCTTTTTCACCCCCGGTACTGATCAGGGACACATCAATATTGCCCCCGTCTTTTTGATCAAAAGCGGCATCCGGCTGCGGCAACGAGCACAGATAATGGTTATTGTCCCGTTGCATCACATAGATTTGCCCCTGACCGGAGGTGGTGGTCAGAACATGGTTATTGTCTAATGTGCTTTGCTTAGGCTCGGGGTATTCCAGGGATGTACAGCCGCTTAACAGGACAAGCACAGTAACGCAGACAATTAAATACTTCATGGCAACCTCAATACGAGAAAAGCCGGCACTCAAGCAGTGCCGGTATCTGTTCCAAATAACCTGTTATTGCATGGCGTCCGCTAACCAGGAGGGCGCGTCGGTCGGATAGAAAACTTTCGGATCAAAGCTGATTCGGGTAGGGGCATGGTCACTGGATAATCCCCAGGTAGAGAGTTTACCCTGGAACCACTGTTCAAATGTGGCTACCACAGCAGGGTGCCTGGCTTTGTAGCGAGCGGTCAGTTTGCTGCGCTCAACACCAAGTTCGGTGGCTTTTTTCAGGGCAGAGCTTAACTGGTCGCTGTTACCATTGGAGGCGATAATATCAATCCAGGTGATGGCCTGAGTTTCCACATCGCCGAACCAGTTTGGATACTTGGTAATGGAGTTTAAATTTCTCACATAGCGGGCCAGGTCTTCGCCTTTGACCACCAGCATATGGTAGTCATAGATGTGTGGACCAGGGTTGTTGCTCCATTTTTTGATCGAAAATGCCCAGAGATCATTTATATGAACCGGCATAACGTCAGTAGATTGCCATGTTGTAGTACTGGCAAGATCAACTGGCACCGGCCCGGTTGCTCCCATTTCTCCCATTGGACCATATTTACGACAGGTAACCGTTGAACGATCTTGTCCCACGAAATCTGCGTTGCTTGGTGCAACATAGTTGGGCGCAACCCATGGTGTTTCAGGATACTTGTAAATACAGCCTTGAGTACCCGGGCCTTTTTCGTAGAAATCTTCATAGAAGAAGTTTGCCAGATCGGTTACTCCCTCCAGGGCGATGGTAGCAAGAATATTGTTTTCTTCTTGTAGCTCTGCTGCCAATTTGGCGGCCATTTCCTGGCCTTTGGTCGCCGCATCAGCCGCACTCAGGTTGTCGATTTCTGCCTGACCTACTTCCTGGATATAACGGCGGCGCTCTGACAAGAAGCCAAGGCGTAAGGTTGCCGCTGTGGTATAGGTTTTTAGCAAAGCCACAAAGTTATTGTGGTTCATGTGGGTGCGCACTTGGTTTTGCACTGTGCCTGAGTCGTCGACGATTTTATCGATTTTGTTTTTGTTCGTTGAATAGTTTGATTGAGGGTTGTAGGTGTTAATCCCATTAAAAACGTCGCCGATGCTCACTTCTATTTGATCTAAGGCAGCCTGATTAAAGCCCTCATCTACGATGTTTTGCACTTGTTGAGGCGTTGCAGCAGGATCCGCACCGCCAAAAATCGATTCGAATGCATCCCCCAGTATTAGCCCAGCGACTTTCTCAGCCAGTTTAACGCCAATATCGGTTGTGCCACTGGCAGCAGCCTGTTGCGAGTTAAGTAGTGTAAAAATAGTCGTGGCTGTGGCCAGACAGAGTCCGAGTTTATTCATAACTGCCTCTTAAACATGAAGAATCTGAACAAGGCAGATTGCACCAGAACCTTGCGTCCGACGCTTGGGTGAAAACCCCTATTTTTGCTGGCTGAGGTGAAACTTATTCCGACAATAGATCGAAGATAAGCTGTTCCAGTGCGTCGAGATCGACGGGTTTGTTTAGCAAAGGCAATTGCTGTGCATGGATTTGTTGGATGATTTCGGGGTCGGTATCGCCGGTTAATATGATGGCTTTTACCGGCTCGTCCAGCGCCTGGCGCAGCTGTGCGATGAGCTCCACACCGGTTTTATCGTCCATCAAGCGATAGTCACACAGAATAATATCCGGTCGTTGTTGCTCCAGGCTGCTTAGTGCCTGCTCATCATTCTGGGCACAGATAACATGGCATTGTTGTCCTTCCAGCACCAGGCGCAGGGCCGCCAGGCTGTTTGGATCGTCATCGATGATAAGCACCCTGACGCCGAACAAGCGGCTGCCCTGAATACGAGGTGCTTCCTCCACAACAATCACCGATTCCACCACCGGTAAGGTCAGGGAAAAGGTTGAGCCCTTACCAGGCTCGGATTCCACTTCCACTTCGCTACCCAGCAGATGGGCCAGCTTTTGTACGATGGACAATCCCAGGCCGATGCCTTTTCTGGCGTCGCGGCGCTTGTTGGCAATCTGATGGTACTCATTAAAAATCTTGCCAAGCTCCTCACGGGGAATACCTATCCCTGAGTCCTGTATGGATAGCCGCAGCTGATCTTGCTGGCGGGATATTTGGATGCTGATGCCACCCTCATGAGTATATTTGACGGCATTGTCGAGTAAGTTGCGCAGTAAACGGGCCAGCACCATGGGGTCGGTCCGCACGACGACAGCGCTCGATGGGTACTCTATGCTCAGGCCTTTGTGCTCCGCTTTGACCTTAAATTCATCCAACAGCGGCAACATAACGCTGTCCAGCGGCACCGACTGCCAGTCCAGTTCCAGATCGCCCGAGTCCAGCCGGGATAGATCGAGTAAGGTATCCAGCAGGCCTTTTAGGGCGGTAAATGACTGGCGCAGGGGCGATAAAATATCCTGGTGCTGCTTGTCGGTTAAGCGCTGACTGAGGGCCTGAATAAATAAGCCGATGGCATTTAGGGGTTGGCGCAAGTCATGACTGGCGGCGGCCAAAAAGCGGGACTTTTCGGCATTGGCCTGTTCTGCCTTGATTTTCTCTTCTGTCACTTGTTGCAGCAGGTTGGCGTTGGCCACATCAATACTGATGGCATTGGTCACCACTTTGGATAAGCGCATGGCGGTGATGGTCAGATACAGGCTATACAGGCCTGTACCGGTGAGCAGCAGATATTGCTCAAACTCATATAACCGCAGGACTGTGCCCAACATCATCGGCAGCAGAAATACCAGGTAACCCCACAGGGAATACACTAGGGCTACCAACAGGCCAGTGGTAATACCAAAGATAAAAATAAAGAAGGTAACAAAGAGCTCTGTGGCGCCCGGCTCCGGTAAAAAGGCATAGACGCCAATGCCCCAGGTGGAGCCCGACAAAGACAGGAAAAAGACGATCAGAGCATGATAAAGCCGATAGCGCTTTTCCCCTTGGGCTCGGCGTTGCTGAATAGACCGGTAAACAAACAGGACCCGGAAAAGAGGGATCAAAGCGAAGGTTGCTACCCATAGCAATAACGCCGTTGTATTGACTTGGTTTTGCAGTAGCACCATCAGAATAATGGCGGCGCCAAAGCTGACCGCACCGGATAAATTGGTTTGCTTGATCAGCACATCCAGCCTGGATTCCATAATAGGATCCGGCTGGGCGCTATTGGCAAAGAGGGTACGCAGTAAGGCGTTCACAGCAGTCCATGGCGGCTGGCGTAGCGCATCAGCTCAACGGTGTTTTTCACCCCCAGTTTCTGCATCAGGCTGTAGCGGTGGTTTTCCACCGTTTTGCTCGACAGGCTCAGGCGCTCGGCGATGGCATTGCTGTTAAGCCCGGCCAGGACCAAATCCAGCACCTGAAATTCCCTGGCGGTGAGATCAGGGGCATGGCTGCCCAGTTCGTTGGCTACCCCGGCCGAGGTGACTTTTTTACCTGCCAACACACCTTGTACGGCCTTGACCAACTCCCCGGCGGACACTTCTTTTAACAACACGCCGTCTGCCTGACAGGCGATCATTTGCATAAACAATGTCCGGGATTGCACGCCGGTCAAGACAATGACCTTAATCTCGGGGTAGCGTTTTTTGATATATTCCAAGGCCGAAAGGGAGCCGCCGCCGGGCATTTGGTAGTCCAACATCACCAGGTTGGGTTGCTGTGCCTGAACCGTGCTCATCAGGTCCTGGGCATTGTCCACTTCGGCGATTACCTGCCAGGTGGGCTCATTGCTCAAAATCAGTCGCAAGCCTTCACGAAACAGCTGGTGATCATCGGCAATCACAATTCGCATAGGTCGGTTTCCGGGACGCTATTTTATGTTTCGCCTATCTTAACCCGAGGATGAAATTTTACCCACGTTACCGTCAAAAATTGTATCTATCACAGCTAGTTGTAGAGAAAAGGCCGCTCCAACGGCATTGTCAGCTAAGGGCTAACTCGGTTGGGCAGCGTAACTCAAATTTGCCTCTGCCTGTTGGAATCAGACGGATACCGTTGCCTTTTTCCTGCAGTCGCCTGCGCAGCAGGATAAGGCGGGTTTCAAAATTGTCTTTAATATCCGGTAGGAAAATGGCGTTGTCGTTGCGTAGTTCTTTGTTGCTAAACTGGGTGCGGCCATCTGTCTGATAAAGCTGCAGGATGCGCCACAAAATGGCGCCGGCCACCCCTTTGATGATGTAGTCGTTATCAATAAAGATACAGTGGGTATCGGGTAGGTATTTGATGCTAACCGGCTTATTTGGACTGTGTAAAAAGCCTTGCGCTGTTTGCACTTTATCCGTTGACTGCATGGGATTACTTGCCAGACTCTCCAACTGTTGCGCTGCGCAGGTGGCCAGGCAGGTTATTGCGTCTTCGTCATGATAATCAAAGGCGCCTTCCTGCGAACTTTCAAGATAAATCACTCCCTGAATTGGGTTCATACCAAAAGGAATGGCGAGCTGACTCTTGGGATTTTCCAACCCTGGATAAAGGATATTGGTTTCCAGATCAGCAGGCACTTGGTCTTTGGCCATTGCCGCAGACAGAAACCGCAGATAATTGTATTCGCTGGTCTGCTGGGTCAGTCGGATCGGGCAGTGTTGTTGGGCAGCGATGCCAATGACGCCCACGCCCATCGGAATTTCAGCGCCCACCCCGGAATGTTCATAGCCACTGCTATGGATGGTGAAGAGTTTCGGTCCTTCTTTTATCAACACCAAACTATTTGCACAGGCTGTGATCTGCTGCGCCGCTTGGGCCAGGGTCTCGAAAACCTCTTCCATACTTTTCGCCTGTGCCAAGCTTTGCATGGCTTGTCGAACAGGGAAAAAAGATCGGTTCTCGAAAGGTGGTAGCGGCTGCGTCTGATTAGACGTTAGCTCTATGTGGGTAACCTGATAGATATCTGCACCTTGCAGCTTAAACACATTTTCCATATGTGTGGTGTGGGCAATACTGTTGAGCCTGGCTTTCATGCCTTCAAACAGCGCCCCTTCTGTTTCGGTGCGCAGGTAGCGAAGTGACAAGCGGTACTTGGCCACCGTAATCGGGTCGATCACCACCAGTGTGGCCACAGGATTCTCACAGACGTTTTTGTGGGTTTTATTAAAAAACTGAAAGGTCAGTGCGATATGTTGTGAATCAACAAAATAGGCTTGAGACACGTAGCTGACATTGGCCACGCCATCCAAACCACAGGTTGCGATGCAAGAGGGTATCGTCCCTTCAAAACAGCGCCTGATACTTTCCAATGTCATCATGATTGGCCTGACATCAGTTTGCCGGCCTGACTTCCGGGGGTCTGATCAAAAATATGTTGGGGTTGAAGTGTCAAAGCCATGATGGCATTTGCATCGTAGGCGTTCATAAACACACAGTAGTCCTTCGAAAATCCCAAACCCATAACATCGCTGGTGAAGCGTTGGACGGTTTCTTCTATATAACGAAAATCTTCTGTAGACGCAGGACTGACTTTAAGCACCAGACCTTTAATCTGAATCGTTTGATGGGTTGATGGGCAAGAAAATACCGCTGAAAGTCGCCCGGAGCTTTTCGCATTTTCAAGCAAACAACCAGCTTCTGACGCATCCACAAATAAGGTGATGGCCTGGCGACCTTCATGTATGCGACAGCCCACAACATAACTGAGTGCAGGAACACAGTTTGAGTTGCTGGAGGCCGCAAAAATGCCAACACCCTGGTTGATAAGATCAAGGATGGCATCTGATATTTGGCAACTTTGGGCTGAGCTGCCTTCACATAAGACCGGCAAAAACACCTCAGAAAATTAGTAAAGTTTTAGGATCGCGGCAAAACCGCTACCGCTAGCATATGACTGCAATATTCATTACCTGAAGGCGGCCAATATGCAAGCTCAACGTCACAATATTTACACTCTGATACACAAAGGAATTCGTCGTCAATTGTGCCATTGCATGAATGCTTTAGGTGCACTTGATTACAAGGACAATCATGCCGTTATCACCGTGATGGAAGAACTCTCTGAGGTGCTGGTTTTCTGTCAGCAACATCTGGAGCATGAGAACACCTTTATCCATCCGATTTTGCTTCAACTTCAACCGACGCTGTCGTTGCAATCGGTGCATGATCACGAAGAGCACGAGATAAGCATTCTCAAGCTGCATCGGCAGGTATTGTCTATCCGCAACAATGTGGGCCAGGTGGTGGCCTCAGATATTCTCGACCTTTATCGGAATTTCGCGCTCTTTGTAGCTGAAAATCTGCTGCATATGCATGATGAGGAAACCCACAATGCCAACCTCCTGATGCGTCATCTGAGCGACCAAGAGATTCTGGCTATTGAGCACCGCCTGGTCAGTTCGCTGACGCCGCAGCAGAGCGAACAATCGTTGAATCTGATCCTGGCAGCCTGCACCCATCAGGAACGCAGCGCCTTGTTGCAGGAATTGTCCGCGGTATTCCCGCCCGAGACCCTCATCCGCCTCGTTATCAATACCAGCCTTAATCTGCCGGCGACAGAACTGCACAAACTCTGTCACACAAGCACTGCAGACGCCAAAGACAGCCGGATAATGCTTGAAGGGAGTAAATAAACCATGGCCTCTAAGATCTCCTATGCATTCGGTGCTTTTATGCTTTTGTGTGGTTCAACTGTCAACGCCGACACACCAATGACTGACGCGCAACGAGGCAAGTATTTGCTGCAAGTTGGTGGCTGCAATGATTGCCATACCATGGGATATGCACAAAATAATGGCAGGCTACCCGAGGAACAATGGCTCACAGGCAGCAACGTGGGCTTTATGGGCCCTTGGGGCACCACTTATCCGGGCAATTTGCGTAAACGGGCTGCACAGCTTAGTGCGAAGCAATGGCAGGAACTGATGCGCAGTCCTATGCGTCCGCCCATGCCAACGCCGTCCCTGGCAGCGATGTCAGATGCGGATATCCAGTCGATTTACCACTACTTAAGAACGCTGGGTGACGCAGGCGATGCAGCTCCCGCAGCCTTACCCCCAGGCGTCACACCGAACACCGCCTATTTTGATTTTGTTCCCAAAAGCGCTGAGGCAACCAAGTCGTGATCTGCTCCAGAAAGTCATTTGCGTTCAAAGCGTTATTAGTGGCGGGGGGATTGCTTTGCAATACCGTCAATGCCGCTGATTGCTGGGTGGATACCCTGCATAACCCGCAAACCGGAACGGGCGAGGATTACAGCGCTCCCCGCTACAGCGGGTGGCGACATACACTGGAAACAGCGGAAAATTTGCTGCGCAAGGATGACCACTTAAATCGTATCAATCCGGTGCGCTTTCAACTGCATCAATATATAGGTCAGCCGGATAGCCCGGGACTACCACTGAGTGCCTCATCCAGCCTCTTTTTCCACGATAAGCAGGCCTGGAAAGGCCAGTGTGAGTTGCAGGAATGGGCCGACAGACTGCACTTTGCCAGTATTTCACTGACCTTCAATAGCTTGCGCTCAGTGATTGAAGCCAATGGTGGGGCGCTGTCCGGGGATGCGCCGCCTTTTATTCTGTTACCCGAAACCACGGGGAGCAATCAGGGTATCCCAATTTGGCAAGACCGCTGGGTGATTCTGACCCCCAACAACCTGCCAGCCTTTGTGCCGCTAACCTACGAGGAATATATCGATTGGTGGCTGTCATATTTGTCGCAGGAGCGTAACCAGTGGTCTGAAGACGCCACGACTCTCAGTGAAGAGGAACGAGAGTGGCAAAACTATATCAATGAAGTTCGTCGAAGCGATCCCAAGCAGGCTGAAGAGCTTGAAAAAATGATGGAAGAGGCGACACGGGTAGAGCTGGATGATCACACCGGGGAATGGGCTGAAATTCAACGTCTTAAAGCGGGCATAAACAATGCCAACCGACATTTACCGGTTTATCTGGATGTGGACGCCGGTAGTCCCTATCGCTTCAGCTTTAGCTTAACGGCCTCAGAAACAGCGAGACCACTGGTGCAGGTCAATAATGCCTTATGGCAGCAAGGAGCCAATAGCAATGCGGTCAAGGTGGTGGTCATTGACGCCTATGTCAATGGCAAGGCTCCTTTTGAGCCGCAAGGAGAGCAGCATAAGTCAGTGGCGGTGTCCTGGCTTTACCAGTTCAATCCCAATCCCTATCTGGCGCTTTTATCAAAATGAAGAACCTTGTCCTGCTTATGTTATTGGGCTGGCTTTGGCCCAGCGTTGCCAATGCCGAGGTTAATCTGTTGACCCTGGAAAACGGTGCCAGAGTGACCAGTTTCAGTTCCGAATACGGCGGTTGGGGTGCCGAGAGTATGGTGCCCTCTTTGCAGCAATTGGCCGAACCCGGTATTGAGCTGGAGAACTTTGTTTGGTGCTCCGCCGACAATGCGCCTTTTCCCCATTGGGTAGTCATTGAATTTTCCGAACCTAAGTGGGTAACGACCCTGGTATTTAGCAACGCCTTGCAGGAAGAAGCGGCTTATCCGGGCATTTCTGCACGCAATGTTGAAGTCTGGGCTGGGTTGGAAGATCAAGAGAAGCTGCAAAGAGTGGCCAGCTTTGCGCTTGAGCGAAATAAATCTGGCCAGGGCGTACAGATCCTGCCGCAGCAACTGCGCTTTCTTAAGCTTGTCATTCTCGACAACTACGGTCACCCGGTTTGGACGGAGATGAATGCCATGGCCGCATTTGATGATGGTACAAGACCGGCCTCCCTTGGCGAGTTGTTGGGCAGCAACCAGATAGTACAGCTTTATGGACTCTATTTTGATTTCGCCAGTGCCACCTTACGTCATGAAAGTCAGCCTACCTTGCTTGAACTGGTCACCTACTTAAAGGCACACCCCGGGCAGGCGATTGAAATAGAGGGCCACACCGATTCGGTGGGTTCGGAAGAGGTCAACTTGGCGTTGTCCGAAAGGCGGGCGGCTGCAGTGGTATCGGCACTGGTGCAATTGGGCATCTCCGCACAGCAACTGACCAGCCAGGGCTATGGTGAGCAGCAGCCACTGGCTGACAATGATAGTCCCGAAGGGCGGGCCAAAAATCGAAGAGTGAGTGTTCGGGTAGTCTCTCAAACCCTTTAACCGGCTTGAGATCAGAAGAGAAGGTAGTGCGATGAAAAAGCCTTTATGTACAGCAGTAGTCTTAATGTTGAATCCCGTCGCCCAGGCAGGTCAGTTATGGGAAGTGACCGGGGTGATTGAGGCCGGTCAGTTCGGCAAGATGCCCCTGGAAAGCACGCAATCTTGTGTGGAATCCGATTGGGCTGAGGAGTTTGATTTTGAGATCCCGGGCGAGCATGACAATGAGGATTGCGAGCCACCGACCAAACTGATGGACGGTGACCGAATGCGTTTTTCTTATCAATGCAAAGATATTAAAACGAGCGGATTCTACGAGCGCAAGAGTGCCAAATACTGGCGTGGGGAAATCAGCAGTGACACGGCCTATGGGAAGATGATCATCTACTTTGATTCCAACCTGATAGGTGAATGTGATCCAAGCAAAGAAGATGATGAATAAATACACCTTAGTGCTGGCTGGGGTCTTATTTTCATCTTTGAAACTGGCAGAGGCCAACCCGCATTCCAGTGAGCAAGATGCCCTGCATGTAACGCTTTCGCTAGCAGGCTCTGGTACGGAGCACTTGCAAAATGGTCAGCCAGACTGGCAGTGCAGCGGCGGGGATTGGCAATATCGCTGGTCAGGCAAGGTGCAGGGAGAGACTAATAATGCCGAGCGTCTGTATAACGGCGATGGTATGTTTTACAACGAAGCCGACGCGCGCAGTGGGCAAGCCAGCTTGTCGGCATCTGCGTTAACCTGTCAAAGCAAACTGGATCAGCAGTGGACGGAAGTACAACGCGGTCAGTTGCAGGCCGATATTCCCAGGATGGCGGAAGTGCAGGCATCCTTTGCCAACGGCAACCCATTTTTTTCGTTCCAGGCGGGGCAATTGGCAACCTGCTCTGTGCAGTCTGAGTTCTTTCCTTCAATGGAGCTGCCGGTGGCACTGGGCCTGAGTACCGGGCAGGGAACACTGCAACTGTCACCCGCATTCCAGGTTTCTCTTGAGGAGTTACAGCAGGGTTTCAATAAAACCTGGCGGCTCAGAGCCGATCAGACGCTTTTTTCAGGTTACGCCTGCGCCGGCCAGCAAATTGAAGGCACACTGCAGCTGCGCTTTAAGCAGGCAGAAACCTTGTCCGTCAAGATGGCGCAGTGCACCGACCTGGCCCTGGGGCAACAGATTCAAGCCGTTGCCCAGGGTGAGCCTGATGGTGGTAGCTATGAGTTCAACAGTACGTTGGGCAAAGGTCTGAGTTTTTCACCACAAAAAAGCCGTGACGGGAAAACCACTGTGACCGGGTCTGAGCCGGGGCGCGGCAACCTTCGCGTGACTTATCAACTCGATGGAGAGCGGGCAGAATGGAGTCAGCCGGCAACCGTAGTATCGCTTCAATCGGTTGCACAGACAGAACTGGAACTTGGTTTGATCGATGCCCAGGGAAAACCTGAGGCACCCACCAACGTGGCATTTTCCACCTTACCCGCCAACGCCGGGGACTTGTTGAAGTGGCAGGTCGCAGACTCCACGCTGTTAAGTCTGGCGCCGGGTAGCAACAACCTGACGCTTCAAGGCGTCAAACCAGGGAAAACAAAGGTCGAGGCCCATACCTTGTGCGATGAATCCTTAAACCGCAGCATCGATGTCACTATCAGGATGTGCCGTTTGGAAACTGAAGCCACTTTGGAAAGACGCAGGGAAAGGCTAAAAGATAGAAACAATGCTATCAGTCAGCAGGTTCAGGAACTGCTTAATGATGAGGAGTTTGAACGGGTCGATAAAGAAATTAAGGACGATACCATCAATCTGGCCATTAAAGCCGGGGAGAGCATTATTGGTACCCTGTCGTTGGCCCAGCAACAAAAACTGAAAGTCATGCAGCAGAATCTTGCTCAGGGGACGGTCAGTGAACAGACCTTCAGAACCGTTGAATCTCTTGCGCAGCGGCAGGAGGCGATTGAACTCGGCACTAAAGTCTACGAATACTATGACACGGCAATGGATGTTATGGAGGGATATGAGGCAGCGCGGGAGCTATATCATGACCGCACCTCGCGAGAGGAAGCTTATGACTCTATCGCCAAAGGATCATTGGCGGCCTTGGCCTTTGTTTCCCCGGAAGCCGCCGGACTTGGGAAAAGTTATGCCGAAGCCATCATGGCGGCTGAAAAAATGGGCCAGAATCTGGGCACTATGTGGGGCGTTTCCGAACGTATAGAAGACTTGTTGGTTCAGTTTCGCCAAGTAGAAATTGAATGGGAAAATACCGCACGTTTGCTCAAGCGTTGTCGCAGCGTCAATCCGCAAGATTCTGACGCCGCCCCTGCCGACGCCTCACCGTCTAAACCTGCCAGCGCCAAGTACCTTATTAAACAGCAGCAACAGAATGTGCAACAGATGACTGCGTTACTCAAAAGTGAGCAGGCAGAAATGCACAAGGTCGATCAGTTAAAAGATGACATCGCAGCGCTGTTCAATATGCCGGAAGAGCAGGCGTTAGCCACCATACCAGAGGTAAAGGAGCGGTTGCAGACATCCTTGCTCAACATGGTTGAACTCAGTGATCGGCGCGTCGACCTGTTGTCCAGGCTCCTTGGCACTAATGAGCAGCTAGAACCGGTGTGGGCGAGTCTCAAGGTTGAGGGATTGGATACCTTGCACTAGTCCCGGTGTTTCAGATTCTTCCCCGCTTTTACGCGGAAAATTAGTATTTATTTAGCATCTCCATTTTGGGCGCCTCAATACAATGTGCGGTAGTTTGAAATGGAGACTGAAAAGTGAAAAATGTACTTAAATTCAAAATATTAGCCTTATCTTTTTTGGGTATGGCAAGCGTGGCTGAGGCCGGACTGATCGCTCGTGGTAACGGCATGATCTATGACGATGTGCTCAACATTACCTGGTTACAGGATGCCAACTATGCCAAGACCAGTGGTTATGACAGTGATGGGTTGATGACCTGGGCCGATGCCCAACACTGGGTTGATCAGTTGCAATATGGCGGTTTCTCTGACTGGCGGATGGCCAAGGTCGATCCCTTCGATTCAAGCTGCAGTGCCCAATGGTCGGTATCCGGTGTTGGCGATTTTCATCATGGTTATGAGTGCTTTGGCGTAAACAATGAACTGGGTTATATGTTTTATCAAAACCTGGGATTGCATGGCGGTTATACGGCAACCAGCTATGACCCGTTATGGCACCGTACCCCTTGGAACAGGCCCATTGCAAACCAGGCCGTGGATGCGGTTAGCGGTGAAGTGATCAGTTTTGCTAACCTCATGAGCCACCAGTATCTGTCGGGGGTAAGTTATGCCCCCAACCTGTCGGCAGGCTGGATATTTGACCAATCGGTGGGACGGCAGATGCTGGGCGCAAAAACTTCTCCCAGCTATGTGTGGGCGGTGCGCGATGGCGATGTGCAAGCACCGCCGGTGGATGTGCCAGAGCCAGGTACCTTGGCGCTGTTTGCCGGTGCCCTGGTAATGGGAATAGCCAGGCGAAGGATCTCGTTAAACAAACATTATTCCTGAACTGGCATCAGGCCGACGGAGTATGAGCCTACTGCAAATATAAATGGGCTTGAACCGGGCGGTATATTGTAAATGGCGAAGGGCGCTTTATAATCAGCGCACACTTGGGGGAGTAGCCTCTTTCGCCGTCAGGCGACAGGCGGTTGTCAACAGTCTCTGGACCACATTGTCCGTGGCGACCGCAAACACCCGTTTTGGCAAGACTTAAGGCATGACGCAGCGTCGGGCAGGCGCGCTTCGTGCCTTTTTTATGCCTGCCCCAAGGTCACTTTCCTATGCAGTGGTGTTACCACAACCTATTTAACGCCTGCGCCATTTGGCCCGCTTTTGCCAAGGCCCTCAGTTTTTCGCCAGGCTCGCAGCTCCTTCCAGCCGGCGTTTTTCATTTCTCAATGCTTTTTAAACTGGTTGAACCAATTCGGTATCCGGCCTTAAGTCGTCTACCGTTTGGATTTGGCCGCTGTGTTCCATACGTTAATTCTCAAACCAAGGGGGATCTATGCTGTTATCAGCCTTAGCCATTCTGGGCGGTTTCGCTCTGTTGATCTGGAGTGCCGACCGCTTCGTCGACGGCGCCGCTGCCACCGCCAAACATGCGGGGCTACCCCCACTGTTGATTGGTATGGTGATTGTCGGCTTTGGTACCTCGGCACCTGAGATGGTGGTTTCAGCCATGGCCGCCATGGACGATAACCCAGACCTGGCATTAGGCAATGCGCTGGGCTCTAACATCGTCAATATCGGCCTTATTCTTGGTGTGACTGCGCTGATTGCGCCGATGGCGGTGCACTCCAATATTATCCGCAAGGAATTGCCCATATTGCTGGGGATTTCCCTTTTTGCCGGATTCCTGTTCTGGGACGGCAGCATCACCAGTATGGACGCCGGCCTGCTGCTTGGCGGCTTCTTCCTGATTGTCGGCTGGTCCATTTTCTCCGGCCTCAAAAACAAAGGCGATGCCTTTGAAACAGAGATGCAGGCTGAGTTGCAAGCACATGCTATGCCCTTGAAAACCGCCTTGCTGTGGTTAGTTGTCGGCCTGGTGCTGTTGGTAGCCAGTTCGCGCTTGCTGGTGTGGGGGGCGGTGGAAATTGCCTCGGCCCTTGGCGTAAGCGACCTGATTATCGGTCTGACCATTGTCGCCCTGGGCACCTCTTTACCGGAGTTGGCATCCTCTATCGTGGCGGCCAGAAAGGGCGAGCATGACATCGCCATAGGCAATATCGTCGGCTCCAATATGTTTAACTTGCTGGCAGTCGTGGGTATTGCCGGTGCAATTGCGCCGATGCCGAGCCTGGCTGCGGAAGTGATCAGTCGTGATTATCTGGTGATGTTGGGACTGACCATCATCTTGTTGGTGATGGCGTTGGGCAAACCCGGCCGTATTAACCGTGTGGAAGGGGCGTCGCTCGTCGGCGCTTACGCTGCTTATACAGGCTATTTGATATACAGCATCACCGCTGTCTGACCCTGATGCTTTGGCTTTGCGAGCGGCAGGGCCTGTTCGCAAGCGTACCAAAGGTAGCGAAAAAGGCGCCTGACTTTAGTCAGGCGCCATCAATGGTCATAGCTCACCACTCTTGTGATTTGCCATTGGTCCTTCTGCGCTTTCCATATATGCAGGAATTTAAAGGTACCGCAATCCGGCTGGCCGTTGTCTGCTGTATGGCAGAAGCGGTGCTGGCCGGTTTGGATGGCACCGTAGCCGGGGATGGGATGGACTTCTGTGCTACCAGGCAAAAGCTCGCGGGTGAGGTCGGAGTCGCTGTTAAACAGGTTGATGGTGGACTGCAGGTTTTGCTGGTAGTCGCTGAGCCCCGCTTTATCGTGATAAAACTCCAGATCCTGGCTAAGCATGGCTTTCATCACTTCCAGGTTGCGCTGATTAAATGCAGTAAAGAGTTGTTTGTCCAATGCCAGGATTTGCGCTGTCAGGGATTCTGCGTTTTCCTCAGCCGGTACCGGCTCGGCCAGTGCCGGAAAAACGGTGAAGGCAACTATCAGTATATAGATGGCAGGCATAAGGTCTGCTCGTCGGCGTAAATGTCCCTAGCATGGCAAAGTTGCCGCTTTGTGCCAGCGGCAAGTTGTTACCAAATAAGAATATTATGCCGGGACGGGTGCTTCACCCCGGCAGCGGGCAATCAGCCCCTGGATACTGTGCTGGAATAAGTCATGGGCCTTGTCCGGCGTCATGGCTTTACTGGCGATGGCATGGCCAAGATAGAGGCTGTAGATCTCGTAGGCCATACTGTCACTGCGCAGGTCGGCGACGAACAAGCCCTGTTGTTTGCCACGCTCCAATAAGCGTGCGAGGTAATCCAGGAAACTTTGCTGTTGTTCGATGGCGACTTTTTGTACCTCGGATGCCGGTCTGTCCTTAAACTCCACTATGGCCTTGACCATGGGGCAGCCGGTGTTTTCGCTATGAAACAGCGGCTGGGTCCAGTCAATCCAGCGCTTAAGCAGGGTTTGTAACTGCACCAGAGCATTCTCATGTTTGGCCGGGCGCAGCACATTGTCGACAAATTGCTTTTCGGCATGACGCAATATGGCCACCTGCATATCTTCCTTGTTGGCAAAATGCGAGATCACCCCGGTGCGGGACAGGCCGCACAGATTGGCAATGGTGCCGATGGTCACATCTGCCAGGCCGAACTGGCTGCTGTGTTTCATGCCTTGGTTAAGGATTTCCTGCCGGGTGCGCTCGCCTTTGTTCATGCCGGTAATGACCTGATAATGTTATCGATGACCTGATTGTCCACCAGGATTCTACTATGCCCGGCGCCTTTGGTCTCCAGCAAGCGGGCACGGCTTTGCGCCACATAGCGGGCGGTGTCATCGAAAGGCGCATATTTATCGTCTTTGTCATGGATAAAGACCACATCCTCGTGCAGTTTGTCCTTATGGTTGTCACTGTGCAGTTGCTGCCAGGTCAGGCCGTATTGGCGGGTGACAAATTCCAACACCCGGGTCAGCAGCAAGGGCGAGATACCCGCCTTTTCCACCCTTCTGAACATAATGGTAAAAAAATCTACCGGCACCGCGAGCAGAAATACCTTACGCCCCTGAAGCATGGAAGAAGGAAGATTAAGCATGGCCATACCGCTCATGGAATGGCCGACCAGGGCATCGACAGGCTGAGACTGGTCTTCGAAGTGTTGGATCACCACAGAGAGGGTGTCGATAAAGGCCGGCAGATGGGCGCGCTTGCCTTCTGATTTGCCATGGCCCACATGATCGATGCTGGCCACCTTGTAACCCTTGGCCAGCAAGGCACCGATCAATTGCTGGAATACCCGGCTGTTATCGCCCCAGCCATGACTAAGCAAAGCCAGCCGCTCACCCTGACCAAAAAGATTGATATGCACCTTACCAAGACGTGTATCCAGGATTATTTCGTTGCTTGGGGTGATGCTGTCAAAGCGATATTGGCGACGGCTGTGGGGACTCATCAGTAGTTTGCTGCCGAGGTAGCCGCTTAGGCGAGGAGACAGCCGGCTGATGCCACCGGTGATGGCCCTGAGTAACAACGTCAGCGGGTTGGTACTCTCATTAAGATAATTAAATTTCATGGCTGTTCTCCAAAAACGCAAAAAGTACGACTGTACTAATTATGGGTATAGTACAGTTGTGCTATTTAGTTGGCAATAACCTCAATTCAATTTGGTTAATGAAGAGGGGATAAAAGAAAAGGGCAGCGCTGCTGCCCTTGTCAGGAAAAACTTGGAATCAGTAGGTCGCTACTCGGACAAGTTGCGTAAACGCTTTTCCCAGATGCGCTTGGCGTGGCGGCGCATATTCTCACTATCTCAGTGCAAAGGTTTTATGGGTAATGGTCCATTTTCCCTGGGCTTTAAGTAGCAGCAGATAGTCCACATAAATACTGTCATTCATTTCAATTTCGGCTTTGACCATGGCTGCCGTGCCGGTGATATCTATACTGACCACCCGGCCTTTACGGTTGTAGGTAACACCCGTCTCAAATCCGGCAATGTAGTCTTTTCCCATCCAGGTCACGAGCTTGTCTTCCTGAATAAACTGCAGTTTGAGATCGGGATGGAATACCTCAGTGAGCAGTTCCGGCGTTCCCTTTGAGGTGCCATCGAAGTATTTTTGTATCGCCAGTTGCACCATCTCAAAGTCTGAGGATGGAGTTGGTTTGGCCAACGACTCAGTGCCATATGCCGTTGACCAACTGACAGTGGTCATTAAGCTTGCGAGAAGTAAAAGTGATAGATTTTTCAAGATGTTGCTTTCCATCTGCATTACAGGAATACCCCGCCGGTTGCCATAATCAAAGTGCACCGGCGGTCATGTGGTTAGTAGCTTATTTCAGGCACATGCTTACCCAGGCTGACCTTGTAAGCCTTAATGCCTTCCTTAAAGTCGTTTGGCAGTAACTGAACCGGGTCGAATACGCCGCGCTTTTCCAGACGCTGGTAGAAGTCGATAAAAGAGCTGGCGTGGAATGCCAGATACAGGGTGGGCAAATTGCTACCGTAAGACTTGGAATAGGCTGAGAAATGCAGCCTGTCGTTGTGCTGCTTTTCCTGCTTAATCCATTCCTTGAGATGCTCCTTCACAGAGGCGTTCATATGCAGATCAATTTCCACCATCACCATATGGGAAAGAGGGGCTGCTAGGGCAGTATCGGGCTCCAGGGACAATTCTTCGTTATAGCGCATCATCAAAAAGTCCTGATTGCTGATGGTGCGACGATAAACCTGGCCGTTAGTTTTCAGAAACTCAGGGTCAAACTTGTCGGCCACTTCGCTCCAGTTCTGTTCATCCGTTGCCTGATAGTCATGACTTTGCTGCGGATTAAAAGCAGCGTGGCGTCCATCGTCAAACTGATAAAAAAGCCAATGATCTTTAAAGCCCACTTTGTCAGCTTGTTGCTTAAAGTCTTTCAATGCCGCTTCGTGCTCATGTACCAAATGCTGGGCGATATAATCATCGGCCACCACGTAGTAAGGGGAAGGCTGAATGGCCAGGGCGCTCAGGCTGTAGGCGCCTGCAGCCAGGGCGATCAGGCTTTTGCTGAATAGGTGTTTCATCTTGCTCTCCGTTTAATCAGGTTCACGAAGAGCATGCCTTCAAGGTGATGATGGATGGTTGGATTTTGATATAGGCGGCGACAAATACGGGGTAAGCGGCACAGCCTTATACAGGCTTTATCTTTTGTTCAGTGCGTCCATGGCCTCTTTATAGCGGCGGCTGAGTTTAACGCTTTTCTGATTACTCATCAGTAGCTGGCCATCGCCAAAGCGGCCTTTTTCCCATTTCAGCACATGGGCAATATTGACCATAAAGGACTTATGGGTGCGGAAGAAAAAGTCGGCATCCAGCTCGGTGGCCAGGCGCTTAAAGGAATCACGGGTGATCAGCGTTTTATCGCCATAGTAAATGGCCAGGTGATCGCCCACCGATTCAATCAAAATAATGTCTTTTTGCTTAAGCCGGAACAGACCCTCATCGGTTTTGACACTCAACCCCAGAGGTGATTGCTGGGCACTGACTTGCTGGATTAGTGCCTGCAGGGTCTCTTTCTTACTGACCAGGGATTTTTCCTGCAGGCGGTTACGTACTCTTTGTGTCATCTCATCGAAACGACCTTGCTCAATGGGCTTTAACAGATAGTCCAGGGCCGCTTTATTAAAGGCCTCGATGGCATGTTGGTTATAGGCGGTTATAAAGACAATCAGGGGAAGTTCGCCCTGCCATTGCTCGAACAGGGAAAAACCGGATTGGCCGGGCATCTCGATATCCAGAAATATCACATCCGGCCTGGGTGCGGCCTGCCCGGGCGCGTTTGCTGGCAGCGCATCGGCCACCGCATAGCCATGAAAGACAATTTCAAAGTCGTCATGCTTCTTAAGCGCGATTTCTATGCCTTTATGGGCGGCAGGCTCATCGTCGATGATCCAGCAGCGGATGCTCATGCTTCTACTTCCCAGGGCAGGCGGACAGTCACCCTGAACAGCCCATCTTGTTCGGTGACCTTAAGTGCGGCGTCTTTGCCATACAGCACCGCCAGGCGTTCTTTAACATTGGCAAGGCCGGTGCCGGTACCTTGGCTTTTGCCTTGATGCAGTTCGCTAAAGGCATTGGCGATCTCTATCAGCAACTGGTCGTTTTGCTGACAGGCCTTTAGCTTAATGCTGCAGTCCTTGCCCAACTGCCAACTGAATTTAATCGCATTTTCTATCAGGGGTTGCAGCAGTAACGGCGGCACAAAGGCCTGCAAGCAGGTGTTATCGACCTCAAGTTGGAAGTCTATTTGCTGGTGGAAGCGCTGCTGTTCGATAGCAACATAGCTTTTCAGCAAGTCTAACTCTTGCTTGAGCTGAATTTTATGCTCGAGTTTATGCTCAAGGGTACTTCTGAGAAAGGCGCTTAGTTTCACCACCATCTGGTGGGCGGTATCGTTATGTTTTTCGAGGATGGCCACATCGATGGAGTTGAGCACATTAAACAAAAAGTGCGGATTAAGCTGATAGCGAAGCTGGGCTAATTGCGCATCCCTGGCGGTATGCTTAATGTTTTCCAGCTCTTTTTGCTGGGCCTTTTTATCCAGATAGGTAAACGCACCTAAATAAAATGCTGCCCAGGTCAGCAATAGTAAAAAGCTATAGGAGCCCCCGGAGAACCACTTAAGCCAGGGCTGTTGCAGTAAAGTGTCCAGTTCAATTTGATAATGCAGCACCCGGGTGAGGTTGTGCCAGAAAAGCAGGGTGATCAGGCCAAGCACTAACAACACGGCCACACGCTCAATAACAGGACGTTCGCTGGAGCGCTCATAATAAAGGGCCATCATGCCGGTAAATGCCATGGCAAACAGAGGACCAAACAGGGCGCCCTGCCAATGGTTATCACCGTATAGCAAATGACTGACATGCTCGAACAATGCGTAAAGCAGCCAAAATATCAGATGCGCGAAAATCAGAATCCGGTGCCTAAGCAGAATTTATTCCTCGGTTACACAAGGTGCCTAATTGACATGCTACGCATTCGGCCTCTGAGCATCAATCAAGCATAGCGTTAACTAGAAAAGTGTCGGTAAGACAAAGTCTGCTCTGCAAAGCAGTGCTAGGTTGTTACGAAGTGATAAGAATTGTGTACAGCATTGGTGGATAAGCACTGGTACAACTCTTCGCTGGAAAAGGGCGACAGTATGGTTCTCTTGGAATCCTGGCCCTTTCCAGACTTGTTGCTACACCCGCTATTGGGAGCGCAAGTGAGCATCTCACTTGCGTCTTTTTTCCTCGCTTTCGTGCTAAAGGTTGATTCTTATCTTGGCTATGAGCTGGCTCTAATGTCGGGTTCATAGCGCCTGGTTTTCTTCACCCTGGTCTTAATGATGCCATCAAGGCCATGTTAGCCAGCCAATAAAAATGGCTACCCTATTCATCCAGCAAATTGGATGACGGCGTTGAACCCGACATGATCAAGATGGCATCAAAGCCATGTACCACCTGCTGTAGCTTGTCGGGTAGCTCTTGTCGGTAGCGCCCCAAAAGTGGCCGTACAGGCGCAAGCTTGATCAGGGTAAAGGTATCGGGCAGGGCATGTTGCGTTAGCAGTTCCAGGCCTTTTGCATAGCCGTCTTTAGGTGTGCTGGCTTTGTAGCTCATGCTGGTGGGATCGAAATTGGCGGTGGCCGAATCCACCCCGGGTAAAACCAGCAAGTGAAAGCTTTTACCGTCTTCCAGGGCGGCAATTTCGGGCAGCATATTGCCCAGGTCGAACACCCTGGTCATGCTCAATCCGCGGATCATATGGGTGGAGCCAAACTTAAAAAGTACCTTGGGCGCTTGTCCCTGTCGCTTTTGTTCGTGCCAATACTTCAGAAAGTGCTGTTTAATCAAACTGACCCGCCGCTCATTGGACGCCCAACCCTGGCCGCTCATCCACAACTGGTTAACGGCAAAGGTTTCTTCCAGGGTATGTAGCAATGCCAGAGCGTTGTCTTGTGCTTGTGGCCAGGCCGACCTGACTGCCTGTACCAGGGCAGGATCGCCGCCAAAGCTGAAAATATATTGTGGATTGCGGGTTTCTGTATATTTGCGCCAGGACTGTTCTGAGGCTTGTTGCAACTGTTGCATGGCTTGCTCGGCGGCCTGCGGCTTTTCCATCTGTGCCAGGCGACTGATCAGGTAACGATCCCCCAGTACTTCATAATCCAGCCCCCAGATAACCTGCTTTTGCGACGGCAGTGACTGGCGCACATCAACCAGCATCTGTGCCTCTTCGCGCATATTAAAAAACGCCGTTTGTGTAGCGCCTTGTTGGTATTGTTGCTGAATAGCGGGCAGCCCCCTTAAGGCATTTTTATCTAACAGTTCGGCCAGTGGCGGGGAGACTTCCACCGCAAAGTGTTGGTAACCGGCTGGAATAAGGGCCTTGAATAAGGCAGAGGCAAACGCCGGGTTTTCGGCGATACCATGCTCTTCACCCAATAAAAGGAATTGCGCGGCTTGTCCCTCGGCCAGCAAGTAATCCCAGCCCGGCCCCTGAAAGCGGCCGTCTGTCCGATGAACCGGCAGGGTATTCTGTGCGGCAATACCGGCAATCTTGTCTTGCAGTGTTTGTTCTGCCTGCGCGGACGGAACAAATGCCGACGGCAGCAACAACAACCCCAGCAAAATTACTTGGCCTGTGGCCGCCAGACAAACGCGCATATTGCCTCTCCTTGTTTATGGAGCCTATTTAACCTCTTCACTTGCAGACTATAGATAATGGATATGATCGCAAGCGCTGTTTTTTTGTCAGAACACTGGATTCCTCGCCTAGAATTGGCTTTATTCAGGTAGCTTCTTTTTACAGAGAAACAATTACTTAGAGGAAGACCGATGAAGAATAAGCTGCGTCTGCTGCCCACGGTTCTGTTATTTGGCCTGATGGCCTGTGGCCAGCCGCCATCCACTGTGCCGCCGGTCACCTCGCCCGGTATTGAGGCCTTGCAGCGGGTGGCCGTTGAGCTGTCTCCGGTCAGCCGCGATATTGAACTTGATGGGCTGGTGGAAGCAGTGAATCGTGCGGTGGTGTCATCCCAGACCAGCGGCCGGGTCACCGCTTTGCCTTTCGATGTGGGCGATTATGTTACCCAGGGTTCGGTGATTGTGCGCATTACCGACAGTGAGCAGCAAACGGCGGTGGAGGTGGCCCAGGCGCAATTAACCGAGGCCCAGGCCCAATTTGCCGAAGTGGATCAGCAGCTGCAGCGCATTCAGGAAGTCTTTGCCCGCGGGGCGGTATCCCAGGCCGAGCTGGATAAAACTAAGGCCGCCCAGAAAAGTGCCGCAGCCAGAGTGGAGTCGGCCAAGGCTGCCCTGGCCGATGCCAATCAGCGATTAAGCTATACCCAGGTGGTTGCGCCTTATAGCGGCATTCTGGTGCGCCGTCTGGTAGACGTGGGGGCGACAGTGGCACCTGGCACGCCCCTGCTGGAAGGGATTTCGCTGGAAGATCTGCGCATACGGGTGAGTGTACCGCAGCATCATATAGGCCCCTTGCGTCAGCACAAACAAGCCAAAGTAGTGTTGGATAGCGGCTCTGTTATCGCCGCCGAAAATTTGCGTATTGCCCCCTCGGCGGATGCCGTCACCCATACGGTGGAAACCCTGTTGGAGCTGCCCAAAGGCAGCACCGCCACCGGCCTGTTTCCCGGCACCCTGGTAAAAGTGGCTTTTGCCGTGGGCATGGAAGAGCAGCTGGTGCTACCCGTTGAGGCCATTGCCCGTCGCGGCGAGGTGAATGCTGTCTATCGCTTTACCCAGGACGGCCAGCTTGAGTTTCGTTATGTGCGCCTGGGCAAAATGCCGCAGGAGGGCGCTGTGGTGGTGACGGCCGGCCTGGAAGTAGGTGATGAAGTGGCGTTGGATCCCCTTGCCGCCGCCGCTGTCTACAAACAGCAGCAGTTTAAGCAGAGCAAGTAGGAGGGGATGATGTCAGACACCAAACCCCTGGGCATGTCGGGGCGCCTTGCCGCCGCATTCCTGACTTCACAGATCACCCCCTTGCTGGCCTGGGTGGGGCTGTTGCTTGGGCTGTTCGCCATGCTGGTCACGCCACGGGAAGAAGAGCCGCAGATAAACGTGACCTTTGCCAATGTGTTTATTGCCTTTCCCGGCGCTACGGCCAAAGAAGTGGAATCGCTGGTGAGTATCCCGGCAGAACATATCATCTCGGAAATCAGCGGGGTAAAGCATGTGTATTCCATGTCTTCCCCCGGCATGGCTTTGCTAACGGTGCAATTTAAAGTCGGGGAGCCGCGCACCGATGCCATTGTGCGCCTGTATAACGCCTTTTATTCCGATACTAACCCTTTGCCCGACAATATCGGGGTGTCGCCGCCGCTGATCAAACCCCGGGGCATCGACGATGTACCGATCCTTTCCGCAAGCCTGTGGAGCCGGAACCCGGATGTCAGCAGTGCCGATTTGCTGAATATTGCCCATGCCCTGCAAACCGAGTTGCAACGGGTGCCGGGGACCCGGGAAGTGAATATCATCGGCGGTTTGTCGCGCCTGGTGCAGGTGAATTTCGATCCTGTCAGGTTGGCCTCCTATCAGCTGTCGCTTAATGATCTTCGCGCCGCATTGGCCGGCGCCAACGCCTCGGCCGACGCCGGCGATCTGGTTCAGGACAATCAGCAAATCCAGATCCAGGCAGGCAACTTCCTGACCTCTGTCGAGCAGGTGCAAGATCTGGTGGTCGGGGTCTTCCAAGGCGCACCTGTGTATCTTAAGGATGTGGCGCAGGTCAGTAACGCTACCGAAAGTCCGCTGCATTATGTGAGCCACGGCCTGGGACCGGCCAATGCCGACGGCGGCAAGGGGCGCTTTGCCGCCATTACTCTGACCATAGCCAAAAAGCCCGGTGAGAATGCGGTAGAAGTGGCCAAAGGGGTGATCGAGCGCTTTGAGCAGATGCAGGGCATTTACCTGCCGGATGATATCGAAACCACTATTGTGCGTAATTACGGTGCCAGCGCCGAGGACAAAGCGCAAACCCTGATCAAGAAACTGCTGTTTGCCACCTTGTCGGTGATCGTACTGGTGCTGTTGGCCTTGGGGCGGCGCGAAGCCGCCGTGGTGGGCGGGGCCGTGATCGTGACGCTGGCCATCACCTTGTTCGCTTCCTGGGCCTGGGGCTTTACTTTAAACCGGGTGTCACTCTTTGCCCTGATTTTTTCCATCGGTATTCTGGTGGATGACGCCATCGTGGTGGTGGAGAACATTCACCGTCATATGAGTATGGGGAAGATGCCGTTGAAAGACGCCATTCCGCTGGCCGTGGATGAAGTGGGCGGCCCCACAATCCTTGCCACTTTTACGGTGATTGCGGCCCTGTTACCCATGGCCTTTGTGACCGGCCTGATGGGCCCTTACATGCTCCCCATTCCTATCAATGCCTCCACCGGCATGCTGATCAGCCTGGCGGTGGCCTTTGTGCTGACCCCCTGGTTGTTCCTGCGCCTGTTCAAGAATCATAAGGTCAGTCAGGATAGTCATGGCGGCACACCGCGGCTGCAGGGCTTTTTTCAAAAGCTACTCACGCCTTTTCTTAACGCCGCAGCCGGGCGGCGTAACCGTATTTGGCTGCTGATTGGTATCTTTGTGCTGATCGGCGGTTCGATGGCGCTGGTGGTCAGCAAGCATGTGATCATGAAGATGCTGCCTTTTGACAATAAAAGCGAGTTTGAACTGGTGGTGGATATGCCCGAAGGCACCACCCTGGAGCAAACCCATGCTGCCTTGCAGGCCCTGGCTGACAAGCTGGAAGCCTTGCCGGAGTTGGATAACTACCAACTCTACGCCGGGACATCGGCGCCCATCAGTTTCAACGGCCTGGTGCGTCAGTACTATCTGCGTAACCAGCCGCATATGGGTGAGATACAAGTCAATCTGGTGGACAAGCATCAGCGTCATCGCAAAAGTCATGATATTGCCCTGCATGCCCGCCGCCTGATTGCCGACACCGCCAGGCAATGGCAAGCCAATGTGAAAGTGGTGGAAATGCCCCCAGGTCCGCCGGTGCTGGCGCCTTTGGTGGCGGAAATTTACGGGCTGGATTATGCCCGCCAGTTAGCGGTGGCCGCCGAGATAAATGGGATTTTCGCCGATACCACCGAGGTGGTGGATGTGGACGATAGCCGCGAAGCACCGCGGCACAAATGGGTGCTGGAAATAGATCGTGCCCGTGCCGCCAAGCTGGGCTTGCAGCAAGCGGCGATTGTCGCCGATATTCAGGCCGCCCTTTCCGGTGAGGACAGCTCCTACCTGCATGATCCGCAGGCGAAGCGGCCCTTGCCGGTGCGCCTGATATTGCCGACCAGCTTAAAGGCTGACCTTTTGTCTGTGCAGAATCTGCGGGTTCGCTCGCAAAGCGGTGAGCTGATTGCCCTGTCCGAGGTCACCCGCCTGGTCAAAATGCCGGCAGAACAAACCCTGTATCGCAAGGATCTGTTACCCGTGGTCTATGTGATGGGGGATGTGGCCGGTGACACCGACAGCCCCTTATACGGCCTGGCGGAAATTGCCGATAAGCTGGAGCAACAGCCGGTTGGCGGCAGTCTGATTGAGCAGTACTTTGTCAATGCACCGCCTAATCCCTACCAATGGAGCCTGAAATGGGACGGCGAATGGCAAATCACCTATGAAACCTTCCGCGATATGGGCATTGCCTACTCGGTGGGCCTGTTGATGGTGTACTTGCTGGTGGTGGCCCAGTTTCGTTCCTACTCGGTGCCGCTGATCATTATGGCGCCCATCCCCCTGACCATCATCGGCATTATGCCCGGTCACGCCTTGCTGGGTCAGCAATTCACCGCACCGTCGATGATCGGCATGATCGCCCTGGCCGGCATTATTGTGCGTAACTCCATTTTGCTGGTGGACTTTATCCAGCATCAGCAAGCCGCCGGAAAGGATTTGCAGCAGGCTACCATCGAAGCGGCAGCCGTGCGCGCCGTGCCTATCGCCTTAACGGCGTTGGCGGCCATGATGGGGGGCTTCTTTATCCTGGATGACCCGATTTTCGGCGGGTTGGCGGTGTCATTGATCTTCGGTTTGCTGGTCTCCACCCTTCTGACGTTGTTGGTGATCCCGGTGGTCTACTACGCCTACCAGTATCAACAACCTTCGGGGCAATAACGGTCATGACGGCCGTTATTGCCTGCGCCTTGTGTGCTGCGCCCCGTGGTTGGGCCTGGTGTGCAGCCTTTAGCCATTGCGGACTGTCAGGTTTCCCTTGCAGCTTGTGCCTGTTTCTCAGCCAACCCGGGCTGGTGAAGTGCCAAAGGTATCCTCACCCGCCATAGCGGCGTATGGGCATTTTTTAACCAGTCAGCGCTGCCGACGTTCAGGCTTATGCTCCACAACCCCGCATCACCTATAACGTTGAGGTCGAACCGTGGGGGATCCCAGATGGATGGACAATGAATTTCTTCGCGCTGTTTACTTCAGGTAACTCACATTGCTCAGCAAGTCGTTCATCAGTTTAACTTCCTTGTTTAAGTTAGCCCTAGGGTATTGCAATTCTAATGTCTGATGCTGTTGATGCTCAATCAGCACGCCGCTCTTTGGGATTTCTTCACCGCGTTCTGTGATGTCTTCCACCATCCGGACGTGGCCGTAAAGGTCTTTATTGTCTAGCAGGAAGGCGCCGCTTATGCGCACCAGGCGAATGCTCTGATCTCTATGCAGCAAGCGTAACTGGGTGTTAAAGGGTTTCTGGATTTGCAGGGCTTTGCGCCATTCACGCTGGATCTTCAGTTTGTCTCCGCTATAAACCGCATCGGCCCAATATTGCCCTAGCAATTGTCCGGCTGTATATCCGGTAATATCGTGATAGGCATGGTTGGTATACGTAATATAACCTGATAAGTTGGATATCATAATGCCCATTGGTGAGGCTTCCCCTATGGCCATAAAGCCTGCCATAGAAACCCGCAGCACATTATTGATTGCCCTACCGGCCACACAGTGATTCAGCGTCCGCTTTAACGAATCCGCATCAACCTTTTGTTTATCCAGATAGTCGGAGGCTCCCAGGTGAATAATCTGATGCGCCATAAACTCATCTTCCTTTAGGCACAGCAAGACAAAAATGGCCCGTCTGGCAAGCTGATGCAATTCCTCAAAGTGGTTCAGGCCTTGGCCGTCCTTGACGCTGATATCCAGTATCACCACTTCAAAGTATCCCCGGTTCAATGCTTTTGTTGCCTCGGCCTGTGTTTTACACCAGACAACGTCAAATTTATGGGCTGGCATTCGCGCCAGATAACTTTGTATTTGTTGTGCCAGAACGCTGGCATCCACCACCAGTAATAGTTTTGTCCTCATGTTTTGCATTGCTGTACCTTCCTGATAGTAAGTGCTAACACTTGACATGCTGCCCGACCTTAAAATAACGAATTATCCCTGCTAGTTTTTGAGTGCTACCCCAAGGTGCAGTGTCCGCCATAGAGCAAGAGTGGTCTGTTCGCTGCCGCACCCTGAATCATCAATAGTCTGAAGAGATATCCAGACCACCAGCCGTTCTCATGCCTGTTGGCCGTCAGCAGAAGCATGTTTCATCTTCATCGGATTTTTTAAATCGTGAACATCAGGCAATTGGGCGGCACCGCGTGCTCTGGGGATATATGCGTGTCAGCGCACCGACGCAGGGTTAAAGCAAAGGTATTGTGGCTGCCAAGTTAGCGGCACTCTCGTCGCTACTGCACGACCAAGTGAGGTCAAAAATGAATACTTCCTATGGACATAATGAACCCTCAGCCAAGGGTGAACAGGATGAACGTCCCATTACCACCGATGCCACGGCCAATTTGGGTCGACATACTGACCAGGAATTTCCCGCTAAAGCCCCTTCTTCGCTCTCACAAATGGGTTCCGGAAGCTGGTTGAATAACATCGAATCCGCCATAAAGCGCTGGAGCAAAATAACAGAAGAGGAACTGAAAGAAGTGGCAGACGATACCAACAAGCTTATCGATTTAGTGCAAATGCGCTATGTCATCAGCAAAGAAAAGGCTCGTCAGCAGGTACAACGATTTTTGCGAAAGCATTAAACAATCCTGTCGTTGTTGTCCCCAAAAGGGCGGAATTGAACAGCAATAAGGCCAGGAAGTTGTGCACTTTTGCTGCCACATATTGATTTGGAGAAACCTATGAAGATGAACTCTAGAAAACTGATACTGGCGAGTACCATCGCCATGCTCTACCTGCCCTCAGCCATGGTGGTGGGTAGTGAATCAACCCTGTCCACGGATCTGAAAAATGCCCGGCAGGAGGCGCAAATATGGACGACATACCAGATAAACCCCTATCTGCGTGACAGCAGTATTGACGTAAAGGTCACACAAGGAAAAGTGATCTTGCAGGGCACAGTGACTGAAGAGGTTGATAAGGAACTGGCTGCCGCTATTGCATCAGGAGTAAGCGGCGTTAGCTCAGTTGACAACCAGATAGTGGTAGACGAAAGCTACCAGCAGAAAACATCCCCTGGCGACAGGAGCTACGCCGAAATGGTGGAGGACGTCAGTATTTCTGCCGCGATTAAGTCAAAACTGCTGTGGAGTAAATTCTCCAATGGCGTTGCCACCGAGGTGGATACCTATCAGGGTAAAGTAAGCCTCAAAGGCGAAGTCCATGATCAGTCCAGTAAGGACGCCCTGGCCTCCTTGGCAAAAAACACTGACGGTGTCGTGTCAGTGGACAATCAGCTAACCATTGCCTCCGAGCCTAAGGCAGAAAAGGTCAGCATGAAGGAAGAAAAAGATCAGTCTATGTTTAACGACGGTTGGATCACCACCAAGGTCAAAGCTACCTATATGTATTCTTCCAACGTCGACAGTTCAGATATCTCAGTGAACACTCTCGATGGCATTGTGTCCCTGGAGGGGCTGGTGAAATCCGGTTCTGAACGCTCACTGGCCATAGAACTGGCCAAGAATATCCGTGGTGTGAAGGATGTCTCAGCGTCAAAGCTTGTCTTTCAGTAACATGATCAGGCCGCTGCCAGAAGTTACCCGTAGCGGCCTTTTTACTTGTTAAACCGCATACCATCTCCCTTTGTTCTTTGCACCTGACAACCTCTATTTCCCCTATGTGCGACCGCGAACAGATAGCCCATTTGCTAACGGGTACACTGACGATCCATGCCAATACCACCATCAGGAGATACCCATGCTAGAAACTATTGCCGTCGTACTCATTGTGCTTTGGGCACTGGGTCTGGTGTCCTCCTATTCGATGGGCGGATTCATTCATCTGTTGCTAATACTGGCCGTCATCGTGGTGCTGGTCAGGGTGATCCAGGGACGGCGTATCTGACCCTGGGCAATGGATAAAAACGAGGAATTGCAGATGAAATCACAATTTACTACACCCAAAAAATCGGGCAAATGGATAACGCCTCTATTCGCTATGGCTATCGGCGGTATGTTATTGCTGACCACTGGCTGTGCCAGCAGCAAACTGCCACCTACCGAATCTGTTCGGGCGGCCGAACAAGCCATTGATACCGCTGAGCGGGCCCGTGTCAGTCAATATGCCGCCGCAGAATTGATGCAAGCCCGGGATATACTCAGTCGCGCCCGTCTGGCAATTAAGAGCCAGGACATGGTTGAGGCTGAACGCCTGGCCCAACAATCAAAAGTCACTGCGCAACTGGCCTTTTCCAGGGCCGAACTAATCAAAGCGCAGCAGATTAATGCCGAGATGTATAAAAGCATCACCCAGTTGGAACAGGAAATTCAACACAATCAGGGGGTCAACCCATGAACGCTTATACATTCGTAAAACCACTGTTACTGACGTCGGCCACAGTACTGTTAGTTGCCTGTACCACGGCGCCAACGAGATTTGCCGGTGCCGATGCAGCACGTGAAAGGATGGATCAGTTGCAAAGCAACAAGGATCTTGCCCATCAGGCACCGATGGCAATGAGTGATGCCCGCATGGCCCTGTTAAATGCGGAGCAAAGGCAGAAAGACCCGGCTGTTTCTGAACATTTGGTGTTTATTGCCGAACGCAAGGTCGATATTGCTGAAGCCGAAGCAAAAACCCAACACCTGCAATCGCAGCGTAGCGAGTTAACCGCAAAACGTGACGCTATGCAGTTGCAGGCCCGAACTAAAGAAAGTCAGTTGGCTAGAAGCGCGGCCGATCAGGCAAGACAAGAAGCCAGTGAAGCTCAACGACAGACAATGCTGGCGCAACAGAATGCTGCAACAGCACAGAGGCAAATGAATGAGGCTGAACAAGCAACAGCTGATGCCCGGGAAGATGTCGCCATGATGCAGCGCCAGCTCGAAGAGATGGATGCCCGTCGGGATGCCAGGGGTACAATAGTCACCCTTGGCGATGTACTCTTTGACTTCAGTAAGGCGGATATTAACCCCGCCGCCATTTCACATCTGGCTAAGCTTGCGGCTTTTCTTAACACCAATACTGACCGCAATGTGATCATTGAAGGGCATACCGACAATGTGGGAGGCGAAGAATTTAATTTGCTGCTTTCCCAGCGTCGCGCCAATGCGGTGAAAGACTATCTGCAAAGTCAGGGGGTAGCAGGCCAGCGCCTTGAAACGGTGGGCAAGGGGGCACTTTTCCCGGTAACGGACAACATCTCTGCTGCGAGCCGGCAACAAAACAGACGGGTGGAAGTGATCATCACTGATCCCATCACCTGAGTGCCGGCCACAGGTCAGTAAATTGTTGAGATTGACCATATAAAATCCCGCTAGCGCGGGATTTTTTTGCTTTTACCTATGACAAAGCAGCCAAGGCTTTGCTGATCTCACCACCATTGCATCTCTTTATTGTCCTGTTTTTATCTTGCCCTTAGGTAATGACCGCTATTGAGTGCTAGGGGGCACCAAGCACCACAGTTTATTTCGCTGCCACTATCCCGTACTGCTTGAGCTTGCGCGCAATCTTGGCATGGGACACCGCCAGGCGCTCTGCCAGCTTGCGGGTGGAAGGGTAGTGCTGGTAAAGGCTGGCAAGTAGTTGTTTTTCGTATTGAGCCATGGCTTCTTCGAGGCTGGTGACCTTGTCCTGATAGAGTGGCATACCGGTTATCTTTGATGCCAGCTGCTGTAAATCGATTTCCTCAATCACGCCGCTTTCGCTTAGGGCTACGGTGCGAAAAATGGTGTTTTGCAACTGGCGTATATTGCCCGGCCAGTCGGCTTCCTGCAGTTTCTTGATGGCGGCGTTGGAGAAGCGCATCAAAGGGGCATTGACCTGCTCGCAGGCCCGTTTGAGGAAATGCTGAACCAGCACCGCAATATCCTCGCGCCGTTCTCTTAACGGTGGCAGACGCAAGTTGAGTACATTCAGGCGGTAGAACAGATCTTCGCGGAATTCGCCGGTTTGGGTCATTTGCTCCAGATCCCTGTGGGTGGCGCAAATAATGCGTACATCCACATGCACCTCGCGGGTACCGCCAATCCGCCGGAAACGGAAGTCTTCTAAAAAGCGCAGCAATTTGGCCTGCAAATAGGGTGACATTTCACCGATTTCATCCAGAAACACCGTGCCGCTGTCAGCCAGTTCGAAGAGGCCCGGTTTGCCGCCCTTTTGCGCGCCGGAAAAGGCGCCGGAGGCATAACCGAATAACTCGCTTTCCAGCAGGTTTTCCGCCAGGTTGGCACAGTTGATCGCCAGAAACGGCGCCTTGTTTCTGGGGCCGGCCTTATGCAGCGCCCTGGCCAGCAATTCTTTACCGGTGCCGGTTTCACCGCGGATCAACACCGGCAGATCCAGATTGGCGAAGCGCAGGGTCTGCTGGCGAAGGGTCTTGATGCGCGCCGACTCGCCGACAATGCTGTCCAGGCCGTCGTTGCCCGATGCCTGCACGGCGGACAGTTGCTGGCCCACCCGTTGCAGACTTCGTAATACCACCACCGCACCGTTGACCCGCGCACCGGATCTCACCGGTGTGGCTTCCAGCAAAAAAGCGCCGTTAGCCGTACTCAGTTCGGTGGAAAAGCCTTCGGCTTTAAGTAGCTGCTGTTTTGGGGTGGGCAGAAAGGCTGCAATATCTTCGCCTTCCAGGGTGGCGCCCGGATGGGCTAAGGCTTCGCAGGCCGCGGCATTGGCCACCAGGATCTCGCCGTTGGCATCGATGTCCACTATAGGATCGGGCAATCGTGAGAGTAAGGTATCCAAATGCTGGCGGCGTCGCTCACCGGGTAGCCATTCCACTTGTTGCACGCCGTTGACGCCGTCGATTTGCATCAGCGCTGCGGTGAGCTTGTCGGCCATCGACAGCGGCGTATCAATGCTCACATAGGTGTGAAACCGCTGCATCTCCATTGCCAACAGGTTGCAGCCTTGTGCCACGATAGCGGCGAGAATTTCCTGGGTAATGCCCAATCTGTCTTGTGACAAGATATCTAATTTCACGATTCGCCTAAGTTTGTATCAATACTGATACATGTAATAAAAGTGAGACAATCAGGCCAGGCTAAAGGAATTTACCGGCTTGTAAAGTAAGGAAAAGCGGCCTGGTAAACATTTTAGTAACAAAAATGATACATCTTGCTTTGGTTAATTCCGGCGATACATCTTATCTTATTGATATATATGATAAATACTCTTGTGGAACGATTCTCGCTTAGCTACCGCAACGAAACGCAGATAGCGCCCCTGGGTCAAAATTCGAACCAAAACGCCCAACGGCCTGTTTGCAAACACAACAAAACAGAGAGCGGGATTGATGAGCTATAAATTTGAAACCCAAGTGGTGCATGCCGGACGCATTGAAGACAAGCAGTTTGGCTCCCTGGCCACCCCCTTATACCAAACCTCCACCTTTATTTTTGAAAATGCCCAGCAGGGGGCCAGGCGTTTTGCCGGTGAAGAAGAAGGCTATATCTACACCCGTTTGGGTAATCCCACCACCCGCCAACTGGAAATGAAAGTGGCCGCGCTGGAAGGGATGGAAGATGCCGCCGCTGCCGCCACCGGTATGGCCGCCATTTCCGCAGCCATAATGGCCAATGTCCAGGCAGGCGATCATATTATTGCCTCCCGCGCCTTGTATGGCTGCAGCTATGCTTTTCTGAGCCATATGCTGACCAAGTTTGGTGTGCAAGTGACCTTTGTGGATATGACCAAGCCGCTGGAAATGGAAGCGGCGGTGCAGGACAACAGCAAGATGGTATTCCTGGAATCCCCTATTAACCCCAATCTGGTGGTGATTGACTTGGCCATGGTCGGCGAGTTTGCCAAGCGCCACGGTCTGCTGGCGGTTTGCGATAACACTTTCCTGACCCCGGCACTGCAGCGCCCGGTGGAGTTTGGCTTTGATATCGTGGTGCACAGCGCCACCAAATACTTAAACGGCCATGGCGATGTGATCGCCGGGATCATCTGCGCCAGCAAGGAAATGATTGAAAACATCAAGCTGACTGCCCTTAAAGATATCGGCGGTACCATCAGCCCCCACGATGCCTGGTTGATCCTTCGTGGCCTGAAAACCCTGCATATTCGAATGCAGCGTCACTGCGAAAATGCCCAGAAAGTGGCGGAATTTCTGGCCGAGCATGAGCTGGTGGACAAGGTCTACTATCCGGGCTTAAAGGACCATCAGGGCTATAAATTTATCGGCACCCAGATGCAGGCCGCCGGTGGCGTGATTGCCTTTGAAATACTCGGCGATGTCAGCGACGGTGCGCGCGTGATTAACAACACCCACCTATTCAAAATTGCGGTCAGCCTGGGCGATGCCGAGTCCCTGATTCAGCATCCCGCGTCGATGACCCACAGCCCCTATACCGCCGAAGAGCGCGCCAAGGCCGGGATCAGCGACTCACTGATCCGCATTTCCGTGGGCCTGGAAAACGCCGATGACCTGATTGAGGACCTGAACACCGCCTTGTATAAGGCGATGAATAGCAAGATTAATAAGGCCCAGGAATTGTTGTCTGTAGTGGGTTAACCAGAAACTGAGACGGGCGCTACGGCGCCCGTTTTTTTGTGTGCTGCTGTCCGTTTCTTAGCTAGGCTTCTGCACAATTAGTTTGGAGTCGTCCGAAGATGCTGAGTAGTGCCACAAGCCGGTATTCCCACACAGACACGCCGTAAATCCCTCCCTGGAGGCTCTGCCGCATCTTTTAATGATGGCTTTCCTGCCATCCTTAAAAGTCCTGCTTCGGCATACTTGCCTTCGCGTTCGCAGGCGGAAACGTTGTTTCCTAGATTCCCTGCTCACCCATGTTGCGGAAGGTCTGCTTAGGGAACACCGGCTTATGTCACCGTCGACATCGCACTGAATTTAAGGAGGGGAAATAGCGTTCCACAGGGACAAACTGGTAAAGCTGTTTGCCTGTGAACGGAAAGGGCCTCTTAGTGCCAAAAGGAGACCTTCAGTAACGCCGTGCTCTGCGGAAATTTAGGAGCGCCAGCGAGTAAATTTTCCGTAGCAGCACCTTGTTATAAGCCTATATTTCAGTATACAAAGCGATTGGGTCAATTATTATTTCGTTGCTTAACCTACCTGAAAACGTAGCCTCAACATTGCTTAAATGAGAAACAAGATTCATCAGTGCCTCTTTAATACTTTTATAGTCTTCATTTTCTTCTAACTCATCAAGCTTCTCTCGTTGGTGCTGAGTAATTATTCCAAACAAAGTAAACTCAACTTCAGTTTTCCTAGAATATTTTCTGATCACTAACTCTTCTGGCTCACGAAGATATGATCGGTTTAAGTTGGCCGAAAATATTGACTCAACAAACTCCATTTGAACCTCAAGTTGATCTTGAAAGCCGTAAGTCAAAACTAATGAAAGGTCATCTAGAAAACTTTGATCTTGCTGTAGACCCGACTCAGTAGCCAGCTTATTAATATTAGTCATCGATTTCAGTTGAGTTTGAAGCTTGCTCTTTTGATTTCTGTCTTTCGTATTTTGCTTGGCTTTTTCTAGCTGCTCTCTAACTGCCGATATTTCCTTAAAGTTAGTTATGTGGGCCAGCGCCTTACCGATTCTGTTAAAGTTTTTAAGGGTGTTATTTATTGTGTTTATATCGTTGAAAGTTGCTTTGGATGTAATTTTTATAAATGACTTATCAGTCCCGACTTGTGAATCTTCGCCTTCATTAGTACTAACAATTCGCACCATTTCGTCATCTATGAGTTTTTTCTCAAAAATAGTATACGAGTAATCATTAAGGAATTTCTTCTCGGTATTCCTCTCACTATTTTTTAAGATATCACCTAGAACCCTACCACTTCCAACAGGTCCTTTTTGCTCTTCAGACTCACCTTTCTCAGAAGTTGATTCATTTAGAACATACTCAGTAACACCTTCAAATAACTGTGAAGAAAGGGAATACATTTTTTCTTCGTCAAGATATATAAAATTTTTAATCATTGCGTTTCCTACCTTTGTATTCTTTATAGTATTTATTTCGAGTGCTTACTAATGACCATATAGAAACAGCAACACCTGCAAACGCCAATATTACAGTTGTTGAAATAATGAAAGTGGTCATGCAACACCTCCCTCACACGTTGATGTCTTTGAAATCCTATCGTAGACAGAGTAACTAATAAGAAATGAAACGACAGATAAGACCATTGTGCAGATAGTGATTGCGTTAACATCTACAATATTCTCACCAATTAATGTCAATGCAAACAAAACACTATAAAAGGCTATAAAAGCTATTGAGATCCCATTTTGAGCTGTTTTCCACTCCTTTTGTATTCCCGAAAAATGCTCTATCTCATTAATATTGGATATGTGAAGAACCAAGCCAAAAGCCACGAAGTCTGAGGGCGAAAACAAATTAACACTGCCTTCTTTGGTCACAAGCCAAACTATCAACCTTGATAATATCGGAATCAATCCCACCAAAACTGTGTAAATCAGCCATTTAATTTTTTTACTACCCATTATCTACGATACCCTCCAAGGGCTTATAACGAATGATATGGACTCCCCCTTCTTCCGGGGTGTGCCACGCTTTAGCGGTGGCCAACTTAAGAGGAACCGTCCATGTCAGATTTAACTTATTTCTATGGCATTGATTTAGCCAAACAGGT
>NZ_JARHUG010000028.1 GCF_029223185.1 Aliiglaciecola sp. CAU 1673
AATCACGCTTAAGAAAAAATCAGCCGATCCCATCAATAGGTAAGGAGCCACGGAAAACTCACTGGATGGCCCTAAAAAACAAAACCCCACCAAAATGGTGGGGTTTATCATCAATCTGAAAGGCATCCATCAGGATGCCTTTGTTACAGGTATAAAATAAACGCCACAGAGGATGCCAACAAGCAGTAGCCAAGCATTGGTAAAAGGGTAAAGCGTATTATTCGCCCCTCTTGCCCGGCCAAATTGACCACACTGGCCGCTGCCACCACATTGACGACACAAATCATATTACCGGCATTGGCGCCCAGCATTTGCAGGGCTAGTACCACCTCCTGAGGCAATTCGGATTTAAAAGCCAAGCTTTGCTGAAATCCAGAGAACATCATATTAGAGAAGGTGGCTGAGCCAGCGATAAAAGAGCCTGTGGCGCCTACAAAAGGTGCCAAAGCCAACCAGACATCAGAAAACTGCATTCCAGCCCAGTGAGCAAGGGCAATAGGCATGGACTCCATCCCGCTGTGGTTGTATCCGGAATTTAAGAATATCCGCACCATAGGAACGGCTGTTCCCAGAGAAACAATGCTGGGTATTAAGGTTTTAAGGCTGATCTGAAGCGCTGCGGAGGTCTGTCTCCATCGGCTTTGATGAAAATAGTGGCAGGACAATGCAGCCAGAAAAAACAGGGTGCCAGGTAGGTACAAAGGAGCAATTTTAGCGTCTATGGCAGTACCCAGAAGGTTTTCAAACTGCAACACCATAGATTGCAGCCAGCCTTTGAAGGGTAAGGCACTGAGGCGGCTGACAACCAACAGACCAACCAGTAGGAGATAGGGAGACCATGCACGCAAAGGGCCAAAAGATACATTGCTGGCTGGGGCTGAGGGATTGGAATTGAGGCGCCAAGTTTGACGGGGCAGGGCAATTCTGCGATCGATCATCTCTTTCACCAGAAGCAGGCCAAACAATGCACCGACAAAAGACGGAAACTCCGGGCCAAATAACCAAGCCACCAGATAGGCTGGTAGCGTAAAAGCAAGCCCGCTTAACAGCGCAAAGGGCGTCATGGCAAATCCTGCCCGCCAGCTGGGCTTGTCACCAAAGAAACGGGTTAGGATCACACAAAGCAATAGTGGCAGCGCACTGGCAATCAGGATATCGATACCGATAGCGTGCAGGGCAATACTCTGCAACTGATTCTCATCATCTAAATTGAGGCCCTGCGCCAAACCCACCAATACCGGGGTACCCAAAGCACCAAAAGAGACTGCGGTGGAGTTGGCTATCAGTGCCAGGGTTACTGCAGCCAGAGGCGAAAACCCCAGACTGACTAAAAGCGGGGCGCAGATGGCGGCCGGAGTGCCAAAGCCAGATGCGCCCTCTAGGAAGCTGCCAAACAGCCAGGCAATCAGGATCATTTGAACCCTGGCGTCCTCGCTGAGGGTGAAAAAAGCATGGCGAATTACATCAAGTGCGCCACTTTGCTTCAGGCTATTGAGCAAAAACAGGGCGCCAAAGATAATCCATAAGATAGACAGCGCAATCACCCAACCTTCCAAAACGGATGCTGCCATTTCCATGATGGCCATTTGCCAGACAAAATAAGCACTGACGGCACTGAGCAATAGGCTAAGAGGCATGGCCTTAGCGGCTTTTATGCGAAGGCCGGCAAGCAGTATCATCGGACTGAGAATAGGCACGAATGCTGCGAATAGCTGCCAGTTGCTCATCATTCTTCTTAGCGTCGTATTCTGACTTCCGCTTCCAAGATAACCGGGCGTTGTAATCGTAGTTCCAATTCTGCTTTTAAGGCATCCAAGTGGTATGGGCTCAATGGTGCTGGCGCCATTAACCGGTAAGCAACGCGGGTCGGCTCTTCCAGGTAAATATCTTGTGGCAGCAATTCTACTTCTTTCCCCATCAATTCCATTTTGCCTTGGGGCAGGCTTCGGTAGATTTGCCCTTTTTCAACCAACTTGCCAAAGGACAGGTAAAGCGGAATAGCGATAATGGCTAAGAATGCCAGAGATACACCCACACCGCGGCGAGCCAGATGAAAAGGTGCAAAGCCCAATACTAAAAACGTTAGTGCTGCGGACAGGGCAATACCCACCAGGTTGGTGATAAATAGCAAAAAGGCGCCGCCGGCCATGACCAGATCTGCCCAGCCAAGTCCTATACCCACTACCGCCAGCGGAGGCACCAGGGCCACAGCAATAGCCACGCCGGCCAGGCTCTTAGCTACTTCTTCTTTGGCGTTGGCATAGGCACCGGCAATTCCGGATATAACTGCCACCCCTAAATCAAGCAGGGTAGGTGTGAGGCGTGATTGCATTTCCGGGGTCAGGGTATCGAGCGGCATCAACCAGGTGATCCCCATGGCGCAGCTCAGAGCCAGCATCGTGCCGCCAGCCAAGGTGCGAATAGAGGTTTGCAGCAAACTGGTATCGGCACGGGCCAAGCCCATGGCCAGGCTGATGATCGGCGCCATCAATGGCGCCAGAATCATCGCACCGATAATAACAGGAGCTGAGTTGGCGAATAATCCTGTCAATGCCAGCAGTACGCTTAATACCATCAGCACCAAAAAGGCAGGCGACATTTGTGCGCTGTCTCTTAAGCTTCGGAACAGTTCCCTGAATTCATCTTCGGAGGCGTGGTGGAACATAGGGATAGGCTTCTCGGCCAACTCCGCCACCGCGCTGCCGCAAGGTAAATGACCCAGCTTAATCAGATCGCGGCCCGTATCCAGACTGGCCTTTTGCTTTTCAGCCTGTGTGGTCAACAGCTTAATACTGCGTTCTTGGACTTCACAAACTAGCTTCTTGGCCCCTAAAGCTACACCGTCCAATTGATAGTCGATGCCGTCGCTGGACTCAATCTGTAACTTGCGCGAGCGGGCCAAACCAATACTTTCCGGCAGGTTGCGCGACTCGAAGCGGCCAAACAACAGAAACCGAATCAACAGCATAATAAAAGCCACCACGCTGCGCGGTGCGACAGCGATCATGGATAGCCTGCGGTCGGCGGGCTCTAGGGAATCGGAAGCGCCTTTACCCAGCAAAAATCGGTGGTTGGGTTCAAGAATCATCATCCCCAGCAAGGCCACCCGGGTTTTCTGATCGTTAGCTGTCAACAGGTTGTAGGCTCGCAGGCGTAACGCGTTAAATTTGCCGATGGCCGTGCGAATGGCCTGCCAACGGGACAAGGCATGGGAGGTATCCTTTAGGTTGAATACCAGCAACTCGCCGATAATCACGCTGGTAAATACCGGTGTCTCGTTACAAAGCAGCATATCCACCGGCATGGCTTTGGCGTCAATCAGGGTGTCCAGTGCATCGACCAGTTTAATTTTACCGGTACCATAGGCGCGATTGGCCTGTTTGGCTTTGGGGTGGGGCAAAATCCCCAGTTCCCACTCCAAACTCAGCGCATGGGGCCAAAGCTGCTTGACTAATTCATCACTGAGATACAGCAACACCCTGCAGTTTGCTGGTGGCAGTGGATCGAGGCCGAACGTACGAGTAAGAAGTTGCTCACTGCGTTCATGCAACAACTCCAGTATCTCGGGGGAGTCATCGTGTATGACATAGCAATCCATAAATTGGTGCTCCATTGATTGAACAGGCGATGAACTTGGCTTCTGAGCGACAGCGTTATTGGAAGTCTTGGGTTTCCCAATATAGCTCTTTGGCTTGGGGTAATTGCAGTATTAACTGCTCGCGCATCATTTCAGGCTCTTTGATTTCCACGTTAAAGGCAGCCCCTTTTGTTGGCAGAGCGAGAATATGATCAAAACTGGGGGCTTGATCAATCAGGTGGACCAAAAACACATCTTGGTCATAAGTGACCTGCCTATACCGCGCTGTCGTCCCCTCATTTTGACGGGTAATCTGGGCAACGAACAGAGGTTCAACAAAGGCAACTGTGGTCTCTTCCAACAACTTACCATTGCGTTCAAAATGCCCTTGATAAAGCTTGGCTTTTACTTCCAGCTGTTGACCCTGTATCAACTGCATCAGGTCAAATGAGGCTGGCTCTAATGTCACCATTGTTTCATTTTTTAATAAACCCATGACCTCTTTTTTCTGCGCATCAGGCAGCGTCAGCCGGTACAGTATCTGGTAGTCATGGGGAGGGTGATAAAGGGGTAAGTGGTAAGCGTAAAGATGAGTCTGACCCGCTAACAAGACCATACCATGTATGCCCTGATAGCTGTGTTGGGCTTGAAGTAATGAAGAGAATAAACAAGCAACCATTAGAAAGAACAGCTTCAATGTAGCGATCCTCCGGAGAATGTCGTGAAGATTATGCTAACAGGTGACAATGGCTTGTGATCATAGACCGCAAAATAAATCTTGAGATAGCCAGCTTTCTGAGCAAGGAAATGGTATTCGCTTGGCGGCTATGGTAATTTCGCGCCAACAAAATTGATGTCGGTAAGACTTATGCAAATCAGCAAAGACAAAGTGGTTCAGTTCCATTACGAAGTGAAAGACTTGAAAGGTGAAGAGTTGGACAGCAGCCGTGACGGCCAGCCCATCTATTACCTGCACGGTCATGAAAATATCATGCCCGCGCTCGAGCAGGCCATGGAAGGAAAGAGTGCCGGTGATAAGCTTTCTCTTACCTTGGAGCCCAAAGATGCTTACGGTGAATATGAAGAGGGCGCTGAGCAACGGGTATCGGTGAAACATTTGGTGGGTGCCGATAAATGGAAGCCCGGCATGTTGGCATTGGTGAATACCGAGCACGGTCAACGTCAGGTCAAAGTGAAGAAAGTGGGCAAATTCATGGTAACAGTGGATTTGAACCATCCTCTGGCCGGTCAAACCCTGACTTTCGATCTGGAAGTGTTAGATGTGCGTGATGCCAGTGCCGAAGAAATTGAGCACGGTCATGTGCATGGCGAAGGTGGTCATCACCACTAAGTAGCCCCACGCCCCGGCAATGGGGCGTATTAAAATGGTGGATGGCAGGGCACCATGCCTAGGTGCCATCACCTGGTTTTGGTCTGCTAAGGGCAAGGATTAGCAGTTGTCTTCGAATTCTTCTGAGTCTTTATACCGGTCACGAGTGGATGTCGGCACGATTATGGTTTTGATTCTGGGGCCGCTGTTGTTGTCGGCACTGGGAGTCTGGGTCATGGCGCAAACGCTTTGGATTGGCGTATCGCTGATACTGGTGGCCCTGATTACGGCCATTGTTTGTCTTCGCTTTATCTTGCCCTGTCATTACATCCTGACTAGTGACCAATTGTTGGTGCGTTGCGGATTAACGACGCTGTCTCTGTCATATAAAGGGATCCGCAAGATAGGGCCGACTCATAACTTCCTATGGGCGCCAGCCCTTTCCAAGCGTCGACTGGAAATTGATTCCAGCGAAGGCTATCTGTTGATTTCGCCTAAAAACAGACAGAAATTTATGGCAGAGCTGAGTCAGCGCATGCATCCCAGACGCTCAACATCGGCCAAGCAGGACAATATGGAAGAGAGCGCTACGGCTTAGCTGCCGGCTTCGCCACCACAGGAACGGCGCACAATAAGCTGTGCCGGTAAAAGTTGGGGCTGGATCTGTTCACCTTTAATCATACGAATCAGGCTGTCGACCAATAACTCGCCGGCAAGCTTGGTATTCTGCTGGACCGTGGTCAATGGAGGATGGACAAAACTGGCTAGTTGGATATTGTCATAGCCCACTACTGCAATTTGTTGCGGCACGGCAATGCCCTTATCGCGCAGGGCCTTAAGTACACCAATCGCAATCAGATCGCTGGCACAGACAATGGCATCCACCTCTGTATTGCTCTGCAGCAGCTGCATGGTTGCCTGATAGCCGGATTCTTCGGTGGTGATCGCGTCTATCTGCATTAGTGGTTTACCCAATCCAGCCTGTTTAAGAACCTGACACATTCCGTTGAAGCGTTCTAAAAACTCAGGGCAATGGCTGTCGGCGCCACCAACAAAAGCGAAACGTTTACGTCCCAAAGACACTAAGTGACGGGTAACCAGCTCTCCGCCCTGGAAATTGTCACAACCAATGGAAAGACCCGGATGATCTTTATCTACCGCTCCCCAGCGCACGAAATGGGTTTTCTGGCGCTCCAGTTTGGCGAGTTTATCCTGGTAGTCCACGTAGTCGCCGTAGCCAAGCAGAATAATCCCGTCGGCCTTATTGGTGTCTTCGTAATCTGCGTGCCAATCATCACTGTAATGTTGGAAAGAGACCAGCAAATCATATCCCGCCAGTGCACAAGCTTTGGTAATGCTGCCCAGCATGGACAGGAAAAACGGGTTGATCATGGAGTCGTCAGAGGTAGGGTCTTCAAACAGTAACAGCGCAATCGTTCGGCTTTGCTGCTGGCGCAAGCTACTGGCGTTCTTATCCACCTTGTAATTAAGCTGGCGGGCGATAGCCTGGACCTTGTCCCGGGTTTCCTGATTGACCAATGGGCTATTACGCAGTGCCCTTGAGACAGTGGACTGAGATACCCCTGCCAGATGCGCTATATCGAAGGAAGTCGCCTTATCTTTCATTTACTTAACGCCCCGGTGAAGCAGGGGCGGTGAAATACAACATGTTCCAGTTTATACACCAGAGTAGGGGGGAATGCTTGTGCTTTTTAAAAAGAGAGAGCGGCAAAGCAGGATGCTGGTGCTTTGCCGCTATTGGTCTGTTAGCTTTGCGCTGGCGCGCTCAAACCGCGGTTAATATCCTGTACATCCTGATCGGACAGGGTGCCGGCTGCCTGTTTCAGGCTTAACGTGCTGTTGATATAGCCATAGCGGGCACCGGAGAGGTTACGCTTGGCATCATACAGATTACGGGTGCTGTTGAGCACATCGACAATGGTACGGGTACCCACTTCAAAACCCGCTTCGGTAGCCTTTAGTGCACTCTCTGCCGATACTACTGCTTGCTCCAGCGCCTTAATGCGTGAGATGGAAGCGGTAACATCAAAGTAGTTTGAACGCACGCTGCGTACTACCGAGCGGTATACCTGCTCACGATCTTCACTACTGGCCACAAAGTTATGTCTGGCCGTGTCGGTAGCTGCTGTGGTTGCACCGCCAGAATAGATTGGCACCTTGACTTCCAGACCGATGTAGTTGGTATTGGCGCGGCTTGGTAGTTCAACGCCATTACGATCTTCATCGTAGCTGCTCAAACGTCCGGTCAAATCAACGGTTGGATAGTGCCCGGCTTTGGCCACCTCAATGTCTTGCTTGGCAATATCCACACCGAGCATCGCAACCATCAGGTTCAGGTTTTTGTCTTCGGCAATCTGTAGCCAGCCTTCCACCTGAGCTGGCATAGGTTGGTTAGCGCTGAAGCTTTGGGTGTTGAGCACGTTAAGGTTACCGTGATAGCTGCCGGTAATTTCCCGCAGCGCTTCCAAACGCACTTCTACTTGGTTCTGTGCAGAAATTTCTGAGGCCACGGCATTATCAAACAAGGCTTGCGCTTCGTGTACATCAGTAATGGCAGTCAAACCCACGGCAAAACGCTGTTTAGTCTGCTCTAACTGGCGTTCAATGGCACGTTTTTCGGCACGAGCAAAATCCAGATCATCCTGTGCCTGTAGTACATTGAAATAGGCGCTCACGGTACGCAAAATCAAGGCTTGAGCTACCTGCGCGTAATTAGCATCGGCCTGAGTTGCCACCAATTCGGCGCGATCCAGACGCTGCCAATTACTGTGGTCGTAAATCGACTGTGTCAGCTGCAATGAAGCGCTGTTAGAGGTTATGTCAGAATCCCCACCGGTGCGATCGGCGCTTAATCCCAAGCCCAGACTCGGTAACAACGCAGCCATGCTGCTGTCGATCGAGGAGTAGGCGGCGTCACGTCTGGCCTTGGCGGCCAAAGTGGCGGGATCGTGTTGCATGGCTTGCTGATAAACTTGGTAAAGATCATCTGCAAAGGCTTGAGAGGCCACGCTAAAGCCTACAAGCAGAGACAGAATGGTTTTTTTCATGTGCTTTCCTGGTTAGTGTCTCACTTATTGTATCACCGGTGTTGTGAATACGGTGTCGCTGCAAGATTTGCAAACATGCGGCAAAGTCTAAGGAAATCAAGCGTTAACTGTAACTGAATAAGGGTAACACCCCTTGTTCAAGTGTAACAGAATATTAATTCCACCCTCAGGGCGTTGTGATTAAAGGTTCTTTTATGTCCCGATGGTCAATATGCTAGTCTAGCAGCCTGACTGGCAGTGCAGAGTCACAGGGGAAAAAGGAGCCTGGTTTTGAATAAGCGGTTTGATAGCAAAGACGTTGAAATCCTGGCCAAGGAGCCTTTATACAAAGGCTTTTTTACCATGTTGAAGTACCGTTTTCGGCACCGACTCTTCGCCGGTGGCTGGAGTGGTGAGATCCATCGTGAAATTTTCGAACGGGGCCATGCCGTGGCGATGCTGCCATATGATCCAGTATTGGATGAAGTGGTGTTAATTGAGCAATTCCGGGCCGGTGCCCTGGCGACTTCGGAGTATCCTTGGCTGCTTGAATGCGTGGCCGGCATTATCGACCCCGGAGAAACCGCCGAACAGGTGTGCCGACGCGAAGCAATGGAAGAGGCTGGGTTGAAAATTCATCGCCTACAACCCATGCTCAGTTATCTGTCCAGTCCGGGGGGCACCACGGAGCGTTTGTATTTGTATATTGGAGAATGCGACGCGTCCAATGCTGAGGGGATCCATGGTCTGGATTCTGAAAATGAGGATATTCGGGTGCATCGTTTTAAAGCGGATGAGGCCCTTCAGTTTGTGCAAAATGGACGCGTAGATAACGCGGCGACACTGATTGCCTTGCAATGGTTCGCCTTAAACAAATCAACACTGGTAGCCCAATGGCAGAGCGACAAGTCCTAAAAAAGTATGTTCCAAGACTGGCAACGTTGCAGGCCGTCTGTGAAGTGAACTACGGTCGCTTGATTCGGCTGTTACCGGATCTGGATCATGACAACCTGGAATATCGCTTTGGTGTCGCCAGTGGCTTGTGTTACCTAATCAGAATACAGCTCTGTGAGCCCTACACCACCACATTGGAAATGCGTCAGGTATCAGAGGGCATGCCAACCTACTTACAACCTGTGATGCAGGTTCGCCTGTACCATGATGCGCGCATGGCTGAAGTGCTCGGCTTTCAGCATATGGGCAAATTCAGGGCTAGCTATCCTTATCCCAATCGCCTGATGCACCAGCGCAATGAAAAAGAGCTGGTCAATCACTTTCTGGCTGACTGGTTGGTGTTCTGTCTGCAGCACCGGGCCGACAACTCTATCCGCCAGAATACCGATTGACGATGTTACTTCGTCTAGCACAAGTCAGCGATTGCCATCTGTTCGCCGACCCCGACAGGTTGGGATATGGCAATATCAATCCCTATCAGAGCTTACAACGGGTATTGGCAGAGGTTGCCAAAGTGCAGCCTGACAGGGTGATCTTTACGGGTGATATCAGTGGCGATCTCAGTGAGCAAAGCTACCAACATTTTGTACAGCTTTGGCAGCAATCGGGTATGGATATCCCCTGGCATATTATCCCCGGCAATCACGATGCCCCGAATTTGATGCAAGCCCTGTTTACTGAGCAACTGCTGTGGTTAAAGCATCCTATCCAGCACGGAAATTGGCGCTTGCATGCCTTAAACAGCCATTACATCGGGACGCTAGGCATGGTTGACGACAAGCAGCTTAAGGCGTTTGAGAAAAAGCTGGACAGTGAGCCAGACGCGAGCCATTTAATTGCCGTTCATCACCATCCTTTGCCCACACATAGCTGGATGGACCGGCATGAATGGGTAAACCGCGAGCTGTTTCTTCAGCTAATCGCTGGTCGCCATCAGGTCAAAGTGGTGATACATGGCCATATCCACAGTGATCAGCAACAGTTATTCGAAAGGGCGCAGATTCTTGCCTGCCCTTCTTCTTGCTGGCAGTGGCAGCTCTCCTCTGATTTTGCCGTTGCCGACGAGGCGCCGGGGTTTCGTCTGATCCACTTGGCGGCCGATGGAAGCTGCTCTACCGATGTTATGCGCCTGGCAGGGGAGAACTAAGCTGAATAACGTTCTTATTTACTTACATGGCTTTTTAAGTTCGCCCCAATCATTAAAAGCGCAGCAACTTAGCGCATACGTAAGACAGTATCATCCTGATATCAACCTGCTGGTACCGCCTTTGGATGATATACCGACAAAGGCACTTGACCAGGCTGAGCAAGCGCTTCGACCTTATCTTGGCGCCCGGATTGGCTTAGTGGGTAGTTCCATGGGGGGCTTTCTGGCAACACATTTGGCTAATCGCTTTGAGCTAAACGCTGTGCTGGTCAATCCCGCCGTAGACCCTGACCTGCTACTTGAGAACATGACTGGCACTCATCAAAATCCCTACAGCGGACAGCGCGTCGAAGTGACTAAGGCACTGGTTAATCAGCTTCGTGATATGCGTGTTGAGCCCAAACACCCAAGGCGTTTATGGCTATTACAACAAGAAGGCGATGAAACCCTGGATTACCGCTGGGCCATAAAGCGCTATCAGGATTGTCAGCTCACCCTGGAGCCTGGCGGTTGCCATGCTTTTTCCGGATTTGAGCGCTATCTTAGTGCCATCATTGAATTTTTGTTTGACCATGAGGCTTGCCAGGGAATTGCTCCGCAGGCCCCATGTTGATACCATCAATGGATTAACCGGCTGTGCCGGCCAACCCATCTTAGAACTGATAAAAACCCAATTCGGTAATATGAATCAGCATGTCCAATCAAAGTTATAACGCCGATGCCATTGAGGTATTAAGTGGTCTGGATCCGGTTAAGCGCCGCCCAGGGATGTATACCGACACCACCCGTCCTAATCACTTGGGGCAGGAAGTCATTGACAACAGTGTCGATGAGGCATTGGCAGGACATGCCAGCAGTATCAAAGTGGTTTTGTACGAAGATCAGTCCCTCGAGGTCATCGACGATGGACGAGGAATGCCAGTGGACATTCACCCGGAAGAGGGGATCTCCGGTGTCGAATTGATCATGACCAAATTGCATGCCGGCGGTAAGTTCTCCAACAAAAACTATCAATTCTCCGGCGGTTTGCACGGTGTGGGTATTTCGGTGGTCAATGCGCTTTCAAAGCGTGTGGAAGTGACCATTCGTCGTGATGGACAGGTATATCAGGTGGCTTTTGCCAGCGGTGGCAAAGTAGAGGATTTGCAGGTTATCGACAGTTGCGGTAAACGCAACACCGGCACCCGAGTCAGATTCTGGCCTGACGAGCAATATTTCGATTCGGCCAAGTTTTCCGTTTCACGCATGCTGCATGTGCTTCGCGCTAAAGCCGTACTATGTCCTGGCCTGAAAATCCGCTTTGAGGACAAAATCAGCGGTGAGAGCCATGAATGGTGTTTTCTGGATGGATTACAGGATTACTTGCTGCAATCTGTTGGCGAAGTGCCTTCCATCCCTGAGGAAAAGCCGTTTGTGGGGAGCTTTTCCGGCAATCACGAAGCCGCTGATTGGGCCGTGATCTGGCTGCCGGAAGGGGGCGAGCTGTTGACCGAAAGTTACGTCAATCTGATCCCTACTGCACAAGGTGGCACCCATGTAAATGGCTTGCGCCAGGGCCTCTTGGAGTCCATGCGCGAATTCTGCGAATTCAGAAACCTGCTGCCAAGAGGCATTAAGTTGACCCCGGAAGATATCTGGGACCGCTGTGCCTATATCTTATCTACCAAGATGCAGGATCCCCAATTTGCCGGCCAAACCAAGGAGCGTTTGTCTTCGCGCCAGGCGGCCGCTTTTGTCTCCGGGGTGGTTAAAGATGCTTTTAGTCTTTGGCTAAACCAGCATACGGCGGTTGCCGAGCAATTGGCGCAGATGTGTATCAGTCACGCTCAACGACGCCTGCGCCAGGTGAAAAAAGTTGAGCGTAAGAAAGTGACACAGGGACCCGCCTTACCGGGCAAGTTGACCGACTGTGCAACCCAGGATATCCGTCGCTCAGAGTTATTTCTGGTGGAAGGTGACTCTGCTGGTGGCTCAGCGAAGCAGGCCAGAGACAGAGAATTCCAGGCGGTGATGCCGCTGCGGGGAAAAATCCTCAATACGTGGGAAGTGGAGTCCAATCTGGTCTTGGGCTCACAAGAAATTCACGATATTTCTGTAGCCCTTGGCATCGACCCTGATTCGGACGATCTTTCTGCTCTTCGCTATGGCAAAGTTTGCATCCTGGCTGATGCGGACTCCGATGGTCTGCATATTGCAACCTTGTTATGCGCGTTGTTCGTTAAACACTTCCGGGCCTTAGTTGACCATGGTCATGTGTACGTTGCGATGCCGCCACTGTTCAGGATTGATGTGGGTAAAGAGGTTTATTACGCTTTGGATGAAGGTGAGAAACAAGGGATCTTGGATCGCATCGAAGCGGAGCATAAAAAAGGCAAAGTGAATGTGCAGCGCTTTAAGGGACTGGGGGAGATGAATCCTCTGCAGCTGCGCGAAACTACTATGGATCCCAATACGCGACGCCTGGTGCAATTGACCGTTGACGATGCCGAGCAAACCATGGAATTGATGGATATGTTGCTGGCCAAGAAACGCGCTTCGGATCGCAAAGATTGGCTGGAAGCCAAAGGTAACCTGGCACAGGTTTAAGTGAATGACCACTAGCATGCAAGCGTCTCCCCAATCGTCTTTTCGACTGAGCCCGGGCATGGTGATGTCCTTGGTGGCCAAAGGTCTGGTATGGCTGCTGTTCACGCTGTTGTTACTAGCCAGCATTCTCAGTGTCACGGTGGCGTTTTTATTAACTGATGATCGCCCTTTGATTATTGCCGATGGTGCACAACAGGTAGCGGATGCGGAGACCATTAATGAATTATGGCCACAAGTGCGTTGGATCCTTGCCCGTGGCGGCGCTCCGCAAACCCTGACCTTTACCCGTCAACAATTGGACAGTTTGACCGGCTTTGCACAGCGTGCCTTTCCGAGGTTAAGTGGCAAAGTCGACTTGATGGAAGATCGGGCAAGAGTCATGGCTACGGTCGAATTACCGCAGAATCCCTTCGGTCCCTATATCAATGTAAGCGTTGATTTATTGAATGCCGAAGGATTGCAGTTGGGGCCGCTGAATGCGGGGGAATTTTCGATTTCTGGCGAACGCGTTCTGTATATGCTGGTGAGCTTTGTTGACTGGCAGATAAGCGACTCTATTGCCAGTGAATTGGCGTCAAGAGTTCGTGGCGTGCGAGTGGCAGAAGACAGTATCAAAGTGGATGTGGCGGCCATCGCCAAATTGGTTGAACGCCTGAGGACATTGCCGAAAAACTTGTCCACACCCAAAGAGCAGGACAGATCGAGGAAAATAGGCGAATACTACTCTTTGTTGGAGCAGGTAAAGCTCCCGCGCGGTGTATCCCCAGTGTCCCTGGATGTGTATCTGAAACCCCTTTTTGCAGCGGCCAAAGCCCGGGCGGAAGAAGAGGGCGATCCTGAGGATGAAAATGAGGCAGCCATGATGGCGCTGTCAATGTATGCCGGCAGTCGTCATTTCGGCAAACTGGTTGGTGTATTGCCAAGTTCCTCCGGGCATACTGCGCGCACCGACAGGCCATTGGTATTGGCAAAACGCGCTGATTTAGCATTGCACTTTGTTTATTCCATGGCACTTAAAGTGCTCTCAGATCGAGGGCTGAGTAATGCTATTGGTGAGTTCAAGGAATTGATGGACAGGGCAGCTACAGGCTCCGGTTATAGCTTTGTGGATCTGGCCGCGGATAAAGCGGGTATTCATCTGGCGGACGCTGCACTTGATTCTGAGCGCGCCGTTCTTGTGCAAACCCGCATGGCGGCCTCTAATGGCGAGGCAGACTATATGCCCGCTATAGATGGGCTTCCCGAAGGGTTAAGTAAAGCCCAGTTTGTCGCGCAGTTTGAGCAGGTAGACAGTCCTCAGTACCAGGAAATGGTGGCAGAGATTGAAAGACGCATCCAAGCCTTGCCTTTGCATCAACCCTGATCTTACTTGAAGATAGTCGTAGGAGAGTTTCTTGACCTTTGATATTGGGGCTGCGGTGCAATGGATCTTGCAGCACAAGCTGTTGTTGTCTATCTGCCTGATTATCCTGCTGTTAAGTTGTCGACAGTGGCTTATCGGCCTTATCCGTAAGCGAGCCAAGCGCAAGGCGCAGGATAAACGCCACCTGGTCAATACGGTCAAAAATGCCGCCAATCTCAGCCTGTTTGTATTGTTGCTGGGGATCTGGTCCAGTGAACTTCAAAATCTGGCTTTGTCCATTGCTGCCTTTACCGTTGCCATCGTGCTCGCCACCCGCGAGTTTATCCAATGCATCACCGGTTTTATCTACGCCACCAGTACCCGTATTTTCCGCGTTGGGGATTGGATCCAGGTAGGCAATCATAGTGGCGAGGTAATAGAGTCAGATTGGTTTAAACTGACATTGTTGGAAGTAGACCTGCATAACTATGAATACAGTGGCAAAACCCTGACCTTACCGAATAACTTACTGATCACTAACCCGGTTAAAAATCTTAATTTCCTGAAGCGCTACAGTACCCATACCTTTGTGCTGGTACGAGACCAAAGTGTTAACCCTTTTACATTCAAAGATGAACTGTTGCAGCGTGCTGCAGCCCATTGCGAGCACTTTAAGGATGTGGCGGTGCGATACAGCAATCTTATTCAGAAGAGATTGGAAGTCCCCATTTCCGGGCCAGAGCCAGATATCCGTCTCACCACCAATCACCTCGGGGATACTGAAGCGAGAATTACCATATTTTGCCCAACGGAACAGGCTATTGAGATAGAACAAAAGATCACTCAGGACTATATGGCATTATGGTTTGAGCATAAACTCAGAAACCAGCAATTGGTAAAGAGTTAGGCTTTCTCAGGTCACTTTCATTTTTAGTGTTTTTAGCGCCATTTATAGGCGTTAACTAAGTTAAAAACTGTGCTCTTTAGGGAGGATGATTTTGTAAGTGCTGCGAAAACACCCAATTTGGAATCGTTGCCTTGGTAAGTCTTAAATTCTGGCCTTGGCCAAATTATTGGCGCATTTGACTTTTTCTTGAACTGGCTGGATGCCAATTTGATTATGCTGGTGGCAAGGTAACAGGTGAAAACGGCGCTTTAGCAGGGTAAGAGAGAAAACCTGCCCTTAATAGTTATTCAACTTGGTCGAAATAGGCCCTGATAAGTAAAAGATCCTCCTCTTTTTGCCAATCGCGAAATTGAATCTCATAGGGGTCAATAAGTTTTATTGACTGAATATTGTCTTCAGCCCAAGCCGGTACCGGAAACTCAACAAACTCGGCACCAAAGCTCCCTTGAAGCTGGCAACCATAAACGCGAACGCCATCACTATCTGCGCCCAAAAATGTACCTACTTCCACATTAAAACCTGTGGTTTCCCATGTGGCTCTGTGTGCAGCACACTGCGCCGACTCTCCCGTTTTCACCTTGTCTGACGGCAAGCCCTGCCTATCGGAATGTCGATGGGCTATGGTAAGCATCAATTGGTCGATTTTGATTAGGCAAGCACCCTGGCCGGCGATATCCTCCCGAGCCGGCTCACTGACCCTGCACATGGGGTCTGGTGGTGTCTCCGAAGTACAGGAGACAAGCGCAAAAAGACTGACAAAATATAAACTTAGTCGCAAAATGCTACGTATAACTATTCGAATTTGCGCCAATCATACACTGCTTGTCGGCTTAAAGGGCAATAAGCATTTTGTAATTTTATATTGATGCCAAGGTTACAGGTTTACACATGAAGAAAATCCATCTTTCCCCCGTATTGTTGGTTTTAATAGCGGTGGCGGGAATGACCCTATATGTCTTTACCCGAGAAGAGACAGGCAAAAATGGTCGTGTGAACGAACCCTTGCCTGTGGTGGTGGAGCAAGTTACGCAGCAACCTTTTGCCGTGGTCATTGAGGCTTTAGGCACGGCCAAAGCCAACGAGTCTGTTGAAGTCACGGCGCTTAGCACCGAAATGGTAGACAGTATTGGATTCGATGATGGTGATAGGGTGAAAAAGGGGCAATTGCTGGTATCCCTTCACAATCGCGAAGAAAAGGCCAAAGTCAATGAGTTGGAAATTGGTCTGCAAGAGGCGAAACGGCAATTAACCCGGATCCGCAATCTGGCCCGCGAAAATGCGGCTTCGGCTCAGTTACTGGACGAGCAGGAAGCTAAAGTAAAAGCCTTGACCGCACAGCTTGAAGTAGTGAATGCCAAACTGGCCGACCTGGAGATTCGGGCACCTTTTTCAGGAAAATTGGGAATTCGTCGGGTGAGTCAAGGAGCGTTGGTCAGGCCCGGAGAAGTCATCACTACCTTAGACGATGTGCACCAGATGAAGGTAGATTTCAGTATCTCTGAGGTGCATCTGCCTGACGTACAAAAGGGATTAAAGGTGCAAGCGCATTCCGTCGCCTATCCAGATAAGGTGTTTGAAGGGGAAATAAGCAGCTTGGATTCCCGTCTAGATCCCATTACGCGCTCTATCCAGGTGCGTGCCATCATCGATAACCCAGACTTTCTGCTAAGCCCCGGCATGCTACTGCAAATCAACCTGCATAAGCGTTTGCTGAATACCTTGGTGGTGTCAGAAGGAGCGCTTATTCCGATCGATGACAAGCAATTTGTATTTGTGGTAGATGAGCAGGGTATGGTCAAAAAGACCGAAGTGAAAGTGGGCTATCGTAAGCCTGGCACCGCGCAGATTATATCCGGATTAAACGAAGGCGAGCGGGTGGTTATTGAGGGGGCGCTACGCCTCGGTGATGGCGCCAAGGTCAAGGTAGTGGAGGGCTGAAATGCTGCTGTCAGATATCTCCGTTAAACGACCGGTCTTTGCCACCGTAGTCAACCTGCTGCTGCTGGTTTTTGGTGTGGTGGCGGTCAGCATGTTGTCCCTGCGCGAATACCCCGATGTGGATCCGCCCATCGTCTCCGTTAATACTGACTATCCTGGAGCTTCAGCATCTATTGTTGAATCCAGAATCACCCAATTGCTGGAAGACAGGATCAGTGGCATCGAGGGGATAAAAAATATTACCTCAGAGAGCCGCAATGGCCGTTCATCCATCGACATTGAATTTCAGTTGCACCGCGATATCGACGCCGCTGCCAACGATGTTCGCGAGCGGGTAAGCCGTGCCCTTAATAACTTGCCTGATCAGGCCAATCCACCGGAAGTATTTAAATCAGACTCAAACGAAGATGTGGTGGTCTGGTACAACCTGCGAAGCGACAGTCTGTCGGTGATGGAGTTGACCGACTATGCGGATCGCTATGTTGTAGACAGGCTGGCTGTGGTCGATGGAGTCGCCAGGGTCAGGCTTGGCGGTGGCCGTACCTATGCCATGAAAGTGTGGCTGAATCGCAACGCCATGGCGGCGCGTAATATCACCGTGCAGGATATTGAGCGAGTGATTCGTTCCGAAAACGTGGAATTACCTGCAGGTGTGATCGAATCTGACAACCGGGATTTCGAAGTTCGGGTGGCTCGAAGCTTCCTGACCCCCCGGGATTTTTCGCAGTTAACCATTAAAGCCGGTGAAGACGGTTATCTGGTTAAACTGGGTGAAGTAGCACGTGTAGAACTCGCTGCTGAAGATGATGAAACCGAGTTTCGCGGCAACGGTGTAAACATGATTGGGCTTGGTATTGTTAAGCAGTCCAAGGCCAACACCCTGGATGTGGCGCGTAATGCCAAAAAGGCCATTCAGGAGTTAGAAGAAAGTCTGCCACCCAATATCTTTATCGTACCCAGCTACGACTCTTCTGTATTTATCGAAGAATCTATTCAAGAAGTGTACGAAACACTGGCTATTGCCATGGGCCTGGTTGTGGTCGTTATTTACCTGTTTTTGGGTAACGTGCGAGCCACACTGATCCCTGCTGTTACCGTGCCCTTGTCCTTGGTGTCGGCCTTTATGGTGCTGTACATGCTGGATTTTTCTATCAACTTGCTGACGCTGTTATCGTTGGTATTAGCCATCGGCCTGGTGGTGGACGACGCCATAGTGGTGCTTGAGAACATATACCGTCGGGTTGAAATGGGCGAGCCACCCCTGCTAGCGGCCTATCGCGGTGCCAGAGAAGTGGGTTTCGCTGTTATTGCCACCACATTGGTGTTGATCGCGGTGTTTCTGCCATTGGTGTTTTTACAGGGCAATATCGGCCGCCTGTTTACTGAGTTTGCGGTGGCTATTGCCGCTGCTGTGGCATTCTCCAGTTTTACCGCGTTGACGCTTTCACCGATGATGTGTTCGCGCTTACTGAAAAAACAAGAGCGTGTCAGTTGGTTTGGCCGTTTGGTGGACTCTGCGTTTTTGCGCTTAGAAAACCGTTACTTCGACTCGCTCAGTAAAAGCTTGCATCAACCTTGGGCCAGTGCTGCATTAGTGTTGGTGTCTTTACTTGGCCTCTATGGTCTCAGCAAGGAAGTGCCCAGTGAGTTTGTTCCCAAGGAAGATCGCGGTAACTTCTTTATCCTGATGCAGGCTGCAGAGGGAGCAAGTTTCGAAAGTAATAGCCGTAATCTGACCAAGGTCGAGTCCATACTCCTGCCCTACCTGGATAAGGGCGAGGTGGACAGGGTGCTGGTGCGCACGCCGGGCTTTGGTGGTTCGGCGGGCATCGCCATCGTTGGTGCGGTGCCTTGGGATGAACGCGAGCGCTCAACCTTTGCTTTGATGGGGGAGGTGAGTAAGAAGCTGTCTGATATACCCGATGTTCGTGCCTTTGCCATCATGCGCAGCAGCTTGGGCGGTGGAGGCTTGGGTCGACCGGTACAATTCGTGCTCAAAGGCGATACCTATGAAGAATTGGTGGAAGCCAGGGATAAGATCTTGGCCAAAGCCGCAGAGAATCCCGGTCTTATCCGGCTGGATAGTGACTACAAGGAAACCTGGCCACAAATTCTGGTCAATATCGACAGGGACAGGGCGGCAGATTTGGGTGTGTCCATCGGCGATATCGGACGCACGTTGGAAACCATGCTGGGGCAGCGCCGGGTGTCGACCTACCTTGATCGCGGTCAGGAATATTATGTGATTATGGAAGGAAACAAAGAGGATTATCGTAGCCCACAAAGTATCGATAATTTGTATGTTCGCTCCAATCGCAGCAATGAGTTGATCCCCTTAGATAACTTGTTAAGCCTCGAGGAAACGGCCACGTCAGATACCTTGCACCGCTACAACAGAATGCGGGCTATCACTATTAGTGCCAACCTGGCCGACGACTACAGTCTCGGTGAGGCCATTGAGTATCTGAAAGATCTGGTGGAAACCGAGGTGTCAGGTAACGTGGCGGTGGATTACAAAGGCGAGTCCCAGCTGTACCAAGAGTCAGGCAATAGCATTCTGTTTATCTTTGCTCTGGCATTGGTAGTAACTTATCTGGTGTTAGCGGCCCAGTTTGAAAGTTGGGTGCATCCTTTTGTGATCATGCTGACCGTACCTTTGGCATTGCTTGGGGCTTTTGCCGGACTCTATCTGGCTGACATGACTATCAATATTTACAGCCAAATCGGCATGGTGATGCTGATTGGTCTGGCTGCCAAAAACGGTATCCTTATCGTCGAATTTGCCAACCAGTTACGCGATGCTGGAATGGAGTTCGAGTTTGCCCTTAAACGTGCAGCAAGACTCCGATTGCGACCCATTGTGATGACCGGATTTACTACTATTTTCAGTTCCCTGCCTCTGGTACTGGCCACTGGCCCTGGGTCGGAGAGCCGTATGGTGATTGGTATGGTGATTTTTGCCGGGGTACTATTAGCCACGTTTATGACTTTGTTTGTGGTGCCCACCGCCTATTACTGGCTGGCGCGTCATACCGGCTCGCCAATGGAGCTGACCAAAAAGATAGAAGCCTTGGAGCAGGATATTCCCTACCGCAAGGAAGAGATGTAAATGAAAAAGCCCCTATAAAGGGGCTTCAGACTGTTGAAAAAGGCCTGGACGCAGATCCAGGCCTTTGATCTAATGAGCATAGTGAACAACATGGATTCACCATGCTTAGAGACAAAACCCCCCAACAATATGAACTAGAAATGGTCG
>NZ_JARHUG010000029.1 GCF_029223185.1 Aliiglaciecola sp. CAU 1673
TAATTCAAAAAGCCGGCATCCAGATGCCGGCTTTTTTGTTTTAAGGCTTTTGCGGGACGTTGTTTATTGTCTCTTTAACACCATCAAGCCTGCTAATTTGTTAAACAATTGGTAATAAGCTAGACGCTTCTGTTTTTTGGTGCTAACTTAGAATTCGTTTGGTCTTCAAACACTTTTCGGACCAAACACAATCCTCGCGTCAACCCGGCGCAGCCTGACGTAACGATCGTTTTCAACGACTTTTACCTTCATTGGCACTAACGAGCATATTTTCAATCATTAAGACCCACCGATATGAACCTAACGGAACTCAAAAATAAACCTGTCAGCGAATTGGTCGATCTGGCCGAACACATGGGCCTGGAAAACATGGCCCGCGCCCGTAAACAAGACATTATCTTCGCTATTCTCAAGGCCCACGCAAAAAGCGGCGAGGATATCTTCGGTGATGGTGTACTGGAAATATTGCAAGATGGATTTGGCTTCCTGCGTTCAGCCGACTCTTCTTATTTGGCCGGCCCCGATGACATTTATGTGTCGCCGAGCCAGATTCGTCGCTTCAACCTGCGCACAGGCGACACCATTTCCGGCAAAATCCGCCCACCAAAAGACAGTGAGCGCTATTTTGCCCTGCTGAAAATCAGCGACGTGAACTACGACAGACCGGAAAGCTCACGTAATAAGATCCTGTTTGAGAACCTGACGCCACTGCACGCCACCCAGCGTTTGCGTATGGAGCGTGGTAACGGCAGTACCGAAGATATCACCGCCCGGGTACTGGATCTGGCTTCCCCAATTGGACGCGGTCAACGCGGCTTGATTGTGGCACCACCTAAAGCCGGTAAAACCTTGCTGCTGCAGAACATCGCGCAAAGCATTGCCGCCAATCACCCCGAGTGTGTGTTGATGGTGCTGCTGATTGATGAGCGTCCGGAAGAAGTAACCGAAATGCAACGTCTGGTACAAGGCGAAGTGGTTGCCTCTACCTTCGATGAACCAGCCAGCCGCCACGTGCAGGTTGCCGAAATGGTTATTGAGAAAGCCAAGCGCCTGGTTGAACACAAGAAGGACGTGGTTATCCTGCTGGACTCCATCACTCGTCTGGCGCGCGCCTACAACACCGTTATTCCTTCCTCTGGTAAGGTTTTAACCGGTGGTGTGGATGCCAACGCCCTGCATAAACCCAAGCGTTTCTTCGGTGCCGCCCGTAACGTTGAGGAAGGTGGTAGCTTGACTATCATTGCCACCGCCCTGATCGATACCGGCTCTAAGATGGATGAGGTTATTTACGAAGAGTTTAAGGGCACCGGTAACATGGAACTGCACCTGAACCGTAAGATTGCCGAGAAACGTGTGTTCCCGGCTATCGACTTCAACCGTTCCGGTACCCGCCGGGAGGAATTGCTGGCCTCGCAGGACGAACTGCAAAAGATGTGGATCCTGCGCAAGATCGTGCATGAAATGTCAGAAATCGACGCCATGGAATTCCTGATCGACAAGTTATCCATGACCAAGACCAATAATGAGTTCTTTGATGCGATGCGTCGCCAAAAGAGCTGATTTTCTCTGCTAAACGCAAAAAGGCGCCTGATGGCGCCTTTTGTATTTTTAACTATTTCTTATTCCTGGTGATGCTTATACAAGGTCTGTATCAAGCGATCTTCTAATTCAAAGCGTTGCTCCATTGCCTGACCCAATTTGGATAAGTGGCGGTCAAAGCTCTGCATATTCTGATCCTCTTCAATGTCAGCGTACTGATCATTGAAGTCCAAGGCAGCATCCGTGGTCTCTGAAATGAGCGGATAGACCTCATCGGCTAGTTTTTTGCCCTGACCGTTAAGCTGGCTCTCTTCCATGATCCTGTCATAGAACTCAAAATGTCCGGCCGACACATAGTCCATCAATAATTCACAGAAATGTTCGATTGCATCATGATCTGGCAGCGCTTTATGTTCCCGCTCAAAAGGGGGCAATCCGGCCAACTTGCAGTAATGAACCAGCAATTCGCGTCTGGATTGCAGCCAGGTATCGATGGTTTGATGTGAACCACCCCATTTTTCTTGTGCTTGCTCTATTTTACTCAGCATAGAGTACTCCCTTCTTCGGTAGGGCACCGAAGCCTGTATTCTCGATATCGTTCTTAGAAGATCCATAATACTCGAATCCGATCCCTTGTCACCACTAACCGGATCTCGTCGGACCGATTCATAAAATCTTTCCCTTTGCCCATCCCTGTGTTCCAATTTCTGTCTAACTTACAGAAGTGCTACAGACAGATGTATCAATGCCCGCCTCAAGATGAACAAGCTTACTGGTTGATTTTTTCTCAGGATAAACTGGTACAACTTGGCGACCGTCCAGGCCTTATCCATGGCAGTTGGCTTGAGCTGCAGTTTGTTTCCGCCTACCAGGATGAAGTGCTGTTAGTGGGCCAGTTAGGGCAACACAATTGTTATCTTATCGACCTGGGACTAGAACAGCCCGCCCATGAGAGAGCCGAATTAGTCAGCCTCAGGGAAGCCATGATGCGCGAGGGCGAACAGGCTTTTGGGATCATGGCCAGAGCCTGGCAGCTGGCATTGTTCTACCGGACCCATCGCTTCTGCGGTCAATGTGGTAGCGCCATGCACAAAGTCGACTGGGAATTAGCAACCCATTGTAACCGCTGCCAGCATCGCTGTTATCCGCGCATCAGTCCCTGCATTATCGTGGCAATCCGTGATGGCAACAAAATCTTGTTAGCCAGGGGCTCTCGTCATAAGGAAGGCATGTATTCCACTTTGGCCGGCTTTGTGGAGAGCGGGGAAAGCCTCGAACAAGCGGTACATCGGGAAGTGATGGAGGAGGTAGGCGTGCGTGTCAGTAACCTTCGTTACTTTGGCAGCCAGCCTTGGCCTTTCCCTCATTCACTCATGGTTGGCTTTCTGGCTGACTATGACTCAGGCGATATTCAGGTGGATGGCGAAGAGATCCAGGATGCGCAATGGTTTAATTTCGATGCCCTGCCACTCATCCCACCGCCCTTTTCCATTGCCGGTCGTTTGATCCAGGCTTCAGCAGATAACTGTAAATAAACCGCAACAGGATCCTAAGTAAATAGCGGCATAGACGGCTATCAATTGCATGTATGGGGTCACAGGAAATAAAAAAGCCTTAACCCTGAGGGATAAGGCTTAAATATTTTAGCGTGGAGGTCCCGTATAACGGGCTTCTTTTATTTAGATTTCACTAGCGCACCGCTTTTATAGCAGACTTTATCGAAGCGGTGCAAGTTTTCTGGCCATTTATGGGATGAATGACAGTAAAGCCCCCCACAATCACAATTTTTGCTGATAGAATGCCGCCAATCTGGCCAGCTGGAACCGAAGAAACTGATGCAATCCCTTAAAAACGATCGTTATTTGCGCGCACTACTCAGACAATCAGTGGATATGACCCCTGTGTGGATGATGCGTCAAGCCGGACGTTACCTGCCTGAATACCGTGCCACTCGCGGCCATGCCGGCGATTTTATGTCATTGTGTAAAAATGCAGAGCTGGCCTGCGAAGTAACTCTGCAACCGTTGCGTCGATTCGAATTGGATGCCGCGATTCTGTTCTCAGATATCCTCACCATTCCTGATGCCATGGGCCTGGGTTTGTACTTCGAAACAGGTGAGGGCCCCCGCTTCGAGAGACCGGTCAGCTCTATGGCTGATGTACAAAAGTTGCCAGTGCCTGACCCTGAAGATGAACTTGGCTACGTGATGGATGCAGTGCGCACCATTCGAAAAGGCCTGCAGGGCCAAGTCCCGCTAATCGGTTTTTCCGGCAGCCCCTGGACATTAGCTACTTATATGGTCGAGGGCGGCTCCAGCAAGGCCTTTACCAAAATTAAGAAAATGGCCTTTAGCGATCCTGCCGCCTTGCATTTGCTGCTGGATAAGCTGGCCGATTCAGTGATTCTGTACCTCAATGCGCAGATTGCCGCTGGCGCCCAGTCGGTGATGGTGTTCGATACATGGGGTGGTGTGCTCTCTCCTCGGGATTATCTGGAGTTCTCTCTGCGCTATATGCACAAGATTGTCGATGGCCTTACCCGCGAAAATGAAGGGCGACGCGTGCCTGTTACCCTGTTTACCAAAAACGGCGGCCAGTGGTTGGAAGCGATTGCTGCCACCGGTTGTGATGCTCTGGGTCTGGATTGGACTACCGACATCACCGATGCCAGACGCCGGGTAGGCGACAAAGTAGCACTGCAGGGTAATATGGATCCATCTATGCTCTACGCCCCGCCAGCGCGAATCGAGCAAGAAGTGCAGCATATATTGGCCGGATTCGGCCATGGCGAAGGTCATGTATTTAACTTAGGCCACGGTATTCATCCTGATGTCCCACCAGAGCATGCCAAAGTCTTTGTGGACGCGGTGCATCAATACAGTAAGCAATATCACGGAGGCTAGCTGTGAATCCAAGGATGGGTTATCTCCTGGCCCTGTTATTGGGCGCGGGCATCGGCTGGGGGCTCAAATCACTCAGCCATGCACCACAACAAAGCGCTGATCTGCAAATGCCAGCAGCCCCAGAACTGGCACATCCGCAATCCAGTTCTGAGGTGGCAGATACTCCTGCGTCTACCTCATCGCTAACTACCGCAGAAACCAGCAAAAAACCGCTTACCTTGAAAGAAAAGGCAGCGCCTGCAGAAGCCGAAAAAGTGCAGAGTCAAGGTATGCTTGAAGTCGCACAAACCTTTGCAGAGCAGAAAGACTTTGCTCGTGAAAATGCGCAGGCAGAAATAGACTTTTCCCGCGACTGGCAGGACCAGGAAGAAGATTGGCAAATGCAGACTCAGATTTCTGATTTTCTGGCACTGCATCCCAAAGCCGCACAAATCCAGTTGCACAGCACACGCTGCAATACAAAAGGCTGTCAGCTGGTTGGCAAGGCTGAATTTGACCACAAAGTATGGGATGCCGTGCTCGAAGAGATGAAAGTCGCCGATTGGTGGGATTTTACCGGCACTACCAGCCATTCCTCTTCCGATGGTGACAACACCAAGTTCGTGCTTTATCTGGAACGCTAAACGGTCTGCTTAGGCATCTCTGGGCAGACCTTTTTCGATGCTTCTGACCAGGCGCTGCGTCAGGCGAATAGGCACTGTAGCCTGTTGATGTTTGGCCATTTGCTGGACCAGGGCCCAATCAATATGCTCTTTGACCAGCGGCGTTGCCGTGGCTTGTGCGCACTTCAACGCCGTCACTATAGCCTCATCATAAGGCGCGTTACCAAGCGCCACGGCGATATTGCGCTGCCAGCGCTCAAAGCCGATACGTCGAATCGCCGAACCCTCGGTATTTTTTAAAAAGGTCGCCTCATCCCAGGCAAACAAAATCAGCAGAGGTTGGTCCTTAAGCGCGGGACGGGCACGGAAATCCGCTTCCTCGGTAAGTTGCCCATAACGATTCCAGGGACAAATCAACTGACAGTCATCACAACCATAAATGCGGTTGCCAATCAGCGGTCTAAACTCTTCGGGAATGGCGCCTTTTAGCTCAATGGTCAAATAGGAGATGCAGCGTCTGGCATCCACTTTATAGGGGGCCACAATGGCCTGGGTAGGACAGATGGTTATGCAGGCGCTGCAACTGCCACAGCCTTCTGCTTGTGGTGTATCTACCGGCAAAGGCAGATTGATAAAAAGCTCACCCAGGAAAAACCAGGAGCCTGCTTCCCGGCTTAAGGTCAGACTATGCTTCCCGGTCCAGCCAATACCCGCCTTTTCTGCCAGGGCATGCTCCAGCACCGGCGCGGAGTCCACAAAAGGCCGGAAATCCAGCTCTTTTACCGCTTCCTGAATCTGCTCGCCCAACTTTTTCAGACGATTACGCATCAACTTGTGATAGTCGCGCCCCAGGGCATAGCGGCTGATATAGGCAAGATCAGGCTGCTTAAGGGTTTTGGCAAAGCCGGCATCGGGCGGCAAATAGTCCATGCGCACACTGATTACTCTGAGCGTACCGGGTAACAGCTCTGCCGGACGCGCTCTTTTCAGGCCATGTTCGGCCATAAATTGCATCTCGCCATGCATGCCTTGGTCGAGCCACTGCTGCAGCTTTTCCTCATGAATGCTGAGATCCACATCGGCCACGCCCACATGCTGGAACCCTAGCGCTTTGCCCCAGCTCTTGATATTTTCAAACAAAGACTGCAACGCTTGCTGGGACAACTGTGACATTAAACACCTATCAGGCCCTGAAAATGCCGCCAAGCTTAGCACACAAAGTGTATAGCGCAGAGACGGTGCGCAGCCAGGAGCCGCTGGCTGCCGAGCAGGCGGCTGTCCCCATGTATGATTTGATGGAGCGCGCCGGGGCGGCTGCATTTGATTGTCTTAAGCAGGCATTTCCCAAAACCAAACGAATTCTGGTATTGGCCGGTCATGGCAACAACGGCGGTGATGGTTTTGTGGTCGCGCGTTTGGCCAAAGCCGGAGGGATGCATGTGACGCTGTGCCTGGTAGGCGATATTAATAAACTGACACCAGATACCACCACTGCCAGAAAAAAATGGCTGGATTGCGGTGGTACAGTGGGCAGCTGGCCACAGCCCGATCAGGCTTTCGATCTGATCGTCGATGCCATGCTGGGTACAGGCATCCAAGGCAAAGTGCGCGAGCCTTATCAAATTGCCATTACCTGGGTAAATCAGTCGTCATTGCCAGTGCTAAGCATTGATTTACCCTCGGGGTTGAATGCCGATACCGGAGCCCCCTGCGGCGAGGCAGTGCGGGCCAGCCATACCATCTCTTTTGTGGGTGTGAAGTCCGGCCTGGTCACCGGACGGGGCAAAGGTCATTGTGGACAATTGCATTTTACCGACCTTGGTATTGGCAACACTTTCAATACCCTGGCAAAGCCAGTGGCAATGACCATTGGTTTTGACAACCTCGCTTCGTTACCTAGGCGCGCTATCAGTAGCCATAAAGGTGATCATGGCAAACTCCTTTGTATCGGCGGTGGACCGGGATTAGCCGGGGCGATGCGCCTTTGCGCCGAGGCTGCCCTTCGCAGCGGTGCAGGCTTAGTCAAAGTGCTTTGTCATCCCAGTTGCCGGACTCTGGTTGCTCAGGGACGCCCGGAAATCATGCTCGCAGATGAAGAGGACTATCAAGTCTTGTTTGATTGGGCAGATGGCTTTGCCATTGGTCCAGGACTGGGCCAATCAGACTGGGCCAAAACGTTGTTTACGCAGTTGATAAGTTATCAGCAGCGGCGGCAAAAACCCATGGTGCTGGATGCCGATGGCTTAAACCTATTAGCCAATTTGCCTGCCAAGCTTGCAGCAACCGCACTAATCACACCCCATCCAGCAGAGGCAGCCAGGCTGCTTGAATGCACAACATCAGCCATCGAGGATGATCGCTACAAGGCAATCCAAGCCCTGGCCGACCGCTTTGATGCACAAGTGATCCTTAAAGGGGCCGGTAGTCTGATTCAATCTGAGCATCAATGTTTCGTCTGTCAGGACGGTAATCCGGGGATGGCCGTCGGCGGCATGGGGGACACTCTGACCGGCATTGCCGCCGGTTTGATGATTCAGGGTATGCCAGTCTCTGAGGTGGCCAAGTTAGCCCCTTGTTTACATGCAAAAGCCGCCGATATGGCTGCCGAAGCCCAAGGGGAACGTGGTATGATGGCCAGCGATTTACTGCCCTATGTGCGTACCCTGGTTAACCGATGAAGTTGCAATTTCACTTACAAGACGAACAAGCCACGTTGGCGCTTGCAGCCAAAGTCGCGAAAGCATGCGAGACAGCCACCGTCATTTACTTACATGGCGACCTGGGGGCGGGAAAAACCAGTTTTTGCCGGGGATTTATCCAGGCCTTAGGTTATACAGGACGGGTCAAAAGCCCTACCTATACGCTGGTAGAACCCTATCAGGCAGGGCCTTGGCGTATATTCCATTTTGATCTTTACAGGCTGTCTGATCCCGAAGAACTGGAATTTATTGGTATACGTGATTACTTTGAAGAAGACTGCTTGTGCCTGGTGGAATGGCCAGAGAAGGGCCAAGGCCTCTTGGCACCCGCGGACTTGCAGATTAACATAAGCATATTGGATGCTGGACGAACCATCGAGCTGGAAGGCCTGTCAAAGCAAGGTCAAGCGCTAATACAACGATTATAAGAGCCCATGGTAAATCTCACCCGACATCTTTGGAGTCTGTTGCTGGTCACGCTACTTGCCCTGACCAGTCTGCCTGCCTTGGCCGAAAATAAGGTGGACAGCGTACGGATCTGGCCTTCGCCCAATAACACCCGCGTGGTGTTCGATATGCAAGCGCCTCCTGAATACACTTACTTTACCCTGAGCAATCCCTCCAGACTGGTGATTGATCTCTCCGGCACCAAGAAAAGCCTGGATCTCACCAAGATAAAAAGCGACAGCAAGCTACTCAAAGGCTTGCGCTACTCCAATGCCAAAGACAATCAGTCCATTCGCGTGGTTCTGGATTTAAAAGAAGCTGCCGATACCCAGGTCTTTGCTTTGGCGCCCACGGCGCCCTACGGCAACCGTCTTGTGGTCGACTTGGGGAGTAAGTCTGAGAATCAGGTCGTGGCGGTAAAACAAAGCAATACCGGCGCCCACCGGGACGTCATTATAGCCATTGATGCCGGTCACGGCGGTGAAGATCCTGGCTCCATTGGCCGCGCCGGCAGCTACGAAAAGAACATCACCCTGAGTATTGCCAAGATGCTGGCCGAACGTATCGATCGCACCCCGGGGATGCGCTCGGTGATGATCCGTAGCGGCGATTATTATGTTGGCCTGAATAAACGCACCGAAATTGCCAGACGCAGCAAGGCTGACTTGTTAATTTCCATCCATGCCGATGCCTTCACCACCCCTCAGCCTCACGGCGCTTCGGTATGGGTATTGTCTATGCGTCGGGCTAACTCAGAGCTGGGTCGGTGGATGGAGAACACCGAAAAACACTCAGAACTGTTAGGTGGTGCCGCCGAGGTGATCCAAAATACCGCCAGTGAACGCTATTTGACCCAAGCGTTATTGGATATGTCCATGGATCATTCGCTATCCACCAGTTATGAAGTCAGTCGTGAGATCCTTAAAGACCTCGATAAAGTCACCAAGCTGCATAAAAACGACCCCCAGGCCGCCAGCTTGGCAGTGCTGACCTCGCCGGACATTCCCTCGATTCTGGTAGAAACCGGCTTTATCTCAAACCCCACTGAAGAGAAAAACCTGAACTGGGACAAGCATCGTCAGTCATTGGCAAACTCCATTTTTGTGGCGGTGGAGCGTTACTTTAAGCGTGTACCGCCGGACGGCACATTGTTTGCCCAGGTTAAGCGCGACAATCGCACCCATAAGGTGTCTTCTGGTGAATCCTTGAGCCTGTTAGCGCAACGCTACAATGTGCCGGTCAGCCGTATCAAGGCAGTCAACAATCTGGACTCCGATATTGTTCGCATCGGCCAGGTGCTGATGATCCCCCAGTAAGTCGCAGACCATTTTGCCGATTCAGATCCTCCCTGCTCGTCTTGCTAACCAAATCGCCGCCGGTGAAGTGGTGGAGCGCCCAGCGTCGGTGATCAAGGAATTGGTGGAAAACAGTCTGGATGCCGGCGCCACCCGTATCGAAGTAGAAGTAGACAAAGGCGGTCACAAACGCATTTTGGTCCGCGATAACGGCAGCGGCATAGTGCAACAAGAACTGGAGTTGGCCTTGAGCCGCCATGCCACCAGCAAGATTGCCAGTCTGGATGATTTGGAAGCCATTATGAGCCTGGGTTTTCGCGGTGAAGCCCTGGCCAGTATCAGTTCGGTGTCACGCCTGAGTCTGACTTCCCGGCCACAAGCCCAGGAACAAGCCTGGCAGGCCGCCTGCGAGGGCCGTGATATGGCAGTAAAACTGATGCCGGTGGCCCATCCACAAGGCACCAGCGTGGAAGTACTGGATTTGTTTTTCAATACCCCGGCCAGGCGCAAGTTCCTGCGTACTGAAAAAACCGAATTCAACCATATCGATGAAGTGATCAAACGTATCGCCTTAAGCCGCTTCGATGTCGCCTTCAGCCTCAAACATAACGGCAAACTGCTGCGTAACTTCCCGGTTGCCGACAATGACAAGGCCAGACTGAAGCGGGTAGGACAAGTCTGCGGCGGCAACTTTGGCAACGATGCCATGCTGGTACAAAGCGAATTTCAGGGGCTTAAGTTATGGGGCTGGGTGTTACCCTCGGCCGTGGGCATGGCCGATCAGCAATATTGTTACGTCAACGGTCGTATGATGCGCGACAAGTTGGTTAATCATGCGATTCGCCAGGCGTTTGAAGGCTGGTTGCCACCCGAAGGCCATGCCGCCTATGTGCTGTATCTGGAGCTAGATGCGCGCCAAGTGGATGTGAACGTGCACCCTGCAAAACACGAAGTACGCTTTCATCAAGCCAGGATGGTGCATGACTTTATTTATCGGGCCATTACCGATGTGCTGGAACGCCCATTAAACGAAGCGGACAGCGAAAATACACCTCCGCAAGTGCACAGTCTGCCAGCGGTTGAGCCAAAACATGACTACATCACACCGCTTCGACCCAAGGTTGGTGAGGCGACAAGTGGATACCGGACAAGCCGGGACGTATCCAGTGCCGCTGCAAGCGCCTACCAAAGCTTAATGCGCCCAGCCGCGCCGGTCACTTCTGCACAGACTCAGACTGTCGACCAATGGATTCTGGTCAAAGCCAAATGGCTACTCCTGATGCTGGAGAACGATTGCTGCCTATTACCCCTGTATAAACTGGAACAATACAAAATGCTGCAGCAGTTCAGCACGCGGCCTGTCAGTCAGCCCTTGCTAATGCCTATCGCCATTGCTGGCGACGACAGGCTGCTGAGTCTGGCCAGGGAGAAACGCGAAGAATGTCGCGCTTTAGGCCTGGATATCGCCACGCTGCCTAACAAAGTGTTACTCAAGCAGGTGCCCGCAGGCTTCAGACAAACGGACTGGGCAAGTCTGTTGCCACGGGTACTGGAATCTGCCGAAGGGCAATCTAAATATTGTCTGGTCCAGGGTTTGGCCGCAAATGACAAAGAGTACCAACAGGCACAGGCCCAAGCCTTACTCAGTTGGAGCCAACAGCACTTTGGCAGTCAGTGGCAGCGCCAGCTCGCTGCCTGGTCCAAAGCACTGCCCCTGGAGCAATGGCTAGATGAATAACCAAGCATTACCACCGGCCATTTTTTTAATGGGCCCCACGGCATCGGGTAAAACCGACCTGGCCATTCGCCTGACCCAAACGCTGCCCTGTGAAATCATCAGTGTCGATTCGGCGATGATTTATCGAGGTATGGATATCGGTACCGCCAAACCCAGTGCCGAAGAATTGGCACTGGCACCGCACAGACTGATTGATATTCTCGACCCGGCAGAGTCCTATTCTGCGGCCGATTTTCGTGCCGACGCCCTGCGCGAAATGGCCGATATCCGCGTCAACGGCAATATTCCGCTGTTAGTCGGGGGCACCATGATGTACTTCAAGGTGTTACTGGAAGGCATATCGCCCTTACCCAGCGCCGATGCCGATATTCGCGCAGAGATTGAACAGCAGGCAGAGCAAAACGGTTGGCAGACACTGCATGACGAGCTCGCCGCAATCGATCCGGTTGCCGCCAATCGCATTCATCCTAATGACCCCCAGCGCCTGACCCGTGCACTGGAGGTCTATCGACTTACCGGCCAGTCCCTGACCACACTGACCGAACAGCAGGGCGAGCCGCTGCCTTACCGGGTAAGCCAATTTGCCATTGCCCCAGCCGATCGCGCCGTACTGCACAACCGGATCGCCCTTCGTTTCGAACAGATGATCGCGCAAGGCTTTGAAGAAGAAGTAAAAAAACTATACACGAGGAAAGATCTACATCTAAACTTGCCCTCTATAAGGTGTGTAGGATATCGTCAGATGTGGGAGCATCTTGACGGCAGGTATGACCATGATGAAATGGTATACCGCGCTATAGTAGCCACCAGGCAACTGGCAAAGCGGCAGTTAACGTGGTTACGCAGTTGGCAATCCGTCCATTGGCTGGATACTTTCGCCGAAGATAAGCTGGATCGGCTGGTCGCTTTGTTCACCCGGGAACAAGCATAGGTGCTTGCCTATACAGCCCAGACAAAAGCTGTATAATCGCTGTGCAGGCTCGTAGATATAATAAAAATAAAGGATAAGAAAGATGGCAAAAGGCCAATCGCTGCAAGACCCTTTTCTGAACGCACTGAGAAAGGAACGTGTTCCAGTATCTATCTATCTGGTTAACGGAATCAAGTTGCAGGGTCAGGTAGAATCCTTCGACCAATTCGTGATTTTGCTGAAAAATACCGTCAGCCAGATGGTGTATAAGCATGCCATTTCCACCGTAGTGCCGGCGCGTCCCATTACGATGGTTGCTAACGGCCAGTCAAACTCAGATAATGACGAGGATTAACTCGTCCATCAGGAGATGATGCTTGTTTGACCGTTATGAAGCAGGTGAGCAGGCTGTACTGGTACACATAGAATTCCCCGACGAAAACAGTAGAGAAGATCTGCATGAACTGCAGATGCTCGTGTCATCGGCCGGTGTAAACGCCCTCGAGGTGGTCACCGGCTCCCGATCCAGACCCGATGCCAAGTATTTCGTTGGAAGCGGCAAAGCCGAGGAAATCGCTCAGGCGGTGCAAGCCACCGGTGCCGAAGTGGTGATTTTCAATCATTCCTTGAGTCCATCCCAGGAACGCAACCTCGAAAAGTTATGCAAATGCCGGGTATTGGACCGCACGGGTTTAATTCTGGATATCTTTGCCCAACGCGCCCGAACCCATGAAGGTAAACTTCAGGTAGAGCTTGCGCAATTGAGGCATATCTCCACTCGCCTGATTCGCGGTTGGACGCACTTGGAAAGGCAAAAAGGCGGTATCGGCCTGCGCGGTCCCGGTGAAACCCAGTTGGAAACCGACCGACGTTTACTGCGCGTGCGCATCGACAATATCCTGCGTCGTCTGGCCAAGGTGCAAAAACAACGAGAACAGAATCGTCGTGCTCGCAGCCGTGCTGAAATTCCGACCGTATCGTTGGTGGGCTACACTAACGCCGGTAAATCGACCTTGTTTAACACCCTCACCAGCGCCGGTGTGTATGCGGCCGACCAACTTTTTGCTACGTTGGATCCCACGTTACGCAAGATTCAGTTGCAAGAAGTCGGACCGGTAATGTTGGCCGATACGGTTGGTTTTATCCGTCACCTCCCCCATGATCTGGTAGCGGCCTTTAAAGCGACGCTGCAGGAAACCCAGGAAGCGGATTTGCTGCTGCATGTGGTGGACTATTCGGATGAGCAATATAAGGACAATATAGATCAGGTGGCTGACGTATTGGCCGAGATCGATGCCGGCGATATTCCCCAATTAATGATTTGTAACAAGATCGACAGGCTCGAAGGCGTGGAGCCCCATATCGATCGTGACGACGAAGGTAAACCCGTTCGCGTCTGGCTATCCGCCCAGCAAGGCCTTGGAAAAGAACTTCTTTTCAGTGCCCTGACTGAATGTCTTGGCAACAGTATGGTAGAGTACCGCTTGCGCATTCCGCCCAAGGAAGGAAAACTACGAGGCGCTCTTTATCGTATGCATTGTATCTCGTCGGAAAGTTATGACGAGGAAGGCGGCTGGTTGGTGGATGTACGCATGCCGCTGAGCGATTGGAACAGGCTGGCGAAAAATGTCGCCACAGACCTGCCTTCCTACGTAATCACCAATCACTAAACAATTTTTTTCAATACGGAGACAGCGATGGCTTGGAATGAGCCCGGAGGCAACAACAACGATCCCTGGAAGAATCGCGGCAGTCGCGATCAGGGTCCACCGGATTTGGATGAAGTATTCAAGAAATTCTTCGACAAGCTAGGTGGTTTCGGTGGCGGTAAAAAGTCATCAGGAAAAGGCTTTGGCGGTATCGGCCTGGGTCTGATTGCCGCTATTCTGGTAGCCGTGTGGTTTATCAGTGGCTTTTATACCCTTAAAGAGGCCGAGCGCGGCGTGGTACTGAGATTCGGTAAGTTTCATACCTTTGAAGAGCCCGGTCTGCGCTGGAAGCCTACTTTTATTGACAGTGTTACCGCGGTTAACGTGCAATCTATTCGCTCCATGCCCTCGTCCGGCTTTATGCTGACCGAGGATGAAAACGTAGTGCGCGTAGATATGGAAATCCAATACCGGGTCACCGACCCCTACAAGTACACCTTCTCGGTAATGGAGCCTGACGAATCACTGCGCCATGCTCTGGACAGCGCCATTCGTTATGTGGTCGGTCACTCACTGATGGACAACATATTGACCCGTGGTCGCGAAGTAGCCCGTCAACAAGTTTGGGAAGAGCTGAACAGCATTATCACGCCCTATGACATGGGTATCACCCTGTTAGAAGTAAACTTTAAGGATGCCCGTCCGCCAGAAGAGGTTAAGGCCGCGTTTGATGACGCCATTGCCGCTCAGGAAGACGAACAGCGCTTTATTCGTGAAGCCGAAGCTTATGCCCGGGAAATCGAACCGCGAGCCCGTGGTCAGGTAAACCGTATGGAGCAGGAAGCCCAGGCCTATAAGCAACGTGTCATTCTTGAAGCCCGCGGTGAAATAGCCCGCTTTGAAGAGTTGTTACCACAGTATGTGGCGGCGCCAGAAGTTACCCGTCAGCGTCTTTATCTGGAAACCATGGAAGAAGTCTATAGTAATACCAGTAAGATCCTGGTGGACTCCACTGGCAGCAATAACATGATGTACCTGCCGCTGGACAAGATCCTCGAGCGTCAGGGCAACATTGTGCCAAGTGCCGCAGCCAACTCACTGGAAAGCCTGCGCGGAGTGGTTGACTCCAGCGTCAGCGTTAACAGTAACAATAACTCATCGCGCAGCGACAGATTCCGCAGTGGTAGGGAGTAAGACATGAGAAGTTTTAGTATCGCCCTTATCATCGTCCTGGTTATGCTGGGTTTTGGCTCCATCTTTGTGGTGGAAGAAGGCTATCGCGGTATCGTGATCCAGTTTGGTAAGGTACAAAGAGACAGCGAAACCGGAGAAACTACCGTATTCGAACCCGGTATTCACTTTAAGCTGCCTTTCATCGACACCGTGCGTGAACTCAGCGCCAAGGTACAAACTCTGGATGACGGGGCCAATCGCTTCGTTACTGCCGAGAAAAAAGACCTGATCGTGGATTCCTACGTGAAATGGCGCATCAAGGACTTTGCCAAGTACTACCTGGCCACCGGTGGTTTTAAAGATCGTGCCGAAGCGCTTCTGAAACAGAAGGTCAATAACGGTCTGCGTAGCGAATTCGGTAACCGCAAGATCTCTGAAATCGTCTCCGGCGAACGTTCCGAGCTGATGGCGCAAGCCATGAAGCAGTCTGCCGAAAGTGCGGTGGAGTTGGGTATTGAAATCGTCGATGTGCGGGTCAAGCAAATCAACCTGCCATTGGAAATCAGTAACTCCATCTTCCAGCGTATGCGCGCAGAGCGTACTGCTGTGGCCAAGGAGCACCGCTCGGAAGGTCAGGAGCAGGCTGAGATCTTACGCGCCGATATCGATGCCAAGGTCACGGTAATGCTGGCAGATGCCGAGCGTAACGCCCGTAAACTGCGCGGTGAAGGAGACGCCGAAGCCGCAGGCATTTACGCTAATACCTATAACAAGAATCCTGAGTTCTATAGCTTCCTGCGCAGTATGGATGCCTATAAAAAGAGCTTCAGCAATAAGCAGGATGTATTGGTATTAGAGCCCAAGAGTGACTTCTTCCGCTATATGAAAGACATCAAAGGCAAAGAATAAGCCACCTAACTTAAATGAGCCGGCACTTGCCGGCTCTTTTGTTTTGAGCAAGACCATGTCCTACAAACACTTTTACCAACGATTCTTATCTGCTAATCGAGGCAAACAACACTTTGCCTGCCACAGCCATCATTACTGGCCTGATGTGACCCGAGACGCCACGCTCAAGTATTGGGACGACTCCGCAGCCATGGTGGACGATAAGTGGTATCACCTGTTTGCAGAGAAATTGCCTGCGGTACAAAAGCATATCGCAGGCATTCTTAACACCGGCCATCCCCACCAGATTGCTTTTGCGCCTAATACCCATGAGTTGGTGATGCGCATACTAAGCTGTCTGGACTGGCAAAAGCCGCTGAAGATCCTGACCACCGACAGTGAGTTTCATAGCTTCAGTCGGCAAATCAATCGTCTGGCGGAAAATGGCAATATTCAGGTAGAAAGAATTTCTACCCTGCCCTTTGATAGTTTTGAAAGCCGCTTTAGAGCAGCGCTGCAAGCTCAGGAATGGGATTTGGTGTTCTTCAGCCAGGTCTTTTTTAACTCGGGTCTGGCGGTGAGCGACCTGGAGGGGTTAGTTAACGCGGCGCCTGATAGCGCTATTGTCTGTATCGATGGCTACCACGGTTTTATGGCCATGCCCACCGACTTATCCAGGATTGCCCATCGCGCTTTTTACCTGGCCGGTAGCTACAAATATGCCCAGGGTGGCGAAGGCTGCTGCTTTGTGCATGTGCCGGTGGGTTGCACCCTGCGCCCTGCCTATACCGGCTGGTTCGCCGAATTCGGCGAGCTGGACGCAGTAAAAACCGGACAAGTCGGCTATAGCCTGGATGGTATGCGCTTTGCCGGTTCGACCATGGACTTTAGCGCCCTGTATCGTTTGCTGGCGGTCTTTGAACTCTTCGCTACACAAGGGCTGGATGTGCCAAAGATCCATGCCTATGTGCAAGACCTTCAGCAGGCCTTCCTAAGCAAATTGGAGAGCATTAATCACCCGCAGCTAAATCGCGCACATTTGCTGGTGCAGGATTTATCCCATCACGGCCATTTCCTGACCTTTAAGCTGGATAGCGCCGATATCGTGCAGGCCCTGTCTGCTCATCTGCGCCAGCATGGCATTGTCACCGATGCCAGGGGTGACCGCTTGCGCTTCGGCTTCGCCCTGTATCATGATAAGGCTGATTACAACCTCAGCTGCCTGGAGAAACCCTATGTCTGATGCCTTTTGGCTGGCCATGGCCCTGCTTTTGGTATTTGAAGGTATCGGTCCCATGCTATTTCCCAATCGCTGGCAAAAGGTGATCCGGCAAATCAGTAGCCAATCCCCCCAACAATTGCGCAGTATGGGCGGTGTCATGGTGGTTATCGGTCTGGTTTTATTATGGTTTTTAAGCAATTCCGTGGCGTAGCCGGAAAACAGATGATCTGGCTGGTCGAAATTTGATAGAATCCCCGCCTAATTTTCTGACCACTTTTTATTCATGGCTAAAAACGTTGTAGTGCTCGGCACCCAATGGGGTGATGAGGGTAAAGGTAAGGTTGTCGACCTGTTAACCGACAAGGCTCAATATGTGGTGCGCTATCAAGGCGGCCACAACGCTGGTCACACCCTGGTGATCGGTGGCGAGAAGACGGTATTGCACCTGATCCCCTCTGGCGTACTGCGCGCCAACGTCAAATGTGTTATCGGCAATGGTGTAGTACTCAGCCCTGAAGCGCTGATGAAAGAAATCGCCATGCTCGAAGAGCGCGGCGTACCGGTCAAAGAGCGCCTGGTGATCTCCGAAGCCTGCCCCCTGATCCTGCCCTACCACGTGGCCCTGGATCTGGCCCGTGAAAAGGCCCGTGGTAATAAGCCTATCGGCACCACTGGCCGTGGTATCGGCCCGGCTTATGAAGACAAAGTGGCTCGTCGTGGCCTGCGTGTTGGCGACTTGTTCTGTAAGGATACTTTCGCCACTCGTCTGAAAGAAATCATCGATTTCCATAACTTTGCGCTGACCCAGTATTACAAGGTCGAGCCGGTTAACTACGAAGAAGTACTGGAAAAAACCCTGGCCATTGCCGATGTGCTTAAAGCCATGGTCGTTGACGTACCGGATATGCTGGATAAGGCCCGTCTGCGTGGCGATGCCATTATGTTTGAAGGCGCCCAGGGCACGCTGTTGGATATCGACCACGGTACCTATCCCTATGTGACCTCTTCCAACACCACTGCCGGTGGTGTGGCCACTGGTGCTGGTTTTGGCCCGCTGCATCTGGACTATGTGCTGGGTATTGTTAAGGCCTATACCACCCGCGTGGGCTCTGGTCCTTTCCCTACCGAGCTGCACGATGATATTGGCGCGCATCTGGGTACCAAGGGGCATGAATTCGGCGCCACCACAGGTCGTAAACGTCGTACCGGCTGGTTCGATGCAGTCGCTATGAAGCGCGCGGTGCAAATCAACAGCATCAGCGGTTTCTGCCTGACCAAACTGGATGTACTGGATGGTCTTGAGACCCTGAAAATCTGTACCGGCTATAAAGATGCCGCCGGCAATATCCAGGATGTACCACCGATGGCCGCAGACGGCTATGAGAAGGTCACCCCGGTCTATGAAGAAATGCCGGGCTGGACTGAAAATACCGTGGGCGTGACCCGACTCGAAGATTTGCCTCAAGCCGCACGTAACTATATTAAGCGTATCGAGGAAGTCACCGGTGTACCGGTGGATATCGTCTCTACCGGTCCGGATCGCGTAGAAACCATTATCCTGCGCCACCCATACGACGCCTAAACGCAGAAGACCATCCAAAAAGCCGCTTTCAGCGGCTTTCAGATTGATGATAAACCCCACCATTTTGGTGGGGTTTTGTTTTTTAGGGCCATCCAGTGAGTTTTCCGTGGCTCCTTACCTATTGATGGGATCGGCTGATTTTTTCTTAAGCGTGATTG
>NZ_JARHUG010000003.1 GCF_029223185.1 Aliiglaciecola sp. CAU 1673
CGCAGGGCTTCTGCTTTAAACTCTTCGCCGTGGCGTTTACGGGATCTGGATTCTTTTGTCATGCTTCACCTCGATTGCGATTCTATCGCTTAACGAGGTGTCCAGTCTTGTTGGTATGGATCATATTGCCTACTTGGCTTATGTATCCAGTGCATTAGTCACGCAGGTTGCAGAGGCTTCGGAACCCAACCAAAAAAGCCTGATAGTCAATGTTGTTTTACTTACCTTCTTTGTACTAATTTCAGCGCTCTCTGTGGGCTTATATGAGCCCAAACTCAGAGAGACATTCCGCGGCATTATCCGCCGCATCTTTGTCAGTGTGGCCATTAGCTATTTCTTTATGGAATTGCTGACCAGCACCATCTTGTTCCAGACTCAGCTTCATCCTTACTACCTGCCAACGGCGTCCGGAATGATCATTGTCGCCCTAGCTGTTTTTCGCTATTTTTCAAATCGCTTGGGCCTATTGGGGTTGGGTAAAGTGCGTTTGGTGGTACTAGGTGCCGGTGAACGTGCATCCATTATCGAAAAGCGGATGCGCCGTGAAGTGGACCGCATCAGTTTTGAGTTGCTTGGCTTTATACCCATTCCCGGAGATGACAGGGAAAATGGCATTCAGGGTGAAAAGCTGATTCATGTCAAAGTAGATGAAAATTTCAGGGACTTCCTGATCGAAAATGAAATTGAAGAAGTGGTGATAGCCTGCGATCAGCGTCGAGGGACATTACCTATCGAAGTCTTATTTGACTGCCGTATTCGTGGTATCGAGGTAGTCGATATCCTCGATTTTATGGAGAGAGAAACTGGGCAGATCGTGGTTAATCTGATTTACCCAAGTTGGGTCATATATTCCAACGGTTTTACCAGCCAGAACTATCTGCGTGACTTACTGGACTACGGCATGAACGCACTGTTGGCTTTTGTTGTGTTGTTCTTTGTATGGCCCTTCATGCTGCTCACCGCTTTATGTATTTACATCGAGGACGGCAGGCGGACAGGCGCGTCGGTGTTTTACAAGCAGGAACGGGTAGGGCTGAACGGCAAACTTTTTGACATCATCAAATTTCGCAGTATGCGCCCCGATGCCGAGAAAGATGGCGCCAAATGGGCGACGGTAGGGGATTCCCGGGTGACCAGAGTTGGTCAGTTTATTCGTAAGTATCGTCTTGATGAATTGCCACAACTCTGGAACGTCTTTAAAGGTGAAATGAGTTTTATTGGTCCAAGACCGGAGCGCCCGGAATTTGTGGAACATCTGATTAAACATATTCCGTACTACAATCAGCGGCACAACGTTAAACCTGGCCTGGCCGGTTGGGCGCAGTTAAATTATCCCTATGGCGCCAGTGTTGAAGATTCGATGGAGAAGCTGAAGTTTGACCTGTATTACGTTAAGCATCAGAGCCTGTTGCTGGATATCCTGATTTTGATCCGGACCGTCGAAGTGGTCATGTTCGGCAAGGGACGCTAACGAATGCAGCAAGTACAGAATATTCTCAATGCCATGACAGTGGATGTGGAAGACTTTTTCCACGTGTCGGCCTTTGACAACATCATCCGTCCCCAGGATTGGCAACAATACGAACCTAGGGTTGATCGCAACACCCGTCGCCTTCTCGATACCTTCGCCAGGTACGACATTAAATCCACTTTTTTTGTGCTTGGGTGGGTTGCCGAGCTTTTCCCTGAGCTGATTAAAGAAATTCATCGCCAGGGGCACGAAATTGCCAGCCATGGTTATGCACATCGGCGCGCTTCAGAACAGACGCCTGAGGAATTCAAAGCTGATGTGATTCGTTCTAAGGAGCACCTGCAAGATCTGTTGGGTGAACAAATTCTTGGTTACAGGGCCCCCAGTTTTTCTATCGGTTACAGCAATGAGTGGGCTTTTGAAATACTGGCTGAATTAGGCTTTGTTTACAGCTCCAGCACCTATCCGGTGAAGCATGATCTTTATGGCACACCCGATTGGCCGCGCTTTGCCTATCGCAGAAAGGAAGACATCCTGGAAATCCCCATTCCGACACTTAAGATAATGGGCAAACAGGTGCCTATCGGGGGAGGCGGTTATTTCAGGTTGTATCCTTATCCTGTGACCAAACACTTGGTCAATACCTACCTTCGCAAAGAGCGCCAGCCTTACTCGTTCTATTTCCATCCCTGGGAGATCGATCCCGATCAGCCAAGGCTAAAGCAGGCATCTGCCAAATCCAGGTTCCGGCACTATATCAATTTGCAACATACCCAGGCTAAACTGGAACGGCTTTTACAGGACTTTAGTTGGTCCACCATGAAGGAAGTATACGGAGTAACGGAGTGAGCGAGTTGTTGGCGCTTGAGAAATTTACCGGCGACGCGGATGTTGCCAAAGCCTGGGACAGCTTTGTTGAACAGTGCCCTGATGCCACTTTCTTCCATTTAAGTGGCTGGCTACGTATCAACCAAGACGTTTTTGGCCACAAAGCCCATTATCTGATGGCCAAGCAAGGCGCTGAGATAAAAGCGGTTTTACCCCTGGTGGAGCAGCGCAGCAAACTCTTCGGCCACGCCCTGATATCGACGCCTTTTTGTGTTTATGGCGGTGTCGCTGCAGTTGATGAGAGCAGCAAGCGCTTTCTCGAAGATGCTGCCATTGCTCTTGCTCATGAGCTGGGTGTGGATTATCTGGAGCTTCGCAATAAAGAAGCCAGTGCTCATCCCAAGCTTACTGAACGTTGCGCCCATTCCTACTTTGCCTGGCCGCTGGCGGATAATCCCGATGCGATTCTCGCCGGAGTAAAGAAAAAACAACGGGCGGTGATCCGCCATTCCCTGAAAAACGGCCTCTCTCATCGTGTAGATGATGATATGCAAACTGCTTACGACATCTATTCGGAGAGCGTGCGCAATCTGGGTACGCCGGTCTTCCCCAAGCACTACTTCCAAGCCTTAAAAGGAGCATTCGGCGAGCGTTGTGATGTGTTAACCGTAGAACATGATGGGCAGTCGGTATCCTCAGTACTCAATTTCTATTTCCGTGATCAGGTATTGCCCTATTACGGTGGCGGGGTGCCCAAGGCGCGGGACTTGAAAAGCAACGATTTTATGTATTACCAGTTGATGTGCGATGCCAGGGAAAAAGGCTACAGCCATTATGATTTTGGCCGCAGCAAAAATGATTCTGGTGCTTATCAGTACAAAAAGCACTGGGGCATGGAGCCAACGCCTCTGCATTACCAGTTCCATTTGGTCAAGGCGACTGAATTGCCCAACTTGAGTCCCAACAATCCCAAGTACCAGCTTTTCATTAAACTTTGGCAGAAGCTGCCGTTGTCTGTCAGCCGCTTTATGGGGCCGTTTCTATCGAAGTATTTAGGATAATCAGCGATGAAGGAGCCGTTGTTGTACCTTTGTCACCGAATCCCTTTTCCGCCTAATAAAGGCGACAAGATTCGGTCGTTTAATATCCTTAAAGAGTTGTCTAAAAGCTTCGATATCTATTTGGCTGCCTTTGTCGATGATCCCCATGACTGGCAATATAAGGACGATTTAACGCCATTTTGCAAAGAAGTTTTACTTTTGCCTCTTCACCCTTTGCGGGCGAAACTAAAAGGGCTCACGGCTTTTTTGTGCAACAAACCCATCAGTTTGCCTTATTTTCATAGCCGAGAATTGCAAAGATGGGTTAACCAGCAGATAGAACAACAGCAAATTCGCAAATGCTTTGTATACAGCTCGGCCATGGCCCAGTATCTGGAACATAAGGTCGGCCTGAAGCGAGTGGCTGATTTCGTTGACGTGGATTCTGACAAGTGGCGTCAGTACGCCGACAACGCCGGGAATCCCTTGCTCAAGTTTGTGTACGGGCGCGAAGCCCGCACCCTCGGAGCCTATGAGAAAAAGATAACCGCCAGCTTTGATGCGATTACCTTTGTGTCAGATCAGGAGGCGGCTTTTTTCCGTAAAGACCTACCCTTGGACAGTGCCGCCAAGGTGTCGTCCTTTCCCAATGGTGTCGATACCGGATTTTTCGATGCCTCACTCCCTCATGCCAATCCCATAGACAAGCCTTACCTGGTGTTTACCGGCGCCATGGACTATTGGGCCAATGTTGATGCGGTGTGCTGGTTTGTGGAAAAAGTATGGCCCTTGTTGTTATCCAGGCACCCTGATCTGCATTTTGCCATTGTCGGCGGGAACCCCACCGACAAGGTTAAAGCCCTGGCAAAGCATAAGCAGGTATTAGTGACCGGTCGGGTGCCCGATATCCGCCCCTATATTCAGCACAGTGTTTTTGCAATCGCTTCATTGCGAATCGCTCGAGGAATTCAGAACAAAGTGCTGGAGGCGATGGCAATGGGTAAAGCCGTCGTTATGACGTCTATGGCTGCTGAAGGAATTGAATTGCCGCCACAGCAAAAGCCCTATGTGGTAGACAAGGTGGATGAGTTTGCTTCAGTATGCGCTAGCCTTTTGTCCGATACTGACTCGATGTCGGCATTGGGGCAGATGAATTTTCACTGGATCGCGTCTCACTATAGGTGGGATGCGGTGACCGCAGAACTTATTAATCTGATGGAATAGAGAGCAAGATGTTCAGAGCATTGCCTGGTGTCAATTTGTTGGGGCTGTTGTTGCTGGTCTTCGCAGGCTGGGTTGTTATTTTTTATAAAACAATCTGGTCGGCAGTGCTTATCTGGGAGCGCTCTGAAACTTTTGCTCACTGCTTTTTGATATTACCCATTTGCATTTACCTGATACATCGGAGTTGGCCATCCCTGAAATCCCTTGAGGTACGGCCAAACTATTGGATTTTTCTGCCGCTGCTGGCAATGACACTGCTCTATTTACTTGGCAGCCTGGCCCATATCAGTGTGGTTGCGCAGGGCGCGGCATTTATTTTATTGCCGCTGTCGCTGTGGATGGTTCTGGGAAATAGCTTGGCCAAGGCGTTGTGGTTTCCGTTCTGTTTTTGGCTGTTCAGTATCCCGGCCGGGGAGTTCCTGATCCCGTCACTGCAGAACATAACCGCAGATATTTCTGTCGCCATGCTGCAGTTAACCAATATCCCCGTATATCGTGAAGGCTTGTATATTGCCATCCCTGGAGGGCTGTTCGAAGTGGCCGTGGCCTGCTCCGGGGTCAGGTATCTGATAGCCTCATTTTCCCTTGGGGTACTCTATGCCTACCTTACCTACAGCCAGTGGAAGAAACGCATTGTATTCGCGCTATTTGCGTTGTTATTACCCATTCTTGCCAACGGCATTCGGGCCTATGGCATTATTATCATCGCCTATCTGTCGGATATGAAGCTGGCAACCGGCGTTGACCATCTTATCTATGGATGGTTGTTCTTCGGCATTATGATCTTGTTAATGTTTTCCATCGGCGGTATTTGGGCCGACCCTGTTGAAAAGCAGCCCGAGTCGCAGGAAAAAGCTGTCTCGGTACCTACGTCCACATGGCTACCTGTATGGGCATTGGTCGTTTTAACCGGATTGGCTACACAGTTCTACCAGTCCAGTGCCGCCACGCCGCGTATCATCGCTTCTGTTGATCTGTCCGCTGCCTTTGAGTTGGAGCAGAATGACCTGTCAGGGCAAGGTTGGTTACCGCAATTTCAAAACCCTTCCCAGGAGATTATCGGCTCCCGGGACGAACTCAGCATCTATGCGGCCTACTATGAGCAGAACCAGCAGGATGCGGAACTAATAAACAGTCGCAACAAAGTGTTTAATCACAAGGGCTGGTCCAAGTTATCCGAACAAGTCTTCGAGCGATTCACGGTACTGGAGATCAGCAGCGCTTCCGGAAACAGGCGATTGCTGGCCTATGCCTACGCCAATGATTGGATGACCAGCCCATCAGGTTGGAAAATAAAAGCGGTTCAGGCATTGCAGGCGCTATTGGGACAACCCCAGCCAGGTCTGTTTGTGGCTATGTCTATTCCAGTCAGCCAGGCGTCCGATTACCGGCAGGCATTTGTCAGTGAAGCACAAGCCTTCTTCTCAAAAGATATGGAGGCGATGCTCGGTGGCAATTAACAAGAAGCACATTGCCCATCTAATTCACCGGTTTGACACCGGAGGGCTGGAGAACGGTTTGGTTAATCTGATCAACCAGTTGGATGAACAGAGCTACTTTCACAGCGTTATTACCCTTAACGGCTATAACCCGGAGTTTTGCAAGAGAGTTAAAACTTCGAATGTGGCCTTTTACGATCTGAATAAAGCAGAGGGACAGGACCTTGGCATGTTTGTGCGTCTGAACAAACTGCTTAAAGACATTACTCCCGACGTTTTCCATACACGCAACCTCAGTGCCATTGAAGGACAGCTAGTGGGCTGGTGGCGTAATGTTCCTCTGCGTATCCATGGTGAGCACGGTTGGGGCGTAAATGATTTGCACGGCAGCAATAAGAAATATCAACGTTTACGTCGTTTTTTTAAGCCGATGATTCATCAGTATGTTGCCCTTTCGACGGAAGCAAAAGATTATTTGCTGGAAAAAATTGGCGTACCTTCCTGCCGTATTAATCATATATGCAATGGTGTGGATACCCAGAAGTTTCGGCCCGACGCGTCTTTGCCCGAGGACATTCCTGAAGGTTTTTCGGCTGGCAAGACGCTGGTCTTTGGTACGGTAGGCCGCCTGGCAGATGTGAAAAACCAAGCTTATCTACTGAGCGCATTTGCCCATCTGGTCAAATACTATCCCAAGCATGCACAAGGACTGCGACTGCTGATAGTTGGCGGTGGCGGTCTGATGGATAAATTGCAGGCCCAGGCAAAAAAAGACGGGATCCTGGACAGAGTCTGGTTTACCGGTGATCGCAGTGATATCGACAGACTTATGCGGCTGATGGATGTCTTTGTGCTTCCGTCATTGGCGGAAGGCATTTCCAATACCTTGCTGGAAGCCATGGCCAGTGGTTTGCCTGTAGTGGCCACAAAGGTAGGCGGAAATCCTGAATTGCTTTACCCTTCTCACCATGCGGGCAATTTAGTCGCTACCGATGATACAGAACAACTGGCGGCGGCCATGGCTCAGTATTTCCTGCAGCCGGGTATTTTAGAGCAACACAGCCAGGAGAACCGGGTGCATTGTTGTGAGCGGTTCAGTATTCGTCATATGGTGGAACAGTACCACCATCTTTATCAAGTTTCTCCCAATCAAGGTCAGTAATCATGTGTGGAATTGCCGGTATTTTTCATTTATCCCAGAACACGAAGGTCGACGAGCATGTTCTGCAGCGGATGAACGACCGTCAACATTATCGTGGTCCCGATGCCGGTGACTACTTCTTTGAGGCCGGCGTCGGACTGGCCCATAGGCGTCTTTCCATTATTGACCTGGAAGGCAGTCCCCAGCCCATGCAAAGCGCCGACAAGCGCGCATGTGTGGTATTTAACGGCGAGATCTACAATTTCAAGGAATTGCACAAGGAACTCTCGGCAAAGGGTTACAAGTTTAATACGCAAGGGGACACGGAAACCATTCTGAATGCCTGGTTGGAGTGGGGCGAAGACTGCGTACATAAACTGCGCGGCATGTTCGCTTTTGCTATCTGGGACAGGGAAAAGCGTTCGTTGTTTGTGGCGCGCGACAGACTGGGCATCAAGCCGCTGTTCTATTCGCTGCTGCCTAGTGGCGAGTTTATCTTTGGCTCGGAGCTTAAGGTGCTGGTGGAGCACCCCTTATTCGACAAAAGACTGCGTAATACCACCATCGAAGACTATTTTACCTTCGGCTATATCCCCGAGCCCCATACTGTTTATCAAAACGCCTATAAGCTTGCGCCCGGTCACTGCGTGCTTATCAAGCAGGGGCAGTCGCCCATCATCGAGCCCAAGCAGTATTGGGATATCCCCTTACATGTTGATAAGGCTCCCAGTGCTGAGGAAGTGCAGGCCGAGTTGATTGATCGCCTCAAGCAAGCTGTTGATATTCGGCTGGTGGCCGATGTGCCGCTTGGTGCTTTCCTATCCGGTGGCGTTGACTCCAGCGCCATAGTTGCACTGATGTCCCAGCTGCAACCGGACCCGGTGAACACCTGCGCCATCGGCTTTGATGTTGCAAGGTTTAACGAAACCCAGTTTGCGCAGATGGTGGCCGACCGTTACAAAACCAATCACCGGGTCGAAATAGTCAGTCAGGATGACTTTGACCTTATCGATAAGCTGTCGGATTTGTATGATGAGCCTTATTCGGATAGCTCCGCCATGCCCACCTATCGGGTTTGCGAGCTGGCGAGAAAGCATGTAACAGTGGCGTTGTCAGGTGATGGCGGTGATGAGCTTTTCGCCGGCTATCGTCGCTACAGAATGCACCTGCATGAGGAAAAGATCCGAAACCTGCTGCCCCTGGGCTTGAGAAAGCCCTTGTTCGGTCCCCTTGGCGCACTTTACCCCAAACTGGACTGGGCGCCGAAATTCCTGCGCGCCAAAACCACCTTCCAGTCCATGGCGATGGATACCATTGAAGGCTATCACAACAGTATCTCCATCCTGCGTCGGGATGAGCGCCACAAGTTGTTTTCAAATGCCTTTAAACAAACCCTCAATGGATACAATTCTCTGGAGGTATTTCGTCGCCACGGTGAGAAAGCCAAACATCTGGACCCATTAAAGGTGGCTCAGTACATTGATATGAAAACCTATCTGGTCGGTGACATTCTGACCAAAGTGGACCGCGCCTCTATGGCCCACTCACTTGAAGTGCGGGTACCCATACTGGATCACAAGTTTGTGGAATGGGCATTCCATGCGCCGTCCAGTCATAATCTGCATGGTGGTGAAGGCAAGTATTCCTTTAAAAAAGCTCTGGAGCCGCATTTGCCCCATGATGTGCTTTATCGCAAGAAAATGGGCTTTGCCGTGCCCTTGGCCGATTGGTTCAGAGGCCCGCTAAAAGGCCGGCTTTACGAAGGGATCTTGTCCGAAAGAATGAAAGACAGCGGCTATTTTGATGTTACCAGGCTAAAGAAGCTGGTGGATGATCATGTCAGCGGTGTTCGGGACAATAGCGCATCGTTGTGGACCCTGATGATGTTTGAATCATTCCTGCGTAAGCAGTTGGGGCGTTAGTATGAAAATTCTGCACGTCTTAGATCACAGTATTCCATTGCACAGCGGATATACCTTTCGGACCCGCGCGATTCTTAATCAGCAAAGGGCGATGGGGTGGCAAACCTGCCATGTGACCGGCCCCAAACAGGGGCATGTGGATCAGTTGGAAGAAACGGTGGACGGGCTGAAATTCTACCGAACCCAAGTGCCACAAGGGTTACTCAGCAAGATCCCTGCACTGAATCAGCTTGCCTTAATCGGGCCGATGCGTAAGCGCATCCTGGAAGTCATTGAGGAAGAGAAGCCCGATATTATTCATGCCCACTCGCCAGCGCTAAACGGCATGGCAGCGCTGCAGGCGGGCCGTAAGTCCGGCAAACCGGTCGTTTATGAAATTCGCGCCTTTTGGGAAGATGCCGCCGTTGATCACGGTACTTGTAAGGAAGGTGATCTGCGTTACCGACTGACCCGAAAACTGGAAACCCATGTGGCCCGACAGGCCGGCATGGTAACCACCATTTGCGAGGGCCTCAGGGCTGACCTGAAAGCCCGAGGTATTGCCGACAGTAAGATAGTGGTGATCCCTAATGCCGTGAATGTGGAGCAGTTTCCTCTGTTGTCAGGCAAGGATTTGGCCCTGCAACAGGAATTGGGCCTAACCAACAGACCGGTTCTGGGATTCCTGGGTTCTTTTTATGCCTATGAGGGACTGGATCTGCTGGTGCGCGCCATGCCGCAAATATTGCAAGCCATTCCCAATGCCTGTTTGTTATTGGTGGGAGGGGGACCTCAGGAGCAGAACCTGAAGGCCCTGGTTCAGGAGCTGAAACTTCAGGATCATGTCATCATGCCGGGCAGGGTGCTGCACCAAGAAGTAGGGCGCTATTACAGCCTGGTGGACTTATTGGTCTATCCACGCAAGCCTATGCGCCTGACCGATTTAGTTACGCCATTGAAACCCCTTGAGGCCATGGCTCAAGGAAAGATGGTGATGGCATCGGATGTGGGCGGACATCGTGAGCTTATAACCCACGGTATCAATGGCTGGCTGTTTAAAAGCAATGATATCCCCGCACTTGCAGAGCAAGCTGTAAAGACCCTTAAGCAGTCCCATGAGCATGGAACCATATTGCAAGCAGGCCGTGAGTTTGTGGAGAATATCCGTAACTGGAAAAATTCCGTTTCCAACTACAAAGAGGTGTACGGCAAGCTGCTATCAGGGGGCGCTTCCCGTTTATGAAGATTTGCCTGATTGGACCCACGCCGCCTCCTTCTGGCGGTATGGCAATGCAGACACTGCAGTTGCATAAGTTGCTGGAAGCCCGGGGGCATCAGGTCACCTTGCTTCCGGTCAACTTACCCTATCGCCCGGCCTTTATCGGTAAGATACCTGTTGTCAGAGCTTTTTTTCGCTTTATCCACTATGTGTGGTTGTTGTTCAGGCAGCTCAAAGGTCAGGATGTGGTGCATTTGATGGCCAATTCCGGATGGTCATTCCACCTTTATGCGCGACCGGCCGTAAGCATTGCCAGCTGGTATAAGATTCCGGTTGTCATTAACTACCGTGGCGGTGGTGCGAAATCTTTCTTTGCGGTGGCCTGGTCAAAGGTGCGCAGAACCTTTGAAAGAGCCGAAAAAGTGGTGGTTCCCAGCGGCTTTTTGCAAAATGTTTTTGCCGAATTTGGTTTTGCAGCCACCGTTGTTCCCAATATTGTGGATTTGAGTGTTTTTCGCTTTCAATCCCCCAGGCTGACAACAGACTCGTTGCATATTGTCGTTACCCGTAATCTGGAAGCTTTGTATGACAATGAAACGGCTATCTGGGCATTCAAAATCATTGCAGATAAGTATCAAGGGGCGAGGTTGACAATTGCCGGAGAGGGGCCGCAACGAGCCGAACTTGAGAAATTAGCCAAAGAGTCTGGACTCGGCGACAGGGTCAAATTTGCCGGCCGATTAGGCAGAGAAGCAATGGCTGATTTGTATGCCAGCGCCGATATCATGTTTAATCCCAGTCGCGTGGATAATATGCCCAATTCCATACTGGAAGCCTTGGCCAGTGGTGTCTTGGTGGTCTCAACCAATGTCGGTGGCATTCCCTATATGGTGTCGGATCGCCAGCACGCATTGCTGGTGCCGCCCGCCAACCCGCAGGAGATGGCAAAAGCCGTCTTTTCCTTGCTTGAAAATACTGAATTGGCTGAATCCCTGGCCGAACAAGGCCGTGATTTGGTGCAGGCCTACCAGCCACAAAAAGTTGTGCCACTGCTTGAAGCCATATACCGGGAAGCCATGACGTGAGAGATATTGCGCTTTTCCTGTTGCTGATTGGCACTATCCCCTTGATGTTCAGGCGTCCCTTTGTCGGGGTGCTGGTCTGGTGCTGGATCAGTTATATGCTGCCGCATAAGCTTACATGGGGATTTATGTACAATTTTCCCGTGGCACAGATGATCGCCATCTTTGCTCTGGCCGCTTACGCCTTTAGTAAAGAGCCCAAATCCATCCCCATGGAACCGCCAATAAAGTGGCTGATTTTCTTCTATGTCTTGCTGTTTCTGTGTTGGTTGTTTCACGAGAAAACCGCATTTACCAATATGCTGGCAATGAAAGTGGTAAAGGTGCAGTTCTTCACCCTTGTGATTCTGGCTATGCTGACCACTCGTAAACGTATTGAAATGGCGCTATGGGTTATCGCTCTGAGTATTGGTTTCTACGGAGTAAAAGGCGGTATCTATACGCTGGTAACCGGGGGAGCCTATCGGGTATACGGTCCGGATGGTGGTTTTTTTGAGGAAAACAACGCCATGGCCATTGCCAATTTGATGGTGATCCCTGTGTTCTTGTACCTCAGCACCACCATCAAAAACAATAAGCTCAAGATATTGCCAATTATTGCCGCGGTGCTAACGGCAGCCGCTGTGTTTGGTTCGCACTCTAGGGGGGCGTTCCTTGCCCTGACCGCCTGTGCTTTCTTCCTGTGGACTAAATCCAACAAGAAGATGCTTTCCATGTTGGTTATTCTGGCAGTGGTACCGGTGTTGTTTAACTTTATGCCGGAGCACTGGCATGAGCGTATGGCCACTATTTTTGTTGAAGAGGACACCGGTGAGGAGCGTGACAGTTCGGCAAACAGCCGACTTAATGCCTGGCGTGCCGGATTCAATATGTCGCTGGATCACCCCTTTGCCGGTGGCTTTAATGCGGAAACGCCGGCGAACTGGATGATATACGCTCCAAATCCGGAAGATTTTGTGGCTTTCCATAGTAATTACATTCAGGTGCTGGGTAAGCATGGTTGGATTGCATTATTCGCCTTTTTAATGATCTTTTATTCGAGCTGGCGGCTTGGAAACAAGATATACAAACAGACCTATCAGATTGAGTCATTGAGGTGGGCCGGATTGATGTGCCGGTTCCTGCAGGTAAGCATAGTGGCCTATATGGTCGGTGGTGCATTCCTGTCGCTGGCCTATTTTGATTTGCCCTATCATTTCGTGATTACCATTGTGGCGGTGCATGTGATTGTGAAGCGTGAACTTGCCGAACTTGAGCAGGAAAAAAACGCCGATGACGCTAAGGTGACAGGGTAGCATGGCACTTTACACACAACTGGTTAGCCGCTTGTTGTTTCCGCTTCATGAGAAGCTTAAAGGTCATTCAACGGTGCAAAAACGTGAAGCACTGGAGCGTTCACAGTGGCAAACCGGGGCGCAAATTAGCGCTTCACAGGAGAAATCTCTGGAAGCGTTTTTGCTCAATTTGTCCAGGCATAATCCGTATTTCAGAGCGTTGTTTTCGAGGCTGGATATCACGGCTGAAGATTTTGCCAATATAGATGTGCTAAAGCGCATACCCTTGCTGGATAAGGCTACTATTCGTGAGAACGAAAAGGGCTTCGTCAGTGAGTTGTGCCAGTCTCCTCATTTTATGACCACATCAGGCTCCAGCGGTACCCCCTTGAGATTTGTGCTTGGCAAAGAACGTATCAGTCACGATGTCGCGGCAAAATGGCGTGCAACCCGATGGTGGGGCGTGGATATCGGTGATCCGGAAGCTGTGATCTGGGGATCCAGTATCGAGCTTTCAGGGCAGGGCTGGGCCAAGGTTTTGCGCGACAGATTGTTTCGTTCAAGACTTTTCCCGGCCAAACAGTTGGATGCCGAAGGAATGGATCGCCTGCTCGACGATTTACAAAGTTTCGAACCGGCCATGATATATGGCTATCCCTCCATACTTACCATGTTGGCTGAGCATGCCAATAGCAAAGGGATTGTCTATCGACCGGGCAGACTGAAAGTCATATTCTGCACCGCTGAAAAACTGTACCCCCATCAACGTCAGACTATTGAAACCTTTTTCGGAGTCCCCGTCGCCAATGGTTATGGCAGCCGGGACGCGGGCTTTATTGCCCACGAATGTCCAGAAGGCGGACTGCATATCAGTGCCGAAGATATTATTGTTGAAGTGCTGGATGAACTGGGCAATGACTGCAAAGTAGGAGAGATAGGAGAGTTGGTGGTCACTCACCTTTGTACATCTGATTTCCCCATGCTGAGGTATCGCACCGGCGATTTGGCGACAATGGCCGAGGGCCCCTGTGCATGCGGAAGGGGACTGCCAAGGTTTGCCGATGTTATCGGACGCTCCAATGATGTCTTGCGTGCGACCAACGGCGCTGCAGTGCATGGGGCCTATATTGGCAACATAGTGCGCGAAGACCGCGCGGTTTGTCATTTCCAGATGATCCAGGAAAGTGACCGGCAATTTGAGCTTAAATTGGTGAACTATCCAGACATGCAGATTGATGTACAAAAGATGGCCACCAAGCTGAAAAAGGTGTTGGGTGATGAGGCCGATATCAGCATTGACGTGGTACAAGACATCCCCGCAGAAGCGACGGGAAAATATAAATACATCATTAACCGCAGCCGTTAATAGCAGATTGTCGGTTTGCAAAGGTAACTAGCATTCATGAGTGAAACATCGGATCTTCCCCTGGTAACTGTGGTCATTCCCTACTTTCAGCGCCAGAGCGGAATTTTAAAGAAGTGTGTGGAATCCATTGTCAGCCAGGAGAACTACAGCAACTTCAATGTGATTGTAGTGGACGACGCATCTCCAGTGTCGGCTGATTCGGAGTTGGCAGATATTCTGGCCAGAGACAGCCGCATCAGGGTTATTCGTCAGGATAATGCTGGTCCCGGCGCCGCCAGAAACAGGGGCCTGGACAACATCCCGGCAGACACCACTTACGTGGCCTTTATTGACTCTGATGACTGGTGGGAAAAAGACTTCCTGTGTTGCGCCATTGAAGCCCTGGAGCAAGGGCATGATTTGTATTTTGCCAACAGCAGCCGAATGGGGTTTAGCGAAACACGATTCGATTGGCAGGCCAAAGATGGGCTGAATTTGGATGAAAAGTCCCACCTCTGTCTGGATGAGACCAGGAAGCTCTATCGGTTCAAGGGCGACTTCTTCGACTATGCTATCGTGCGCAGCAATATTATCAGCACCTCGGCACTGGTATATCGCTTAAGTTGCCAGCCGCAACTCAGGTTTAGCACCAGGCTTTTTAACGGGCAGGATAGATTATTCAAGTTAATGCTCGCCCAGGCTACTAACAAGGTCGCTTTTTGTCCCAGGGTCATGGTCCAGGAAGAAACAGGGGTGAATATTTTCGACAGCGCTAAGTGGGGCACCGCCAAGTCGCTGGTGTTACTGTCGAACTACATCAAATTGGCCAAGTGTATTCTTCAGGAATTGCGTCTTACGCCGACCCAGCAGGCCCATGTAAAAAGCCAGTTACAGGACTCCCGCTTTTCGATGGTAGCCAGCCTGATGCATTTGCTCAAAAGTGGTGATCCTTTCGATTGGAAAGTCATCTCGGGCACTATTAAGGCCGATCCGGCCTTTCTGTTCTGTTTCGTTCCTAATCTATTCAGATTACTGATGCGCCGCAACGGGGGAGCAAAATGACCCCGGACCAGTGGCATCGCTATTCAAGGGAAGTGTAAGCACTTATGGCGATGCGTAAAAATCTGAGCGTAATGGGGATGGCCAATCTTGGGGCGTTCCTGATGAACTTCCTCAGTGTAGTGGTTGTTTCTAGGCTTCTGACACCGCAGGAAATCGGTATTTATTCGGTTTCCGTTGCCGTGCTGGGTATTGCCCATATTTTCCGTGATTTCGGCGTGGGACAGTACCTGGTCCAGGCCAAAGTGGTGGGGCAGGAAGAGTTCAGGGCCGCTTTTTCCGTTACGCTTTTCTCTTCATGGTTGCTGGCTATCTTGTTATTCCTGGCTGGTGCGCCCCTGTCCGAGTTATATGAACATCAGGGCGTCGCCGAAGTATTGGCCATTCTTTGTGTGAACTTTCTGATCCTGCCCTTTGGCACCCCCCTTCTCTCATTAATGCAAAGGGAGCTGCAGTTTAAATTACTGGCATTCAATATGTGGATGTCTACCTTCGTGCAGACATCGGTAACCATTGCATGCGCCTATGCCGGTCAGGGATATTTAAGTATGGCCTGGGGTGCTCTGGCCTCCCATGCCGTCAAAGTGCTTTGGTTGAATGCCATCCGCCCCGGTGAGATTTTTATGTGGCCCACCTTTAAAGGACTGGGTGAAACGGTGCGATTCGGCTCCTTGTCCAGTTTGGCCTCTATCATCAAAGAAGTGGGCACCGGCGCCCCGGATCTTATTCTCGGTAAGACCCTCGGCTTTGTTGAGGTGGCTTTTTTAAGTCGCGCAGCCGGTTTGAAAAAGATGCTGATCACAAGGTTAGTCGGTTTTATCCGAAGTGTTTATTTCCCCACCTTTGCCAGTGAGCTTAGAAAGGGGCGTGACGGCGCGGCCATGTACAGTCAGGCCATGCTTTATATGGTGGCTATTACCGGCCCCGTACTTGCGGTACTGGCCGTTGTCTCCGAACCCCTGATATTGTTTTTGTTTGGTGCGCAATGGGAACGCTCAGCGCCTCTGGCCAGCCTGATTTGTTTTTACGGTATGCTGGTCACGCCTTATTCCTTATATAGCCTGTCCCTGATCGCTGCCGGGCAGGTTGGCAGAAACCTATGGGTTGAGTCCAGTATTCAGATCGTTCAGGTACTGGTGTTGCTCAGTTCTATCTGGTTACCCTTGGAGCAGGTGGTGTGGTTGTTCGGGTTGGTGGCATTGGTTCAAATGGTCAGTTCGCAGTATGCCATGAACAAAACCTTCGGATTAACGGCCTTGGCTCACCTTCGGGCCATTTCCTCTTCGTTGGTACTGATCCCAACTAGCGTTGTCGGCCCCGCTATGGTGATGCTTTTGGCCCAAACCTTTGGATACAGTAACTGGTATTTTGTCATTCTGCTTTTTAGCGGACTGACCGCCGCAATTGGCTGGGGTATCGGGGTATACCTGACCAATCATGTGATGCTAAAAGAACTGAAGAATGTTCTGGCATTGCTAAGAAGTAAGTACAAGCAACGTTTCGGCTCAAAAGAAGCGGGATAAGGGGAAGCAACAGTATGGGGAGCATAGAGTTGCATAAGCAGGCTCAGAACAGGCCCTATTTGCACTTAAGCTGTGCCAATCAGCAGCTAAAGACCGAAGGGGTGGCAAGCTGCAGCCTGGGTAAACCCATCAATATCAATGATGGCGCAGAACAGGCCGACGGAATTTACCTTAACTGGCAGTGGGATGGCCAGGAGCTTAACGCCAGCAATGACAGATACGGTATGTATCCCCTCTACTATGCCGCTTTTAATGGCGAGATTGTTATCTCGCCTAGCATCTTTCCCATTCTCAATACCTCGGTGCCAAAAGACCTGGACTATGCGGCGCTTGCCATACTGTTTCGTATCGGTCATGTGATTGGTAATGACACGCCCTTTCGCCATATCAAGGTGTTACCGCCCAATAGCAGATTGCGCTGGCGGGAAGGTAAACTGGAGATTCAATCCACCCCGGTAACCAGCTGTTTTGCCAACAACCAAAGGCTTTCCTACGATGATGCCGTGGACGGTTACCTGCATTATTTCCGCCAATCCGTCAGTCGTCGTCTGCCTGGCGATGAGCGTTTTACAATGCCTATCAGTGGCGGCCGGGATTCGCGCAATATCCTGTTTGAATTGCATCGCCAGGGCGCCACACCACAGCGTTGTGTGACACTGCGTTACAGGCCGCCGGCGACCAATGAGGATGAGCGCGTCGCCAGGCTAATTTGCCAGCGCCTGGATATTGTCCATGACATTATTGATAAGCCCGAGAACTGGTTCGATGCGGTGTTGGAAGATATCTATCTCACCAATTTTTGTGGCGGTGGACATTCCTGGGCCTTGCCTCTGGCCGATTACTTCAGGGAGCATCAGGTTACCACCATCTATGATGGCCTGGCGGGTGGCATTATCTCCAGTGGGCAAACCCTGGATGTCAATAAGGACAAGCTGTTCAGGGAAGAGCGGCTGGAAGAGCTGGCCCTGTTGCTGCTAAACGAAGCGAGCTTTGAAGGTTTCAACAAGGACGGCCTGGTGGCGGACTTTTATCAGAAAATTGATATGCAGCTTGCCGTCGAACGCTTGGTTGAGGAGTTAAAACGCCATCTGAATACCGGCAGTCCGGCCTTGTCTTATACCTTCTGGAATCGCACTCGCCGCGCTGTCAGCGCCATTCCCTTTTCTATTATGTCCGGTGTAGATACGGTGCACTGTCCTTATCTGGACAGGGACTTCTTTGATTTTTGCACCGGCCTGGATGCGGCCTACATACTCACTCATAAGTTCCATGATGATGTGATTGCCAGGGGCTATCCGTCCCTGGCCGACCTTCCCTATGAAGATAAAAGTATCAAGGCTCAGTATGACCAGGAAGCCAGCCGCTATTATCACCGGGCGGTGCTGGATTACTCCGGATATCTGTTAAAGCGCGGAATGGGCGGCAGCGCCCTGATGAAAAACCGCTTCTCCTGGAGCAGGGTGCTTAATGATCTTGTGCGTCGTCCTCAGGATCAGGCATGGTATCTGAGGCGCTGCCTGTATGGATATGAGCTGGAAAAACTGGCTCAGATTGATTGAATTTGATTTTATGACCTCGCCAGGCATTGCCGCGCGTTGTCTTTAACGGAATACCTGTCCCATGAAAAAAATATTGCTGATGTCATCCGTGATCCCCGACGGCAACGGTATCGGTGTGCAGCGCAGAATAGCCAATTATCTCAAAGCGCTTTGCAAGCATTTCGAAGTACATTTACTGGTTTGCAAGCCCTTTTACAAGGGCAATCCTATCCCTGAATCTTTGGCGGCATTATGTGAAAGTGCTGTCTTAATGCCGGTGGACGTGAAAAAGTCGTCTTTTCCGACCTGGTTTCCGCCCATGTCCTACATCGCAGAATGGCTGCATCCCAGTTACAAGCGCAATATGCCCGATGAAAAGCAATTAAAAGAGATCGCCAAGCTTTTTGCAGCCCATCAGTTTGACACTGTGTTTTGCTTCAGGATCCGCACATCCATCATTCTGGATCGCCTAGAAGAAGCCAATATGGTGAAAAAGTCGTACAAGAAGATTGTCGACTTTGATGATATTGAGTCCGTTGCCATTGCCAGAGAACTGGAAACTAAGGGGGGAGAAGCCGGACTGGAATATCGTCTTATCCAGGCATTGCGTATCCGCCGCCTGGAGCAATTAGAAGCCAGATTTTTGCAAAGTTACGATATCGTGCTGTCCTGTTCCGACAAGGATACCCTGTGGCTTGAACAGCAAAAACCCAAGGCCCGTATTTTATCCGCGCCCAATTGCGTGGTCCTGCCTGAAACAGTTGCACATGGAGAAGAAGGCGCCGAAGTGGTAAATATTCTGTTCGTGGGCACCATGAGCTATCTGCCCAATGAAGATGGCATTATCTGGTTTGTGAAAAATATCTATCCTCAATTGGTGAAACGTTCGTCCAAGCCCATTTCGCTGACACTGGTGGGCTACAACCCCGCACAGAAGGTAAGAGATCTGGCCAGGTTTGAGGGGGTGACGGTCACCGGCGGTGTGGAATCCGTGGTGCCCTACTATGAAAATTGCCACTTTGTGATTTCACCCATTCGCTTTGGTGGCGGCACACGTATCAAGATCCTTGAAGCATTGAGTCAGGAAAAAGCCGTTGTTTCAACAACAGTGGGCGCCGAGGGCATAGAGGTCGAGCATGCAAAGAGTATTTTGCTGGCCGACAGTGAGGAAGACTTTGTGAAGGCCTGTTTGACCCTGATTGATTCGCCCTCACAGCGGTTGGCGCTGGGTAAGGCCGGACGCGAGCTGGTAGCAAATCACTATACGGTTGATGCCATTGGCGAGAAAATTAAAGCCATCATTTGATGGCTTTAGTTTTAAAAGTAGTTTACCAGGCTAAAGATTATAGTCCTTTTGGGCCTTCTTGATTTGTTCCTTTAGTTGCTGCATGCGCTCTGAGAAAATTTTGTCGTCACTCAGCAGGGCATTATCCGCTGAGGCGTAATGCTTCAGCTTATTGCAGATTATCCGCTTTTTCACTGCCTGTTTCAGGCGACTAGCGATGCCCATCTTTTTAGGGTTCCACAAAATGGGCAAGTTCAGCTCGCTGAACTCCATTCCTACGGATTGACACCAATCGGTCCACTTGAACTGATGTGTTTCCTTTTCATGGCTGGCGGTGATTGAGCTGTATGGAAGCCAGGGAACCCTCAGCGCATCCGCAATAATGGCGCCATGCATCGCTTCGGTTACAACAAACCGACATTGGCGGATGCTGTTGGCAAACTCTTCGACACTCAGCCTTGGACTGATAAGCTTAAAACTCAACCTGTCGGCAATCTCCTGCCATGGCTGATGCTCGGTCCGGAAGTAGGGGATCAGGCCGATGTCTTGCGCATTAGCCGATTTTGGCTCGAAAAATTCTGAAATCAGCAGTCCCGGATCGCTGATGTACGGGCATTCAATCCCTTGCTTCTGCACGGCGGCTTGGGTTAAAGGCCCCCTGACAAACCGAATGTCCCAGGAGTTGTCCAATTCAGGCAGGGCATTTGCTCCTCTGGCGCCTGGTCCAAACACCAGTTTTTGTGGCGAAGGCGAAAAGCGGCCATCGAAGATAGAGCCGATACCGATAAATACACAATCCGGATGAACATTATCCATATTCGGGAAATAATGTTTGAAAATATAGGGGTTGAGGTCGTCGCCGACATTCCTTAACTGGGTGTCAAAATATCCTAACTTCAAGTAAACCTCTGAATGCTTAAGAACTGGCATTGGATTTCCAGCTTATCCTGATGAAGGAAAACTCGCTGGCATGGACGTTGTCTAGAGTATCCGTCTCTTTGGCAGAATGCCCACAACCCCTTTTTCAATTGGCGTTGTGGGCTAATCCGGCCGGTTACATAATTAGTCAAGCGTAACGATATGCGGCTTATAGATCCAGACTTTGCTATCCACAAACATCACTACGCCATAGTTGTCGATGCTGGCCGTAAAGGGGAGCTCATAGCTGCCGAAGGGATAGCTCATATCTTCTATGGGGGTGTAGATGCCATTGTCCACATCCAAATCATACAAGCCGTTTTGGGTGAAAAGCAGATAGTTGCCTGTAACCGGATGCACAAGCAGTTTGTCGGCACGTATGGTTACTTCTTCCGGTAATTCGGGAAGCTCAGTGATATCGCTGTTTGCCGCTATTCGATAAAGCTTTTTGGGCTCATAGGTGCCCCCAGCTACCAACACTTCGGCACGTAGAGGGTTGTATCGTACCAGCGAGTGGTACCCCATTTTTTCTATCTTGCCTAACTGTTGCCAGGTTTGTGTCTGTTCAACGAACAACTCCAATCCAATGCGGCTGAGCCTAACAATCCCTCCAAGTTCAGGGAAATACTCGATGCTGGTGGTGCCGCTGGCAGGGAAGGGAGTTTCCGGTGTAGTGGTCCAGGTGTTATCCTCCAGAGAATACACATAAACCGCTTTGGCGCTGCTGACGTGGTAGAAAAAGCGGCCTGTGGCGCTGTCAAAGGCATTATTACCGTAAAGATGTCCGTAATTGCCTTGATGGGCCCACTCTCTGTCTTCATCGATTACACGCCATGTATTGTTTTGTTCGCTGTAGGCAACAAACTTGGGCTTCTTCCTGAATCCCATAAAGAACAACTGCTTGGTGCGGGGATCCCATTTTGCATCATCGGTCCAACCGGCGATATGCAGCGATTTTCCCTCGTATTGCACTTTTAATAAACTGTCACTGAGATTTTCGGTTTGCAGTACGCCCCATTGTCCAGGCTCCAGCATTGCAGATAAGGCTTCCAGGCTGGTGTGCGACGGCAGCTGCTCTTCAGGTGGTGAGGGGTTTCCGGGGGCTGGATTATCCGGTGTGCCAGGGCCTGTGGGTGTGAGCGGTAATAACTCCGGAGGTGTCAGGCCATTTAAGGTCACATAAAGCTGCGGATGTTGGGCTTGTAGCTGACTGTTCCGGGAGGTGAACTTATGGTTCCCACCTTGCGCGGTCAAGGCGATATTAATGCTGCCCATATCCCATTGGTTTTTAATTAATTCACCCACATCCAGTTGAATAAATCTGGGAGTGTCGGTGTCTTCAACAAAAGTGCTCGAATAGGGGATTGTGCCATGGGCAATGCCCTGCGCATCCCGCCAGTCACCCAGATAACGGGCCCAAGAGAGTTTTACAGAAGCATCGGCGTATTGGCGCGTAGCACCGTCGCTAATGCCCGCTCCCTCCCGCCACTGTTGATCGGAAGCGTAAACATGAAGGTCAGCATCGCCATGTTGCCTCTCATCAAATAGTACTAATCTGGCAGCGGTGATATCTCCAACAGGAATCTGAGTTGGCTGACTAAACCGCAGATACACCATGCCTGAAGAGCTTAAAGTATCATCGGTTCCCAACGCCTTGTAGGTAGAGCCGGAAATATGGGTGTCTTCAAGAATATCCAGACGAACAATATTCTGCTCATCCATCTCAACTTCCCACACATGCTCGGCAAACAAACCTTCAGGATCTGTGACCTCCAACGACACACTGTGTTCGCCGATATCCATCAGGCCAGGGGTATAACTGAAATAAGAGGTGCCGGTAGCTACCAGGCGGTCATCCAGAAACCAGTTGATTTGCAAGTCGTCGCCATCAGGATCGGTTATCTCAGCTTCAAACACGACTTCGGCGCCGAGCACAGCATTGACCAATGAGTCTTGCGGTTGGGTCTGGTTGATCTGTGGTGCTCGATTGGGTTCTGTTCCACCAATTGGAGCATTGGGATCGAGATAGCTGGGGCCAATATACTCGGTGGCTACCACAACGTTATCGATAAATGCATGCACAGTGCGGTCATTAGGGGTGGTACCGCCATGGTAGATATTCATCCAGATACGGTCGATCTTGATGTCGTCTTTGCCTTGATTGCGAAACTTGAGGTTGGTTAGTTCGTAAGCCGGCACACCGTCAATCCAGGCGCGAAAGACGCCGTCGTTCTCCCCGGGAGTATTGAGTTTGATATGTTGCTCGATGGCATACCATCGGTTTTTTTGTAGCGCGCCAATTCCCTTGCCATCCCAGGCAAGCACATCCCCATAGGGGCCTTCCATATCTGCATGATATAGATAGGTTCCCACTGGGACCCGACCCTGTAGCGGGTTGTTGCCCTGCACCACTTCCCTGAAGATCCCCCGTGCCGACCAGCCATTGTTACCATTGGAGGTACGGCCTCCCCACCCCCCTTCCAGTGAACCGCCATCGTAAATGCCAGCGATACCGGGAAGTTTTCCGCCATCTACGGTCTGCCACTTGTCACCAAAGCGAATGTGGTAGCGAAGATACACTTCCTCAGGTTCATACCCCAATTCCTCCTTGAACATATAGTAGAGGTTCATTGCCGTCAGTTCTCCCTGCGGCAACTGTGCTTGTAGTGCTTTGCCAAGAAGGGGAACAAACTTCTCTTCCGGATTTTCAGAAACCCGGCTAAGCGTTTCTCTGTCAGTGCCCGAGGACCATTGATTGCCCCAATTGCCTTGCTCGAAGTTGCTGCTTAGCAGCACTCTGCTGTCGGTATGAATGTCATAGTCGTTGGGATAGTCGGCTGAGAATCCATAGCCTCGTTCATTTGGTTGATATTCAACGTACGTGGGGTTGGCTGCAAACACCCCTACCACTGATGAGCCGTACTGTTTGTTGTTGATATTCATCACCAGCCGAGCGTCCAATACTTCCTCAACTTGCGCTTTTTGGTGAATTGGGAAATACAACAAGACGGATTCGCTGGTGTTAAGGGTGTCTCTATCTCCCAGACATTTGTAGGTGCTGCTGGCCAGATAAGTATCTGCTTGCACAGGAATTGTGTAGTTGCCTTGGGTTGTTTGCAGTTCTAGGACGGGGGCAAGCGAGGCATTTGAATGCTCCTTACTGAAGATTCGAAATGAACCTCCGACCATTTTCCTGAGGAGGAATCCTTTGTTCTTCAGCTCCCCCCGCAGCCATTGATGCACCAGTTGAGTGACATCAACTCTTAATTGCTGCTCTCGATCAATGTCTGGTACGTCGATGGTAGTGTAGGGAGTATTCCCTTGCGCAATTCCCAGGCTGTCCAGCCAATCACCGCCGTTGTTTTGCCATTGCAATTCAGCACCGCTGTTAAAAAAGGTGCTGGTGGCGCCATCATTGAGGCTCGAACCATTGCATGCGCCTTCTGCCCAAAGGGCATCTTGTGCTTGTACTGCGTAAAGAGGGAATACGGTCGCCAATGTGGCAATAATGCGCAAATGCATGCTCTGACCTCAAAGAAACTTAACTAAACTGAAGTGGACTTATCCACAAAAACGCACGGGGCATCAAACAAGCGTCCATGATAAAAGGGGTGAGACCAAATAGTAACCTTTAATTTGTCTGTTTAAGTATAGCGACAAACACTCTATTTTCGTATCGCTTGTGACTGGAATTTGTCTGGATTGTCGGTGTGGAAGTGTTTGTCCATGACTGGCAGTTACTTCATACGTATGTTTTTTAATATTGCTCATTTTGTTTTCTGAACTTATTTGAAGTTTTCACGAGGTATATAGCCAATGTTAGTGGAGGTGAATCTCTTCCCCAAATAGTGTATTAATGTGCATGATTAGCTGGAACTGAATAAGGATGCCGGAGTGAATAGGTGGTTTGCGGTTTGGCTGGTGTTGGTTTCGCCTTTGGCGCTGGCGCAAGGCATGCAAGATTGTGGTGATGTTTTTGAAACGGAAATCGGTCCCTTTGACTACAGTAGTCAGGCCGATAGAGACAAGATTCTGGGCACAGTAGAGCGTAGGCACTTTACGGCAAAAGTTGCTAATTTGATTAGTGGTGAGACAGGCAGCGAGATTATGCCTGACTTGGCTTATACCCTGGGTAAGTTCCCCAATCACTATCGTGCTTTACAGTCACTGATTCGCTATGAGGAAAAGTTGGGAGGGAAACTACCACAGTTACCCAACAAGAAATTCACTCAGAGCGTAGATTGTTATTTCAAGCGGGCTTTTCAGTTCCGCCCTCAAGATTTCAGGCTTTATCAACTCTACGGTATTTACTTCTACCAGAAGAAGGACTTCCAGCAGGCAATCAATAACTTCAAACGTGCTGAGTCACTCGTGTCTTCTTCAGAGATATTCTATAACCTCGGCCTGGCGTATTTTGAATTAAACGATTTAGAGAGCGCCAAGCTATACGCACAGAAAGCCTATGCGGCAGATTTCCCTTTGGATGGCTTAAAAAATAAGTTGAAGGCCAAGGGCGTCAAAATAGAATAGCCATCGGTTAGTAAAAAATTTCCATATATTTTTAAGGAATATCTGTGACGGCAGAAACTCTTCCTCTTGTCTCTATTGTAGTGCCCCTCTACAACGGCGAAAAACACATTGAGCAATGTATTGAGAGCTTATTGGGGCAACGTTACCCAAATAAAGAAGTCATCGTTGTGGATGACGGCAGTACCGACGGCTCGGCCGAAAAAGTAAAAGCCTTCGGGGATCGGGTCAGGTATGTCTATCAGGATAACGCCGGCTCGGCCGTCGCCAGAAACACCGGTATAGAGCACGCCAAGGGCGATTTTATCGCTTTTAATGATGGTGATGACATTTGGGCGCCCAACCGTTTGCACGAGCAGGTTGCCTTTTTACAGGCTCACCCGCAATACGGCGTGGCTACTGGTCGATTTGGTCATGTGGATGAGTCTTTTACCTTTGCTCAGGCGCAGCCCGTTGATGAGAGCAAACCGGTCACCATAGTTGAAAATCGTTCGGGGTGGGTCTATCACACGTTGTTTGAAACCTCCTGGTATCACATTATCGCCGCACTTGTCAGAGCGGAGGTATTGAAGACTGTGAGGTTTAATCCCCACTTCCGTCGTGGTCAAGACTATGATTTCTGGCTGCAGCTGGCCCACCGTACCCAAATTGCCCAGTTGGATAAGGTGTACGCCTATTATCGTAAGAATGCCGCCAGCATCTCCCACCGCCCGCATCTTCGCAACTATCGTGCAGAGATCATGGAAAATGCCGTGAACACCATGGGATTAAAGAGTCAGTCAGGTGAAGCGCTGTCCCAAGCGGATTTAACCCGGTTCTTTTTTAAGGTCTGGTTCGAACATGGCTATGAGCTGTTCCTGGCCAAGTGGTACAAAAAGGCCCTGAAGTCTTTTGCCACAGCTATTAAGTACAAACCCTTTCGTTTTGACGGGTACAAGTTTGTGATCCGCTGTCTGCTTAATCTATGGGCGGATGAGTCGCCTAAATGATAGGTTGGCAGGACCTGCAGCGTAGTGTTGCCTTCAGGCGCCAGCAGTGGCGCCGCTGGCGTTTATCTCGCCAGCCTTTTGCAGAAATGGATGCTGCTATTCAAAGCGCCTTTTCCTCCACCGAATTATCCGTTAGCGAAAAGCTGGAGCAACTGGTCGAATATTTTTGGACGGCCCACCGGCACTACCGTCATCCGCTCACCACCCGTGTTTATTATCCTGGTCTTGGCAGTATTTATGGGCCGGATAACGATGGCTTTGAAGGCATGAGCCGACTTTTGCCCTTGTGGGCAGCCTATATCTGTTCTCCCCATGCCAAGGAGAGTCTGTCGGCTGAGATGACAGACTATATGCTCAAAGTGCTGCGCACCGGCACGGACAAGACCAGCGACTGCTACTGGGGAGATATCGGCCATAAAAGCACCTTAATCTGCGAAGCGGCCGATATTGCCCTCGGATTATGGCTTGGGCGTGAAAAGCTGTGGCCGGCGCTGACTGAAAAAGAAAAACATAATGTGCTGCAATGGTTAAAGCAGGTCAGTGGAAAGCAAACTGCGGATAATAACTGGCATCTCTTTGTTGTACTGACAGAAAAAGTGATAGAAGCCCTGGAGCCTGGATACAAAGGGAATGTGGCGGACAGGTATAACAGAATAAAGTCCTTTTACCTTGGCCAGGGCTGTTTTAAAGACGGCGAGAATGGCCATGTGGACCTCTACAACCCTTGGTGCTTTCATTACATTCTTTATTGGCTGGACAGAATAGATCCGGGCTTTGATCCGGATTTTATCAAGCAGGCCATTTGTGACTACAGCCGCTGGTTTCGTTATCTCTTTACCTCTGAGGGCTGCCCTTTGTTTGGCCGCAGCCTGTGTTACAGAATGGCAATGCCGACGCCGGTACTGGCGGCCCATCACTATGCGCCTGATGAGTTCTCTGCCGGTGAATGCCTGAATATTTTTTACAGTTGTTGGGCCTTTTTTGTCGCTAACGGCGCGCTAAAGTTGGGCAAGCCCACCCAAGGCGTTTTTGCAGACGATGAGCGATGGTTAGATCCCTACAGTGGCCCTGCTAGTAGCTTTTGGGCTACGCGTTCACTGGTGCTTTATTTGCATCTGGCAGACGAGGTGCCGTGGTCAACGACTGCATTGCAGGCCTTGCCGGCTGAACGGGAAGAGGTCGAATTGGACATCCCTGAGGCGGGGATAAAGATTGAAACCAGGCCAAAGCAGCAGCTTAGCCGGGTGATTTTCACCCATCATCATGGGCAATTTGATGCCGGCCGATTGGCCTGTCCGTCACTTAAAGATAAAATCCGGCAGTGCTTATTGGGCGGTGTGCAGCGACCTGCAAATAACCTGCTTAAACAGGAAGTAAGAGTCTTTGATTCTCGCCTGGAGTATTATCGCCGTAAGCGGGTTATGGGCAGTATCTATTGATGGATGAAAAAATGATCGGGGAGACGATGACTAATCTCAAACAGGACCACGAGACAGTGCACACAGACTGTGAATCTTATGTAATCAACATAGGCAGCAGAAACTGTACTCTTTTGCTGGATAAAGAAGGGACATCGCGGGCCCAAAATGACAGCTTTGAGGTTTTTGCCCTGGGCCAGCCGCGCCGCTACGGTTCATCCCAATCTGTCACTGCCGGGGACCTCCTGCAATGGTTAGCAGATGGGCAGGCCATGCAGCAACTGTTCGATAATTTGGCCGGCCGCTTTGCACTGCTTGTTGTGGATAAGCCAAAACAGTCGCTGTCTATGCTGACCGATCATATGGCCAGCTTACCACTCTATTATGGTCTGAGCGGTAATCAGGTAGGAATAAGCAGTTCTTTGAGTCAGCTGATAGAAAACGGCATCATCGCTGCAAATATAAGTCGTCAGGCTGTTTTTCATTATGTCTATTTTCATTGTATTCCGGCGCCGCTAACCATTTATGCCAATGCCAGCAAACTCTGTCCTGCACAGTGGCTGGAGATTGACGAAAAACAGGTGGCCGAGCGCGGTAACCTCTATCGTCCCAAGTTTGCCCAGGAGCTTGAGCAGCAGGAAAACATGGAAGCCAAGTGCCTGCAGATGATTGAGTCGGCGGTGAAATACAGCGCCGATGCCCCTGATGTGGGCGCCTTCTTAAGCGGCGGATTGGACAGTTCAACCGTGGCCGGCATGCTGAAAAAAGTTAAGGGCGCTGCCCGTACTTTTTCGGTGGGGTTCAATGAACCCGGTTATGACGAAACCGAGTTTGCCATGATCACCGCCAGGCACTTTGAAACGGAGCATAAGACTTCCTACCTCGAGCCAGACTATATCAGTGAAAACTTTGCTAAGGTGGCTGAGCGCTTCGAGGAGCCCTTCGGAAATTCTTCAGCCCTGGCCGCGTTTTATTGTGCCTCTGAAGCCCATAAAGCCGGTATTCGCACCATGTTGGCTGGCGATGGCGGCGATGAGTTTTTTGCCGGCAACAGTCGCTATGCCAAGCAGAAGTTATTCCAGCCATTCGAAAACCTGCCCGGTGCCCTCAAAACTCTGATGCGGGGCATTTTTGTTAAAACTCCTCTGGCTAAGATCAAAGGTTTTAGCAAGGTGGCCAGCTATATACGCCAGGCGGACAACCCGCTTCCGGATAGACTACAGGAGTATAATTTCCTGCATCGCTTTGCAGCCGGGGAAATTTTTACCAAGGAATTCCTGGAAGGCGTGGACAAGGAGCTGCCCCTGCAGCAGTTGAGGCAGCGCTATCAGCAAGCCGACTCTGCTTCGCCGGTAGACCATATGCTCTATATGGATTGGAAATTCACCTTGGCTGACAATGACCTGGTTAAGGTCAGTAAGATGTGTGAAATGGCCGGTGTGGATGTTCGTTTCCCCTTCCTTGAAAAAGAGTTGGTGGATTTTAGCTGTAAGATACCGGCAGAAGTGAAATTACCGGGGCAAAAACTACGGCATTTCTTTAAACAGGCAACCCGCCAGTTTCTGGCCACCGAAACGCTGAATAAGCCCAAGCATGGGTTTGGATTGCCCTTTGGCCGTTGGATGCGCTCTACGCCCAAGCTGGTGGACATCACCCAATCGAGCCTGGAAAATCTCAAGAAGCGTAATATTTTCAAGCCGGAATTTATCGATAAGGCCCTGGCCATGCAGTCCCAGCAGCATGCCGCCTATTATGGCGAGCTGATCTGGATCATGACGGTACTGGAATTGTGGCTGCAGAGCCGGGAAGAGTAATGCCATGTTGCACCAACTTATCAGTCTTGGCTCCCGGTTAGCCGGAAAAAACAAGTTATCCATCCTGATTTACCATCAGGTGCTGGAGAGGCTGGATGACATGCGTCCCGGAGAGCCCGATCAGGAACAGTTTGATTGGCAGATGTCGCTGATTAGTCGCTATTTCACGCCGCTTCCTTTGGGGGAAGCTATTGAACGATTGCAGGCGGGTACCTTACCGCCAAAAGCGGTATGCATCACCTTCGATGACGGTTATCTGAACAACCTGACCCTGGCTGCCCCCATCCTTAAACGTTATGGCGTGCCTGCTACCGTATTTGTCGCCTCGGCTTTTAGCCAGGGCGAAAATATGTGGAATGACAAGGTGCTGGATCTGTTTGAACAGGCGGACAGCGATGTGATCGACTGCGAGGCTATTGGGCTTGGCAAGTTATCTCTTGCTGACGGGGCATCACGTCGCCAACTCGCCTACAAAACAATCGGTGTGCTCAAGTACCTTCCGGTGCAGGAGCGTTTGGAAAAGATCGCAGCACTGTATGCTGCCAATGGTGATATTCAGATCTCTCGCAAGATGATGTCTGAACAGGAGATCCGCCAGTTATCCGAGCTTGGCATCGAAATTGGCGCTCATACCCACAACCACCCGATTCTGAAAGGAATGTCACCACAGGCGGTGCGTGAAGAAATAGCAGAGAATGTGCGTCTGCTGGAGAGTTGGACGGGGAAGCAGGTGAAATCCTTTGCTTATCCTAATGGTAAACCCGGTAAAGATTTCGATGAGCACACGGTCGAAGTCGTCAAAGAGTTTCCTTTTAAGCAAGCGGTAAGCACAGAGTGGGGTGTTTCCAGGCCTGGTGCCGATTTGTATCGCCTCAAGCGTTTTACCCCCTGGGATCGTACCCCGCTGAAATTTCATTTACGCATGCTACTAAACCTCATAAAGCACTAGCCAAGGACAAAGATGAATAATAATAAGGCCATTGCGCTGGTAATAGGATTATGCAGTCATGGCGTGGCGATGGTCAGGGCGCTTAAAGCCAGCGGTGCCGAGGTACATGCCCTGGAGGCAAAGAAGCCGCTGCCCGGGATTGCCACTAACTGTGCAAAAGTGCATTTTGTGCAGAATATTAATGCCGATTCTCTGATTGACGATCTCCTGGCATTTCGCAAGAAAATTCCCGCCGATGTGCAAATCGTATTATTTCCCACAAATGACAATAACGTGCGCATTCTGGCAGAGCATTTTGATCGCCTGCAGGGGCAATATCTGCTCAGTTGGGGTCATTGTCGCGAACAGATCCAGAAGCTCTTGCTTAAGAGCAATATCGAAGCCCGTTGTAAGGAAATGGGAATTCGCTATCCCCAGTCGCTGGTGCTGAATACGCCCGAAGATGTGGATCTGGCTGTCGCGAATTTCGAGTTTCCCGTATTGATCAAGCCGGTAAAGCCGCAGTCGGGCTTTAAAGCGCTTCGCTGTGACGATGAGGCCAGTCTGCGCGGCTATATTCAGAAATTTAGCCAGGATCTGCCGATTCTGTTGCAAAACTGGATCACCGGCACCGACAAGGATCTTTTTTTCGGCGCCCTTTATCTGGATAAGGGCCGTATTGTGACCCGTTTCTGCGGCAATAAGCTGGAGTCTTTTCCACCGGCCATGGGGCAAACCACCGTGGCGGTTTCGGCCCATAACGACGACGTGCTGGCGATCACCGAGCAATTCTTTGACGGTTTGGGACTAAGCGGGCCGGTGTCGTTGGAGCTTAAACGCGATGACAAAGGCCGCTACTGGGTAATTGAGCCCACCGTGGGGCGAACCGACTTTTGGGTGGGACTTTGCACCCGCGCCGGGGTAAACCTGCTGGCACTGGAGCATCAGAATGCATTGGGGCAAACGTTGACCCCACCTGAAGCCGTGAGGCGCGCCATCTGGTTTGACAGCGAAAAAGATGTGCTGGCGGTGTTTCGTCATGCCGGCAAAATCCTCCCCTTGGCGACCAACAGATATCGTCCGACCTTTGCCTATTTTGATATGGGTGACCTCGGTCCGTTCGGCGTGGCCTTTAAGAAGCTGCTGGGCAGAATTCCGGAGTATGTGTCCAGAAAACTGCGCGCATCGTCCTCGTCTCTGAACAATGTTGGCGAATTGGTTATCAGGGAATTTGGCAGCATTGAGACCTTGCCTGAGGAATGCAATGCTTTTTTGAATGAACACGCCAAGGTGCCGATTTTCTCTTATAGCTGCTGGTACCAGAACTTCTGCCACACGGTGGCCAATCGTCAGGGCCGGGTCAGGTTGCTGTGCCTGTATAAAGACGGACAACTGGCGGCCATGTTGCCCATGTGGTCGCATCGTGAAAAAAATACCCGCTTTATTTCCAGCCTGACCAACTATTACACACCGGTGTATTCCATGAGCTGGGATGAGAGCCTGGTGGAGGAACAAACCGCGGTAGCGGCGATGCTGGACTATGTCAGAAAAGGGGCCTGGGATGTGATTTATCTCTCGCCCATGGCCGAGGAGACTGTCGAGCACTGGAAGACGGCAGCCGGGCAAGCAGGTTTGGCCAGCTTCCCATACTACGTGACCAAAAACATGTATGAAGAGGGGGTTTCCAGCTTCCACCAATACATGAAGGGGCGCCCCAGTCGCTTGAAAAATACCGTCAAGCGCAAGCATAAGAAACTGGATAGTCAGGGAGACTGGCATTTGGAGGTCTTTACCGATATTCAAAGCCTGGAGAGAGTGCTACCCATCTATCACCGTGTCTATAACCATAGCTGGAAGCGCACAGAGCCCTATCCAGAGTTTATCGATGGCTTGGCGCACCTTGGCGCGCAGCGGGATTGGCTACGATTAGGGATGCTGAGCATCAACGGTAATCCGGTAGCGGTGCAATTCTGGCTGGTAGCCAAAGGCACTGCCTTTATTTACAAACTGGCTTACGACAGCGCCTATGCCCAATATTCGCCCGGCACATTGCTAACCCATCATCTGATGCGCTATGTGATTGAGCAGGACAAGGTCAGTAAAATCGATTTCTTGACCGGTGGCGAGTCTTTCAAACTGGACTGGATGACATCTTATCGCAATCTTTACGGGGTACAGATCGTCAATAAGCTCAGTCCCATGGGCTTTTTCTATTATCTGCGCAACACCGCCAGCAATCTGCGTAAAGCCCTGACCAAGTCAAAAAGCAGTCAGGATTTAATCGAGTGAGATACTGATGTTACTTCAATGGATCCGCAATCGTTATGCCAGTGAGCGTGGTTTGGTCAGATATTGGCTGGGCCAGTTGGAGTCATGCCTGGGACGAACCAGGGAGTTTGAACAGGTGGACTTGGCCCGGGCAGAGCGGCTGGTGTTTGTTTGCCTTGGCAATATTTGTCGTAGCCCCTTTGGCGAGTATGTGGCCCGTCGTGAGGGGATTGAGGCCGTTGGCTTCGGTCTATCCACCACCACCGGCATGCCTGCATTTGCGCTGGGGCAGGAAACGGCGAGGGACTATGGCATCGATATGTCTGCCCACAAGACCACGGATATCAGCGATTTTGACATTAAGGATTCGGATTTGTTGCTGGTGATGGAAGTGCGCCATGCCAGGCGCTTAAAAGCGAGGCTTGGCGGCAGCAAGGCGCAGATAGCCCTGCTTGGTCATTGGGCCAAGCCCAGGCACTTGCATATCCACGATCCCCATGTGCATGACAAAGCCTATTTCAGCCATTGTTACGGCATTATCGAGCAGGCGACCGAAAGGCTTTGCCAACAATGGAAAGCCGCCCGGGCTAGCCGCCAATCCTAAGGAGCTTTTTCAGCATGCCTAGCAAATCCATCATCGCCGGTTTGGGATCCCGCCAGTCAAACAGGTAATAACGGGTACTGGGACTGAAAAAATCGGTAAAGACCCTGGCAAAGGTGGCTAAGCGGCTAAAGTGGCGGGACTTGTCCTGAATAAGGTCAGCCCGGAAGCAGATGCGATACAGGCGTTTAAGCTCTACCAACAGGTTGCGGCAACGAATATGCTCGTTAAGCGGCTCTTGACGTGGTGTCTTACCCAGCCCCAGTACCTGATAACTGAACCAGGCGAAAGGGGCATTGGCATGATAGGCCAGGGGATAACTTCCCCAGAAGCGGCCATTGATTTCCATCAGTACTGCGCGATTTTCTTTCGGATCATAGCGGTACTCGACCATGGCTACGCCGGTCCAGTTGAGGGCACGTAACAGGGCCAGGGATTTTTCCTGCAGGGCCTGGAATTGCGTCAGTGGTATAGCTTCGCAAAGGGATGAATATCCTCCCTCTGGCGGCCATTCGTGAATGCGTCTGTGCTGGAAGCGCAGCAGATCTTGGCCCTTGTGTATAAAGAAAAACTGCCCCAGCCCATGACCGGCGCAATACTCCTGTATCAGTGGATAATGACCAAGGGGAATAAAACCGGCCATCACCTGGCGCAATTCATCTGCGCTATACACATAGCGCAGCTTTTCTATCTTTATGCCCAAATTCCCCGCCGGCTTCATCACATCATGGGGATTGGCCCACTTGAGAATGGCGGGAAAACGCAGACCGCCGATAATCTCTTCCAGCTTTTCATAGGCATCAAGTTGAAAACTTCGCGGTACCTCAATGCCGACGGCCTCGGCGGCAGTCATAGTTTGCTGTTTATCCAGCACCTTTGCCATTTCATCCAGTCCGGGAACCAGGGGTGTGAGGCCGGTGAGGCGCGTGGCCACCAGGTTAAAAAACAGGATGTCGTCTTCGGATACACACAGCAGGAATCTGGCGCCGCTTTGCGCCTGGATGTCGTTAAGTGCCTGTATCCGCTCTTCTTCCTGAAGATTGTTCAGCACATGGCGCTGATGGACATAACGGGAATAGAGTCCAACCGCGCCGGGCTTTTTGCCGATGGCGATCACTTTGACGCCACGTTTGCCCAGCTCTCGGATGATATTCAGGCCAATTTGCGTGTCCACCCCATAAACAATGACCGGGGCTTCGCTGGCTGGGACGTTGGTGGACAAGGTGCCTTCCTTTTCTTTGTGTGCTTGCATGGCTAATACTGCCAAAGGCTATCGTTAAGTTTGTTGTGCAATTTCCTGCCTAGTGCGTAGTAGGAAGGGATGCTTAAGGGGGCTTCCTGCTTCTGTGTGGCGGTCCATTGCTCGTGATGGCGACCAAAATCCGCGGCCACAAAATCCTGATCATGGCTTTGCACAAAACGGCAGAGGTTGAGCAAGCGCTCCTGGTTTACCCGGTTTCGACGTAGCTGTTTGTATTGTGGATCACGGCTTTTAAAAAATTCGAAAGGGTGGGTCAGAATAATCACCTGTTCAATGCCGAGGCTCCTGGCTTTCCACAGTAAATGCCGCATTTCCGGCCAGGAGCAACTGGTGATCTGCAGGGATTTCATATGGGTTTTGCCAAACCAACTTGAATCGGCATAGGTGAGTACCGGCAATTCCATTACGCCTTCGATGAGATGGCGGCCGCTGTCTAACTGCAGAGCGGGATCATCGGGTCGGTACACGCCGGTGGCGATATTGGAACTCAGCTTAATACCAAGCTCAGCCAGCACCTGGTAGGTAGTGAGATCGGCACGCAGATTACCCGTGCGTATGGCTTTGGGGGCCTCACCGGTCAGCCGCTTAAAACCATCGATGCAATAGGAAAACACCTGACGTAAATAGTCTGCTTGCTGATTAGCGCAATCGTCCTGTCGTGGAAACTGACCGTAACCATCTTCCTTGTCGAAGCTCATCCATACCGGATGTACATGTAACTGAATATCCTGGTCGGCTTGCTTTAAATCATTCACCACCCTGGCCATGGGTTCATCACCGAAATAACGCAGGTTGGCCGTCTCGGTAAAAAAGGTGGCGCGTATACCGAACCGGTTAAAACAGTCCAGCATAAATCCAAGTCCCTGCTGACCTTCCGGCGTCGGCCCATAAACCAGGGGATGGGAGACGGGGAATCGGCTTTGCGGGGATTGAAAATGTCCGGCAATGCTAAATTCCGTGTCGATACTGATACACACTTGCGTCGGGGCCAAATGTGGCGACGGCTGGTGCTTTCCTGTTACCGGCATACCCTGGTTATTATCCTTATATTCGAAGCGGATCTGAGTTGCGCATAGTATAGGGATTGCGCTTTGACAAAAGAACCTCTTTGTATTCATTGTTAGCATTAGCCAGGTCAAGCTTAGAGGCAGAAGGATTGGCATTCTTTGTCACTAGGGTATTATCCCTTGCTCGTCTTCATCCCAACGTGATTGCAATAAGGAGTGCATAAGTGCAGGGACATTTTATCCAGGGTCATAAACATCGATTGTTTGTCTTGCAGCTTGGGGCGTTGCAGCCACAGCGTTGCATCCTCTGCTTGCCCCCGCTATTTGAAGAAATGAATCTCAGCCGGGCCATTATCGCTAAGGCAAGCCGCTATCTGGTGGAAAAGGGGTATACGGTATTTTGTCTTGATTATGCCGGTACCGGCGACAGCGAGGGAGAGCTGGAGTCGGTGGATGCTGAACTATGGCGTCAGGATCTGAAACTCACCCTGGACTGGTTGGCCGAAAAGGGCGTTCAAGATCCCGTTTTGTGGGGCGTCCGCTTTGGTGCGCTTTTAGCCATGGCCAATCTTGATGAACTGTCAACGCGCTATCCCGGGATATCATGCCTGCTTTGGAAACCGGTTTTAAACGGCAAATTATTGATGAGCCAATTTATTCGGGTAAAACAGGCCAACGCGATGATTCAGGGTGATGAGAAAATTGATTGGCGCAAAAAAATACTGGAGGGCGAAACCGTGGAGGTGGCGGGTTACCCAATTTCTGCCGCCTTACTACAAACGGTTGAATCAATGGTTATGCCCTCTGAGTTGCCCGAAAACAGCGCTGTTGCCTGGATGGAGCTGGCTTCTGCAAATTTACCCCTGGCGGTTAACAAGCTCAAAGATCAATGGCACCGGCCGGGCGTTGTTTTCCAATCTGCCGAAGGGCTGCCATTTTGGCAAACGCCTGAATTGTTCGAGCAACCAGAGCTGCATGCACCGACCTATAGTCTGCTACAGGAGTTAAATTAATGGAAAAGGCTCTGGTATTTGAATGTGAAGGACAAGAGCTGATAGGTATTTTACATCAGCCTGAGCAGCCGCAGAGCATCGGTGTGTTATTGGTGGTTGGTGGCCCCCAATACCGTGTAGGTAGCCATCGTCAGTTTGTGCTGTTATCCCGCTATTTGGCAAGCCAGGGCATTGCATCCATGCGCTTTGATTATCGGGGCATGGGCGACAGTGCAGGTGACAAGCAGGTATTTGATGCTATCTGTGCCGATATCAAAAGCGCGTGCGACCATTTTTGCCTGCACACCGGACTGGAAAAAGTCGTTATCTGGGGGCTGTGTGACGCCGCATCGGCAGCCATGATCTATGCCCACAAAGACGACAGGATAGCGGGTTTGGTATTACTGAATCCCTGGCTGCGAAGTGAGCAATCCAGGGGTAAGACCATGGTCAAGCACTATTACCTTAAGCGTTTGATGTCCAAAGATTTCTGGATGAAGTTCCTAAAAGGTAAAGTCAGTGTGGGTAGCAGCTTGAAAGACGCGAAGGGCTTTGTCAGGGATAGTATGGGGGAGGCGGCGATAGATAAAGGCGCTTACCAGGAGAGAATGCGGGCAGGTCTGCATAAGTTCGACGCGCCGGTTTGTCTGATTCTCAGTGGTCAGGATCTTACGGCCAGGGAATTTGAAGAACAGGCGATGCAGGGTAAGGCGTGGAAGCTTGCTGAAAGAACCGGCTTTGAGTTACACAGGCTGTTGGGTGCCGACCACACGTTTTCTGCTGCCCAGTTTAAGCAGCAGGTAGAGCAAATCAGTGCACAATTTGTCAGTTCTCTGAGCCGTGCCGGCTGACAGATGATTAGGCGCCACCGAGGGTGGCGCACAAAATTTTACAGGGTGTACCTAAGCCCCAGACGCCATTGACGACCGGTTTCGTTAAAGCCGATGGATTGTTCGTAGGCTTTATCCAGCAGGTTGTCGATTGCCAGCGTAAATGCCAAATCCTCAGACCACTGCCAGCTTCCTGCCAGCGCCAGCTCCGTATAGCCGCCCAGAGTCAGGCTACCTGTCGGTATGGCGCTATCCAAAAACTCACTGCGTGAATCGGCCGTAAGGCTTATTTGCAGCGCATCGAAGCTGGCCTGTAAGGCAAAGCCGGCGTTCCAATGGGGGCGGCGGCGTAACTTGGTCTCACCGGCATCCACATCCAGATAGCTGATATCCAATTGCGCATTAAGCCATGCAGCAATATTGCCTTGGATTTGCCATTCAACACCCTGAGTGCGTACCTTGGCCCTGTTGACCGATGTGAACAGTTCGGGATCAAAGTCGACTAAATCCTCGAAGTCATTATGAAAGGCGACAAGCTGAGTGCTACTTTGCGAGGACAAAGTCCAGGAAAAGCCTATTTCCTTGTTACTGCTTTTTTCCGGTTGCAGCGCCGGATTGCCTATCAGTGGGTGCGCCAGGGCAAAGAAGCTTGGCAATTTATAACCCTCGGCAAAGCCGCCAAATAGTCTGAAATCCTCTGAAAAGCGATAGCCGGCCTGAACTCTGGAAGACAGTTCGTTATCAAACTGGGTCGGTGAATCCCATCTCAGGCCGAGTTCCAGTGCCAATGCGTTATATTCGCGGGAGGCCTGGGTAAACAGGCTGTAGACCTCCTGCTCTAATTTAAAATCCACAGGCAGGGGGAAGCCGAAATCCAGGAAGCCGTTATTCTCACCAATAGATTTTTGTCCTTCCATGCCGGCTACCCAATGCCAGGCATTGTCCGGTGCGAAGGTTGCAAATAACTGCCCTTCTGTTTGACGGTAGTCCGAGCTGATAGTGCTCGCGGGGATACCGCTCAGTACTGCTTCTGCAATTCCAGGGCTTTCTGCATCTTCCTGGTGTCTGGACCAGGACAGCTTGGCGCTCAGTTTGAGATTGTCATCTGCGTGCCAGTTTCCCTGAACGCCTGCCAAAAACTGTTCGCCATCTCGACTCTCTGGCTGCCTGATGGTGGCAAAGCGCTGTCCGCCGCTGTCCTCGGGAAAGGCGCTGCTGTCTTGCTGTGAGTGGCTTAATAGTAGCTGATAATCGCTGTTCTCATTTTGCCCCATCAGCTTGAACAGAAACTGTTGGTTCTCGTAGTCGGAAAAGTCGTTTGCGTTCTGGCTGCTGTATGCCGCATTAAACAGGGTGGAAATGTCATTGCCAAGGGGTGACGCCAGACTCAGGCTTGCCCTTTTCTGGCTGTCTGAACCGGTTTCCAGAGTCAGGCCGCGATAGTCGCTTTGACGGGTGATAAAATGAATCACCCCACTGACGGCTTCGCCTCCGTAAACGGCGCTGACGCCACCACGGTAGACCTCGACCCTTTCCAGTGTCGCCGGATCGAGCAGGTTAAAATCAAAGCCACCGCCCCTGCTGTTGGTAGGGTCGTTGACCACCACATGATCAATCATGATCAAGGTGAAGTTGGATTCGCCACCGCGAATGGAGACGAAAGATTGTCCGCCGGCAGCACCGTTTTGTGAGATCAACAGATGCGGTATATGACGCATCAAATCGACGGTTGTGGCAGGGTTCAGACGGTCAATATCATCCCGTGAAAGGGTGCTTTGTGGCGCCAGGTGTTGCATGTCCAAACGGGAGCCGGTGACCAGCATGGACTCCATGGTCTGTGCCACGGAAAAGGAACTCAAACCTATACTCAACAGGGCCACGGAAAGCGCGCTTAACTTCACATTATCTCCTTATTTTTCTTCAAAATTCACTTGTCTTGGTCAAGTGGCGGTTGGCAATATACAGATCCAAATCCTGTACGTCATGCAATTGACATGAATTTTGGGTGACCCGCGGCATGTAGCCGCCGGCATAAACTCGTAAGGAAGACTAGTGAGACAAGAAGCGTATCGAGGCTGGTTGTCAGCCCTGACACAACTGATTTTGATAGCCATCGCCTGTGTGGCCGGGTATTACCTGAGCAGAGAGGTGGATATCATTCCTAAAGCGATACTGCACTTACCGGCGGTACATGTCAGCCAGGCGGACATGTGGAGCCTGACGCGGATATTTGTAGCGACCTATGCACTGCAGATCGGCCTGACCTTATTACTTTATCGAACCGGCAGCTTCAGTAACCTTAAGCGCTTCGCCAATGAATATCTTTTCTATTTATTTGCCTACACCAGCGCCTCGCTTTACAGCTTTTTGGCTACCACCATCAATTATGATCCCCAACTGATTGCTGCTATCGGCTTGTTGTCGACCCTGCTGTATGTGATGGCCATGCTGGTGGCGATGATTAAACGGGGGGAAGCAGCATTTTTCCCTGCATTGGCGCAGGTAATCGGCGCGTTGTTGAAGCGAATCGCCTCCATTCCCGGTGTGATTGCAATACTGTACTTCCTGGTGCCGCTGGCGATGGGCAAGGCATTTACATCCGACAGGGATATTGCCAACAGGATCACACAAATCCGCATCTGGTTTAATCCGGTGGAAACCTCAGAGTGGGGCCTCAAAAACCTGTTCCCGGGAACGGTTTTTGCCCAGCCTGTTCTTGTCAGGCAGGCGCCAGGCGATGCCCAAGGCTTGTATGTGCTTGAGCGTAACGGGGTGGTGTATCGTGTGGATTTCCCGTCCGGTGACAATAAGCAATTGGCCCTGGATATCAGCGACCAACTGGGCGAGGTTGAAGTGGAGAATGGCGCCGTAGGACTGGCCTTCCATCCACAATTCAATCAGCAAAAGGGTAAGGATTACGCCTATCTCTATTACACTGATACCCGTCCCGAGGAAGGCCAGGTTAACCGACTCTCGCGTTTTGATTTCAGCCTGACAGATCCTGCACAGCGTAAGGCCTCGGAGCAGGTTCTACTGGCATTGCCCCGTACCAAAGACGGCTTCCACAACGGCGGCTCGGTGGAGTTTGGTCCCGACGGGTATCTTTACATCGGTTTGGGTGAGGGCGTACACCCCAAGAGAATCAAAACCTCAGATGTGGTATTGAGATCCGGCATATTGAGATTGGATGTGGATATGGATACCTCCCGCAGCATTGATCCCGAACCCTTCGAGCATGGCGAGTTAAATCATTATCTGGTGCCAAAGGACAACCCCTTTGTTGGCCGGGATGATATTCGTAACGAATATTGGGCCCTGGGGCTTAGAAACCCTTTCCGCTTTACCTTTGATCCAAAAAACGGTGATTTGTGGCTGGGTGATGTGGGCTCCACAATATGGGAAGAAGTTAACCTGATTGAAAAAGGTAAGCACTACCAGTTCCCCTTTATCGAAGGATATGAAAAAAGCGGCAATAATGCTTGGGAAGATCTTGGCTTGCCGGAAGTTGGCCCGGTTTATACTTACCAGCACAGCGCTTATGATCGTGCCGTGATAGGCGGGATGGTTTATCGTGGCGATAACTACCCCTCGTTAAAAGGCAAATATGTGTTTGCCGATAACTATTCGGCCAAGCTTTTTGTAATGCCGGCAGATCAACCCAAAGTGGAAGAGGTCAAACTCATTGCCAGAGCCAACCAATACGCACAGCGCGGTGTAAGTTCTGTTGTGCAGCTGGATAGTGGCGAAATCCTGGTTACCACTTTGGGGGCGGCGTCGGAGCCAAGCGGTGAGGTCTTATTGCTGGTTAAGGCTGAAGACGCCGATGTGTTTGAAGAAGAGCCACAAGACACCACGCCCAAGGATTATGATGAGGATACGACGGCCGCCCTTTATGCGGTAAATTGTGCTCGTTGCCATGGTGCTACCGGGGATGGACAAGGGCCGGACTCAGGCATGTTGGGCGTGGAAATGCCGGACTTCACTTCCCCTATGTTCCACTTTAAACGATCGGCAGAAGATTTACATGCGGTCATCGAGAAAGGCGGGGTGCAAATGAATATGAGCCCGATGATGCCGCCATGGGGTGGTTTCCTCAAGCCCCAGGAAATAGAGCATTTGGTGATCTATCTGCAATCCTTACCAGATAAGCATCATCACCATTAATTTTGATTAGGGGCCTTTAGGCCCCTTTTTTATGGGGCCGATATAGGCAGAAGCAATAACAATATTGTCCAGGTACATATTGAAACTTTTATCCGGCAACTCGGCACCACCGTAGTAAAAGTTCATCCATACCTTTTCAATTTTCAAGGCGTCGCTGAATCGCATATTCAGATTATGTCGTTGATAGACCTGGACACCATCAACCCAGGCTTCGAATATGCCGTCTTGCTGCCCTGGCGAATTGAGCTTGATTCTTTGTTCAATACAGTGCCATTGACCAGGCGATAATACGGAGTTTTGGTGACCCCAGGACACCCTGTCGCCGTATTTATTATCTTGGCCTGCTTCATAAAAATAACTGCCTATGGGCATACTAGACGGCCAATGCGGATGGTCCTTTGGCAAGGTATTAAAAAAGGTGCCTCTGGCAGACCAGCCATTGTAACCGTCATTGGCTCTGCCGCCCCAGCCGGCCCGCCCGTAAGTACCGCCAAATCCCGGAAGCTTTCCTCCTTCGGCAAAGTCGGCGCCTTTTTCGAGCTTAAGGTAGTATCGTAGGTAGACTTCTTCGGGCTCTTTGCTCAGATTGTCGGCAAAATAGTAATCCATGTTCAATGCCATGTGTTTATTGGTACGAAAATGGGCTTTTGCCGCATAGCCTTCGGTATTCGCATAGTGGTTCAGCAGGTGATGAGGGACCCGCTCATACTTAGATACATTGCGCCAGGCCGATTGCTGCTTGCCTAGCCAACTCATCAGTGGCGCCAGTAAATCCTGCTTATCGAAGTTTTCTGCGTGAAAAACCTGAGCATCTGTTTCGATATTAATGTCATCGGGATATTTCGCGGCAATGCCCGGCCTTACCTCTTTAGCAGGCTTAACAACTTGATTTAACTGGTAGACTTCCAGCTGACTGTCAGCAAATTGTTTGGCAGTGAGGTGAATTAGCAACTCTGCTTTGCTGATAGCCTGTTGCCGTTGAGCCTCAGGGAGCGAGAAGGCCAATAAGCCAATTTGACTGGATGTAACACGAATGTACTCCTGGTCTCCTTGGGGAAGGCGTGAGCCAGCGTTTAAAGACGTATCTAGGGTGGGAGACAGATAAAGCGGTCCCGAGTCGGCGTGTAATGTTAAGGTCGCTTCTTTAAGCGCCTTCGATTCCTTGGAAAAGAAACTTATCTTGCCCCGATTAGCCGATTTAAGCAGGAACAACAGGTTGTTTTGCTGCAGATCCAATGAGGAGAGGCTAATCAAAACCGGCCTTTCTCTGTCCTCGTCTTTGACAAATGTACTGCCGACAAGCGCCACATGATCTTTTTCTTCACTGATTTTACTTAAATCCAGAGGCCATCTTACTAACGCCGCATGACTGGCATAATCATATGTGGCACTCTCATCGGTAGCGAATTGGGCTGCTGGCGAAGGAAAGCAAAGCAACAGGCTGAATAACAAGAAAACGGTTTGTAAACGCATATGGATTGGCACTTGGTAATGGCTCTTGGACTGATTGGTAGACATCATGGCATTAAAACGGACTGGCAAAAGATTAACATGGACATTCATGGCGATGGGGACGATTTGCATATTGTCGTTGTGGGGATATTCGACATTCTTTTCCGCCAAGCCACAGCTAGACGTTGATGCCTATAGTGCAGTTGTATTACCCAAGGCCTCGCTCCATCGCCCCCGAATTTTGCAACCCGTTATCGGGGGGGCGGAGCAGGAAGCATCTTTTTGTGATAGCAAAGGGCTGGGGAATGTAATTGCCTGTGTCGCCGTTGCTCCTGACGAAGCCAATATCCAGAAAGCTTTTGAAGTAGGGGCAGCCTTTAAGCCTGAGAAACCCAAAGTGGCGGGTGGCAAACACCATGCCTGGCTATTGGCCTTGCTGCTGGATCAAATTGCAACATACAAGGCTACCAATGCCCTGGCGTACGAGCAGATGATCAAGACCTTGTCCTTAAGGCTTGAAGACTATCTGGCATTACTGGATGGTAGAAGTGCTTCGATGTGGCATAGCCGGGTGTCCCTTGCCAGCCATGCTTTTATTGTTGCCACTGCCATAGCAGAGCATCAGCCGGCGGCATATCAGCGGGCGGCGCAACATTTCCTGGATACCGTCAATGCGCTGGCCATTACCGAGGCCTGGCCAAACGGTTTTAACTACTGGATCAACAATCGTGCATTCGTGTTTTTGCTGGCGACCTCTGCCTATGTGAATGGTAGTGATGCGGACAACAAGGATGAAGTACTCAGCATTGCCAGCAGGTTGGGGCTATGGCAAATCTATATGACCCGCCCCGACCATCGTATTGAAAGTATTGCCGATGAAGGGCCCCGGGTTGATCTTAAGGATGAATCTCAACGAGTGATGGATCTACTGGCAAAACTCACAAGGAATCCGGTGTTCTCTACCTATTCGGCCTACATAGAAACACGGTGGGGCCGTGAGGGGTATTACTCAGGGTATCGCTGGTTAAAACCTTTTTTAAAAGAACCTGATATCCATCTGCTTTCTGAGGATCCCTCTGACCTGTCTTTTTTAAACGGTGTGCTACCTACTTTTGCCGTATTTGGTGAAGGCGCCTATAACCAGGTGGTTATGCGCAGTGACTGGGGCGCTGAGGGGCTATTTGTGCAGGCAAGGGCAGGACAAACCTTTAGTCACCACCAGCACTATGATGCTGGTCATTTCACCTTCTTTTATAAACATCCTTTATTGGTAGATGGTGGTGTTTATTCACGAAACTACTACAAAGACAGTCGCCTGAATTACTCCTTACGCACAGTGGCTAAAAACAGCATTCTCTTGCCAATGCATGGTGAAGAGATCCGACCCAATAAGTTCTTCACCCAGAATGTCAACGAGGGCGGACAAAACATATTGATGCCCACTGGCAGCGCTATAGTCTCAACTTCGCACTGGCGAAAGCGCAGCGAACGCACGGATCGTCCTCAGGGGGCCAGATTGAGACGGGCTGTTGAATTGCCCTTTTCCAGCGCCTTTGTAGAGTTTGAACTTGAGCAGGCATACAACAGGCCAGAGCAACGCAAGGTGCAGCGATTGAGCCGAAGTCTGTTGTTCCTGCCCGAGTCCAAAACGCTGTTATTAAGAGACCGGGCTCTTGGCCTGAAAGAGGGCGTGAGCAGCAAGTTGGTGTTCCACCCCAAGACGGTCCCCGAGGGCGCTACAGACAGTGTGTCGGAGTCCTCCACGGGGGTGTATGACATTCCGCGGAGGCATGAGTTGAATTTTGTCCAATCGCCCCTGGTTTTAACTTCCCTGCTTGGTGGAGAAATTGGCGGAAGGGCATTTGTGGGCCATCCCTATCGTTTTTACGTCGAATCCTATTTACCCGATGGCGGAACAGAGATTCTGGATCAGAGCGCAGGCTATCAGCCCAGTCCCTGGTTTGACGAGCCGGCAGCCAGAATTGAGCTGAATGCCCGGCTCGAGGGAGAAGGAAGCCTGATTGCCCTTGATGTATCGGCTCATCATGTGGAGCCGCAGATCAAAACTGGTAACGGCTTTCATCTGGTAGAACTTTCAAGTGATATCGTTTTGTATGTAGATGAAGAAAAACAATCTATTCGTCTGCCTTCTTTGGTAAAACCGATGACGGTGATATCTGAGGCATTGTCGGACAGTATTGAGCTTGTGATTGGCACACAAAAGGTGACCCTCTCACTACAGCAGGGAGTAGGGCGGTTAGGTCCCGGGTTGGTGCAACCCGGGACACCGACTTGATCAACTAGTGCATTGGCGACATTGCTAATGCGTTTCAGCTTAAAGCAGGATTTCTACAACATGGGGGTGGCCGAGAAAATCCTGGGGGCTGGCCGTGGGACCGTATGCGCCGGACTGATAAACCACAAACCAATCCCCTAGCTGTGCTTCGGGCAGCCAGACCTTATCCGCCAGGGAATCCAGGGGCGTGCATAGGGGGCCTGCCACATTCACTTGTCGGGTTGCGTCCTGATCGAGCTTATCCGCCAGGGCTACCGGGTAGTTTTTGCGGATCACCTGGCCGAAGTTACCAGAGTTGGATAGGTGGTGGTGTAAACCGCCGTTGGTCATCAGGAAAGTTTGTCCTCTGGACTCTTTGATGTCCGTCACCTTGCAGGCGTAGATGCCGGCTTCCGCCACCAGAAAACGCCCCAGTTCAATAACCAGTTCCGTTTTAGCCAAGTCTATGCTGGTCGCTTCCAGCAAAGCTTTTAGATTCTCGCCAATTGGAGCAAGATCCAGTCGTCGCTCACCCGGGAAGTAGGGGATTCCAAAACCACCGCCAAGGTTGATTGACTTCACCGGCGCCGGACAGCATTCGACCAGGCGCTCTGCCAGGTGAAAGGTCTGATTGTGGGCCTCGATCAAGGCCTCGGCTTTTAGATTCTGGGAGCCGCAAAAGATATGAAAGCCCTGAAAATCCAGCCGGTTGAAATCTAATGTCGGCAGTATTTCCATTAATCGCTCTTCGTCTATGCCGAATTGCTTGGCGCCGCCCGCCATCTTCATCCCGGAAGCCTTAAGTTCAAAGGCCGGGTTAACCCTAAAGGCCACTCGTGGTAAATGGCCAAGCTGTCTGCCAAGATCCAGGCAGCGCTTAAGCTCCAATTCGGATTCGACGTTCAGGGTAACGCCGGCCAGAATGGCGGCTTTAATTTCCGCCTCGCTCTTTGACGGTCCGGCAAAGCTGATATGGCGGTTATCGGCACCGGATTGCAGGGCAATCAATAATTCTTTTTGTGATGCCACATCCAGACCGTCTACCTTTGAGGCAACATAGTGCACCAGCGGCGGGTAGGGATTGGCCTTAATGGCAAAATGCAGTTTGATCGGCGCTGGGATAAAGGCCTTAAATTGCTCAATACGTGCATCAATCACACGCCGTTCGTAGGCATAGAAGACCTCTTTGCCCAGCAGGCCTGAGATTTCATCCAAATTTTTACCGCCGACCAGCAAGCGTCCATTGTGCTGGGCAAACTGATCCATATTCTCATGCTGTACTTGGGGCTTATTCATTGGCATAGGTCTCTTTGGCTAGGCGTCCCAGCAGGGCTCTGTCTACTTTGCCATTGGGGTTGCGTGGCAGGCTCTCGAGGATCTCCATCCACTTGGGGTGCATAAAATTCGGCAGCAGCTTTTTACATTTGTTCAGCAGCGCCTGTTTGTCCGGCTCGATGCCTGGCTTTAACGCCAGGTAAACCACAATGGCCTGCCCCAGCTCGGCATCGGGAACGCCGGTGGCGATAATCTCGGCAATTTCTTCGGCGCCGGCATAGCAGGCTTCTTCCACTTCAGCAGGACTAACCCTGTAGCCAGAGGTTTTAATCATCTCGTCCTTACGGCCGACAAAGTACAAGAAGCCGTCGGCATCTTTTTTCACTGTATCGCCGGACCATACCGCCATTTCCGTCAGCATCAAACCACTCACATGGCGGGGCACGGGTTTAAAGCGCTCGGCGGTTTTCTCCGGTGCATTCCAATAGCCGAGGCTGACATGGGGACCCCTGTGTACCAGTTCGCCGGGTTCATCCGGTGCACATTCGCTGCCATCTTCCCTGACCACCATGATTTCGGCATTGGGAATGGCTTTACCCATGGAGCCTGGGCGCTCGTCAACCAGCGCAGGCGGCAGGTAGGTACTGCGGAAGGCTTCGGTAAGACCATACATCAGATAGGGTTTGGCATTGGGAAAGGCTTGCCGTAGTTGCGCCAGTGTGGTGCTTGGCATAGCCCCGCCGGAGTTGGTGAAGTAGCGCAGCTTACCGCCGATTTCCACCGGCCATTGGAGCTTCATCAGTTGCTGCCAAAGCGGTGGCACGGCAGCAAGACCGGTCACGTTGTGCTTATCTACGGCTTTGACCACGTCGCCCGGCAGCAGATAGTCCATTAACACCACAGTGGCGCCGGTCAGAAAGGCTGTGCTCAGCTGACTAAGGCCATAGTCAAAGCTCAATGGCAGAAGGGCAAGCAGTACGTCATCGGCATCGTTTTCCAGATACTCGGCCACGCTTTGGGCGCTCACTACCAGGTTACGATGGGACAACACCACTCCTTTGGGTTTGCCCGTGCTTCCCGAGGTATAGAGAATGGCGGCCATATCGTACTCGGTCACCGGCCCTTTTTTAGGAGCGGGGCCGCTGACGTCGGCAAATAGATGCAGAGCCTGCTGGCCGAGCCATTGGCCTGGCACCTTATCGACCAGAATAATGTGTATCAATGCCGGGCAGTCGGCCAATATGGGCTCGAGGAGCTTAAGGCGATCGGAGCTGGTCACCAATATCTTCACGTCACAGTCGGTGAGAATATGCTGGACCTGAATCGGCTTAAGCACAGGGTTGATGGGGACGAAGACGCCACTTGCCGCGCTGGCGCCCAAAAAGGCGACAACGGTCTCGGTCAGCTTGGGCAGGAATACGCCAATACGGTCATGGCGAGTCAATCCTAATTGCCCTAGTCCGCCGGCGAATTGTTGTAGCCGGGTAGCGAGTTCTGCGTAGGACAGAGCTTGATTCTTGACTTTAATCGCGCAGCGATCCCGATGAAGTGCCAGTCTCTCAGTCACCAGCTGGTGAAAGAATGTCGCCATACTCTGAATTATCCCTCTTCTGTACATTAAAGCGGTTTCTAAATGTCCCGATTAATGGAACAATGTGCGTCATTTAGCCAATTGCCGGATATTGCTGATTCAAAAGCAGCTTAAGGCATTTGCAGTTTTTTAGAATCATACAGGTAGTTTAACGATGAATGTAGCCGCTCTCGTCACAGAGATTCTGATTAATGTCTTACAGCTTCCCGAGGATACTCAGTTTTCTTCAGATTCTGCCTTGCTTGGCGCCATTCCCGAATTTGACTCAATGGCAGTTGTATCCGTTCTCACCGCTTTGGAAGAAAACCTGGGATGCGCAGTGGATGACGATGAGATCAGTGCCGAAACCTTTGAGACTTTTGGCAGCCTCTGTGCATTTGTTGAGAGCAAAATCTAGTTAAGGAAAAGGCAAGCATGTACAGAAGGATTTTACTGGTATTCGGGACGCGTCCGGAAGCCATCAAGATGGCACCGTTGGTTCTGGAACTAAAGAAGCATTCTGAACTGGATATAAAAGTCTGTGTGACGGCGCAGCACCGTCAGATGCTGGATCAGGTGCTTGAACTGTTTAAGCTGACTCCAGACTATGATTTGGACCTAATGCAGCCGGGACAGGATTTGTATGACATTACGTCCAGGGCATTGTCAGGGCTTAAAAACGTGCTGACAGACGCCAAGCCTGATTTGGTGCTGGTGCATGGTGATACCACAACGACCTTTGCTTCTTCCCTGGCTGCCTTTTATCAAAAGATCCCTGTTGGGCATGTGGAGGCAGGGCTTCGCACTGGCGATATCTACAGTCCATGGCCAGAAGAAATAAACAGGAAGTTGACGGGGGCACTGACCAAACTGCATTTTGCGCCTACCGAAAAAGCCAAACAAAACTTACTGCTTGAAAATACCGATCAGAACCAGGTCTATGTAACCGGCAATACAGTTATTGATGCTTTACTTGCTGTTGAACAACGCATTAAGAATGACGAAGCATTACGCTCTTCTCTTGCAGGACAGTTTGACTTCCTGGATCCCGGTAAGAAATTGATTCTGGTGACAGGGCATCGTCGCGAAAGTTTTGGTGGTGGATTTGAACGAATCTGCCATGCATTGAAACGTTTATCTGAGCGTCAGGATGTACAAGTTTGCTACCCGGTCCACCTCAATCCGAACGTGAAAGAGCCCGTCGAACGTATTCTCGGGCAGGCAGCAAATGTGAAGCTAATTGCGCCACAAGATTATTTGCCCTTTGTTTACCTGATGACAAAGGCGCATATCATCCTTACTGATTCTGGGGGTATACAAGAAGAAGCGCCTTCTCTTGGCAAGCCTGTGCTGGTGATGCGTGATACCACTGAAAGACCAGAGGCGGTTGACGCTGGTACGGTTAAACTGGTCGGCACCGACGATGCGCTGATTGTGGCTGAGGCCGAGCGTTTACTTAGTGATAATGGGGCCTATGAACGCATGAGTATTGCACACAACCCTTATGGAGATGGAAAGGCTTGCGAGCGTATTGCCAGGGTCATCATGGGTTTATCCCTAGAAGCATAGATTTTGCATTTTTCTGAGTATTCAAATATGACATTTAAGAAAGTTTCCGTCGTTGGACTTGGTTATATAGGTCTGCCCACTGCAGCAGTTATCGCCTCTCGCGGTATAGAAGTTATCGGCATCGATGTTTCCAAAAAAGCAGTGGATACCATCAATCAAGGTAAAGTGCATATCGTTGAGCCGGATTTGGATATGGTGGTGCAAGCGGCTGTCACCATGGGGAAACTGCGCGCTTCCCTGACCCCCGAGCCTGCGGATGCATTTATGATTGCTGTGCCCACCCCTTTCAAGGAAGGTCACAAGCCGGACTTAAGTTATATCGAGTCAGCCGCAAAGGCTATCGCCCCGGTTCTTGAAAAGGGCAATCTTGTGATACTTGAGTCCACCTCACCGGTGGGAGCAACCGAGCAGTTGGCCAATTGGTTACAAGAGCTGAGACCGGATTTGCAATTCCCCGGTCACAGTGGTCAGGCGTCGCCCAATATGCATATCGCACATTGCCCGGAGCGGGTGTTGCCTGGAAGAGTGTTGGAGGAACTGGTATCCAATGACCGTATTATTGGCGGCATGACGGATAAATGCTGTGAAAGAGCCATGGCACTCTACAAGACCTTTGTTCGAGGAGAGTGCATAGCCACCAATGCACGAACGGCAGAAATGGCCAAGCTCACTGAAAACTCTTTCAGAGACGTCAATATTGCTTTTGCCAACGAACTGTCCCTGATTTGCGATGACCTCAAAATCAATGTGTGGGAACTGATCGCCCTGGCAAACCGTCATCCCCGGGTCAACATACTTAGCCCAGGTCCAGGCGTTGGCGGTCACTGCATTGCGGTTGACCCTTGGTTTATTGTGGACTCTGCTCCCGAAAAAGCGAGAATGATTCGCACGGCCCGGGAAATAAACGATTACAAACCTCACTATGTGGTAGAAAAGGTCAAAGCCGCTGCCGATCAGTTTAAACGACCGATCATTGCCTGCCTCGGTCTGGCTTTTAAAGCCGATATTGACGATCTTCGAGAAAGCCCTGCAATGGAAATCACTGCGCATCTGGCTACTTCGAACACTGGCGAAATATTGGCCGTTGAACCAAATATCGACACTTTGCCAGAACACCTTCAACAGGCAGGTATTGAGCTAGTAAGCTTGCAAAGTGCGCTTGAGAAAGCCAACGTGTTGGTGGTGTTGGTGGACCATAAACCCTTCAAGGCATTAACCAGCAATGACATAAACACCAAGGTTGTAGTGGATACCAGAGGACTATTCAGTCGCTTTTGATATGTTGAAAAGAAACGGGGGCTTCATGCCCCCGTTGTCGTATTAATCTATGAGAGTATTAGATCCTCATCAAAACCTAATATCAAAGGTTTAATGAATTGCGCCTGAGGCAATCCCCTTTTTAATTTGACTGTCAAGATGACGGTCAATGTTCTTAAGTAAATGCAGAAAACCCGGAGAGAGGCTGGAAAGTAGTTCCTTGGGCTTAATGTAATAAGGGGCTCGTTTTCCGTGATACTCTACTGCAGGACCCAGTTGCTCAAAGTTAATACCGACAAATCTCATGCTTCTTGCCAGCCTGGGCTCCATCATGACAAAGACATTCTCTATTCCCAATTCATGGCAAAGTGCTGCGGCAGACAGGTACAAACCAATCGCAATAAAAGGGAAACAACGTAACTCTTCCTCAGAATAGGTAGTTTCATTGATCACACCTGTTGCTGCACCTTGATACTGGTCAGCCTGGCGCCTTCTGTAGCCCGCTGGTACTGCGAGTCTGGAAATTTCACAAACTTTTGTTCGCTCAAATTGATCTGGATGCTTACTTGAGCCGGCCATTGCATGTTTACAGTACTTTTCGATTGGCAATTGCTGTGTTGCCATGGTCGGTCTAACAAGCCTGACTGTGCCGGCAAAGTCTGTTCTGGCTTTGTGTTTTATCAGACACATGATCGAATAATGGTCAAACTCGTCTGTCTCTTTCCCATCGGGTCTTAGCGGCTCAAAATTCAACTCCCTGCAATAGACTTCGTGGCGAATTCGCATGGCCTCATCTCTCATAGAGGCATCCAATGCCACAAGGGGCTCAAAAAAGTGACCAAAATGCGTTGCGATAGATGCCGCCTCATCATTTGCTTTAGACTTCACAATGCGTTTTACCAACAAACCAATTAGTGGAAGTTCTGTGAGTAGTCGAATTGCCTTCAAAGTGTTGGCGCCTATTACTTTCCGTAGTGAAGTATTCTTGTGTCTGAAACAAAAAAAAGCAATGTTTGATACAGATTGCCTAAGTGTATGTGCAAAATAGAGTTGCTCATTTGGCAAATATAGAAGCTTACTATCAACCGATTCTGTTTGAGTAGCTATCAATATTCTTGACTTCCAACTAATAGAATCAACATTTGTGTCAGAATTTTTTACTGTCACTTCCGGGGTTATAACGGGGTTTTGTTTAAAATCCATATATATCAACATGTTACATAGTTGGCATGGATGGTGCATTGTTTTGGTAGGCATTGTTGCCATGATTTGTTTTATTGGAGTTGATCATGAATGTTAAGACCCTCACTCTAGGAGCCATTCTTCTGGCTGGTTCTCAAGCTGCTACTGCTGATCAGTTTTACATTGATGTAGGCATGGATTTTGGTGACAATGGCTTTGCTCAAGCTGCTGGTAACACCACTACCGGCTGGCTGGACGAACTGCTTTACGAATACTCTTCCGTAACCACCGTTTTTGATGCCGACATGAACGGTCCTGATGCTGGTGATTCAATCGTTTCTGTTGGTGGGTTCATCAACGGTAACGTTGCTTCTGTGGGTACCAATAAAGTAACAGGCTTTAGCGGTCAGCAAAATATCCTGGATCCAAACAGCCCTAGCGAAAACGGCTATGGTGCTTGGGGTATTACTTTCCAGTTCGAACTGTTTGGTACTTTGGGTGATGGCCTGACTACTAATTACAATTCTGGAACTGTTAGCTTCTACTACTTTGATGCCACCACTCCAACCACTGCCCAGTTTATCGAACTGTTCACTATTAATGTTCAAAACACTGTAAACAGCTTTGGTGGTCCTTCTATTCGTGGCGAAGTCGCCTCCTACGGTGCTGGTAATGTGCACGGCGTAGCAGCAGGTGACGTATTCAACTTCTCTGACGGTGGTTTCTCATACTATGTTGACAAAATGACTCAAATCGTTTCCAACATTGACTTCAACACCAACCCAAGACAAGTTACTGTTACCAACAATTTTGATGGTACCTTCACTCTGACCGGTGAGCATGACGGTTCTATCTCTTTCGCTGTACCAGAGCCTTCCAGCCTGGCCATTGTAGGTCTGGGTCTGTTGGGTTTGGCTGGTGCCGCAAGACGCCGCAAAGCCTAATTCAAGCAGCCTTATCCGAAAAACGCCGCTCAAATGAGCGGCGTTTTTTTTACGTGAGAAAACCCCGGGTCCGCCTGTATTCTAAGTTATCCTGTCATTAGTTAGTTTGCTAAAACACTTGGCCCCGATAGCTCCTTTTCAACAATTGTTCGACCAACAATATCAATCAAAAACTTTGTCATGCCGTGTACAGGTATGCTGATGAGAGTCTTTGGTGGACTTCTTTATGCTGGTTCAGACATCGAGTTAGGCTCCCACATGGTTTTCCTTACTCCTGCTGCTATTTATACATAGCTTTAAAGCGCGCCCGGAGGCTTGGATAAAGGGAGTTCAGTTACAGGTATACTTCTGCGGCCAACCCGGTAACTTCTGCAATCAAACTCATTTGAATCTAAAATGGTCAATTACCAGGTGTTTTCCATTGTTATTTTCCGGTCTGTTTTGTCCCTACATAATGAGAACAGGGAACAGGGAACAGGGAACAGGGAACAGGGAACAGGGAACAGGGAACAGGGAACAGGGAACAGGGAACAGGGAACAGATAACTGGGCTTTGGCTGCTGGGATACCGGTTTTATTCGCAATCTGTGGTAGTACTTGAGTCGGGGTGTGGCCGGGAAGGGGACTCTGTCAGATAAACGGTGTGCTTTTCGGGATTTGAAGAGCAATCGGAATGGACGTCATTAATGTAAAATCCCTCCAACTCCCTAACCAACTCCCACTTAAGCGGCAGAAATAAAAAACGCCGCTCTGTGTGAGCGGCGTTTCATAAGTGTAGAGCGACTAATTATGCTTTGCGACGTCTTGCGGCACCAGCCAAACCCAACAGACCCAAACCTATAATGGCCAGGCTGGAAGGCTCTGGTACAGCGAAAGAGATAGAACCGTCATGCTCGCCTGTCAGAGTGAAAGTACCATCCATATTGTCAGTGATGGTCACATCGTTAGGATCGGTATTGAAGTCGATATCCGCCACGATTTGGACCATCATATCCACATAGTCAGCAAAGCTACCGTCGGCGAAGTTAAAGACATCCCCCGCGTTTACACCATTAACCGAACCACCACCGTAGGATGCAATTTCGCCTGTGATAGAAGGACCACCAAAGCTGTTCAGTGTGCTGATCACGTTAATAGTGAACAGTTCTATGAACTGGGCAGTCGTTGGAGTGGTTGCATCGAAGTAGTAAAACGTAACGCTACCTGAGTTGAAGCTAACTGGCAGGCCATCTCCAAGGCCACCGAGCATCGCACCGAACAGTTCAAACTGGAAGGTCAAACCCCATGCACCATAGCCGTTTTCACTAGGGCTAAGCGGATCCAATACGTTTTGCTGAGGGCTAAAGCCGGTAACCTTATTGGTGCTAAGGGAAGTTACATCACCGTCAATAAAACCACCGGTGGTGACAATAGTATCACCGGCGTCAATGCCGTTAAGATCGGTATCGGTAACTACTGTATTTGAGGAATACTCATAGAGCAGTTCTTGCAGCCAGCCGGTAGTGGTATTGCCGGCAGCTTGGGCGAAGCCGTTATCACCAAAGTCAGCGCCTACGTCGATGTAGAATTCGTCAGCCAGGGCAGCCGGAGATGACATCGCCAGCAACAATCCAGCTCCCAAAATTTTATTCTTAACATTCATGTTTCGTTCTCCAAGTATGAGCCAATGATTCGTCACAACTACAAGAACAACAACATCTGCGACTTTCGTTAGGGATAAAGCACAAATTAGACCAATTTGTAACCATTTGAATTATATGGAAAAATCTAGCGACGGAGAATTCCTCTGTAAAAAACGCTGACAAAATACTTTTAAGATGGAAGAAATGTAGTCGCGGGAGGACTCCCGCGACTGATTTTTGCAGCTATTGCTGCATTGCCCTCTCGTAATGATTTTTAATATTTTCTGACTCCGGGGCAAGCTTGTAAGCCTTGCTCAACTGCTCTTTGGCTTGCTCCTTTTTGCCCTGATCCAACAATATAACACCATAGGTATCAAGCAGGGTCGGGTGTTCAGGGACCAAAGCCAGTGCAGCCTCAATGTATGCCTGTGCCTGTGGATAGCGTTTCTGCTGGCCCAGGATAAAGGCCACATTGTTCAAGGCAATAATGTTCTTCGGCGTTGCCTCGATGATCTGTTCGTAGTGCTTTACAGCCGCATCAGCATTGTCTTGCATGTAACGTTCAGCTAATCGCATACGGGTATTGATATCTGATGGAAAACGCCGCAGGTGCTCTTCAAGAACATCAAACGACATCTCCTTTTTATCCAGGTTTCGCCAGGCATTAGAAATGAAAATGGCAAACCTGCCTGATGGATTGACGTCGTAATACTCCTTAAGCAAGGGGATGGCCTTTTCAAACTCTCCTTTGCTATAAGAGATTTGGCCCTGAATACCTTTGGCAAAAGGTTGTTCTTTTATCGCTTCATCCAGGCTAAGTAATAGCTTCTCTGACTTGTCCGGCGAACCACTTAACAAAAGATAGTGAGCGTTCATCAGCAACAGAGTGGGGTTTTCCGGATGATAATTCTGCGCCTCTTTAACGGTGTTTAGCGCTTTTCCAAACTCTTTGCCCATATCATGCAACATTAGTTCGCCAATCCATGCTTGCAGATTGTTTGGCGCCAAAGCCTGCCAGCGCTTGTAAACATTGACTGCATCATCAGGTTTCTCCAGTGCCAAATTACTGGACGATAACATCTTCCAGTAAGTGTCAGGGTAGGAAACATCAGGCTTCACCGCACCAAGAACAGATAATACCTCTTCGTGTTTGTTCTCCATGGTCAGGGCGCGGGCATAATTCAGTCGGTATAAAATATCGTCAGCATTGCGCTCAAATGCTTCTTTAATCAACTTGAGGGCTTTGCTTGGGTCCGCAAATCGCTGACTCAACAGGTAATTTTTAAACAGACCGTCAATAAAATCAGGATTAGAAGTGGCAAGTTTCTCTGAAAGAGCCAGGGCTGTCTCTACATCCTCTGCTTCTAATGCTTTTTTAATAAAATAGGTCAACGTGTAAGGTGAGTTGGGGGAAATCTCCAACGCCTCCTTAAAACTAGACTGTGCATCTTCCAACCTGCCTGCAACTTCATAAATTGTTGCTTTAAGGTTATGGGCAGAAGGATTACTGGGTTCCTCTTTGATCCACTTCTGCGCAATGCTCAAGGCATCCTCATACCTCTCCTGACGCATGTATTCTTTGGCCAGAGCCCAGTTTGCCTCATCATTTTTGGCATCCGCGGCAATGACCTTTTCTAAATCAAGCACACCTGAGAGATCTTCAAGAGAGAGTTTTAGAATTCCAATTCTTACCAGTTCGTCCAATTCCTGACTATTAAGGCTGGTCGCGATAGCGAGCATGCTCCCCGCCTGATCAGTAAGACCCTCTTCCATGAGTTCATGGCTTGCCATAGTAAATAGGCGCGCATCCTCTGGGGTCAGTCCTTGTAACTGCTTCAGCGTGTTTACTGCCTCAGTGTTGTAGCCCAGCTTGAGCTGGATTTCTGCGAACAACTTTCTGGCGGTATGATCAGCCGGCAGCATCGATTGCACTGCAGCCAAGTGTTTATGTGCTTGTTCCAGGTTGTCCAACTTGTAGGCGGATACCCCGGCAATTAGACGCGCCACTGGGGCATTGGAGCCAGCAGCAATGGATTTTTCCATGGCAATATTAGCGGCGTTGTAGTCCTGCTTGCTGAATTCGACCAGTCCCTTCAATTGGTTCAGGTAACCGTGATTCGGGGCAATCTTCAGCAGGTCGTTAATCAGTTTTTCGGCTTTGGAAAAATCTTTGGCTTTGACGTAAGACTCTGCCAGCATAAATTTCCCATAATTGTCTGCGGGCAGCATCTCGACATATTTGGAAATATTGGCAATGGCTGCATCAAAATCTCCCGTAAGCAGATGCAACTGGCCTTTCAAAAAATAGGCATCAGCGAAATCAGGTGATGCTTGCAGTAGCTCGTCCACCATGGTCAGCGAAGCGGTAAAGTCCTGCTGCCCCATTGCCTGATGAGCGAGGCCGAATTTGACCATCATTGAATCTTCAGCCAAATCCCTGGCCATTTTAATGCTGTCTTCTGCCTCTACCAGATTACCCTTGCGATACAGGCTCAAGGCCTTGTATATAAGTAACGATGTCTGTACGTCTGTGTTGGTGTTCGGTACCCCATCTACAAAGTTGATCAACTCGTCATTTTTACGCTGCATATATAGTGCCCTGGCATACAGGGGGAGTACTTCAGCGAGATCGTGACCTCTGTCCATGGCAACACCCAGTTCCTTTTCAGCATTGGCCGCCATGCCTTGTTCAAGATAAATTTTACCCAGCAAGAATCGTGCGACAGTGTTGTCAGGGGACTCTGCGATGGCATTTTTAAGGGAGATGATCGCGCTATCGTTACTATTGGAGGCAATATGGTTGCGTGCTTCGGTAATATAATCTTCTGGCGATTTACTATCACAGCCCATTATGGTGAAAGCGATTAGGCTTAGGCCTGCAAGGGTCCTGGTTTTCATGGTTGCTCCTTTTTAAATGTGTTTGTTAACAAGTGGACTGCTTTTTTAGTTATCATGCTCGCCACTTTTCAATATTTCTTTGATTTTTGGGTACATGTAATACTTCTGGATGGGGTTTTTATTGCCCCAAGGGCGCCATGTCTTGACCAGCTTATTCCTGTAAGCATCAAAATGCATTCCTTTAGGCGCATGTATTACTTCTCCCCGGTTCAGAAGCAGCTTCAATACATTGGTACACAGTACCCCCGCCGCTAATGAAATGCCCATTGGCACAGAGGGCACTTTCTTTTTGAGAAAGTTAACACTACGCTCGAAAACCAAGTAGTGCCTTTGTTGCATCGAAGGAGATACACCCATCACGAAGTAGATGATCTGATCCTCCTTGTTCAGTCCTTCCAAGCAGAAATATTCCTCAAAAGACATTTTGCCAGGCATAAAAACTAACATGGAAGTTCCCATTCCCATTGGGGCGGCTGTGATCGCCGGTATATTCTTCTCGTAGCAACGCTGAAACACTTTTCTACGGATATCTATGGCAAAGATATCCAGGCTGTCGATGTAGACATCTACGCCATCAAGAAAATCGTCCAGATTTGCTTCATTGATGCCCTCAGGAAAGTTTTTAATATTGGCTTCGGGGTTGATGTCATGGAGCGTTTCCACCATCACCTCCGATTTTGGGCGGCCCAAAGTTCTCATTGAGGCCCCTGCTTGGCGGTTAAAATTCACCAAGTCATAGGTGTCCATATCAGAGATCCTGAAATTGCCGATCCCCATTCTGGCGCAGACAATCGAATGATCACCACCGACTCCACCAAGGCCGCCTATAGCCACTGTGGCATTTCTCAGTCTTTCCTGCTCTTGTGCAGTGACCCAACCTATGTTTCTTGAAAACGCCTCGCGATAGTCAAACATGTCTCGTATTCCTTATCGGTTGTCAACCAACCCGGACTTGGCCTGGTCTGAGTTTTCTAGCACCAGTTTAAGCACATTCATTTAACTCGCCAAAGTAATCGCGCCTATGACCTTCGACAGCATCAATATCTGGATCGCAGTTGTCTCTCTGCGACTACATGCCTACGCGATACCAGCTGATATTCACCATATACCATTTCTATCCATGTAACTGGGATAAGTAGCATAGTTTGCTTGTAACCTATTCAAAATAAAACAATAAAATGAATGGTATGACACTTCGGATATTTAATTCGTTTTACTAAATTACCTACAATGGTTTTGCGAGGAGCTCAATCAACAGAAAACGGAGGTCTTCCAATTTTATGTGTCGGGCGACTTTGTAGCCTGGCTGCCCAATGCCAGATATTGATGCAAAAGACCAAACCATTCATATATCGCTCTCTCACTTCGCTTTAGATAGGAAAGCCGTGGTAATCCCCAACTCTCTTTCTCCACACTCAGAAATTCAACTGGTACCGGAATGGTCTTTATTCCCTCATAATTTAAGTATCTTACCGCCCTGATTTGGTGGCTGGCTGATGTGACCAATGCAATGTTTTTTCCGCTGAGAAACTGCCCCAATGCTATGGCTTCTTCATGCGTGTTGGTTCCTTGAGGAATGCTCAAGAGATGATGTTCCGGCACTCCCAATGCCCTGAAAAATGCCTTGTTCGCTTCAGCCTCACTCTGCTGATTTTCCTTGAGGATGCCCCCTGTCAGATATATGGGTACTGGGTGGGTCTGATACATCATCAGAGTTTGCAGATTGCGCTTTAACGAGCATTCATGCCATTTATCCGAAAATGGCACTGGGTCTTCGTTATGTTGGCAGGCTAATACCACAATGGCCTGAGCAGAACGCCAGTTTGCGCTTTGCGCATGAACTATGGGATATGTCGATTCAACTGGCCGCAGCATTAGATTGCTCGTAACGGGCAAGGAGCACCATAACATCCATCCGATGCCTGTGCTTGCTGCAATCCAGTGTGCAGTGCGGCTCCTAAAAACCAGTTTTAGCAATAACGCAGATGTCAAAAACAAAAAGAAGACATTAAGCGGTGAGGTTAGAAAATGCGCAAAACCTCGCGCTATTGAGACTAACAATTCCATATTGTTGTAACCTTTGTGGGGACCCGTCAGTTCGTCTAAAGAACCATTAAACGTAATGCCCGACAAAGAGTCACCTCATGAACATCAATTTCGCATTTCCATTCCTTATTTCACCGAGTACGAACGACTCAGAATCCGGGCGGTCGTTTGAATAATAGGGTAAGGTAAAAATCTTTCAGGTATTTTATTCAATCCATCTTAGCTGTTTAAAAAAGGATAAAACCATATGAACAGGATATTGTTGGTGCTGTTACTGGTATGTCTTAGTCCGTTTTCAGTATCAGCCGAAAGCCTCGAAAAAACAGTGGAAAAGGTCAAACCCTCTGTTGTGGGTATAGGCATTTTCGATCCAACGGGGTCACCACGTAGCCAGCTAAGAGGTACCGGTTTTGTGGTGGGCGATGGCACACTGGTTGCCACCAATTTCCATGTGGTGGAACATGCCCTAGACGAAGATTCTCTGCAAAAACGCGTGGTATTTGTGGGAACGGGAAGTAATCCTCAAGTGTTGGATGCGGAAATCCTGACGACCGACCCGGCCCATGATCTGGCTATTCTGAAGATACCCAAAAAGTTTGCACCCTTGCAGTTGGCGGATAATGCCCTGCTTCCCGATGGACGCAGTGTAGCCTTTACCGGCTTTCCTATTGGTGCTGTTTTGGGCTTATATCCAGCGACGCACAGAGGAATAATTGCAGCCACTACCCCTGTCGTCATACCAAGTGCCAATGCGCAGCAGCTCAGCATTGAAATGATGAAACGATTGCGAGATCCCTTTATGGTTTACCAACTGGATGCCACTGCTTATCCAGGAAATAGCGGCAGTCCTGTATATGATGTGCATAGCGGAGAGGTTGTGGCGGTAATTAACAAGGTGTTCGTAAAAGAAAGCAAGGAATCCGTGTTGTCCTCACCTAGTGGGATCAGTTACGCTATACCAATAATATATTTGCGAAAATTGTTGAGTGACTTGGACCAATAATCGACATCCTGTTGTGTCGATTTATTTTACACTTTCCCGGTTGCTTCTGTATTATTCCCATATATATCAAGGGTTTTGATTTTGGCTCGTTTTTTGCAGTATTCAATATATGTGGCCAAAGGCTTTGTAATGAATCATACAAGCTATATCATCAGTTGGTGCACGTTTATTTCAACGTGAATTGTGTTAGGAAGAGAAAATGGTTGACGAGAACAAGAAAGTTGATTCTGTCGAAGTAGCCGAACCATCGGAAATGCAAAATCAGAGTAGACGGAAATGGCTTAAAAGAGCCAGTCTCGCCGCACCAGGCTTGTTGCTGTTGGCGAACCGTCCTGCTATGGCTGCTGGGTGCACCATCTCTGGCTTTATGTCAGTGCAGATGGGAACTTCTCTTACCGTGCATGATGGTGAAACCTGCAACGGCTGGAGCCCAGGTAACTGGAAGAACAATAAAGGCGAGATTGGTAGCTATGCCTGGGATATGGCCGGCTTGACGCCTGGAACTTCGTTCGCCAGCGTGTTCAGATCCAGTATGCTGACCAATACGGAAATACGCCGTATAGTCGGGGGCGTGAAAGAACCTGCTGCACACACATGCATGAGCCAGCTTTTCACTACTCTTGGGACAGAACTGGACGGTCCTACCAAAACCAATGATATAACACAGCATGCTACCGCCGCGCTTCTGAATGCCCGCTTTATTCAGGCGATAAAGGCTGGAACCAGTAAGCCGTTGGCGACGTGGATGTATAACTATCCTACCCAGGATGACATCATTTCCCTTTATCTGATGTGTGAAATGTGTATCAGCTATCCACAAGCCGGCATCGCCTATGAGATTTTGCGCGGCGGCGTGTTGATTGGACGTTCAGATACCATGGTCGAACAAGACTATAAAGACTTCTTTGTCAGCATTGCTGATGGTGGAGGCTATGGTGACATCCTTAAAGATTTAGGTTACGGCAACAAGAAATAGAAGATAGGACCGGTTTAATCATGCTGGTCCGTATCGGTCCTGCCGTATCCGACATCATGGAATTTCAGAGTGAGGTTAGCTGGGTGGTTTATTTGCCAAACACCAAGCAGACCTTGCTCTTTCCTCTTGTCGCCAAAGAGTTGATATCTCAACTACAAAGCGTTCCTTCTCAAACAGTTCCACTTACTGCATTGGTTTCCATGAGTCCAGATAACAAGACTTTGACAGAATCCAATGAATTCGAAAATATACTCTCCAGATTAGTCTCTGCCAGGTTGGTGGAGATTCAGTGATACTGGGTACTCTCGCTGCTGAACATGTGCGGCATCAATTAAATGCTAATGGCATTGCACTGAGAGTAGGGCGTTTTAATGCCTTAATTCAAAGTGATATATCTCAAGTCAGCCAAGATATCATGACGGTCTATGCCGATGCAGAAGTCTTGGAGCATGCGCCAATAGACTTTCACATTCAGTTGTTGGGCTCTGGCGGTTTCAGACGCGTTTTCAGGCCGCAAGTTAACTTCTATTTTCACGGTCATGCACCCTTTCTGCCGTTGCCCATAGAACAATCCCTGCCTTTAATGGAGTGGGGATTGAATTGGTGTGTCAGCCAACACTACCATCGCACTCTCGTGGTCCATGCCGCAGTTGTAGAAAAATACGGTAAAGCGCTTATTTTACCGGGCCAGCCAGGTGCAGGGAAAAGTACACTCTGTGCTTCTCTGGTTGCTTCCGGAGGTTTTCGGTTATTGTCTGATGAGTTGACATTAATTGAATTGGAAAGTGGCAATATTCTCCCCAATCCGCGTCCAATTAGCCTCAAGAATAAGGCGATTGACATCATCCGTCCCACGCGGGGACAGTTGAATCTGAGCAGGGTGGTGCATGACACCCAAAAAGGGAGTGTAGGGCTGTTACAGCCTCCTGCACAGAGTGTGGCGGCTTGGAATTGTCCGGCGTCGCCGGGCTTGGTGGTGTTTCCTCGTTTCAATGCCCAAGCCGAAGGTGGAAAATTGCAAGCCTTGGACAAGGGGCATGCCTTGATGCAGATGGCCAACCAATGCTTCAACTACTCTGTGCTTGCCGAGCAGGGATTTAAGGCCCTAGCTAATCATCTTGAACAAGCCCGGACTTTCAGCTTTGAGTATGATGGAAATCTTGAAGCTGCAATAGATTTAATGGATGAAATGCTTCATGAGAGCTGAAGTCAGCCTTATCATTGAGGTGCTCAAATATCCCGAGAGCGTTTTAGAGTATAATTCGACCGACTGGCAGATAATACTCTCTCAGGGATATCGACACAGGCTGCTTGGGCGCCTGTTCTGTTTGTTATCGGATAAACAACTAAACGACCATATACCAGAAGCATTGCGCTGGCATTTTCAGTCTATGCAGCACTTGAGTCTTGCTCATAGCAGAGACATGCATATAGAAAAGCTAAAGATTGAAAAGGCGTTGAAGATGGTAGGTGTTCAGCCTGTTTTTCTGAAGGGGCTGGCTTATGACCTGGCAAAGGATGCTTCCAGCAAGGGGCGTTTGTATGCTGATGTCGATATCTATATCCCGAGAGAGCAAATACCTGCAGCAGAGCACGCCTTAAAGTTGAATGGTTGGTTTCAGGAAGAAATGGCCGATTATGATGTCGCCTATTATAGAAACTGGATGCATGAAATCCCGCCTCTTGTTCACAAAGAGCGCGCTGTCACTTTGGATGTGCATCATCATCTTTTGCCATTGACTTGCCGATTCGCCTTTTCCGTGGATAAGTTAAATCTCAGTAAGGCAGGTGGTCACCTTGTGCTGGATAGGGATGACCGTATTCTTCATTCGGCTTGCCACTTGTTTATGGAGACGGAGTTTAATAAAGGGCTGCGTGATCTTTCTGATTTAGACTTAATGTTTCGACAACACGCAGGTGCAGATGAAAACTTTTGGTTTTCAATCACTTCTCGCGCCGATGAACTTGGATTAGGCCGATTGTTTTTTTATGCTCTACGATATTGCCACCAAATACTCGGCACCCCTGTCCCACAGCAGATATTGGAAAAATGTCACCGACAATGGGCACCTTCTTTTGGTTTGTCTGTATTGGATTGGCTGTTTACCAAAGTATTGACGGAACCGGTCAATGCCAATAGCCGTTTCGCTTTGCGTTCGGCACATTATTTGATGTTTATTCGGGGACATTGGCTGAAGATGCCGTTGCATATTCTGCTTTATCACAGTTTGCATAAAGGATGGAAGGGCTTTATGTCTATGCTGCAGAGAAGTGAAAATGTTAAGGAATAAATTCCCCGGTTTTCCGGATCAGGAACAATCAAATGCTTGCTGAAATCGGCTATTTCCTTGGGATTGTTGGCAACCTTTTATTGGTATTGCTGCTACTTACAGTAAGGAAGCCTGGTCTGGCCAAGCGTCTGCTTATCCTTGCAACATTTTTTAATGCCGTGTGGGCTGGCGCCCATTTGAGCCATGCACTTTATGCCTTTCCAGTTCATTCTCTTTTGGCCTTTGAAGCCGGCAAGAGTCTGCTCTGGTTGCTATTCCTTTGCTCTGTCATTAAGAAACAGCAATTGGGGATAGGGGAATTGTTAAGTCGCCCTATTACCCTTATCACCATCTCTTTGCCGATAATATTAATCGCCTCTGTAATGTCCGGAGTGCTAGGAGATAAATGGTTGTACTTGCTTATGACCATCATTTCACTTGAACTGCTGGTTTTGCTGGAAACTCTATATCGACAAGCAGGAGAGGAGCGTTGGCATTACAAACCACTGGCCATCTACCTTGGCGCCACGGGTTTGTTCGATTTTGTGATGTTCGCCGATGCGTCGATGCTAAATCAACTAGACCCAATGTTTTGGGCTGCACGCGGCTATGTGCATGCAATGATGCTACCCGCGTTAGTCGTTGCCATTAGACGTATCAAGCATTGGGGCATCGAGATATTCATCTCTCGCGATGTGGTACTGCATAGCTCGTTGTTAATTGTCGCAGGAGGTTATCTTTGCGTGATGGCCCTTGCCGGATATGCGATTCGTTATATCGGTGGGAATTGGTCAGGACCGGTACAAATTGCTCTGGCTTTTTTATCATTGATATTACTTGCCACCGTCTTTCTATCAAATAGTTTCCGCTCAAAGCTTAAGGTCTTCATTACCAAACACTTCTTTGCCAATCAGTATGACTACAGAGAGGAGTGGCTGAAGCTATCCCAGGCATTAAATACCGAGGCCGATTCATTGCCCATGGTCTACCAAAACGGTCTCAATAGCCTGCTAAGAGCCATTGGTTATCAGAGTGGTATGTTGCTCAAAAGCAAAAACAGTAAGCAGGAAGTGGTTTGTCAGCAGGGCCACCCTACGCTAACCCAGACTGAATCCAGTGTGGTGGATGCCATTGCGGCCTATGTGCAAGACAACCACTGGTTGGTGGATATCGAGGAATTGCGCTGCAAACCTTTCCAATATGAGGGACTTCGCATCAACCATGGCATTCTCAATGAATGTAGCTTCCAATTGGTGGTACCTATCTTCAGAGAAAACCGTTTGTGGGGCATGGCATTGCTGCAGCCTAAGTCAGACCATAGGGTGCATCTGAACTGGGAATTGAGGGATTATCTCAATGCCGTTACCGCACAAGTGGCCAACTACATATTCCATTACGAAGCGGCTAAAGAATTGGCTGAAAATGCACAGTTTGCCGCTTTCAACAGGATGTCTGCCTTTGTGCTTCATGATCTTAAAAATGTACTGGCACAAATCGACCTGATTTTGTGCAATGCCCCTCAGCACAAGCACAATCCTGCCTTCATTGAAGATACCTTCGAGACACTGCAGCATACCAAGGCACGAATGGAAAAGATGCTTAAGCAACTCACCGAGAAGAAAGCAAATCAGCCAAGTCAGTTGAGGGCTGTGTCAATGGCCGAGCTAATCAGTAAGGTAGTCAAAGAGCGCTGCCAAATGCTTTCTCCTCGTCCTGTGGTTGAAGAGCTTTCCTCTGTTCAGGTCTCGCTAGACGAAGAAAAGTTTAGTAATGTCGTGTACCATCTAATCAGTAACGCCCAGCAAGCCACAGACGATGCTGGAAAGGTGATTATCCGCGTTGGCATGGCTCAAGAGCCAGGTGTCGTGTTGATTGAAATTGAAGATAATGGCTGTGGCATGAGCCAGGAATTTATTGCCAATCGGTTATTCAAGCCCTTCGATACCACCAAAGGTAATGCAGGAATGGGTATTGGCGCTTATGATGCAAAAAGTTATGTTGAGCAAAGTGGCGGCAGGGTCGAAGTGAACAGCAAAGTCGGCGAGGGCACCGTGTTTAGATTGTATTTGCCCGTCATCAACGAAAAGGCCGCCTAAAAAGGATAAGAACTATGGAAAAATTGTTGGTAGTGGACGATGACATCGGCATTCAGAAGCAACTGAAATGGAGTTTTAGCGAGTACGAAGTGATATTCGCCGAAGATCGCCAGTCTGCTGTCAATCAATTGCGCCGCTATGAACCCAAAGTCGTTACCCTGGACTTGGGCTTACCACCGGACCCCGCCAATGCATCAGAAGGTTTGGCGACTCTGGCCGAAATCCTCTCCCTTGCACCGCAAACCAAAGTGATCGTGGTCACCGGCAATAACGACAAAGAAAATGCCCTTAAAGCCATCGAATTGGGCGCCTACGATTTTTATCAAAAGCCTATCGACAGCGATACCATTAAGATTTTGGTGAGTCGCGCGGCTAATCTTTATGATCTCGAATTGGAAAATCGGCAACTGGCCCAGTCGCAACCGGCCATGGGGAAAATTATCGGCGCCAGTGAGTCAATCCAACAGGCCAGTCGCCGCGCTGAAAAAATTGCGCAGACCGACATCAGTACTTTGCTGCTGGGTGAGAGTGGTACAGGTAAGGAAGTATTCGCCCGCGCTATTCATGATATGAGTGCCAGGCGCAACAAACCTTTTATTGCCATTAACTGTGCTTCTATTCCGGAAAATCTGCTGGAAAGCGAACTTTTTGGCTACGAGAAGGGTGCCTTTACTGGCGCTAACAAGACAACCCCGGGGAAAATCGAAACCGCCCAGGGCGGCACGCTGTTTTTAGATGAAATTGGCGATATGCCCCTCGGCCTGCAAGCCAAAATGCTGCGTTTCTTACAGGAGCGTGTGATTGAGAGGGTAGGGGGACGTCAGGAAATGCCGGTAGATGTGAGGGTGATCTGTGCTACCCACCGCGACATTCCGGGAATGGTGGCTGAACAGAGCTTCCGCGAAGACCTTTTTTATCGTATCAGTGAGATCACTATCAATATCCCACCTTTACGGGATAGAGACAGCGATGTGGTGCTGTTGGCCAGAACCTTCCTGAGCAGCTATAAGGAAGAATACAACGCGAAAGTGAAAGGCTTTAGCGATGATGCTGTGCAGGCTATGCTGCAATACCGCTGGCCGGGCAATATCCGGGAACTGCAGAATAAGCTGAAATCAGCCGTGATCCTTGCCGAAGGAAATATGGTGCAGGCAGAGGATTTGGGGTTAACCCCCACCGGCAATATCAATTACATGCAGTGCATGAATTTGCGCGAAGTGCGCGAAGAAGCAGAAAGCCGAGCCATACGTCAGGCATGGCAATTGGCAGAGCACAATATGTCGCGAACCGCCGAACTCCTGGGCATTACCCGTCCAACCCTGTATTCGTTGATTGATAAATATCATCTGGATGAACTCAAACCCAGTGCATCAACAACCTGATTTCTGTTGCCGGGAGGGGTTGCTCCTGGCCGTATCTGCCTTAAAAAATAACAATAAATAGGTGATGCCTTGTCCGACTGGTTAACCCTACTGCCCCCCATTCTTGCCATTGTTGTGGTGTTCTGGCGCAAGGAAGTCATCCTTGCCTTGTTGCTTGCTCTTTTTTGTTCTGAACTCTTGCTGCTGTCGCAGGCCGGTTCTTCTGTCTTGGTGGCAGCCGGGCTTGGCGGTGTAGAGACCCTCGAGCGCATTGTGAAGGTGTTTGAATCACCCGGAAATGGTCGTATTTTAATTTTCTCGCTGATGGTGGGCGCTTTGCTGGCGTATATGCGTGAATCCGGTGGGGTGACGGCATTGGTCGAAAAACTCGTTGGTGCAGGGGTGGCAAAAAACCAGCGTCAGGTGGGTTTATTGTCCTTTGGCACCGGTGTAGTGGTGTTTATTGAGTCTAACTTAAGTGTATTGACCGCCGGTATTGTCTCCCGTGGGCTGTTTGACCGCTTTAAGATGAGCCGGGCGCGCCTGGCTTATATCATCGACAGCACCAGTGCGCCCGTGTGTATTCTTATTCTGCTAAATGGTTGGGGCGCCTATGTACTGGGAATGCTGGGCACCTATCCCACTGAGCAAAGTGCGGTTTCTATTCTAATAGGCACTATTCCGCTGAATTTTTACGCCCTTTTTACCTTGGCGGTGGTGCTTTTCACGGTACTCACTGGCAAAGTTTTTGGCCCAATGAAGCAATCTGAACAAGAGCTCAGACAGATTCATGACCATGGGGAGCTGGAAATCCCCGCCAGCAAAGCCCGCTTCATGGCCTGGCCGTTGCTGACCATGGTATTTGGCATGTTGGGCTTTATGTTGTGGACCGGGAATGGCCAACTGACCGAAGGCGATGGTTCAAAATCTGTGCTCTACGCTACTACCTTAGCTTGTTTGCTTGCCTATGTTCTGATGCTGCACTCCCGCCGGTTCAGTCATAAACAGCTGGTAGAGATTGGTTTCAAGGGAATGGGCGAGCTGTTGCCACTGGTCACTATTGTGCTGCTGTCACTGGCACTGGGAAGCAGTCTAAAGCAGCTGGGTACCGGTAATTTTATCGCCGGGCTGGTGGCAGATTCGTTGCCGATGTTTTTAATCCCGGCGCTACTGTTTTTAGCCGGTGCATTGATTTCTTTCACAACCGGCACCTCCTGGGGTACCTTCGCTATTCTTATTCCTATTGGCATGCCTCTGGTACTGAATCTGGGACTGCCACCCGAATTGGTGCTGGCAGCCATTTTAGGGGGCGGGGTCTTTGGTGATCACTGCTCGCCTATCTCCGACACGACCGCCGTTAGCAGTCTGGCATCAGGTTGCGATCTGCTCGAGCACGTCCGTACTCAGCTACCCTACGCCATTTTTTGCGGTGCACTGACCTTATTGGCCTATTTACTGGCCGGTTTGTTTTGGATTGGCTGATGCGCCCTTGGTGGCTGCTATTGCTCAGTCTGTCATTGCAGGCGCAAGAGAGGCCGGCGCAGATAGTCGAGCTTAATCAGCTGCTGCCAAAGGCAAATTATGATATTCGCTACGTAGGCAGCAATAACTTTATCGGCCGTCCTATTGCCGGGTACGAGGCACCAAAGTGCTTACTGCACCTAGATGCCGCCAAAGCCTTAAAGCGAGTTGCTGTAAAAGCCGCAGAGTCTGGTTTAAGGCTTAAAATCTTCGATTGCTATCGCCCCAAGAAAGCAGTGGCGGATTTTATGGCCTGGGCTGCCGATCCTAACGACAATGCGAAAAAGGCTAGCTATTACCCAAATCTTGAAAAATCAGCCCTTATCGGCGATTACATTGCGCCTCAATCTGGCCATAGTCGCGCCGCCACCATCGACCTCACTCTTGAGCAGCAAAATAGCTCAGGACAATGGCAGGAGTTGGATATGGGCGGTACCTATGATCTTTTCGATCCTGTTTCCAATACATTGCATCATGATGTGAATCCACTGCAGCGGGAGAATCGCCTGATGCTTAAAGCGCTAATGGAAGAGCAGGGGTTTAAGGCCTATCCACTTGAATGGTGGCATTTTACCCTGGCGCAGGAGCCCTTTGCGGCGTTATATTTCGACTTTCCGGTGCGCTGAATTCAAGGGCTCAGTATGGGATTTCTAAAGCCAGGAATTGCACATTGTTGGCTGTTTTTTCTTTGTGGCTTTTCCATTTTGGGCTGTGCAGCCGAAGGCCCATCGGCAACCGCCACTTCGCAACTTCATTCTCCAAGTTACGATGGCCGGGTAAAATTTCTGGTTTTGCACTTCACTGCAGTGGATTTTGCTTCTGCCAGCAAGGCGTTGATGGAAGATGGCAAGGCGAGCGCCCATTACTTGTTGCCGCAGCGCTTCGATCCCACTTATTCACAGGATCAACTCAAAGTATTTCAACTGGTCGACGAGCAGTATCGGGCCTGGCATGCTGAGCAGGGGATCTGGCAAGGCGCAAGCGACATTAATGGTCAGTCCATCGGCATTGAGTTAGTCAATGTACCCCAGTGTAAAGAGCCGATGGGGCATCACTTTCAACGTGGTGAGGTGCATGGCGATGCGAGCTTGTGTATATTCCCAGACTTTGATCCTGAGCAGATTGAATTGCTGGTTTCGTTGATGCAGGACATCCTCAAGCGTTATCCCCATATCGGCCCTACCCAAATTGTCGGCCATTCTGACGTTAGTCCCAGTCGCACCCACGATCCGGGACCACGCTTTCCCTGGCAACGACTCTATCAGGCCGGTATCGGTGCCTGGTATGACAACGACAGGGTTAATCATTACTGGCAGTCCTTTTCTGCCAGGCTACCGTCTTTGCAATTGATACAGCAAGGACTGGCGTTCTATGGCTATGACCTCGCCCCTCTTGGTCGCGCCGATGCACAAACTCGCAATGTCCTGACCGCTTTTCAAAGCCATTTTCTACCCTGGCACATTAATGGTGAGGCTACCGATAAGACCGCTGCCACACTATTTGCTTTGCTTGAAAAGTACTTTCCCGAAAAGGCCAAGCTACTTTGGCAAGCTTATGAGCAGGAAACTGCGGCAACGGTCTGGCCCGACCCGCAAATGCCCACACAGTTTGATGGCCGCTTTCCTGAGCGTCGTCCCAGTGACAGTAGTAGGGTCAACAATAAACGTCAGTTTCGGGGTTACGCGCAACAAGGAGAGTTATTGCTGACCAGCGAAGGGGCAAACGAAGCTGAGATACTAGTCAATGGCAAGATCCTGGATATTCCCTCGCCCTTATCCCCTGGTAAGCCGCTGCGTGTCAGCCTTAAAGGGCTAAGCCGTGATGGCATCAATACCCTGGAAGTGCGCAATATCCGGCCCAAAGGCAAGGCTCTGAGAATAGAAGTGCCTTATCCTGAACTCATTCAGGCAACCACATCTCCCTATGACTTTAGCAAGGTGGATAAGCTGATTTCTGAGGAGGTGGCACAAGGTTTTCCCGGCGCCGTCTTGCTGGTGGTCAAAGATGGCAAAATTCAAAAACATCAGGCCTATGGCTATCAGCGCGTGTTTGCCGATAACGGTAAGCGTATGACTCAACCGCAGCCAATGCAAAAGGACAGCCTGTTCGACCTAGCGTCCTTAACCAAGATGTATGCGACTAACTTCGCGCTGATGAAACTTGCCTCAGAAGGGCGTTTGGATTGGCACAAGCCCTTGTCTTTTTACCTGCCCGACTATCGCGGAGACGGCCGTGCGTTGGTCAGAATCAAGGACTTGCTTGATCACACTGCGGGGTATGCCCCCGAGGTTCATTTCTTTGATCCGAATAATCCCCTTGGCGAAGCGTTTTTTTCGCAAGACCGGCAACTGACAGAACGGCTGCTGCTGACCAAGGTACCCTTGCAGTTGGCCCATCAGGCCAAACCCAGATACAGCGACGTGGATTATATGCTGTTAGGCATTTTGGTGGAGCGGCTGACAGGTATGAGCCTGGATCAATACGTCGAGCAGGAAATCTATGCACCTTTGGGTCTTAAACAGCTGATGTTTAATCCCCTGCAAAAGGGAGTGCCCCAATCCCGATTTGCCGCCACAGAGATCCAGGGCAATACCCGCGGCGGACGGGTCACATTTCCCAATATCCGCACTTACGTATTGCAGGGAGAGGTCCATGATGAGAAGGCCTATTACTCGCTTGGCGGTGTCGCAGGGCATGCAGGGCTTTTCGGCAGCGCAGAAGAATTGGCAGTACTTGCCCAGGTGCTGCTAAACCGCGGTGGCTACGGGCAGGTGGGCTTGTTCGATGCTTCAGTGCTGGACCGCTTTACCCTGGCCTCAGAGCTGGATATTGCTACCGGGCTGGGTTGGCAGCGGGCGGCAAACGGTGAGCGGCGTTGGGCATTTGGTCCTTATGCCAGTCCGCTGGCCATTGGTCATACGGGTTGGACCGGGGTGATCACCGTAATTGACCCCACTTACGATATGGCGATTATCTTGTTAACCAATAAACGTCACACTCCGGTTGTCGGAAAAAGTGCAGCCGTTCGCTTTGCTACCGATGAATTTGAGCTGAGTCGATACGGCTCGGTGGTAACGGCGGTCTATGAGGCAATACTGGGGATCTGATCTCAAACCTAATACAGGGGCGGCAGACCCCAGGCCAATTCTCTCTCAACATATTGTTGTCTGGGGAGCAGCACAAACAAGGGCTTTTTGTCCTTATCCATCCACATTAGCAGCTTTCGCATGACTTGGGCGGGCATGGCTGTGCAGCCTGCGGTAGGGGCGTTGGCGTCGCGCCAGACATGCAGGAAAATACAGCTACCTGCACCGGCCAGGTTGTTGGGGTTGTGCCTCACTTCCATTCCCAACCGATACAAACCATCACCAAAAGCCAAGTCCCTGCGCATAGGCTCGGTCACACCTTCAATGGGACCGGTTTGGCGAAAGTCCACGATTTGGTTGTAATAAGGGGAATCAGGCACATCTACGCAAAAATCATGCTCCAGGGTGGTGAGATACGGCACCTTCAATCCGGAGAAAGGCTGGTAGCCAAAGGCGGTGCCCAGACTAAACACGCCAGCCGGGGAGCGCCCATCACCTTCATGTTTCTGGATCCCTGGTTGGGGAGGCTGCAAGCCTAAACCCCAGGCTATACCGTTCCGCCCCAAAGTGACCTTGGAACGTGTCGATTGGATTAACCATTCTCCACCTTCCTTCTCAAAGGTCATCAGGTCGCCTTGGTAGCTGTACCAGTCGTCGCTGGTAACAACGATTAGCTGCTGACTGTCTTCCGGCAATTGCCAGTCGGCCACGGCAGAAGCGCTAACACAGATGGCAAGAATCCGTAGGCTCATCACCATCATTTGCTGTAACATTAACGCTCTCCTTTGTCCGAAGCGGCTGCAGGCAGATGATAGAGCAACTCCCTGAATCTACAAAAGGATTTGCGATGCAATCCTGTCAATGGCCGACAATTTGAGTAATGCAAAAAGCCCGATGTTTCGTCCAACCTATGCCCGTATTGATTTAGATGCCGTTTTGCACAATTATCGCCAGGCTGTGGCGCTTGCGCCAAACAGTCAGACGCTGGCGGTGATTAAGGCCGATGCTTATGGTCATGGTGCCCTGGCCGTGGCAAAGAAACTGGCTGGCCATGCCCCGGCCTTTGCAGTAGCTTGTATTGATGAAGCGCTGGCGCTTCGCAATGCGGGTATCCATACGCCCATTCTGTTACTTGAAGGTTTTTACGATCCCAAAGAGATACCCATTGCCGCTCAGCATGGATTCTGGATGATGATCCATGATGAGGCACAATTAGATATCCTGTCCAAAATCCGGCTCGACAAGCCTTTGCATTGTTGGCTGAAGCTGGACACGGGTATGCACCGCCTGGGTACCGCTGTCAGCAGGTTGCCACAGATGCTGCAACGCTTGGCTGAGATTGACAGTATTGCCCCGGACCCGGTACTGGCCACTCACTTTGCCTGCTCGGAAGAGTTGCAAAAAGATATGACAACAAGGCAAATTGCCGACTTTTATGCCGGTGCAAAATGTACCGGGCTGCCTTTGAGTCTGGCCAATTCGGCCGCAGTTTACTTACACGAGGCTAGCCACGCCCAGTGGAATCGTCCGGGGATCATGCTATATGGCAGTACGCCTTTGCCGGGAAAATCCCCGGCACAGTTAGGATTGCGTGCCGCCATGCAACTCTACAGCCAGATATTTGCCTTACGGGAATTAAAGCCAGGAGAAACCGTGGGTTATGGGGCTCGCTGGACGGCGAGACGCCCAAGCCGCATCGCTACCTTAGCCATAGGCTATGCCGACGGTTATCCGCGTTTGACGGATTCATCCACTCAGGTTTACCTGCATGGCCGCTATGCCCCAGTGGTGGGGACAGTCTCAATGGATATGCTGGCGGTGGATGTGACCGATGTACCAGAAGCCAAACTGGGCGATCAGGTGGAACTCTGGGGTGAAAAGGTGTTGGTTTCTGATGTGGCGGCGGCGGCTCATACCATAGGCTATGAATTGTTAACCAAGGTGACCCTGCGCGTACCCAGGCATTATATTGGCCAAGATTGAAAAGGCTTAACCTGTCTGGTTAAGCCTTTTTATGGAACTATCCTTTCTGCTGTTTTACCCAGTCTTTAACTTCTTCGGCAACCAGACTCATAGGGCGGGCGCCAGGCAACAGAATCAGGTCGTGAAATGCACGAATATCAAATTTATCGCCCAGTTCCTCTTTGGCCATGTCGCGTAGCTCTACCAGTTTCAGCATACCCAGTTTGTAGCCCAGCGCCTGGCCCGGCCAGGCCATATAACGCTCCACTTCTGCCACCACATCGGTCATGGATGTGCCGGTGGTGGTATGGAAATACTCAATCGCCTGACCACGGGTCCAGCGCTTATGATGGAGGCCGGTATCCACTACCAGTCTAACGGCGCGATAAAGCTCGGCCTGCAAACGACCCAGATCGCCAAAAGGATCGTCCACATACATGCCCATTTCTTTGGCTGTCAGCTCTGAATACAGCGCCCAGCCTTCGGCAAAAGCGTTAAAGGGGGCGTTTTGACGCAGCAGGCCAATATCTTCTTGAGCCATATTCAGGGCAATTTGGAAATGATGGCCGGGCACCGCTTCATGGTAGGTCAGGGTTTTAAGGCCAAAGCTGGGTACTGCCGCCATATCACGCAGATTTATCCAGTAAATCCCGGGACGGCTACCGTCCAAAGAGGGGGGCGTATAGAAACCGCCGGCTTCCCCTTTCTCGGAGACTGGTGGGATGCGCCGCACTTCTACCGCCTGGGTCGGCATGGTGGCATAGAGTTCTGGTGCCTTGGCCATAATCTTGTCGATTTCTATGTTCAGGTCGTCAAGCAGCTTGGCTCTGCCTTCGTCTGAGTCTTCATATAAGAAACGCTCTTCCTTGGCCAGTGCCACCATTCGCTCACCAACGCTACCTTCGGTATAGCCATTGGCATCCAGAATACTGTCCATTTCCGCGCTGATCCTGGCGACTTCGTCCAGGCCCACTTGGTGAATGGCATCGGCATCAAGATCAGTATCACCAAGATACTGAATCGCGTGACGATAAAACTGATCCCCCTTGGGCTGTGACCAGATACCGTCGGCTTCTCTGGCATTGGGGACTTGCTCCACTGTTTTTCTGGCTTTGGTGTAGGCAGGGTAAATCTTTTGTTCCAGCAATTCAGTGGCCTGGCGAGTAAGATTTTTACGTTTCTTGCCACCTAGTTCGCTGATATTGTTCAGGCGCTCGGCAAAGGTGGTTACCAACGGGTGCTCTGCCGGGGGCGGGGAGAGGAAGTTATCAAAATAGGTCAGGGTGCCGGGGATTAAATTGGCAGGTAATACCACCCCTTGAGCCACATCGGCCTTGAACTTGTCGATAACCTGATAGGTCATGCCCTCCAGCGCGCGCAGGCGCTCAAGATAATCGTTGGCCTCCTGTTCGGTGGTCACTGATTGCTGCACCTGCATCAGTTTGGGAATATCAATCAAAGGACCGGAAATCTGGTTGATAATGTAGGGCAGATGGCCTGCCCAGGTATCGATATAGCCCGCCTGGAACTTTTCATGACCGGCAAAGTATTCTTCTATCACTTTGACGATAGCAAGATGCTGCTGACCAGCATCATCAAGGTCGCCTTTCCCGACTTTTTCCAGTTCCTTGAGGCTGTTTCGCATCAGCTTTTGTAAGGCTTGCATGCCGCTGGGCGAGTAATCTGGCAATCTGTGATTGTAGGGGCCGCCCACTTGTTCAGGGGGGACATCCAACATTGTGGAGAGGGCTGGCTGCAAGGCCATAAAGGCCAGGGTGTGTTGTTCAATTAACTGGTGTGCTGCATTGGACTGGGCTTGTTGCGTCACCTTGGGGCCGGGCGACTGAGGGGTATCAACGGTAGACGGCTGACAACCAACCAAAGCCATGATTATGGCGCTTGCAAGGAGAGATTTAGGCAACATGGGAATTATCCAATTTTTTCAATCTATTGAAAAAATACCCTATCTGCTGGCAAATGAGTAGGGGCCGGCGCAATCGGCCCCGCTAATACACCAGAATCAAACTGGATTCAGGCTTAGTGTTCTTTATGTTGCTTATTGGTTGGTCGTGCATCCCGGTATTGTACTGATGATCTGTCAGTACTGGGGCTGCGCACCACGGTATTGCCGCCTGAATGCACATCTGTTCGTTTGTATGACTGCACCACCGGTGGTGGAGCAATACTTCTTGATGGCACCGTCATCTCTTGCATCGGAACCGGCGCGACAACGCGGGACTGAGACAGGTTAGGTTGGACTGAATAGGTTTTGACCGGATTGTTGGTGGTTGGCTGCGTAATAACCTTTGCCGGGGTAACAGGCTGTACAGGTTTTGGACGGTTAACCTGAACCTGTTGTTTTGGCAATGCTGATTGGCTGATGATGTCTGATCTTGTTTTGCCCGCATCAGAGTACCCGTTTTTTGTGCGCACGGGATCGGGGCCTGCGGATTTGGGCGAAAGCGGTTGCAAATTTGCCACTTTCTTCTGGTAAGGGGCATCATCAAGGCTATTGTTCTGGCGGTTTATCGTTGCCGGGCGAGCAGCCCCATTAGACAAAACACTGGCGGATGAAGATTCTTTGTTGATCGCCCGTTGCCCCTGGTTTTGATTTCTGACTACCACATTGCCAGTATGCACCTCACGGTTAATCACCTTGTAATGCACACCCCGGCGATGGTGAGGATTGTGATGCCAGCGCTGTCCACTTTGGATAATCACCTGAGTGGTAGGGTAGTGGTAATAGCTGATCCTGTGATCATAAACCGGATAATTGACCACTACATGCCGCTGATGCCAGTGGAAGGTGGAGAAATAAAAGGTCGGTCTGACCCACACCGCCGGTCCCCAGTATACGCTGGTCCAGCCATCATAAGCGGGCCAGTAGACAGGAGGGTGAGGATGCCACCAATGTCCGTAAACCACACGGGTATCGTACTGGGGTACATAGATAATCTCGCGTTGGACCGACTCAATGCGGATCACCTGCGGCTCTTCTTCTACCACCACCTGATGGTTAGAGGCCAGGTAGCCGTTGTCTTTGGCCTGGCGGCGAAGATATTGCACTCGCTCCATCACCAGCGCCTCATTGGCGATAAAGGCTTCCCCCAGTGCCTGAGTCCAGTTTAATTCCTGATCCAGGCGTTTAAGCACGTCGGGAAATGGCATCAGCGCCTTAATACTGGGTGACCAGTCCTGATCCTGCACCGCTTCAAGCATCTCTTCGTCATCCAAGTGGCTGTTGGCCTCCTGAAAACGTCTGGCTTGCACTACCTCCAATGGATAACCGGCGGCGATCAGAATATGTGAAAGCAGCGTATCCGGATAAAGGGCAATAGGTGCAAGCAGACCGTCCAATTGCTCTACAGACAACACAGGAGCCACGCTCTCTTCGACCACTTCATGTTCAGTTGCTTGCTGAGCGTGAGCGACTGGCACAGCCGATACAGCTGCCAGAGCCAACAAAAGCGTGGTGAAACGGGTGAATACGGTCATACCAAATATCCTTTAACAGGCGTTGGTATTAATATGGTGTGCCGGGCCTTAATCTTGCCTGAATAGATAACAAAGCAAGAAAAAAGAGGCACCACGGTGGTCTGGTCATTGGGAGCACAGTTGTCGCGCACCGGGTGCCTAAAACCAAATCAATTAATCAATTTGGTAAAAAACCAATCCGCAGATTGGTTTGGCCCGTCTAGCCGACGGGCCCTCCACGCTAGTGAATCTATAGTGGTTGAGCGTTAGCTGCTACCGTGATGGATTGCTGCTTGCGACGCTTGCGACGCTTGCGACGCTTGCGCAATTGGTAGTAGAACACCGGGGTCAGTACCAGGCCGAAAATCGTTACCCCTATCATGCCGGAGAACACCGCCACGCCCATGGCCTGGCGCATTTCTGCACCGGCGCCGCTGGAGAGCACCATGGGCAGTACGCCCATAATAAAGGCGAAGGAGGTCATCAGAATGGGACGAAGACGTAAACGGCCTGCCTCTTTGATGGCTTCCAGCGTGGCCATGCCTTTGTCTTCCAACTCCTTGGCAAACTCCACAATCAATATGGCGTTCTTGGTGGCAAGCCCTACCAGTACGATAAAGCCAATCTGGGTAAAGATATTGTTGTCGCCGCCATAGAGGATTACCCCGGTCATGGCCGAGAGCAGGGTCATAGGCACAATCAGGATAATGGCTAAAGGCAGGGTCAGGCTCTCGTACTGGGCGGCCAGCACCATAAATACCAGCAGCACGACCAACGGGAACACAAAGAGTGACGCATTGCCGGCCAGGATCTGCTGATAGGTCAGCTCTGTCCACTCATAGCTCATGCCAAGGGGTAGCGTTTCATTGAGAATACGTTCCATAGCTGCCTGGGCTTGACCTGAACTGTAGCCCGGGGCAGGGCCGCCATTGACTTCGGCTGTGGCATAGCCGTTGTAGTGCATCACCCGGTCCGGTCCAGCGCCATGCGCTACGTTGAGGAAAGAGCCTAAAGGGATCATATCGCCATGCTGATTACGTACCTTCAACTGGGCAATCTGCTGGGGTTCCTGACGGAACTGCTCATCGGCCTGCACATTGACCTGGTAGGTACGGCCAAACTGGTTGAAATCATTGACATAGACCGAACCCAGATAGACTTGCATGGTTTGGAACACATCTTCGAGGGCCACCCCCTGGCTCATGGCCTTGGTGCGATCCAGGTTCACATCCAGCTGTGGCACATTGACCTGGAAGCTGGAGAAGTTACCGGTCAGCTCGGGCGCGGCCCAGGCCTTTTGCACTATTTGCTGGGTCACCCTATAGAGTTCCTCATAACCCAGGTTACCCCTGTCCTCAATCTGCAACCTGAAGCCTCCGATGGTACCCAAACCCTGCACAGGCGGTGGCGGGAAGATGGCCACAAAGGCATCCTGGATGCTGCCAAACTGGGCATTAAGTTGTCCGGCAATGGCCCAGGCGGACAGATCGGCGGTCGTGCGCTCTGCAAAAGGTTTCAGGGCAACAAACACAATGCCGCTGCTGGGGCTGTTGGTAAAACCGTTAATATTTAACCCCGGGAAAGCCACCGCCGATTCCACCCCTGGGTGGGCCATGGCAATGCTCGACATTTCTCGGATCACCGCTTCGGTTCTGTCCAAGGAGGCGGCATCGGGTAGCTGGGCAAATGACACCAGATACATCTTATCCTGCCCCGGTACATAGCCGGTTGGCGTGGTCGAAAACTGGTGATAGGTCAGGGCCATCAGGCCGGGGTACAGCACCAATACAATACCACTTAGGCGCACCAGCTTGCCGATCCCGGCGGTATAGCTCTTGGCGCCTCGCTCAAACAGGCGATTAAAAGGTGCAAACAGCCAACCCCCGAAAAGCTTGTCCATAAAGCGGGTTAGCGCATCCTTTGGGGCATGGCGGTCTTTTAGCAGCAGGGCTGATAACGCCGGACTCAAGGTCAGGGAGTTAAAGGCAGAAATAAAGGTAGAAATCGTAATGGTCAGGGCAAATTGCTTATAGAATTGCCCGGTCAGGCCCGACATAAAGGCGGTAGGAATAAACACTGCGGCCAATACCAAAGTAGTGGCGACAATAGGCCCGGTCACTTCACCCATGGCCTTTTTGGTGGCTTCAATAGGCGACAGACCGTCATGGATATTACGTTCAACGTTTTCCACCACTACAATGGCGTCGTCTACTACTATGCCGATAGCCAGCACCAGACCGAACAGGGACAGGGCATTTAATGAAAAACCGAGCAATTGCATAATCGCAAAGGTACCGACCAAAGACACCGGCACCGCTACCAGCGGAATAATGGAAGCGCGCCAGGTTTGCAAAAACAGCACTACCACGATGACGACCAGCAAGATGGCTTCGAGCAGGGTGGAAATTACCGCCTCGATAGAGCCGCGCACAAAGACGGTAGGGTCATAAACGATGGAATAGTCGAGGCCCGCCGGGAAGCTTTTTTTCAGCTCGGCCATGGTGGCGCGTACATCATCGGAAATCTGAATAGCATTGGAGCCTGGTGCCTGGAAGATGGGCAGGGCAACAGCTTCTTTGTTGTTAAGCAAAGAGCGCAAGGCATAAAACTCCGAACCCAGCTCAATACGGGCCACATCACGTAGACGTGAGATCTCACCATTGCTGCCCACTTTGATAATTATCTCGCCAAATTCCTCTACCGTTTCCAGACGACCTTTGACGTTGATCAGCAACTGAAAGTCGCTGCTGCCGGAGGGCTGTGCGCCCAAGCTGCCGGCGGCGGCCTGCTGGTTCTGGGCACGGATGGCATTGACAATATCACTGGGGTTCAGGCCCAAAGCCGAAACCTTTTGCGGATCCAGCCACACACGCATGCTGTATTCACCTGCGCCGAACAGCTCTACATTGCCTACACCGTCGATACGGGCCAGCTCGTCCTTAACCTTCAAATTGGCGTAGTTGGACAAATACAGCATATCGTAGGTGTCATCGGGAGAGGTGAGGTGCACCACCATGGTCAGATCCGGTGAGGATTTTTCGGTGACCACGCCTAAACGCTGCACTTCCTGTGGCAGACGCGGTATGGCTCTGTCCACCCGGTTTTGTACCAGGTTGGTGGCCTCATCGGGATCGGTGCCGATAGCAAAGGTCACGGTCAACGTCATACGCCCGTCAGAAGTGGCCTGGGAAGACATATACAACATGTTTTCCACGCCGTTGATTTCCTGCTCGAGCGGCGAGGCCACGGTTTCGGCAATAACCTTGGGGTTGGCGCCGGGGTAGGCGGCGTTAACCACCACGGTGGGCGGCACCACTTCCGGATATTCGGTAATGGGCAGTTTCCAAACCGCCAGCGCACCGGCGATAAAGATCATCAGTGACAACACCGCAGCAAAGATGGGCCGCTTAATAAAGAATTGCGAGAAGTTCATGACTTAGCCTCCCACTTTGGCGCCATCAGCGCCTTTGCGGGCCGCAACTTGTTGCTCGGCTGAGTTTTCGTCCATGCGCTTTTGCATGGCATGTAGCTGGTTCAATACCTCATCGGCGGCCATAGGCACTTGTTCGGCGCTCACCGGTGTGCCGGGACGCACCCGCTGCAGGCCCTTAACCACAATGCGCTCACCGGCACGCAGACCGGATTTGATAATTCGCAGGCCAGCAATTTTTTCGCCAAGTTCCACGGCGCGGTACTGCACCTGGCTCTGCTCATCCAGCACCAGCACGTATTTATTACTGAGATCGGTGCCGATGGCTTTATCGTCAATCAAAATACCCTCGTAGCTGGCGCTACCTGGAAGTTTGATGCGGGCAAACAAGCCCGGCAGAAATTGGCCATCGCTGTTATCAAAAACAGCACGGCCACGGATAGTACCGGTGCTGGGATCGACCCGGTTATCGACAAAATCGATATGGCCCAGGTGGGGATAGTCATTATCGCCGGCCAGGCCCATCAACACCGGATGTTTGACCTCTCGGGCGCTTGGACGGCTGCCTTCTTTGGCCAGTTTTTGATAATGCAGATAGGTTTGCTCATCGGCATCGAAATAGGCATAGGCCTTATCGGTGGAGACGATGGTGGACAGCAGGCTTTGTCCCGCATTTACATAGTTGCCCTTGGTAATTAGGGCGCGGGAAACACGACCGGCAATAGGCGCTTCAACACGGGTGTAACCCAGGTTTAGCTTGGCCAGCTCCAGAGCAGCGCCAACCGAGCGGATACGGGCCTGGGTTTGCTGTAACTGAGCACGGCGATTGTCCATCAGCTCCTGAGAAATGGCATTCTGTTTTACCAGACGCTCGGCCCGCTCGTATTCACTTTTGGCTAAGGCCACTCGGCTTTGCGCTTCCTCCAATTCGGCTTGCAGGCGCTTCACCTCGGCTTTAAAAGGGCGGTTATCGATAAAAAACAAAGGATCACCGGCTTCAACCAGCGCCCCTTCTTCAAAGGCAACCAGATCGATGTAGCCGGATACACGCGGGCGCACCTCCACCGACTGCGGTGCCTCAAGGCGACCGGTAAATTCATCCCACTCGGCGATGTGTTCGGATAGCACTTCGGCCACCGATACCTGCGGGGCGGGCCTGGCCTGCGGTGCAGCGTTGCCAGATTCACAAGCGCTAAGCAGTGCCAATACGGTGGTTAGCACACCGATTTTCAAGGCTTTGTTGGTAAAGGAAGGCAGTTTCATAGCATGCTCCTCGAAATAGACTGAATAATGACCAATTGCGACGATGCTATTATGGGTAGGGATGATAAATAAAAAAAATTATAAAAAAATATAAATGACATCATTTAAAATGATGTATTGTTAATCTGAAGCTATTCAAGGGAGTCGCCATGCGCCATCAAGAAATCAATTTGCTGATGATCTTCGACGCCATCATGACCGAAGGCTCGATTACCCGGGCCGCCGATCGTATGGCCATGACCCAGCCGGCGGTATCGAATGCCTTATCCAGAATGCGCAGCGCCTGGAAGGACGAACTCTTTGTCAAAGATGGTCGCGGAATTCAGCCCACGGTATACGCGCAAAATCTATGGGCACAAATTCGCGCCCCCTTACAACAACTGGAAGAAGCGGTCGATCCCACTGTATTCGATCCGGCTACTGCCAAACGGACCTTCCGTATTATGACCGCTGATGTGATGGTTGATATTGCCTGGATTGCCTTGCGCAAGCTGGTAGAAACCCAGGCGCCCAATATCAATATTCATGCGGTGCCGGCCCGGATTGTCACCAATGAGAAGGCCTTACACGATGCCGAAGTGGATTTAGTTATTGGTGCCAGCCCGGCCAGATCCAATGTCATTCACAGCGAGTATTTGTTTTCCCCTAAATATGTGTGTGTGATGCGGCCTGATCATCCTCTGACCCGCACGCCGCTAACCTTGGAAAATTTTGCCAAGGCCGAGCATTTACTGGTGTCCATATCGGGCGATGTGGTTGGCGTAACCGATGAAGCCCTGGCCAAACTGGGTATGCGCCGACGGGTTGCGATGACGGTTAACCATTTTGGTGCGGTGGTGCCTTTAGTTAAAAGCAGTGATCTTATTTGTGTGATCCCTTCTACTGTAGTTGAGCGCGCCATTTTTGAGGACGAGCTGGCCGTTTACGAAGTGCCGGTCGAACTGGAGCCCACGCAAATCACTGCCATGTGGCACAAACGCCAGGAACGCGATGCCGGTTTGATGTGGTTGAAAGGGCATCTGAATGGACTGATTAAATCCCATGTTCAACGGCATTTTGAGGCGCTCAACCGCTGTTGTCGAAACCGGGGCTGCCAAAAGGCAATGGGCGAAGGATCGATTAGTCTGCCGGATTCTGCGGTCAAGGACCTGGTCAAAATCTAGTCTGGATGCTGCAATAGCCTCATTGGAGGTGCACTTATGTCACATCGCTGGTTTGTCTGCTTTTGTCTTATGGTGATTTGCCAGGGATTACCTGTAACGGTGTTCGCTTACCACATTCAGGGATTGTCGCAATTTGAAAAGACCGAACAGCAAAAGCTCAAAGCCTGGATAGACAAGGGCGTGGAGGCTACCACTAATACTTTCGGCGGCTATCCCTTTCCCATTTACCTTCAGCTTTATCCAAAGCGCTCTAATCAGCCGGTACCCTGGGCCAACACCTGGCGTGAGGACAAGCAAAGTGTACATCTTTATGTGGATCAGCGATTTCCCCTGGATCATTTTGTAAATGATTGGACTCTTTATCATGAATTAAGCCATCTGGCCCTACCGTATCTGGGCAGTTGGCATTCCTGGTTTGCCGAAGGCTTTGCCAGTTTTATGCAGTATCAGGTGATGGATAACGCTGGCGTGCTGGAAGGGGCGCCGATGCAAGGTTACATTCGCAAGATCACGCCACATTGGGCTAATTATCAAAGTGAACACAGCGCTGCTGCTGTGGCCAGACGCTTGATGGAAAATCGCAATTATCCTGGCGCCTATTGGGGGGGCGCCTGGTTTTTTGTGCTGGCGGATAAGCGTTTGCAAGCTCAAGGAAAGAACTTGGTCGAGGTAATGCGAACCTACCAACAATGTTGCAGAATAAAAGACGATAACTTGGAAGATGTCGTCGAGTCTTTGGATACCCTGGTCGATACGCCAGTGTTTAAGCCGCTACTAAAACAGTTTGAAACGCAACCGGCAAAAACACTATTTCGCGAAGAGGATCTGCGCTTACTCTGACTCAAATTCGGCATAGTGCACGGCATCTTTTCCACTGCGCTTCACGCCGTACATCAACTCATCCACACGCTTTAGCATCTCATCCACGGTTTCAGGACAACTGGTGCATACCAACACGCCAATACTGAAAGTAACCTGCCAATCGTATTGGCGCATTTCCCTAAGGAGTTCCTGGCGAATACGGTCAATCACCTTGCGTGCCTCTTCGAGATTGGTTTCCGGCAGCAAGATGCCGAACTCGTCTCCTCCTAATCGGGCCAGAAAATCGGTCTGGCGTAAACAGAGTTGGGTAATACTGGTCACTCTTTGTAACAGGCGGTCACCACAATCGTGACCAAATTCGTCGTTTACCTGCTTAAAATTGTCCACATCCATATATACCGCGGTGAAAGGACGCTGATAGCGCTCAGAACGTTCGATCTCATGTTTGGCCGCCTCATGAAAGGCACGCCGGTTGCCTACACCGGTCAGTGAATCAATACGGGCCAGCAATTTTTCTCTGCTGAGGGCCTGGGTTAAGGCTTCCTGGGTTTGCCGGAAGGTGGTCATATCGCGGATGGAGCATATTACCCATGGCTTGTCCTCGAACTCAAAAGGGCTGAGCATTATATCCACCGGGATCAAACGGCCATCTTTATGACGTCCCGAAAGCGACATCAGATTGCCCATATTGCGCCTTACCGGGTCTTTTAAATACTCAGCAACATATTTTCCGTGCTCATTTCTGGCACTTACCGGTACCAACATACTGACACCCTGGCCAATTAATTCTTCTTTGGTGTACCCAAATAAGTCGGAAATCTGGCTATTGAACATGACAATCTGCCCTTGATGATCCACTACCATGGTGGCATCAGGCAGGGCTTCAAGCATGTTTTTACAAAGCGGAATGCTGACAGTTGAATTCTTCCCGGAAGGAGTGCTTGCCGCCAGGGTCTTGGCTTGCGCCGCATTGGACGTATCGGTCTTTGAATACATGCTGTTTTCCTGATGGTTATGCAACCAAAGGCCACTATTTCAGTAAGCTGAAATTAGCCTGCCGGAACACCGCTAATGGGACATCTTTAAACTTTAGTGCGCCGTATACTATTTAAACAGATTGCAGAAGGATGATTATTGACTTAGATCTAGCCTGGGCTAAAAGATCCCCGGATTTTGTCACCAACCGACTTGCTCGCAAGTGCTCTGTCGCGCTACTGTGTAATGATAGAAATATGGCTTGGATTTTTTGGTTTTGCCGACTCTAAACCTGTTGCCAATGTTTATGCTATTTGTTTCAGCTATGGCATTTTCCGCACCTAAGCCGCAGAGGGTGTATTCCTATCACGCCGTTGCTCCCTTTTATATGCCAGAAGAATCTTTGGACCTCAGTCGAGCCTGGGTGGCGGCGTTTAATAATTGGCAGCAAGAAGTGAAACTGGAGCTGGTCAATATTGAGCGTCCTGCGCTAAATGCCATCGTTGAAAGCGAGCAGCCGTTCCTAATTCTGTGGGCCAACCCCTTATGGTTTCAATTCCGCGATCCCGATTTACAAGCCAGTGATTCCGTATTTTGGGATGCCGATGTGTGGATAAGTCGCAATGATGCCCCCGTGCGTTATCGTGAGCCGGAGAATCTGATAGGCAAAACCATAGGGGCACGCAAAGGCTTTTACTATAAAGGCGTCAATGAACTGGTTAACGCAGGAAAAGTCATGCGCGTGGACACCGATTCAGATGAACACAGTCTTTCGCTGCTTCAAAAGGGCAAAGTGGAGACCTTTGTGATGCCGCGTTCCAGCTTACTCTATTGGCAGGCTTATAATGTGATGCCAGATAATTTACACGTCGCCCAGGCTCCTCATGATGCCTATACCCGCCATGTATTGCTTAGTGCCGACAATGCCAAATTATTACCACTTTTTAACCGCTTTATCCGCATGTTGCGTGAAGATGCGGATTGGCAGAAAAAACTGGAATTCTGGGGAGTCAAAGATCTGCTCAATCCCTTTGAATTGGATCTCGATGAATTGATGGAGCTTGAGTCTGAGACTGAGCCAGTCGCAGACGCCCTTAAGTAAATCCATGTCAGTTTAATCGGCCCTGGGTTTAACCGACCCAGCCCCGGGTATTGTTAACCCAAGCTAAAACGCCTCCATTGGGGCGTTTTTTATTCTCCGAGTAATAACTGCCGGGTATTTCTGACCCGTTTCGTTTCTTTCTGAAAACATTTTTCATTCTATTTCAATGAGTTGGCACGTTTCTGCGGGTTGGCGCATTGCTTGCTGTACAAGCGCTGTGAACAAGCTCAAACCCAACAGCGATCTTCCTACTAACAGGGCTTCCGATCAGGATGCCGGGGCCGATGTGGCCTGGGAAATTCTTCGCTACATCCAGCGTCACCCCGATTGCGCAGATTCAGTCGAGGGTGTCGTGCAGTGGTGGTTGCTCAGGGAGCGATACAAGTTGGGGTTGGAACAGGTGCAGAGAGCGTTGGATGAGCTCTGTGCAAAAGGTTATCTGGACAAACGTATCGTTGCCGACGGCACGGCCATATACAGCGCCACTAAGCCTGGCAATTCAAAGCAGTACCAATAGCAATGACGCTTGTTTGGATGGGCCAGCAGTCATTGTGAAGACATGCTACCAGGAGAAGACATATGCCCAGCTATTTACACCCCGGCGTTTATATCGAAGAAATTCCCAGCGGCTCTAAACCCATAGAGGGAGTAGCCACATCCGTGGCCGCTTTCGTCGGTGCTGCCAATCGCGGACCGGTGGGGGCGCCAATATTGGTTGGCAAATTTGAGGACTATGTGCAGACCTTCGGCAATATTGCCAGTGAGCAAGATGCTATGGGCCTGGCGGTAATGGCGTTCTACCTAAATGGCGGCAAGGCTGCTTATATCTGTCGTCTGGCTGGGGCGGGACATGCCGCAGCCGAAGCCACCTTCGATGGCGATGATGGTGGCGGTGGCGCAGCTACAGATCTGCTGACGGTGACAGCCAGTAGTCCGGGGACCTGGGCCAATCAATATTTTATCCTGATCAGCAATGCCGATATTGCCGCCAGAACCTTTGACTTGTCTGTGGGGCTTCGCGACAGCGACGGCATCTTCGATGCGAAGGAGAGCTTTGTTGGACTGTCCATGGACAGCTCAGATGAAAACTTCGCGGAGCTTCAGATTAATGGTGTGTCCGGTTTGATCAATGTGTCGGTCAATGCGCCTGGCAACGAGGCGGTCACAGATACGCCTTCGGTGGACGGGGATGGCAATCCTAACGGCGAAGCCCTCACCGGGGATACCGCCGGCAATGATGGTGCCGCCCTTGGTGCCAACGATTACACCAGTTTCTATAACAACATTCTGCGTAAGGTGCGCGATGTCAGCATCATGGTGCTGCCTGGTCAGCAATGGGCGGCCGATGGTTCCGGCAATGCCGCTATCAGCGCTACCCGCGCGCATTGTGAAGCCACCAAAAGCCGGGTACTGATTATTGACCCGCCTGCCAATCTGGAATTGGCGCAGGCGGCGACCGTTACCACCATGGCGCTGCCCACCTCAACCTATACCGCGCTCTATTATCCCTGGGTGAGCATGGCTAATCCTTTGTATAACGTGGATCTCAATCCTACTGCGGCAAAAACGGTGTTAGTGCCGCCTTCTGCATTTGCCGCCGGCATGTGGACCAAAATTGATGGTAAGCGCGGCGTTTGGAAGGCCCCTGCCGGGGTCGAAGCTCAGTTAACTGCCGCTGCAGGCCTGGCCTTCGAAGTGGAAGATCTCGAGCAGGATCAGCTTAATCCTCTGGGTATCAATTGTTTTCGCAAGTTGCCTAGTTTCGGCTCAGTTATTTGGGGCGCAAGGACTCTGGCCACCAAAGCCGATCCCGAATGGCGCTATGTGCCGGTTAGGCGCACCGCGATTTTTATTGAGCAGAGCATCTACAACGGCATCCAGTGGGCGGTATTTGAGCCCAATGATCATCCCCTATGGGGCGCCCTGCGCGCCAATATCGGCGCCTTTATGAATGGTCTTTTTCGGGCGGGTGCCTTTCAGGGGGCGAAGGCCAGTGATGCCTTCTTCGTACGCTGTGGCTTGGGAGACACCATGACCCAGGGCGATATCGATCGTGGTCAGGTCATCGTCATCGTAGGTTTTGCGCCGCTTAAACCTGCTGAGTTTGTGATTGTGCGCATCCAGCAAAAAGTGGGTCAGCAATAGCAACCGACAACTATCAGGAGAGAGATTATGGCAGCCCCCTTATTTCCGGCTAACGCTCATCGTAGCGACCCCTATCGCACCTTTATGTTTCAAGTGGTGATTGACGGCCAGCCTGTGGCGGGCCTGAAAAAAATGAGCGTACTGAAGAAAAGCACCGAGGCGGTCAAATGGCGCTCTGCCGGCGATCCGGCCCATGAGCGGGTCATGCCCGGTGGTACCAGTTACGAGGCCGTTACCCTCGAGCAGGGCCTGACCCACGACCCGGTGTTTGAGAACTGGGCCAATCTGGTCAACAACATTCAGGGTAATGCGGCCATGTCTTTAGTCAATTACCGCAAAGACATTGTGCTGAATGTGCTCAACCTGCAAGGGACTATCGCCATGTCCTATAAGCTATATCGTGCCTGGGTGTCAGAGTACCAGGCCTTGCCTGACTTTGATGCAGCCACTATGAATACGGTGGGGATCCAGACCATTACCTTGCAGCATGAGGGCTGGGAGCGCGATACCGCCGTTTCAGAGCCTACTGAAAGTTAGGGACAGGCGATGGAGTTGCCCGGCGGCCTGATCACAGAAGGAAGACTGCGCAAAGATTTCAGTTTTGTGCCGCTAACCGGTGACTGGGAGCTTTTTGTCAGGGAGCTCGGACAGCGGGTCAGCGGCAGTCCTCAGTGGGTGACGGAACTGTTATTCCACAGCCTGTCCAGCATAGGTGGAGAAGAGGTAAATAAGGCGCGGGTCTGCGCCCTCAGCGTAGGCGACAGACAATACCTGCTGCGCCAACTGGCCAAGCTGTTAGACGATGGCCCCCACTGGCTCACTGCCACCTGTCGGTGTTGCGAGGAGCCTTTTGATTTGTCCTTTAGTCATTCCCAACTGCCGGTGAAAGAAGCCGGAGAGGGCTATCCGCAAAAAACAGTTAGCCTGGGCAAGCATCCTGTCAGCATCAGAGTGCCTACGGGAGAGGATCAGCATGCCATCAGTCACTTGAGCGCTGAACGGGCGCTGGATACTTTATTGTCCCGCCTTGTGGGCTGCGAGCCGTCATTAAGCATATCGGCTTTATCTGCTGAACAGCGTCAGCAAATTGAAACCGTCTGTGAAGAGATGGCGGCCGAGATCAGCAGTGAGATCATTACCCATTGTCCCCACTGTGAAGCCGAGAATCGCATCGATGTGAGCCCCAACCGCTTCCTGCAAAGAGCAGGGCAGACGCTGCTAACCGAAGTGCATAGCATCGCGTTGGCATATCACTGGGACGAGTCGACTATTCTCAAACTCCCCAGGGCCCGGCGGCAAACCTATCTGAATCTTATCGATCAAAGCCGCGGCATGCGCAGTCAGTCTGCCATGGGAGCGCCAGTATGAGTGGCTTTTTTCAGCGCATTATTAAAGACAGCCAGCAGTTAACCCCTTCCTCTTCAAGACAAGCGGGAGCAGCAGTCGCTTCTATGCAGGTACCGACAGATAGCACGGCGGCGATTGGGAATATGCCGGATTTGCCGATATCGGTGCCTGTCAAAAATGCACCAGCAGCGACTGAGAGAACCAATACATCGGTTGCCCAGAAGCCTCTGGTACATGAAGTCGTCTTGCCTTCCGAGGTCAACGTCATTGCTAACAAATTCCAGCAGGAACCAACACCCTCCAAAGAAGAACCTGCTGCCAGTGAGTTAGTGGGGACAATGCAAATACGTCAGAAGGACGTTGAGCAATCCGATCTACCCGCTGCACCGCCAAATCCAGGTAAAGATAAACCGCTAGTCCAAGTGACGGAGGAAGCCCAGGCTCCTCAGCCAATGCAGCGTCAAGATAATGTGCCCGCCATTAAGGCTTTAACATCACAAATAAATGGCAATCTGCCCCAAATGCATTTCCCTGCAGATTCCCAGCAGGCCTCAAATAAAACGGAAATCCCACACTTCCAGAGCAGGGCTGATAAGCAAAATAACGAGAATGGAGTAGCACAAAGCCAAGCGTCGCCGGCAATACCGCTGTCAGCAAGGGAAAAAGACACTGAAGCAAAAAAGGTGGAAGAATCTGCAAAGATAGCGAAGGCAGAGACCACTTCTGTGCCTATTACCCCTGCTCAGAGTCCACCGGTGACTGCATCCCCTGTATCACGACCAATGGTACAGACCTCTGCAGCCCAGCCCATACTAAGAATCGATACCGTCAATGTGATAGTGCAAAGTCCGGCCAAGCCCGCTGCAAGGCAAACGTCAGCATCAAAAGTTGATACCAGTCGCCATTGGTTAAGGAGTCTGTAGATGCCGTTGCCGGAGTCCTCCTTATCCACTATCTGCACCGCCGTTGGTGACTTTGTGCGTAGTGGCGTGAATGCGGCGGCCAATAATATCACCGTCAGTTTGGCAGCGCCTGCCGAGGTGGCCGCTGACAATGCGCAGCACCGCATCAACCTGTTTTTCTATCGCTTCGAACCCTCTGGCTTTCAATCCGCTTTAAGGCCTGATGAGCCCTGGCGTATTCGCCTGTATTGCCTGGTCACCGGCTTTGGTATTGATGAGGATAATATCAGCGCCGGTGAGAATGATCTTCGCCTGCTAGGAGAGGTGATGCGGCTGTTTCATGAACAACCCATCTTATCGGCTACCAATGTGGGTGGGCAGCAGGTGCGTTTACAGGTGCTGCTAAGTCCTATTAGTGAAGATCAGATCAATCAAATCTGGTCTATCCAACATGACACTGCATACCGGCCTTCGGTGATGTACGAGCTGGCATTAACCCCCATTATGCCTTCGGTACTTGGCACGGACCCACCCAAGGTTGGCGCTATCGGGCCACAGTCCTTTGCCAATAAGGCGGGGCGTTATGCATCCTTTGACGGCAGTGTGTCGGGGCCTGTAATAGCCGCTCAGCAGGTCAATATCGACAATCCCTTATGGGTGCCAAGGATCTGCTGGATAAACAACGATAGTTGTCAGCAAAGTCTCAGTTTTGATGTGGACGGCGCCGAATTCGCTGCCTTCATTCCGCAACTATGGATTGCCGGCGACCCCGGTGAAGTCATGGAGCTGGTGTGGGAAATCTGGGACGCCAGTCAGGGCTGGCGGGAGACTGGCGCGCCAATCAATGCCAATGCATTTTCGCAAGCGCTAACCCCCGATGCCATTCCAGCGGCTATCCCCAACCAATTTCCTTTTGTCTTACCCGGGCTACCGGTAGCCATTCCTGCTGGTGAAAGCGCCGCCCAAGGCATGCTGTACGCAAGGCGTAGTGTCAATCTGCCCAGGCAGTCTGTGCAGGTGCTGCGCAGTAATCCGCTTCTTATCAGTTTGTACAGGGTGGTGTGAGATGAGCGCAGCCATCGAACCCCTTATTCACAGAGGCCTTGCGGATGAATGGCAGCGAATCGAGGTGCTTTGTCGCTGCCTGCTGGCGAGTCGTGAAGGAAAGACGCCGGATGAGGCGCTTCTGACTCAACTTAAAGAACTGCATGCCAGGGTCATGGTGCTTCGGCAGTCTTTGCAAAACCCCTGGGCCAAGTTGACTCTTCAGCTTGATGATCTTGGTACCGATGCTCTGGTTTGCATCCTGGCCAGTGAGGCGCAACCGGCCATAGGCTGGCTGTATCAGCAGTTGCAAGGCAATGAAAGCGGCCCGCATATCAGTCTGGCGCTGATGCAACCTCTTCTGGCGCTGGATGAGTACGACGTGCATCGTCTGCGTCTGCTGCTTCCACAGCTTGCAAGTGCGCAACTGCTGCAAGTTGACAGTCAGAGTCTGTATGCCCCACTAAAGCCTGGACCTATGCTGCTGACCGAGCTTTTGGGCCTGCCCATGTCGGAGCAGGCGCTACCCGGTGCCTACCTGGTCAAAAAGCAGGTCAGCTGGAAGGAATTGGTTCTGCCAGAGGCTCGCGAGCGTGCTCTGCGCGAGTTTCTGCTTTGGCTGCGCTTTCGAAATCGGGTGGTGGAAGAGTGGGGCGGCCATGAGCTTGGTGGTCCTGTGGCCCTTTTCAGTGGCCCCTCTGGTACCGGAAAAACCTTTGCCGCGGCGGTGATTGCCAGTGAATTGGGCTGGCCGTTGTACCGCGTTGATCTGGCACGACTGGTGAGTAAATACATCGGTGAGACGGAAAAAAATATCGGCCGTCTGTTTGATGCTGCCCATGGTCGGGAAATGGTGTTGCAGTTTGATGAAGTGGACGCGCTGATGAGTAAGCGCGGCGACATCAAAGAAGCCCGGGACCGTTATGCCAATATGGAAGTCAGTTATTTGCTGGCCCGCATTGAGGACCATCGTGGCCCGTGTATCCTGACTACCAACCTTCGTCAGCAAATCGACAAAGCCTTCGCCCGGCGTTTTCAACTGGTGGTGGAGTTTCCCCGCCCTGATGCCAACGCCCGCGAACGTTTATGGCGCATCATGTTGCCTCCAAAAGCGCCGCTAGATCCGTTCCTGGATCTCACCTTTGTGGCCAAGGCCGTTAATCTGACCGGCGGCAACATCCGCAATGCCGCCTTACATGCAGCCTATCTCGCTGCCGAGTCGGATGAAGCGATCAACCTTGAGCATATCGCCACCGCCACCTACCGCGAACTTTGCAAAGACCAGGCGCAGCTTAAGCGGCAGGCCCTGGGACCATTAGCCGCCCATTTGCCCGATGCCGTGCTATTGCATGAGGAGGCACTATGAGTCAGTGGCATATTAACAAGCTGAATCTGCAGCTACCACCAGAGCTTGGACCAAGGGCCGATCGCATTGCCCGTCAATTGGGCACGCAACTGGCTGCGTTATCGTCCAGGCAGAGCCTGTCCGGCGGACATCTTAAGCACCTGGATATTCCGCCCATAAATCACAGCGCTGGCGAGCCGGATCATCTGCTGGTCAGGCGTATTGCCGAAGCCATCTTTACTCAGCTAGCACAATCAACAAAAGGGGGCGGCCATGGCGCTGATTAATCTTACCCGGGGGATATTGATTGAATACGGTTTGTCACTACCGCCGCTGGTGCTGCAGTTTGAGTTTAATCCACAGACCCTCTCGCGTACCCGCTCCATCAATATAGTGACCGGCAATGCGCCCGGCACCCGTGGCGGCTATGACTTTATGTTACCCAATGAAACCGCCAGGGTCGCACAGGGGGTCACCGTCGAGCCGGAAAAATTCAATATGAGCATCCTGATTGATGCCACCGACAGGATGAGCGATCCGGGCTCGCCCGGTCACACCACCGCTTCCTTATTCGGCATCGAACCGGAACTGGACACCCTGCGCTCCATGGTAGAGCCCAAATCCCAGGGGCCGGGTGGCATGCAGATGCTCTCCAGTCTGGGTTTGGGCGGCAGCAAGGCCTTTGAGCGTGACCAGCATCCTTCTGTTTTGCTGCTGGTTTGGGGGACCCATGTGCTGCCGGTGTTTTTAACCAGTGTGCAGGTGGAGGAAGTGGCTCATCTGCCGCATCTTGTGCCATATCGGGCCAATGTGACCTTAAGTTTTCAGGTGATTGAGGGCAATAACCCCTTCTACCAGGTAGAGCAGGTCAGGCAGATGGTAGGCGCAGCCCTGAATCTGGCTGGTACGGTGTCGGTGTCCTTTTCTGCCTCATTCAGCGCGTCTTTTTAAGGAGAATGAGATGCTGAGCAAAAAATCCCGTTACCAGAATACCCCGCTTTTCAGTCCATTGGAGGATGGCAGTAACGTCTTTCAGGGATTACGGGCGCGTACTATCGGGCCCAGCAACGCGGTGGTGGAGCATGAAGTGGAATCGAGCAACCGGCTGGATCAACTGGCTACTCATTACTACAACCAGGATCGGCTGTGGTGGCGCATTGCCGATGCTAATCCCCAGTTTGTTTATGCGCCGAATATGCTTGGTACCGAGATGCAAGGTAGCGCTATCTTGATCCCCAAGGCCAAGGAGTAGCTGATGGGGCTGCTGGATTTATTCACTGACAAGAGACTGCAACCGGCCGAGTGTGTGGTCAAGCTGGACGATCAGGAGATCAGCGATCTTTATCCTGCCTTGGTGGAAGTGGTGGTGGAGGCTGAGCGGGAAAGTGCCACCGTGGCCACCCTGATTCTGGAAACCCGGCGCTTGGAAGACGGCCTGTGGACAGTACAGGACGATAACAGGGTAAAACCCTGGGTGGCGGTCAAGATAGAGGCGGTATTTGGCGAGGAAAGTGAAGAGGTAATGCGCGGCTATATCCGCGAAGTGAAAGCCGATTATCCCGCCGAAAAAGGTACCGCCAGGGTCACGGTGACCTGCCAGGATCATTCGTTACTGCTCGACCGGGAGCATGTGGAAAAACGCTGGGGTGAGGATGCGCCTACCACTGACGGCGCCATTGCTCAGGAGATTGCCGGCGATCATAACCTGGGCATGATGGAAGGAGCAGGCGAGGGGCAGACGGTGCAGGATCTGCTACAAAACAGCACCGATATAAAATTCTTGCAAAAACGAGCCAAGGCTAATGGCTTCGAGATCCTGTTTCATGAAGGAAAGCTGCATTTCGGGCCAAGACGCCTGGATGTCGAGGCTCAGGCCACCATCAAAGTCTATGCCGGACCGGATACCAACTGCATCAGCTTCTCCATTCAGGATGATGGGCATATGCCGGACAAGGTGGCTTATCAGGTGGCGGCTGAAACCGGCAGTCAGAGTGAGCCGGTTGAGATCAGTCCTGACTTACCCCCCCTTGGCAATATACCGGCGGACAGCAGCAGTGCAGGCTTGAACAATTTTGTCTGGCGGCCGCAGCGCCAGGGCGTGGCCGATGATACCCAGATGCAGGCCATCGCCCAGCAAATGGCCAACGAGCAATCCATGAAAATCAAAGCCGAGGGCGAGCTCGACGGCAGCCTCTATGGCCATGTGCTGCGCATTGGTGAGCCGGTGCTGGTGGATGGGGTCGGCGACCGTTATGGCGGTACTTACTATGTGGATGCCGCCACCCACCGCTTTGATGTCAGTGGTTACAGGACTAGTTTCCGTTTGCAACGTAATGCTTATGGTGATGATGGTGGGCAAGGGACCAATCCACTGGCGGGAGTGCTGTGATGGACCCGCTTTTACAACGCCTCGCCGAGGAGCAGACCCGGCGCTATTACGGAAAATACCGGGGATTTGTGGTGGATAACCAGGATCCTGAAAGACGCGGACGCCTGAAGGTGGTTGTGCCCTCGGTGCTGGGCCAGCAGGACAGCGGTTGGGCTTTACCCTGTCTGCCCTTCGGCGGCCTGACTAATCAGGGATTGTTTATGATCCCCGAAATAGAGGCCCAGGTCTGGGTGGAGTTTGAGGAGGGTAATGTGGACCACCCCATTTGGGTTGGGGTGTTCTGGCAGCAGGAAAGTGATATCCCCGAAGAAGCCGCGCTGGATGAGCCCACCACCCGTATTATCCGAACGCCCTCAGGCCATGTACTGCAATTTGATGACGCCAGCGGGGAGGAACAGTTTCGCCTGGCTCATCCGGCCGGTACCGAGATGACCATCGACCCTCAGGGGACGGTAAAAACAGAAGATGCCGCCGGCAATACCCTGACCCTGGATGCCGAAAGTAACGAAATCGTGCTTGAAGATGCCAACGGTAATCGCCTGAAGATGGACAGAAGCGGTACCGAGATTAAGGACGCCAATGGCAATAAGGTGGTGATGAGCGCAAGCGGCATCGAAGTGGAGGGCACCAAAGTGGTGATCAAGGGGGCCATGGTGGATATCGGCGGACCTGGCGGCGAACCTCTTATTAAGGCGCAGACTTTCTTGTCCATGTTTAACAGCCATATGCATGTATGTACCATGCCGGGCTCCCCGACCGGGCCGCCTATTCCGCCACTGACACCGGTGGTACTGACCACCAAGACCAAGGCCTTGTAGGAGCAACCATGACCAGCAGGCTCAATAATACGGATTTTATGCGCTTTCCACTCACCATCACGGCAAAGGGCGCAACTGTTAGCGACAGAAGTGCCCATGTGCGTGAGCAGATTGAGCAGGTGCTGTTTACCAATCCCGGCGAACGTTGGTATCGCCCCGGGTTTGGTTTAGGTGTCAGGGCCCTGGTGTTTGAGCCCAACAGCCAGGGGTTGTGGGAGCTAAGTAAGAAACGCCTGTTGGCGTCCTTAAGTGAAGCGCTGGCTGGCGAAGTGGAGCCTGCCAGTCTGGATATCCAGGTGCAGGGCGAAGGTGACAAGTTGCTTATCGATATCGCCTATCGCCTGGCCACCATCAATCACACCGAACGGCTGCAATTTGCGGTGGGAGGCGATTAGATGGCTGAGCAACCCGTCCCCAAGCTGATCTTTGCCAAATCCTGCGCCGACTGCGGACATCGCAAGGTGAGCCTGCCGCCAGCCTTGCCAGCGGTTGGGGAAGACTTTGATTATCTGGTGCGTGATTACGACGGTTTTCGATTGTTTATGCTCGAAGAGCTGGCCGCACGCTTTCCCGAGCGCCGGCGCTGGACACCGGCTGATATGGAAGTGGTGCTGGTGGAAACCCTGTCAGTGGCCCTTGATCAGCTCTCGGATATGCTGGATCGGGTCCATGGTGAAGCCTTTTTGCAAAGTGCCAGGCGCCCGGAGTCGGTAAGACGACTGCTTTCCATGATTGGCTATGATGCGCCAAGCCAGGCGTCTGACGAGGCGGCTATTCCCAGCGCCCGCGCTGCCCTTGGCGAAGATAATGATGAAAAGCGCAGCCGCCTGTCAGCCTTTCATCCCTATTTACTGGCCTATGCCGCTGACTATGAGCAGGCGCTCGATGAATTGACGCCGGCACAGCTGACCGCCTTTCAGGCCTTTTTGCTCTCGCCAACTGGCGCGCCACTCAATGCTTTAGATGCGGTGCAGCAGTTTCTCGACAATGCGCCGAATTTTGCCAAGCGCGCGTGTGGTAATGCGTTGGAACGCTATTGGTATCGCTATCCGCAGGCGATGGAGCAGGCCCGGGAAGCTGGTCCCGCGGCTATTCATCAGCAAAAGCGCATGGTCAGCACAGCAGACTATGCCATGCAGCTGGAAAAGCATCCGCTGGTGCTGCGGGCCCATGCCTTCAGCCAATGGAGCGGTGCCTGGACCAGCCTTTGTGTGGTGGTGGTGCTGGTCAACAATGTGGCATTGGATACTCCCCTGGATACCGATGCAGTTGGCGGTGCCAAGCGTTTGCAGAAACTCACGCAAGAGGTGCATGATTTTCATCAAAGGTTGCAGTTACCGCCGCCACTTTGGGGCGCGCAAACCAGTGCCCGCTTATTGCTTCGCCCCTTTATCGAGGCCTATCGCATGGCCGCTCAGGAAGTGTTTTTACAGGATGCGGTGTGGGTGGGGATCAATATCTCTTTATCGGTGCGCATCGGCCCGCATTATTTTCAATCCGAGATAGAAGATGCCATCACCGAGGTTTTGGGTGCCGGGGTACAAGGCTTTTTTGCTCCAGGACGCCTGGCCTTTGGTGAAGATTTGCATGCCAGTGATGTGATTGAGGTGGTCACGGCGCTGGATGGGGTGGAGGCGGTTTGCCTTAACCGCTTTAAAAGGGTAGGCAAACGCTACGCCGATGCCGCCGATGGTGGCCACATCCGTCTTCAGGGTCTGGAAATTGCTGTTTGCGACAACAACAAGTCGATACCGGCGCGTGGCATTTTGCGCATCACCCTGCATGGAGGACAGCGCGGATGAGTACGCAAAAATCTGATCTCACCCGCTGGAATCGCGCCGGCCTGAAGCGTTTTCGCTATGTGGATGGCAACGCCGTCACTTATCTGGAAGTACTGCGTGAGGCTATGGCCAAGCAATTTACCGAAGGCGGAAAGCTGCTGTGGAATGAGCTTGAGGTCGATACGCCAGATCCCGAAAGCCTGTCAGAACGCCAGGCCCGTTTGTTAAAGCAGTACCAGGACAAGCGTCGGGATTATGGCTGGGAAATTTTACGTACTCATGCCCGCAGCCTGCATATTCTGGGCGAATATCTGGACGCCTACGCCAATGAAAGCTACCTCGGTACCGCCACCCAATGGGCCAATGTGCGTTCGCTGGTGGAAATGCTGGACTACCATCCGGCACCACCGGCGTCGGCACAAACCAGCCTGGCGCTGCTAGCCAAAACCGGCAAACGCGGGCAAGTCAAAGCCGGCTTTGCCTGTAAGGATAAACCGGAAGATGGCAGCGCGCCCTCGGTGTTTGAAACCCTCGAAGACCTGGATATCGATGATCGTCTTAACGTCATCAAAGCCAGGGACTGGGATAAGTCCCAGGTGATAGTGACGCTGGATGCTAATAACAGACTCTTGTTCCCTTTGACCGAGGCACAGGACATCTCAGTGGGCGAGATGGGTATCCTTAGGGTGAGCCAGGGGCAAAGCAGTGTTGCCATGGCGGTTAAAGTCACCGCGGTCACCGACACCAGCTTAAGCCTTGAAGGCAAAAACCGGCCGCCAGGCTTTCCGGGCAGCTTTAAGCGCCACCAGGTGAGCCTGCTGCTAACCCCAGAATTCAAGCAGGCACCGCTATTACGTGGTCAGAATGTGGTGGCGCTTGGGCAGGGCCATGGTCTTAATACCCATATGGTGGTGATGTGGACCCAAGGCAGCAGTTGGCAGGCTGCCAGAGTAGAGCAGGTGCAGGGCAATCGTATCAGGCTCTCTTCCACGCCACCGGCAACGGGCACACCGTTGTATCAGGCGGCTTTTAGTGAAGCGCAGGATCTGCAGGTGGATGGCGATGACGTACGCCGGGTGATCCTGCCCACCACCGATTATCGTGAAACCTGGGCGCTGTTTGGTCCGACCCTGAATAAAATAAACAGCTTCAGTATTCCTGCGGACAATCCTTATACCTACAAGGATGGCAATACCTATTCACTGGTTTATTACCTGCCCAAAGCCGATGCCGATACCTCGCCCGAGGTGGCTGCTATCGTGCAAAGCGCCAATGTGCAGGCGCTGGAAATCGACGGCAAAGCCAAGGATCTCAACACCAACGATTGGCTGTTGGTAGAAAGCGAGAAAGGCTATGAATGCGCCAGATTGTTGCAAAAAGAAGAAGGCGAGCAGAGCACCACCCTGACACTTGATGGCACCTTCTCAACGGTGTCACTGCTTCGCGGGGCGTTTTCACAAACTCTGCGCCCCCTTGAATATGATCAGAACCTTGATCCGGTATTTTTAACCCAAGCCGCTTATCGCAGTGACAGCCATTGTTATGTGCCCCTGACGCTTACCGAGTGGCCAGAGATCCTCTGCGCCGGGCGCAAGCTGATTGTGCAGGGGAAAAGCAGCGCCATCGAAGTGGTAGTGGAAGAAGCCGATGAGCTGAATCAGCGGCTTAAAATTGCCCCGCCTATCCCAGGCAGCGAACTGTCTGCAAGCGGCGATTCAGCTGATTTCACCCGCTATCACACCAAACTATTTGCCAATGTAGTCAGCGCCGGCCATGGCGAGCGTGAAGCACAAAAAGTGCTGGGCTCGGGCGATGCCACACAATCCGCGCAGCGTTTTCATATCAAAGCTGTGCCGGTCAGCTTTATCGCCGATCAGAACTTCAGCAATGGTGTGCGCTGCGATCTGGATGTTGAGGTGGAAGGCCGCCGCTGGCAGCAGGTACCCAGTCTCTCGGCATCCAGTGCCACCGATCATCATTTTCAGGTACGCATGCAGGAAGACGGCAGTTTGTGGGTGGAATTTGGCGATGGCGTCCATGGCCGCCGCTTACCCTCCGGCAACAATAACCTCAAGGCCAGCTATCGTGTGGGCGCCGGACTTAGCGCCAATCTGCCCGCCGGCAGTCTGGTCAAGGCAGTTAAACCCCATGCCTATATCGAAAGCTTGTTGCAGCCCCTTGCCGCAAGCGGTGGCAACGATATGGAAGGGGTCAGGAGTATGCGCGAGCAAGCGCCTGCCACGCTGCTATCGCTGGAGCGTGCGGTGTCCCTCTCAGATTTCACCCATCTGGCCATGGGCTATAGCGGTATCTGGCAAGCCAGGGCCATGGCCCTGCTACCCGGCAATCGCGGTACCCAGAAAATCCAGGTGGCGGTGATCCCGGCCGGTGGTGGGGAGCTTGGCAGCCTGGCCGCGAATCTTTCTGATTATCTTAGCGCCCACGCCCTGCCCGGAGTGCAGGTAGAGGTAGTGAGCTTTGACTCGCTGATTCTGGATCTGGTAATCGATGTCACGGTGGATACCCAGGCTTTCGCCATGGAGGTGGTCAGCCAGGATGTACAAGCTGCCCTTGAGCAGGCCTTTAGCCTTAAACAGGTGCGCCTTGGCAAACCCTTGTATCGCAGCGATCTGTTTAAGGTCATTGAGCAGGTCAAAGGCGTAATGCACAGCCAGGTACGCATCAATCCGGACGGCTTCTTTGATGCCTCAGGCGCAAGCACCAGCCCCAGACAAGTGGCCACGGGCAGCGATGGCGCCGTCAAACGGGTCTCGCCTTATGACTGGCAGGCTATTTATCTGGATCCTGCGCAGTCTGTGCTCCAGATCTCAACCCAAGCTAAGGACCAATAGGTAAGCATATGGCAAGTCAGGACTTTACCAGCCGTCTATACGAAATTATCCCCGGGGTTTACCGCAACCGCGACGACCCCGACTATGGCGGCAATGGCCATCTGCTGAAGTACTTAAAGGCCAACGCCGGGCTATTGGATGCCCTTCATCAGACAATGCTGCAGCGCCTGGCGGATAATTTCCCTGACCAGCCGCTGGATGGCGGCCTGGCCTGTCAGGATTGGTTATTACCCTATTTTGCCGAGCTTTTCGATGTGCGCCTGGTATCGCCCCTGGCCAAGGGCCGGCGCGCCGAAGTAGCCAACGCGGTGCGCTGGCGTCAGGGCAAGGGCACCCTGGCGGTACTTGAGGAAGTGGCCCAGGCGGTAGCGCAATGGGAGGTGGTATTGCAGGAAGGCTACAAACGGGTAGCCATCACCCCCAGGTTAAATGTGCCAAGACAGGATGCCCGGCTATTCGGCTTTAGCCAAATTGTGCCGGCTGCTCCCCCTTCCATCGCCGCCCGTCAGCCGGATTTGCCGGCCGCCATGGTGGATTTTCGTTGTCCCAGCGGTGCAATCGCCACTGACAGCAGCAATCCGGCCGCGCAGCAAAGCGATATCGACGGCGATACCCGTACCTGGCGTCAAGTCAGTATGCATGGCGCTCCATGTTATCCCGGCAGTTATGAAGATGTGTCGCAGTGCACCGTGGATTTTCGCTGTGCCGATTGGCGTGTGGGCCATGCTCATCCGGGCAATATCCTGTTTTATACCTTGCCGGGGGCCGGCTTTTTCCGCCCCAATTTGCCGATGGTGAATTGGTCCGATGCGCCAAGCGAAGCTTTTTTGTCGCTGATTGAGATCAAGCAGCAAGGCAAGCGCACGGTATTTCGCAATCGCAGCCTGGATAGTGAGCATTTTGTGCCGGTGGTGGTGCGCCGGGTCATCAAGCTCGCTCAGGTGCCGGACGGCGTTGGCCCGGCCGATGCCCATACCTGGCGCTTCGAAGGATTGATCCTGGAGAACCGTCTGGAGGCCGACTCGGGCCGGGTTGAACTATGGCGCTGCGCCGCGCGCAAGATAGAAGTGCACAGCCAGGATCAGGAGCAGCCGGTGATCCTGGCCAAAGACTGTTTGTTTAAGCAGCTTCAGGCCGCCACCGGTTTAAGCCGCCTGGAGTATTGCACGGTGCTGGACAGCACCCTGTCTGAGGTGGTGCAGGCCTCTGACTGCATTTTTGCCGGGCGTATCCGTAAAGATCATCCCACGCCCAAACCGCCGGATAAGGGCTGTGTGCGTTACAGCGCAGTGATTAAGGATCAACTCAAAGGCGGCATGACCTTTAGTCATGTGACCCGCGAAAAGCCGTTGTTTTTTGCCGATGATTTTGGCGATCGCGGCTGTGGCGTGTTGCACCCGGCCACCTCTGCGGCCATCAGGCATGGGGCGGAAGATGGTACCGAGATGGGTGCTTACCACCATGCTTACTTAAGCCTGCTTAATGAGGTGATGGTGGACAAATTGGCTGACTATTTACCCCTTGGCAAAAAGGCCGTGGTCATCCCCGATCCGCGCCTGTTGCAGATGCCTCAGTAGCCTAATAACAGGGGGCTGCCTGGGCAGCCCGACAACCAAGCTTGTGTAGGGAAGTGAGAAGATGAAAGCACAGATATCTCGAAGCAGTTTTGATGCCGGAAAACGTTATTCCGGTATCTATCAGCAAATGGGCAGGATGCTCACCGACGCCGACTGGAACGAACTCTCGGATCTGCACAAGCATCATCTGGCCGAAGTATTGACCGATGTTATCGGCAGCGGCACGCCGAGGGAGCGGGGGCTGGTCAGAACCCTGCACCTGCCCGATGGCACCAGGCACCATATGCTGCGCTGGGGCGTGGCCTATGTGGACGGCATTCTCGCCGCTGTAGCCCCCCATCCCGAGGCCATCCTGGCCGACCCGTCGGTGTTTGACTATGACAGTCAGGCGGATTTTCCCAATCCACCGCCGCTGCCTGTTACCGATCACCAGCTGTATCTGGATGTGTGGGAGCGCACGGTACTGGTGCTTGAGGATGGCGAGCTGCGTGATGCGGGGTTACATGGCGCCGATACCTGCACCCGCACCCAGACCATGGCCCAGGTCAAGTGGTGCCCCCTTGCTGCCGATCCACTGGATCCGGCGCAAAACCCCGGCATTGGCGAAGCGCAGCTGACCCTTGAGATACGACAGGGCAGTACCGAGCCTGATCCTTGCGATCCCTGCGCTGAAGAAATTGCTTTGCAGGATAAGCTCGGTAATTACCTGTTTCGGGTCGAAGTGCACCATGTGGAATATGATAACGGCGGCAAACCCGACAAGGTGGTGCTCAAATGGTCCAGGGAAAATGGCGCCGAGCAATACTCCATTGGTGAAGCGCCCCTGGGTTTTGAGTCATCCGCCTGGGTGTATGAGTTTTTCGATGGCTATGTGGATCCGCTGGCCGCCGTCCCGGAGCTGCTGGACAGTGAAAAGCATTTGGGCCGTCACTTGACCCCGGGCTTTACGCCAATACGCGGCGCGCTCACCGACGGTTATCCTGATTCTATCCCCAGCGGTTATAGCGCGGTGCGTCGTTGGGATGGCTATTGCACTTTACAAAAAGTGGGGGCTAACTGGCAGCTTATCGAAGGGGCGGATCGTGGCGTGGTTCTTTCCACCACCTCCGATGCCAATGCCCATGCCCATGTCAGCGAGGGGGCAACGGTCACCATCAATCACGATGTGATGACCCTGACTCTGGAGCTTGATGACCATCCGCTGCTGGCCGGGGATTTCTGGCAGGCGGTGGTGCGTGAAACGGTGAATGTGGCCGGCGATCGTCTGCTTGAGCAGGACCTTCCTGGTGGCATCAAACACCACTATCTGCTGCTTGGTAAAATCGAGGATGGCAGTTTTATCCCCGATGAATCCGGGCTGTGTAAAAGCCTGGGGTTTCCGCCTTTAACCGATATCCAGGCGGCCGATGTCTGCTATGACAACAGCCATTGCGACCATCTTGCCCATGCCGATACCGTGCAGGAAGCCATCGATGCCTTGTGCCAGGGCAGGGACCTTCGCTGGCACAACAAACATCTGCATGGCTGGGGCATTGTTTGTGGCCTGATTGCCCGCTGCGGCCCGGATACCCTGCTAGACGAGCAAGGGGAGGCCCAACGTCGCCAGGTGCGCATCACCCCGGGCTATGCCATCGATTGTGAAGGTGAGGATATTGTTCTTGATAACGAGCGCATTCTGGATGTGATGGCACGCATCGAAGCCATGCAGGAGCGCGGTATTCGCGTGTTGGAAGAGGGTAAGGGCACGGTCTGTTTGCGTCTGGACAGAGGTGAAGACGGTCAACCCAAGGTGCGGGTGGTGCCTTATACCGAGGCCAATGCCGATAGCTCCATGCTCGATGGCACCTTGCTGATGGATTTTGTCCAGCACTGCATTTTGGATCTGGTCCAGGCGGTGATGGCCGAGTTCCAGTTTTTAGATCAGGACGAACTGGATGAACTGGAAGGGGGCACCACCGGTTTGGTGTCCAAAGAGCGGATGAAGTTCACCAGCCTGCTGAACCTGGTTATTCAACTGATTAATCATGAAAACGGTGCTTATGTTTTTTTATCGCGCAAAGAGCATCTTATTTTGCGCGATTTTTATCTGGCCCTACGGGAGCTTTTACAAAGCAAAACCTTCTGCGCCATGTTCCAGGACCAGTCCTTTCCTGAATATCCCTTTAAAGACACCGGCATGGCCACGGTCTTTGGCAAAAACCTGCATACCCGCATTGTGCTGCACCCCTCGGGGGAGCGCGTGTATTCCTATGGCGGCACCGATAACAGCATCAATGTCTACGATCTGAAAGAACAGGCGCTGGTGCAGGTGGTGGAAATGCCCGCTGCCGAGGGCGCTGAGGTCACTGCCCTGAGCTTTTCCGCTGATGGCCGCCTGCTGTATGCCGCGGCCAGCGTACGCGGCGTGGATACGGTGTTCGGTATCGCCAGGGTGGGTAAAGAACATAAATGGGAGCAGATGACCATTTTATGCAATATGGAAATCCTGGAGATGCAGCTCTCCACGGAGGATCGTGGCCTGCTGTATGCCACGGTGCGTGGTCGCGGACTGTTTTTCCTGCGCCCGGACCTTTTAATGGATCAGGAAAAGCCGCAGCCTGAGCCGGTATATGCCTTTAATGCCAGCGGTCACCTGGCCATCGATGTGCAGACGCAGATCGCCTATTGCACCGCCATGGACGAGAATGCCGAACCGGATGTTTATGACCGCATTGTGGTGTGTCCGCTGCGGGTCGATCCGGAGCAATCCCCCGATGCCCTGGAGGTCTCCCTGGCCGATGATACCGGCAAGGCCCTGGTGGGTAGCGACGGCCTGGCCATTCGCAGTGGCGAGCGCGCCTTTTTATATGTAATGAGTGATGCGGTGGCGCAAAGCGCTGATAAGCGCTTGTTAACCTACAAACTGCCCCTGACTGCGCAAAGCCGCCCGCAGGCCATACTGGAGGTGGAAAATACCGGCGTGGCCCTTTGCTATCATCCGCAGGCAGAGCAGTTATTGCTGGCCATGGAAGACGGTTATCGCTTGCAAGCGGTGCAGCCTTCGGGAAACAAAACCAGCCATTTCCGTATCCCGGTGCAGATCCAACCCACCGATTTGTTGCTTGCGCCACAAAGTAATCAGGTGGTGGCCCTCAACTATGTCAGTAATACCTTAAGTCTGGTGCCGACCTCGGAACTGGCCGTCAACGAAGCCTTTTTAAAGCAGTTGGCGGATTACCGCATGGCGGTGCTGCAATCTTTCTATGGCCTGGTCGGCGGGCTTTTCCAGTATCTGAAGGACTGCTTTTGCGATCACTTGCTGGTCAAGTGTCCAAGCTGTGAGGATGGCGATGTTATTTACCTTGCCAGTGTCGAGATTCGCGATAACAAGGTCTACAACATCTGCAATTTCGACAAGCGTAAGTATGTGAAATCCTTCCCCACCATGGGGTACTGGCTATCCATCATTCCGGTATGGCCATTGTTAAAAGAAGCGGTGGGTAAGCTTTGTTGTGCGGTGCTGCCCAATTGGTTTGATAAACAGCGTGATAGGGTTATCCGCGAGTCTACCAGTGCGCCCACCGTCAAACCGGCCAGGGCCAATGCCCTGAAAGCCGGCTATACCCGAAAAGGTATCCAGACCTATCAGCGCACCGACACCAACGCACTTATTCGCAGCCAATTCCAGGGCGCGCGCTTTATGGGGCAATTGGCCACCGACAAGGCCGTATCGGTGGCCGACAGTGGCCGGCGTAAAGATCTTGGGGTGCGTAAACAAAGCCTGATGCAGGCCGAGGTGAACGATGCGGTCAGCACTTTGAATAAAAACCAGATTCAGGTACAGGGCATTAAAAAATACGATGCCCATGAAGCCGATCGCTACTTAAGCGCCTTTACCTCCACCCCGCAGCGTATTCCACCTGGTAGCAAGGTTACTCTCTATCAAAAAGACGGAAAGGTGGCTTTTTATGCGCTGGAAAAAGCAGAAGCGGGCAGGGTAGAGCTATCGGAGAGCGATCGTCAGAAGCTGGCGGAGATGGAAGCGCGTAAGCAAAAACTCAGCGATATGAGTGCGGTCAATGCCGAGCTTGCCAAGGCCGAAACCCGGCGTAAGGAGCTGGGCAAACTGGAAGCGGTGCGTAAGGATATCGATAGCCTTCGCGCCGAGAAACTGGCCATGGAAGAGGAGCTTGCGGCCATTCAAAGTCAGGTGAAAACGGTGCAATCGGCCAGAAAAGCCCTGGCCGAAGAGCTTACCCAGACCCATCAAAGCCTGGATAGCCTGCGTCAGATGCACAAAGATATTCAACTGGAAGTGACCAAAACCCGGCCGGTCAAAGAGCTGGCGGCGGTCACCCCGGCGTTGGATACCGCGCTTCGGGAAGCCAATATCCGCAGCATTGGCGAGCTGGCGGCGCTGACGCCCGGTAAGCTGAGCAGGCGCGAGGGCATTAGCAGCGCCCAGGCCAAAACCTTGGTCAGTCAGGCCAAGGCCAGATTAAAAGGATAATGGACAGGGTCAGATGAGGTTAATCTTGCCAATAGTCGCGCTTATCGATGCCGTGCTTATCCAGCAAACGGCCCAGCGAGCGGCGCTCTTTTTCCACCAGACGGGCGGCGGCAGAGATATTGCCCCTGGTTTTGAGCATTAACTGTTGCAGGTACTGACGTTCAAACTCTTCCAATACCTGCTCGCGAAGCTTCGAATAAGGGATTTGATAGGAATCCTGCCCCAGGCTCACCAAAGGAGAGTCATCAGCAGATCCTGCGTTCAATTGATTAAGATCGATACAATCCTCTTCACAAAGCAGGTATTCCGTGTGCAGCAGGTTATGCAGCTCACGTATGTTGCCCGGCCAGGCGTAGTGGCAAAGTTTGTGTTTGGCCTTGGCAGACAAGGTCTTTTGGCCTTGCTGATATTGATGTTCAAATTGACGCAGGAAATGCTCAGCAAGTAGCAATGCGTCGTCGCCGCGCTCACGAAGCGGTGGGATACGGATGCTGATCACCCGCAGGCGAAACAACAAGTCCTCACGAAACTGTCCGCTACTGGCAAGTGCTGTCAGATCGGTATTGGTCGCACTTAAGATATTGATATCCGATTGACGCTGTACCTGGGCACCCAGCGGACGGTACTTCTGATCCTGTAAATAGCGCAGTAATGCCACCTGACATTTAAACGGCAGGCTGTCGATTTCATCTAAGAACAAGGTGCCGCCGTCGGCCTGCTCTACCAATCCCGCCTGAGAATGCTTGGCATCAGTGTAGGCTCCCTGACGATGACCAAAGAGTTCATTTTCAAACATGGCCTCGGGGATAGCGCCGCAATTTACCGGAATAAAAGGCTTGTCCTGGCGAGGTCCGAGATAATGCAGGGCCCGGGCTGCCAACTCCTTACCCGAGCCGGTTTCTCCCTCAAGCAGAATCGGTGCCTGGCTGCGGCAAAACTTACGGACTCTCTGCAGACAATCCAAAAAGGCTGGCGAGCGGCCGATGATATTTAACTGATTCAGTGTTGCCATCAACTGTTTGGACAGGCAAACCTCTTGCCCCAAGGAAGAATGGCCAGGCTTACTGCTGCTGTTTTCTACTGCTGAGGCTTGAGACATTGTTGCATCCTTCCTTGCAGCCACGCCCTTCGCGAGCTTGGCAGCGTCATGTCGCCATGGCATCTCTTTTTGTGCAGCCCTGAGAGCCTGCACAATGCACCGCTGGATGATCCTTGATGGTGACCATTATTCGAGTTTTTCTCGGCAGCACCGTATTGGTGAGAATACGTAATAGGCAAAGCGCTGAGTGCCAATAATTTTATGCAAAGAACGGTGATTTGGAAAATACACCATAAGTAATTGATACAAGTGGATACATTTTCGTACTCATACAGATGTTCAATCGCAGTGTAGATTTGCACGCCTGAGTATAGGTATTTAATTGTGGGGTATTTATGCATTTAAATAATTCGTTGATGTTGGGCGTGCTGACCCTTCTGTCCCTCACCTGCTACGGCGCGCAATGGAGCGCAGGTGTTGGCGTTGTGGCCACCGGCTCGCTGTATCAAGGGGAGTCCAGTAACGTTTTTGTGGTTCCGTTAATTCAGTACCAGGGCGAACGGTTCAAATTTCAGGGAGTGGAAGCCAGCTATCGGCTGGTTGGTGATAAAAACTGGAGTATTGAGGCTACCCTGGGCCCCGGTTTTGATAACTTCGATCCTGACGAAGCAGATGCCGCGCAAATGAAAACCATAAGCAAAAGGGATTTCTCCATCCTAGCCGGGCTAAAAGTAAACTGGCACCTGGGGAGTGTTACAGCCGAACTTGCCGCGGGACAGGATATCAGTGGCCACTCCAAAGGGATGAAGCTGGATGGCAGTGTTAAACGACGCTATCAAGTGACCCCAAGTTTGTTTGTGATCCCCGCCATTGGCTTGGAGTATCTGGATGCTGAAAGCAGTGATTACTACTATGGTGTCGATGCTGGGGAAAGTCCGTTCTTCAGCCCTTATCAGGCCGGTTCGGCTTACAATCCCTATCTCGCTGTCACCTTGTTATATGGTTTATCACCCTCCTGGCAGATATTCTCTATGCTAAAAGTGGCGGATATGGATAGCAGTATCACCCACTCGCCTATCGTGGATGACGATATGGATTTTACTGGTGTGGCGGCGCTGACATATACCTTCTAAGGTGCACTAATCTGGCCCTGCTGCTGATCCCAACGAGGGCAGCGGGGCGCAGACAAGTCAAATGGGCCCACATACCATGAGATGTTATGGTCGGTCGTTGCTGCTGGGGGTTGGTCAACGGCACTGAGCAAACGCTGCGGCCATGGCGCCTGGCTTTTCTCTAGCTTGATTTGGCCACACGCAGCCATATTTTGCAGCAGCGCCCAAAACATCAGATCGCCTAAATGGGGCAGGGGCTCTTTTTCCAGCATAAGTGCCCTGAAAACCTTGCCGGCCTTGATTTCACCTTGTTCGGATAAAATCTGTCCTACCAATTGGCGGGTCAGGCCGGGTTGGCCGTCTGCCCAGGGCAGCTCCTGCAACTGGCGCTTAAGGGCCTGCCGCATAAAGGGCAAATGGGCCGACCCCTGTTGTAAAAAGGCATTTAAGGCCGGGATATGGCCACCGCTAAAGGCTTGCCAAAGGGCCTGGCCGTCTTCCAGTTGACTCGACGTTACCGGACGTCGCCCCTGTTGCCACAGCGCGGTGAGTGCCTCAGGGCCAAGCTGCCCGATCCCGTGAAAAGGCTCGATGCCGGGATAGTGGTCAATACAAATCAGCTGCAGGCGTTCGCCAAGGCATTCGCCAAGGCCAAGGTCAGAAAAACGGCACAGCAGATAAGTCAGGATCAATTGATCATAATTATCATGCTCAAACCACAGCACCACTTGCTCAGCATCGCCAAGCTGCTCCAGGGCCTGATATTGCTTAGTCAGCCCCGACAGGGTTTCTTCCTTGCCCAATCCATAGACAGAGGCGATAAAGTCTGCCCGTTTTGCAATAAATTCCACTTGGCCTAGGGCTTTCACCGGTCCCTGGCAAAAAGGATCGCTAAATTCCAGCAACTTACCTGTAATTCCGGCCTGGCGTAGCGCCACGAAAATATCGCTGCCGCAGCGGATATGCAGGGTATCGGGCGTATCGAGATGCATTAATAGTCTCATCCAAATGTCATTTCGCATCAGGTTCCCGGTCTCCTTCTACCGGTTCCCTATCCCTCAATTAAATCATCCTATCCTGAATCTGCCCAAATAAGCTGCGGCTGATAGGTATTTCCTGGCCCTTATGAAAACGCAGCACGGCCTTATTTCCTTGTTTATGGATAGCTGCGGCCTGGTTGAAGTTAGCCAGGTAAGACTTATGCACCCGGCTAAAGTGCGCGGGCAGGATTTGCTCAAGCTTGTTCAGCGGCTTGTCATGTAACAGGGTTTCGCCGCTGTCCAGCACCACCTCAGAGTAAATATTGGCGCCCTGAAAATAGAGCACCCGGCTTAGTTCAATCATTTCGATTTTTCCCTGGCGCTTTATTGCCAGATACCTTGCCCCCTGATGCCGGCCGGCGTGCTTGAATCTGTCCATGGCCTTATTAAATCTTTCGCGGGTAAAGGGCTTAGCGATAAAATCCAGCACGCCGTATTCAAAGGCCTCCAGCGCCCGTTCGGCATAGGCACTGATGACGATGCAATGAAAGGACTCTGCCACCACCAGCTTAAGTAGATTAAAGCCGTCGCGCCCGGCGAGGTTAAGATCCAGGAACAACAGGTCGATGGGATGGCGACTGAGGAAGTCGTCTGCATCATCCAGGCTATGGAAGACATTCAGCTGCAGCGGGTTGCCCTCGAAGTAATCCCGGGTAAAACGCTCGATACGGGCGGCCACAGTATTTTCGTCTTCCACTATCAGGATATGCATGCTCAGGCCTCTTTTTCCTTGCGGATCTTCAGCTTGCGGTAGTTCACTATAATATCCGTCTGCCAATGGCCGGCCGACGCATTGGCCTTCAGGCTCCAGAAAGTGCCAAAGCACTGATTGAGCCTGGCGACGATGTATTTCTCTCCGGTACCAACCCCAATTTGCCTGAACTTGTCGCTTTGCCGCCGGCCCAGGGGCGCCTTAAAGGAAAATAAGGTGGTGTCGGCATCAATCTGACGCTTTTCCAGTTCAAAGACAATCCGCTCTTGTTCATACACATTGTGGCTAAAGGCGTTTTCCACCAGGGTATGGAAGATGGCCGGGGGAAAAGGTTCGCTCCCTTCTATACCCCTTACTTGCAGCTCACAGCGCTTTTGTAACCGCAGTGACATCAGGTTCAGGTGTTTTTGACACAGTGCGATTTCCGTGTCGAGGTCGGACAGCTGGCTGGAGGCCACCTTTGACATCAGGCGAAATTCATCGGCCAGTTCGGCGATAAAGGCGCTACTTTTCTCGGCATCGGTTTCTGTCCACTCCATCAGCGAGGTCAGGGTATTGAGCAGAAAGTGAGGCTGAATATGTTTTTTCAGCAGGTCGGTGCGCAGTTGCGCCTCCAACAACTGGGCGTCTCGCAGGGCATGTTTGCGCTGCTGCATGCTGATGGCATGGGTCAGCAACACAAAGGACAGCAGGAAGGGATAATACAAAAACACATCTTCCAGCGACTGGCTGAACACGCCAATCAGGCACAGCAGCAACCCCAGGGATTCCCACCAATAATGCCTGCCCGATTTAAAGCCGTAAAACAGGCTGATAAACAACGCCAGGCTGAAACTGATGATCCACAGCATTTGAGACTGGTAGGCGGGCAATATCCATTGCAGCAGCTTGGTCAATAGCGCCGCACCCAGCAGCCATAACCATATCCTCGGCACCTTATGGCGCAGCATAAAATACAGGGGCAGCAGCACCACGATCAAAAGGATACTGATGCGCTCCACGGTCAAGTTAAGGGACTCCCAGTCATAGCTGTAGCCCACCAGATGATCCCATTGTATGGCGAAGCCATAGGCGCTGAGCGCCAGCAGAAACAGGGAGAACACCCCGTAATCGGCCTGATAGCCCTCGGTAAAAAACAGCATCAGGAAGTACAGGCCGATCACCAGGCACACGCTTACCATCAGGCTGGGGATCAGGCTCCACAGGCTGACATAGCGAGTGCTGGGATCAAAAGGCCTAAGTTCCCAGTGACGCAGCAACTTCATGCCCTGACTGCGATGGTGGGCCGAGGCTTCGATACGAATGCGGTGGTGGCCCGGGGTGAGCAGATGATTGGGAATAAGATAGCTGGTCCACACCATACCAGGCACTTCCGATGCCGGGCTGGCGCCCGGGCGGCCATTATGGCCCGCCAGAACACCGTCAAAATAGACGGACTGGGCAGCCAGCATATGGACATTCAGCTCCCAATCCTGTGCGGGAGGAGTGTTCCCGGACAGCTCCACATCCCATTCCAGGGCAAACAGGCCCTGGCTTGGTTGGGCGCGCATATGGGCATTAAAGGCTTCCCGGGACGAAGAAGTAAAACTGGGTCCCTGGTCCAGGGTTTCATAGTAGCGAAAGGGCCCATAGCGCTCTACTTGGATGTCCGCGTGGGCGCTTTGCCCCCAAAGCAGAAGCAACAGGGCGGCCAAGGGCCGCCAGGTGTTGAGTGCCGCTAAGCACAGCCTCTTAATACAGCCAATTATTATAGTCGGCATGGTTCCTTGCCATATCATCGAAAAGCCACACCATTCTGTCCAGAAACCAGCTCTGGGACAACAGCAACAGGCTAAATCCTGCCACCGCCAGGTGGCTGTGCTGCAATATCAGCGCAGTAAACAGCATCAGCCAGGTACCGCTCAGCAACCCCAAAATAATCCGCACCATATCCAGATGCTCGGCCCCGATCGGTATCTGTTTTCTGTTGCGCCATACCCTGATGCCAAGTACCGCCCTGGACGCCCAGCGCTTGCTGGTCTTAGGGGGTTCCAACAGTCTGGGACCCTGCCACAGCCAAAGCACTCCCATTGATATCGGCAGCAGCGTCCAGAGGCCCAGATAGGGGCGCCACCAAAGGGCGCCCAGGATCATCAGCAGACTGACATAGCCACAGTACAGGCAATAAGGATGAATATGCCGGACCCAGTAAAGTCCGCTTAGCCATAACAACAGGGACTGCATCTGCTTATTGTCCGGTCCGTGCCAACACGAAACGCTCAAACAGTGGATCTCGCTTGGTCAGATAATCCAGGATCCCCGGCTCCATCCATACATCCATGGTCTGGGAAAGTGGCTGATGGTCCGGGTCGCCGAACTGCCAGAATCGGGTGGGTAAATAAATGGTGATTCCGGAGTAGGGCAGACGATATTCTTTCGCATCGCCATATTGGCTGCCGCTGCCACCAGGGGGCACACCAATAAAAGTGGCCTGGGTGCGATAGTCCAGCTCGGCAACCAGATTACCGGCGGCCGAGAGTACTTGCCTGTCGGTAAACACAAGTAACCGGTCAGGGCGGTTTATTTCAGGGTGGCGCAGAAAGTCGATGATGTCCCCGACAAGTTCATTGTTGCCGCCGTTATTCTGGCGCAAATCCAGCACCACCTTGGTGCCGGGCGCCTGTTGCACAATGGCAAGGGTTTGCTGGGCCAGATCGTTCAAACTGACCCCTCCGGAGGACTCCACCATCCGGTTGAGTTTGATATAGACGGTGGCGTTTTCCTCAAAATGTTCTAGCCAGAGATCGCCACGCTTATTCAGGTAGCCGACGGTATTGTCCTTAGGCAGATTATGGCTGGGGTCGAGGGGGAAATTAATGGGGCTGATAGCCGTTACCGGCATTTCCACGACTTCATTGTTTTCCAGGCGCAGGCTGTAAGTGGTGGCGGTCGGGGAATTGCCTATGCCCAAGCCATAGAGTACGGCGGGGTTGATATAGGCGAAATTGCGAAACACCTCCAGCGATTGCTGATTGTCGCGTGGGATAATGCTGTCTAGTATCGCGTTAGCTTCGCTCAGTGGAAGGCCGTCTATAGCCAGTAGCTCGCCACCGATGAAATCCTGGTGTTCATCCAGGCTTTGGATAAGAAAGACTCCGCCCTCGAAACGGTAGAATTTCAGTGGATTGATCAGATTGTCGGTACCATCGAAATAGGACACCGCCATATGCAGGTCGCGCTCCTGGCCCGGTAGTGCAAAAAGCTGCAGCAGCCTGGCAAACAGGCCGTGGTCATCCAGGCGGGGAATATCCTCAAGCAGTGCCTTTTTTGCGGCATTGAATTCAGTGGCGCTGAAGCTGTGGTAAAGGTTGGGATGCACCGTTGTCATGCGGCCGGTCATATACTCGATATCCGCCGCCCAGCGGGCGTCCCGGGATAGGTTGAGGTCTATGGTGATATTCTGCTCACCGCTGCCACCGCAGGCGGACAACAACAGAGCCAGGCCGGCCCAAGCGGAGCGGCACATTTGGGTTGATAGGTTCATGCTTGTTCCTTATGTAATGTAGGCGAGCTGAAAGTAGCGAAATTAAGACTGATGGCGGTAGATTCGCTGGTGAATGGTCAGCCGGACTGGTGAGTGGGAACATTCAGATCCTTTTCACCCTTCTTATTGTCTGCTAGTCATGGTCGGAAGAAAACTTTTTGCGATAGGCAAAATTCGCCGAAAAGCCAGCAGCTAATTGCCATTTAAGTCTGCCTCTGTCTAAGGTTCGTATTTCCCACTTGACCAGGACCGAGATCCCTTGGGGCCAGCCAGGAAGCGCCAAGCACGGCTGATTTAATGAAGACGCTGCACTGTTGCATCTGTGGCTTGGTGATGTTTGACAACTACGAGGTCCCCCTAAGCCTGTTTGGTATGGTGTTCGAACCGTTCAAGGACAATTTCTACCGGGTATTCCCCGGCTTTCATGACCTTCATCTACAACGTAGAGACGCCGTCCGGTGGCTGGTTGGGATTCATTTTGTGGGGATTATGGCCGCTAGGCGGTAGCGCCCGTACTGGTGCTTTTGGGTTTCGACTCGGTGCAATCCTTATCTGTCTGCGATCCATAACTATGGTCTCTTTCCTGCCTTTCATACAGCAATGGCGTTTCATACAGCAATGGCGTTGCGTGCCCCCCAATTGCAGAAACCAACGCAAGACAGGCCCGACACTGGCATAAGCAAGTCAATGCCGGGTGATTCATAATCAAACTGCTTTTTTGTAAAAATCCACGCTTACCAAGGCAGTATTCTGCTCTTTGTCTTTGTAGACATCTTGCCTCAAAACCTGCTTGCCATCGACGGTCAGTAGGGTAAAGCGTGTAAACATCTCAGCGACTTGCTCGCCTGTGGCAAGATTGATTTGCCTGAGTTGAAAAAATACCGAGTCCTCTTCACGAGCCAGGGTATCCAACTCAATCTGCAGGCCATTGGTAAAATGCATCGATGCCCGTACCTTGCCTTGTAGGTCTGACATTACAGTCGCACCATCGCCAACCGGTTTGCCGTCCTTAAAATACTCAATTTTTGATGACAGTAATTTCCCCTCAATCACTTCCTTGGCGGTGATCCTCTCTTCGACCTGTCCCTCGGCGGAATAACGCTCCCAAACCCCGGTCCATTCGCTAATCTCAAATGCAGATGCCGATAACGACATCCAGCTTGCTAATACTGTGACCAGTGCACGTCTGATTTTCATACCTTTGACTCCTATGCGGTTTAACTGTTCGCCTGCCACAGTAACGCCTTGGCGATAGTTTGTTTCCTACAATTCGACCAGATGCCAGGGTTCTGCGTTGATTGAATGAAAATCGGCCTGTGAAGTAGGTATCTGCAGCACATTCGGGAATCTGGATGTGTCTTGTGGTCTAATCAAGATCGGCACAAATACTTGCCCTCAAACGTTTTAATAAACATGGATTTGTGAGCAATGACATCAAAAACTTACATCATCGACAGGACACTTCACTGGTTTTCTGCCTTGTTGCTGCTATTTATGCTGATGAGCCTGTCCAGTCAGCTGCATAACGTGGATTGGGATATGAAAGGCCAATTGGAGCATCGTCAGGAAGCAGTAGAAATACATGCCCTGATCGGCATGGTGTTGGTATTGCTGACCTTACTGAGGATAGTCTTGCCCTATCTGACCAAGACCAAGACCAAGACCGAGATCCCGAGGGTTAAGCCAAAAAGTACCAAGCATGCTTGGTTTATTAAAATCACCCATCTGGCGCTCTATGTTTGCATTTTCGGCTTGGTGGCCACCGGCCTGATGATGTTTAACAACTACGAAATCCGGCTGAGCTTGTTCGGTATGGCGTTCGAACCGTCCAGGGACAATTTCTACCAGGTATTCCCCGGCTTTCATGACCTTCATATGCAGCATAGAGACGCCATCTGGTGGCTGATTGGTATTCACTTTGTGGGGATTATGGTTGCCAAGCGGTAGCGTCCGTCTCGGGTGCTTTTGGGTGCCAACGCTCTGAAATCCTTATTTGTCTGCGATCCAGAACTATGGTCTTTTTTCCTGCTTTTCAGACAACAAGGGCGTTACGTGCTTGCCCAAGTGTAAAAGCCAAGGCACGCCCGGCATGGGCACCAGTCATTCTATGCCGGATTAAACGCATCAGACCGGCTTCTTGTAAAAATCTACGCTACGTAGAGGGGTATTTTGTTCTTTGTCTTGGTAGACGTCTTGCCTGATGATCTGTTTACCATCGACGGTGAGCAAGGTAAAGCGCGTATACAGGTCAGCAATATGCTCTCCGTTAGCAAGATTGATCTGCCTGAGATGGAAGAACACCGAGTCCTTTTCACGTGCAAGGCTATCCAGCTCAATTTGCATGCCACTGGTAAAATGCATCGTTGCCCGTAACTGGCCGTTCAGGTCTGACATTACCGTTGCCCCATCCCCGACCGGTTTGCCTTCTTTAAAATACTCGATCTTCGATGAGATGAGTTTTCCCTGGACCACTTCCTTTGCACTGATCCTCTCTACGAGTTGCCCCTCGGCGGAATAGCGCTCCCAAACCCCGTTCCATTCACCTATCTCAAATGCCGATACCGACAAGCACATCCAGCTTGCCAATAGTGTGACCAGTGTACCTGTGATTCTCATTGTTCTGATTCCTGTGTTGTTGGATTGCCCTAAATACGGTAACCCCTAAGGCGTGGCTTGTTTCCCACAATACGACCAGATGCAAGGTTTGTGGGTTGATTGCAAGGTTGTCTGGCCTGATAGCGGCACACTCGCTGAAGTAGTTCTGGTGTTTAATGGGGACGCAGCGTCTCAATAATCTGTGCATCGACCCAGAAGATATCGACATCTTCAAATTTGTCCGAACCCATATTCCGTACAAAGAACAGGTATTTTCCGTCTGGAGTGACCTTTGGCCCCGCCTCATAGGCAGCGGTGTTGACTTTGTCACCCATGTTAATGGCAGGGCCCCATGCGCCGTCCGGCTGACGGAAACTGATATAGAGATCGACATCTCCAAATCCACCCTCTTTAATGCCGTCCCACATCACATAGGATTCATCGGGCGCAATAAAGGGATGGGCATTTCGGGTACCGCTGTTGATGTCTTGGTTAAAGGGGATGGGTGCCTCGCGCTTGCCATCTATCAGCCGTGAAAATCGAAGGATACCGTCATCATCCGGACGTCTTTCGTCAATGGCAAAGGTGCCTTGTAAAGAAGCTGAGAGGCTCATAATGTTGATATCATCGAACGGAGCACCCAGGCTTTTTATCTCTGACCAACCGGCGTCGGTGCGCTCTCTGTATCCTTTGCCCAGATGCATGGTCTTGCCGTCCGGCGAGAAGAAGGGATAGAAGGGCCTTGGCTCTTCACTCACTGTTTCAACCCAAAGGTTACCTTTTAGTTTATAGATGACCGTTTCGAATTTATTTTTTTCGCTATTTTTTCTAATAAAGTAAAACGCCTCCATATCATTGGAAAAGACCCCGCCATCATCAAATCCCTGGGTGGTGACAATGCCCGGTGCAAAGGGCTTTGCCGTGAGTCCCGGCGGGGTTTGCCCCAGATAGGGTCCTTCGAGCACTGGTGTGGTTTCTTTGGCAGCAGTGGCGCTACAGATGACCAACGCAGACAGCAATAGAGATACTGAAGGGGAATGAAGCTTCATTATATTTCCTTATATAAATAATTATTTACTTTCCTGATGAACTTGCTTTCGATTGATGCGGCCTTTATGACGAACGAGATGTCAGCGTAACTATCTGATAATATAGATTTTTTACAAGCTCTAGCAGAATAAGGCGAACACACCTAAGGGCAAGGCGAATGGCTGCTGTCCTTAATAGCGCCAGATAAACTCAATCATATGCATATCGGCACCGGTAGTGCCTGAGCCGTTAGTGCCAGCATCGGAATAATGTAAAAAGCGATAGCCAATACCCAGATTGTCGTAGACAGGAAGCCCCATACCCAAGGTCAGGGCAAACTGAAAAGGACCGCCAAAATCCTGGGTACCAAAACGATGCCGGCTCAGTAACGCGCCACCGGCCCCGATATCCACAGCAATGCCCGTTTTGCGGTGTTCAAGGTATAAAGTCGGCACAGCCAACACGACCAAGGTATTGTGGCCGGCGCCGCGAAGCAGCCCCGTACTAGCGATAAGCCCAGTGCCTGAAGCAAAACCCGAATAGGCATGGCGCAGCCAGGGCAGGCGAAAGGTCGCCGCGAGATCGTATTGCTCAAACTCCTAGGTGGCACTTTGGCCCAGCACGGTCTTCTCGGTAAGGTGGGCGCGCAGGCTATAGCTATGCAGGCGCAGGTTGTCGGCATGACTGACGGCGGGATATAAAAGGCCAGCCATCAGCATAATTATCAGGCCACGGGAGACGGCATACTGGTAGAGGGCACGGATGGGCAACATTATTTCGCCTGGTCAAAGACATTCCACAGCAAGTGTAGAATCAGTTACCGGCCTGTGTGGCAGTTAACATACTGTTTATGCCAAGACTAACAACTCAAAGCTGACAATCGGTTAGCAAAAAGACAATACGCTAGAGAGCCAGCCGAACGCCCCAACTACATTAAATCCCCAACCCATACCCCCGAAGCAAAGCACGGATGCCGCTTAGGCTCTCCTCCCTTAACTTATTCTCGGGCTGTAATAACCAGCGGTGCAGGTTGCCTAGAATGAGGCTGATGCATTGGGCGCCGAGTAACGCGATATCTGGCTTGGCTTGCTGCCAGCGGGACTCTGGCACCAGGCTTAGGGCCTCGTGGAAAAGATCCATGCCGTCGGCCAGCTCCTGTAAGTCCATTTGCATCAGCGGGGCGAACTCGTCGGTGTATTCGCATTTAAAGGTGGCGATCATTAACAGCGCTCGTAGCTCCTGGCTTTGTTCCACCTGACCGAGGTAATGGCCAATGGCATCGAGCAGGCCTTGCACCGGATCCTCTGCCTGTGCGGCGATGGCCAGGGTCTGTTCGGTCAGATCTTTGGTGTATTCCTGGTTAATGGCCTCAAAGACTTCCAGTTTGTTTTTAAAATGCCAGTAAAAGGCGCCCTTGGTGACCCCGGCGGCGCTGGCGATATCCGTAAGAGTGGTGTTGGATACCCCCTTGTCGGCAAATAGCATCAGCGCCGTATGCAGCAAGCTTTGGCGGGTTTTCTGGGCGTCTTCTTTGGTACGTCTTGGCATCAGGCTGTCTCTGGGCTGGTGGTGGAACTAAGACCGGCTTCAATCGCATTGGCCCGGCGCGAGGATACTAGATAGTACATGGACGGAATAATCACGATGGCCACCACAGTGGCGGCGATGAGGCCGAAAATAATCGCCATACAAAGGGGGAACCACATGGCATCGCTCAGTGCCAATGGCGTCAGGCCCACGATGGTGGTCAGCGAGGTGCTGAAAATCGGCCGCAGGCGATCGGCGGCGCCGCTGGCAATGGCCTGTGCATAGGGCTTACCGGCTTTTAGGTGGTTATTCATGGTATCCACCATGACGATGGCATCATTGACTACGATCCCCACCAGGGAAATCAGGCCAATCATGGCCGGAAAAGAAAAGGGGATACCAAATAGCCAAAAGCCGCTGAAGGTGCCGGTTAAGGCCAGTGGCAGGGTCAGCAGCACCACTATGGGTTGCAGTAAGGAATTCAGCGCCAGGGTCAGTACCGCAAACACCAGGAAAATGGCCAGCACAAACACCATGCCGGCCTGGCTGTAGGTATCTTCTGCGCTTTCTGCTTCGCCGGCGAAGCGGTAGCCGTAGCCCTGTGGCCAGTCCCCGGCCATGGCATCCAGCTCTGGGGTCATGATATCCAGCACTTCGCCCACGGTAATGCCTTCCACCTTGGCCATTACCGTGATGGCGCGCTTGGTGCCGGTATGGGTAAAGACCGGCGCAGTGGAGCGGATTTCGTAATCCACCAGGTTGGCAAAGGGCACCACATTGCCCTGGCTGTCAAAGATATTAATCAGCGCAATCTCGGAGATGGAGCGCGGGCCGCCCATTGCATCGCCGCGGCTTTGCCAGTAAGTGCTTAATCGGATTTTCAGATCATCCTCTGTGCCTTCCAATTTAAACTTGCCATACTCATCGGCTTCGGTAGCCAGACGCAGTTGGGCGGCAAAGTCCTGCTCGCTGATGCCGTGAAAGCTCAGGGCTTCTGGATTGGCCTGTAGCCTGACCTGGGTTTTCCAGGCGCCCAGATTATTGCGGGCATCGGACACCCCGGTAATGGTGCCAAGGCGCTGCTCCACTTTGAGGGCGATATCGGCAAGGCGCTGCATATCATCGCCCATAATAACGATTTGCAGGGGATCTTCGCCGGTGGAGCCGCCGACCTCGGGCTTAAACAAAATGCTGATCCCCGGCACCTCATACAAGGCCTGCTCCAACCCGGCTCTGAGTTCATCCACGTATTCATAGGCAAGCTTGGGCCGTTCATCCTTGGGCGAAAACAGCGCCGAGAAGCCGACAAAATTGGGGCTGTCGTTAAGCATCAGGTTTTCACTTAAGGAGCCGATGGCCCTGGGGCTGCGCTTGCCCACATACATGGCCACATTGTCAAAAAAGGGCTGCTGACTCAGGTATTCACCGGCAAGTGTGGCCACCTGCTGGCTTTGCTCCAGATTGGCGTTGGGGGCAAGCTCAATGGTGATAGCCAGATTACGGCCGTCGGCCTTGGGGTAAAGCAGCGACGGCAATTGCGAGAAAAGTACCAGTGAGATCCCAAACAGCCCCAGTGCCAGCAGCACCCAGTTACGGGCCTGGGCCTTGGATTGCAGGGCGTTTTGTAGCAGCCAGGTGCGTACCTTGTGCTCCAGGGTTTTGGTTAGCTTATCCACTGCGGTTTCGCCCTTGGCCTTAGTGTCGGCCAACAGCCATTTAGACAGGGGGATACAGACAAAAAAGGCGATAACATAGCTAAACAGCAAACAGGTGACCACGGTCACCGGGATCAGGCGGATAAACTTGCCGTCAATACCACCGATGGCAGCCATGGGCGCCATGGCCAAAATGGTAGTGAGCTGACCGGACATGGCCGGCAAGGCATAGGTTTTCACCGTATTGATGGCCGCCTCGCTAAAGGCCTGTTTTTTCACATACAAATGGTCGTGCATGCCTTCCATGACCAGGATAAACACATCTACCAGCAGTCCCAGCGCCATGACCATGCCGATAATAATCATGGAGTTAAGGCTATAGCCGTTTAGACCCAGCACCATCAGGGTGGCGAGGAAGGTCAGGGGGATGGCCAGGCCTGCCACCAGGGCTTCGCGCCAGGTCAGCATCACCATCAGGATCAGAAACACCGCCACCATGGCCTGCCAGATATTGTCGAAGATATTGTCGAAGGACTCCTGGATAAGCTCACTTTCGTCGCTGATCACCGCCACCTTCAGGTTTTGCGGCCAGAAGGTTTCCTGCTGCATTTGCGCCATCAGCGCCTTGGTTTCCTGAATCAGACCGATGGTGTCCACCCCCGGACGCTTTTTTATGCCCAAAGATACGCCGCTTTCAAAGGCGCTGCCGGTCTCGGAAAAGGCTGTGCGGCTAAGGGCCTGCTCCAGGCCCTTGTAGACCATGGCCAGCTCTTCCAGTCGGATCACCCTGTTGTCGTCCCGGCGTACTATGGGCAACTTGCGCAAGCTCTCGATACTGTCGAAGCGCCCGGCCAGATACAGCTGCACCACAGCATCGCCGTCGTCATACTCGCCCCAGCTCATATCCATATTGGCTTCCTGCAGGCGCTGGCGTACCTGCGATGGCGAGACGCCCAGGGATTTAAGGCGCTCGGGCAGCAAGCGCACCTGTACCGCCGTTTCCCGGTAACCGCCAAGCTCCACTTTCTTAATGCCGGGGTGGCTTTGCAGGCGCTTTTCAATCTTGCGGGTCACTTGGCTCAGGGCGTAATCGTCCAAAGGGCCGTAGAGCATCAGCTCCAGCACCGGGGTGTCGTTAACGGAAATTTGTTCCACCTTGGGCACCTTCACGCCATCGGGAAAGTCGGCCTTGCCCTCGTCCACTTTGGCCCTAAGCCTGGCCATGGCTTCGCTGACATCCAGGTCCGCCTCAAACTCCACTGCCACCAGCGAATAGGAATACTGGGAGCCGCTTTGCAGTTTCTTTAAGCCGTTTAAGCCGTTTAAGGCATCTTCCAGGGGCTTGGTGACTTCTTTTTCGATTTGCTCGGCCGCGGCCCCCGGCCATTCCACCGACACCAGCGCCTGGGGAATGGCCAGATCCGGGTAGTTTTCCCGAAGCATGCTCTGATAGGCCATAAGGCCGCCCAGCAGCATTATCATCAGCGCCAGGCTGCTGATAATGCGATTAACAAAAAACTTATGGGCCAGCTTATTCATGCTTGGCTCCACCATTAACCAGGCGCACCGGCGTACCGTCGGCCAGCTTATGCTTGCCCACCGTCACCACCTGGTCACCATCATTGAGGCCCTCGAGGATCTCGATCTCCTGCAGATCCTCGATACCGGTTTGTACGGCGCGAAGCTGTGCACGGTTGTCGGCATCCAGCATATAAACAAAGGGCTTGTTGTCGCGCATCAGTATTGCTTGATTGGGCACCTTCAGGGTCTGGGGGCGCTCTTCCACCAAAATCCAGGCGGTCACAAACATGCCATCGAGCAGCAGCTCCGCTCCTGCAATGGTATGCACTTTTACCTCCACCGCCCGTTGCTCCAGGCTGATGCTGGGGCTGACGGAAAACACCCGGCCCTGGGTGACACTACTCATATCATTGGCCTGGGCGGCCGCCACCAGCGCTGCCGGGCTATGGCTTAAAAACACTGCCTGGCCTTCGGCCAGCTTGCCGGTGGCGTAGTAGGGCACATTCAGGGTCACTTCGTACTGACTTGTATCCACAATCACCATGGCGGCGCTGGCTTCGCGCTCTCGGTCGCTCATTACCGCCGCCGGGCCGCCCCAATAGTCGCCTTCGCGCACATTGACCTTGCGCAGTACCCCGTCAAAAGGCGCAAACAAGCTGGTTTTTTCCAGTCCCACCTTGGCCTGGTTAAGTTGGGCGATAGCGGATCTTTCCTGGCTGATGGCGGCTTTCAGCTCGGCCTCGGCGCTGCTTAGGGCCTGCTCGGCGTTGAGCTTGTCGGTACGGGCGGCGTCATACTGCTCTTTGGGAATAAGCTTTTGCTGCCATATGGACTCAGTACGCTGGAAATTGTCGCGGGCCAACTCAAGGTTATTGCGGGCCTGCTCAAGTTGCGCCCTGGTCTGGGATATCCGCTCCTTGGCACCGCTCAGATTCGACTCATAGCCGCGCACCACTTCGGTGTCCTCGCGTTCATCCACCCGGCCCAGCAACTGGCCGAAGGTTTCGCCGCTTTGCGGCCCGGACACCTGACTACCGGCCCGAAGTTGAATGCCGTTGTCATCCTTGGCGATGAAGGTCACCCGACCCGGGCGCTCAAAGCTTAGGTATTCGCGGCGAATGCCTTGGGCAATGCCTTCGGCAAAGGCCCAATCCCGCAGCATACCGCGGCTGACTTTAGAGGCGGCCACCGGCACCGCCTTTTGGCTATCAACAGGGGCACTGTCTTCATGGGCCCTAGCAGTGAAGGTAAGTAGAACAAGCATCAGTAAAGTAAGGATTGGGGCTTTTGGCATCATAGAAGTGACCTGATTGAATTGTGTGCATTATATACATTCTGGAAGGTATGTAAATGTGCAGAGTAAGATCTAATGGCCCTAGTTATAGACCAAACTTCCTAGCTGTCTGTAAAAGACTAAAAAACAGGCTTAAAAACAAGCCCTTGGCTATCCTTGTTTAACTTTCAAACTGCATAGGAAAAGGTGGTGGGATTCTGCCTGCAAGTGGATGAATCCCTGGAAGAGGGGTTAAGACGTATCAGCCTCGAGCAAATCCGGGGGGCTATCAAAGATATCGACAGCGATAAGTTATCTGCCCATGAAAAGGTGCATGAGGTGCGTAAACGCTGCAAGCGCTTGCGAGGTTTATTGCGCCTTGTGCGTCCTGCCATGGCAGAGTATTCATCGGCCAATGCCCTGTTTCGGGATATGGCCAGAGACTTATCGTCACTTCGGGATAACCAGGCCTGTATCGAATCTCTGGGGGCGCTAATTGCTGCTTGTAAGTCGGAATTAAAAGGGCAGAATCTTGCGCCTATCAGAGACTACTTACATAGTCAGCGCGACGCACAGGCCAGTGAAAAAAAGGATGTTCTTGAAGCCCTGAAACAAGTCAAAAAGGCCATGAAAAAGGCCGTCACAGAGGTCGATAGCTGGCAACTGGATACCGATAAACCTCAGGCTTGGCTGGCCGGATTTCGTGCCAACTACCGACAAGGACGGCGCGCCATGGGCCTTGCCTTACAGGAGCCCAGTACCGAGCACTTTCATGAATGGCGAAAGCGAGTGAAGTATCACTGGTTTCACTTGCAGCTATTAGAAAACATCTGGCCCTCCCTGCTTATTCCATTGGCAGAGGAGGCGCACCAGTTGTCAGCCATTATTGGCGATGAACATGATCTGTCGGTGCTGCAGTCGGTATTGGGACCCTATCATCAACGACAAAACATGGATAAAACCCTGGCATTACTGTTTACTTTGCTGGATGGGCGTCGGGCAGAACTTCGCAGTCAAGCTTTTATATCGGGGCAGCGTTTATATGCTGACACCTCCAAGACCCTGGGCAAACGTTTTGCCGCTTATTGGACCCAATGGCGGATCAGTAAAGGAGAATAATATGGCATCGCAGCATCTGGCGCGCCGCGACTTTATCAAGTTATTAGGTGGCGCTATGGCGCTGGGGCTAACGCCTTTCAGCTTGGCATCCTCGGCGTTGCCTGCACTTCGCCAGGGGCAAGCACAGTTGTTGCTGCACTTTAACGAAAACGCGTTGGGGATGTCGCCCAACGCCATGCTGGCGGCACAAAATGCGCTGCTGGAGCTTGGCAATCGGTACCCCGATGCGCTTCGGGCACAGCTAGTGTCTGCCCTGGCTGCCAAGCATGGCGTATCGGAAGAGCAGATCGTATTGGGTAATGGCTCAAGCCAGGTATTACAGGCTGCGGTGCGCTGGGCCAAAGAGCAGGGCGCCAAACTACTGCAACCCTCACCGACGTTTGGCCTGATGGCTGACACCGCGCGCCTGGAGGGAATGCAGGTGATTGATATACCGGTCGGCAAAGGTTTTGTGACCGACATTCAAGCCATGGCAAAGGCGGCGGCCGCAGAGAAAGGCGCGCTGTTGATCAACTTGTGCAACCCGAATAACCCCACCGGCACCATTGTCGAGACGAAAGTACTGACTGACTGGATTAAATCCTCTCCCTCTAATCATTTCTTCCTGGTCGATGAGGCTTATTTTGATTACGCAGAGGGGCAGCCGGGGTATGCGTCGGCTCTGCCGCTGGTAAAAGCGGGGATGGACAATGTGATGGTGGCGCGTACCTTCTCCAAAGTCTATGGTATGGCTGGCCTTAGGATGGGCTATGGCCTGGCGACTACCAATACCGCCCTGGCCATCGATGATTATTCGGCCGGGTTTAACCTGAATGCACCGGGTCTGGCTGCTTCCCTGGCGTCCATTGAGGATGAGGCCTACCGTCAGCAAAGTCTGGCTTCCAACCTGGAAGCCAAGAAAATCTTGTTGAATACCCTGGACAAACTTGAGCTCGAGTATATTCCCAGCCATACCAACTTTGTGTTGCATCGGATTAACAGTCCTTTGGCCGATTATCAAAAACGTATGCTGGAAGCCGGCATCCGGGTGGGCCGGCGGATGACTGACGAAGATGGCTGGAACCGCCTGTCCATCGGTACTCCCGCGCAGATGCGGGATTTCGTCAATACCCTTCAAGTGTTTCGGGAGCGCGGCTGGGCGTAAGCTCAGCCACTAACCCTAAATTGCCTGCCAGAATCTATCGGTCCTTGGCAGATAATAATTATCGGGGTTTATCGACAGCGCCACATGATGGGCCCGCCCCAGCAATTCTTCCCTTGGCACAAAGCCAATCACTCTGGAATCGGCGCTGTTGTCGCGGTTATCACCCAAGGCCAGATAATGGTTATCAGGGACTCTGACAGGCGCAAAGTTGGATAACCGGGAGCCGCCAGGGGCGAGGCGTACGGCATGAGAGAATCCGAGCAGATTTTCCGACAATTCCCCCTGATCTGACAGTTGATAAGCCAACTGCTGGCCGTTGATAAACAGCGCATTCTGTCGCATTTCAATCACATCACCGGGGATCCCAACGACCCGTTTAATCAAGCGGGTGTCAGCGCGCTTGGAATCAAACACAACAATATCGCCACGTTTAGGTTCAGCCAGTTTTACCAGCGAGACATGGGTGAAAGGGATACGCAGATCATAGGCCATTTTATCTACTAATACCCGGTCGCCCTCAACGATGGTGGGTTGCATGGAGCCCGTTGGCACGTTGTACCAATCGGCAACGGCGCTTCTAAACACCAGCATTAAGACTACAAAGAGGAAAAAGCCGCGATTGTTGTGCCAGATGCCCTTTAGTTTGTTTGACATGGATTTATCCTGCTCCTTATTTACACTTCTGTGACCTGAAGAGCTGGCGATAATTCCGGCGCCAAATCAGTAAGATGTAACAAATTGAAAAATAAGAAAAGGCAGGGTGGCCAAAGGTGGGTTCCCTGCCTCCAGGTATATCAATCGTTCAGGCCGAAGCGATTGGTATCAACCCATTCATTGCGGATAAGTGACCACCAATCCACTGCCAGACCCTGCAACACATATTCATAGGGCAACCAGCCATAACCGTCTTCACCCCAGCTCTCACCCCATGAATTGCGGATCATCAGGGCACCTTGCGTGGTGATGCGATCATTGCCTGACCCATTGACGATTTCCTTATCATCATCATAGCCAACGGCCACCACCGCATGACCGCCTTGGGTGCGTTCAGTGCGAGCAGGAAAGGGGATCCTGCCATCATTACTTGCCTGTGAGATGGACTGATAGACGGTAAAACCAAACATCGCGGGCAACGCCCGGGAGATGTTGGTTTTAATGCGGTCCAGTAGCTGATGACGACTGATGCCATTGGGATCCAGCCGGTAGTAACTCAATGCCTGATAGTTCTGGCCAAAAGCATAGCAAAAGGAGGAGGGTTCCTCGTCAAAGCGACTGATGTCATAGGGCCAGTAACTTTCCGGCGGTACGCCAAAGAGTTTCATGGCCGCCATGGTGGTACGCAAGTAAGCGCCGGTATCGCCTTGCCACTGCAGCAAGTTCCGGGTTGCTTTGTACAAAAACAGCCTGGAAGCATCGGTATGGCGACCAAAGGCCCGGCGCTCAAAATATTCCAGCAATGCCACACCGGCATTGGCAGTGCATGAGCCTATGCTCTGTTGGTTTTCAATGGGAGGACACCAGCGGGTGAGGTCGCGTCTGCCAGGTAAGTCCGCATGGTGGGTGTTGGCAATACCCAGTTCCTTGGCCATCTCTTTTAAGGAACGTTGCTGGCCATGGCTTTTGGCCTTGGGAGACACCGAGTCAAAATTCAAATCACGGTCACGAAAATCAGGCAAATCGGGCAACCAGCCCAGGGAAAGGGTAGAAGTGCTCATCAGACTTTCTCCATCAGATTAAAGGGAACATCCATTAATCGATCCCCACGTCTGACTACGGGAACCGGTGTTTGAGTATGGCTGGTTTGTGGATGTTTTGCCGGGTAACAGTATTCCCGACGAAATGACGAGTGTTGCGATTGGTTCTCAGTGCACAAGCCTGGGTGTTCGTCTAAAGCGTTGGCGGGATTGTGAACGGGGATGAAGGCGATTTGCCACAAGGTATAAGCTTTTAGCCGTTAAACGGAACAACCTGATAAGACTACAGTGACGTCATAACAGACGATTGCCCTGCAAAAAACAAGACCTGACCCCAATCCTGTCTATCCCAGTTCGACTTGAAATCTGCATCATAGCCACTAGGTTGAAGGAGAAGATTAAGAGGGCGATAGAGATGGCAAAGCAAGCGCAGTTATACCGCATGGTAACCGAGGACCACATCTGCCCCTTTGGCTTAAAGTCCAAGGCATTGCTTGAGCAGGAGGGCTATGAGGTTGAGGATCATCAGCTGCAAAGCCGCGAGCAAACGGATGCTTTTATGGACAAGCATCAGGTGGATACTACCCCCCAGACGTTTATCGAGGATAAACGTATTGGCGGTTACGATGAGCTACTCCAATACTTCAACAAGACCTTACCTGAAGATAAACCAGCTGCCGCCTACCGGCCAGTGATCGCTATTTTTGCCATCGGTTTATTGCTGGCAATCGCCGTGAATGGAGTAGGTGGGGAACCGCTTTTCTCTATGCTTACGGTGGAGCGTTTTGTGGCTTTTTGTATGACTTTGCTGGCCTTGCAAAAACTACAGGATGTGGAGGCCTTTTCTAATCAATTCCTTGGCTATGATCTGCTGGCCCAACGCTGGGTACGCTATGCCTATCTTTATCCTTTTGCTGAAGCTTACGCCGGTATCGGCATGTTGGCTGGTCTGTGGGCTTATCTGGTGGCGCCTGTTTCCTTATTTATTGGTACGGTAGGGGCGATTTCGGTGTTTAAGGCGGTGTACATTGATAAGCGTGAGCTTAAATGTGCCTGTGTGGGCGGCAATAGTGAAGTGCCACTTGGCTTTGTCTCCCTCACGGAAAACCTGTTTATGATCGCTGCCGGGGTTTGGATGTTCTACAAGCTGTGAGCTTAAGGCCGCCAGGGAAATTCGCGGCGGCCTAATTGATCTTTAGGCTCTCCCTATTCAGGCTTGTTGCAATTTGTCCCTGTGCACCAATCGATAAAGCGCAGGCAGCACCACCAGGGTCAGCAGGGTAGCCGACACAATGCCGCCGATGACCACGGTGGCCAGTGGCCGTTGTACCTCGGCGCCGGTGCCGGTGTTAAAGGCCATGGGCACAAAGCCAAGGCTGGCCACAAGGGCGGTCATCAGCACGGGTCTTAAACGTGCGCTAGCTCCTTCCGCAATAGCCATATACAGCGGTTTCCCTTTTTCTCTGAGTTGGCGGATAAAGGACAGCATCACCAAGCCGTTAAGTACTGCCACGCCCGACAAGGCAATAAAGCCCACGGCAGCAGAGATGGATAAGGGCATATGGCGCAGGCTCAGGGCCAATACCCCGCCGGTCAGCGCCAATGGCACGGAGCTAAACACAATCAGGGTATCGCGCAAAGAGTTCAGGGCACTGTAGAGCAAGCCCAGGATCAGCAGCAGGGTCAGTGGCACGACCAAGGACAAGCGCTTGCTGGCCGATTGCAGTTGCTCGAAGGTACCGCCGTAATCCAGCCAATAGCCCGGGGGCAGGGCCAGTTCTCTCGCCATTAATGACTGCACTTCGGCGATAAAACCGGCCAGATCCCGGCCTTCTACGTTGGCACTGATGACCACATTGCGTTTACCGCTTTCACGATTGACCTGATTGGGGCCTTCGCCGACCACGATATCGGCCACTTCCCCCAAAGGCACATAGGCCAGCTCCGGGTTAAGGCTGCTGTGTACGGCCACCGGTAACTGGGCCAGCGCTTGGGGTGTCTGTGACCACTGCTCATCCAGGCGCACCAATAGCTGAAAGCGTCTGTCCCCTTCGTATACCAGCCCGGTGGCGATGCCGCCTATGGCGGCGCTCACCGTATCCTGAATATCAGTGACACTAAGGCCTAACAGCGCCATATGATCGCGCTGCGGAATAACCGACAATGTCGGTAGACCGGATAGCTGCTCCAGGCGCACATCAGCGGCTCCATCAACCTTGCCAAGCAGCATCTGGGCTGTTTCACCCAAGGCCGTTAACATGTCCAGGTCATCGCCGTAAATGCGCAGGGCAACTTCGGCCCGTACCCCGGCAATCAGCTCGTTAAAGCGCATTTCAATGGGTTGGGTAAACTCATAGTTATTGCCGGGCACGTCAGCCACCCGCAGGCGCAGCTTTTCGATGAAATCCTTTTTCGACAGGCCGGGATCCGGCCACTGACTGCGGGGTTTGAGCATAATAAAGGTGTCGGCCACATAGGGTGGCATCGGGTCATTGGCGATGTCGGGGGTACCAATCTTGGAATAAACCAGGGCGACTTCACCCAGTTCGCCGATGGCTTGTTCCAGTTGCCGTTGCATCTGTACCGACTGATCCAAACCGGTGCCGGGGATCCGCAAGGCATGCATGGCCACATCGCCTTCATCCAGCTTGGGCAAAAATTCCGCGCCCATGCGCGAAGCCTGCCAGGACGCACCCAGTAAAAGTACCAGGGCAAAGCCAACCATCAGCAGGGGATAGCGCAGTGATTGCCTGAGCACAGGCGAATACAGGCGCCTTGCCATGGCCATCAACCGGTTTTCCTTCTCTACCACCTTACCCCGCAGAAAGATGGCCAGGGCTGCCGGTACAAAGGTAATGGCAAAGAGCAGGGCGCCCAGGAGGGCCGCCACCACCGTAAAGGCCATGGGGTGGAACATTTTGCCCTCTATGCCGCTTAGGGCGAAGATTGGTAAATACACCAGCATAATGATCAGCACACCGAAAAGGGCCGGATTAAACACTTCTTTGGTGCTGGCATACACCACTTCCAGCCGTTCCTTAACAGACAACAGCCGTCCCGCACCTTGCTGGGCCAATCCCAGGCGGCGTAAGGCGTTTTCCACCACTATGACCGCACCATCGACAATAATGCCAAAGTCGATGGCGCCCAGGCTCATCAAATTCCCCGACACTCGGTTGGCGGCCATACCGCTGATGGCAAAGAGCATGCTAAGAGGGATAACCAATGCCGTAATCAGGGCCGCTGTGATATTTCCAAGCAGCAGAAACAGCACCACGATCACCAGCACTGCGCCTTCAAACAGGTTGGTTTTAACGGTGTCGATGGTTTTCTCTACCAAGGTGGTGCGATCGTATACCGCTTCTACTATCACCCCTTGCGGCAGACTCTGCTGCACCGACGCCAATTTTCCGGCCACCGCCTTGGCGACGATACGGCTATTTTCGCCCATCAGCATCATGGCAGTGCCAAGCACCGCTTCTTCTCCACCATAACTGGCCGCACCCGTGCGCAGTTCCTTGCCTAAGCGCACTTCGGCCACATCGGCAATTCTTACAGGGGCGTCGTCACGCTTGGTCACCACCAGTTGCGCAATCTCTTGCTGATTACGCAGCTGGCCGGGGGTGCGAACCAGATACTGCTGGCCGTTGCGCTCAATATAACCGGCGCCCCGGTTACTGTTGTTGAGGCTCAGGGCGGCGGCTATATCATGGATGCTCAGCTTGTAAGCCAGCAATTTGCCTGGGTCGGGTGCCACCTGATATTGGCGTTCAAAGCCGCCGATACTGTTGATTTCCACGATCCCGGGAACCTTGAGTAGCTGCGGCCGAATAACCCAGTCTTGCAACGTACGCAGATCTTCGGCTGTAAAGGGCTGTCCATCGTCACGCAGCGCCCCCGGCTCACTGCGTACAATATAGGTAAAAATTTCCCCCAGCCCACTAATGATAGGCCCCATGGCCGGTTCGATGCCGGGTGGCAGGTCGGCAGCGACTTGTTGCAGGCGTTCGCTGATTTGCTGTCTGGCCCAGTAGATATCGGTGCCGTCTTCAAACACCACAGTAACCTGGGACAGGCCATAGCGTGAAAGGGAGCGGGTATAATCCAAGCGCGGCAAGCCGGCCATGGCATTTTCCACCAGGTAGGTGATGCGCTGCTCCACCTCCAGTGGGGTATAGCCTTCGCCCTTGGTATTGATCTGCACCTGAATATTGGTGATATCTGGTACCGCGTCAATTGGCAGACGCCACGCGTTATAAACACCCACTGCGGCGATAAGCATGGTTAGCGCCAGCACCAGATAGCGCCGTTTAATGGCAAACGAAATAATATGGTCAGTCATGATCTACCTCAGTGGTCATGGCTGGCGCCGGATTTAAGGACATCGGCTTTAAGCACATAACTGTTTTTCGTTACATACTCACTGCCGGGAGCAAGGCCGCCCAACACTTCTACCCAATGACTATCCCGTTGACCCAATGTGAGCATGCGCATTTCGAAAGTGTTGCCAAAGCGTACGAACACCACCGGTTTATCCAAAAAGCTTTGGATAGCCTCTTGGGCGACTACCAAAGCTACCGCGCGGTTACCGGTGATAATATCGGCTTTCACATGCATGCCGGGGCGCCAATGGCCGTCCTTATTGTCGATTAGCAACCTGGCACGGGCGATATGCCCGCCGCTCATCATCGGGGCCAGATAAAAAACTTCGCCTTCGGCCTGCAGGTGCTGGTGCAGGTCATAGACCAGAGCACGCTGGCCCACGGCCATGGCCTCGATGTTGGCCGGAAAGGCAGACAACTCTACCCAGACCTTGGACAGGTCGACGATTTCCAGCAGCTCTTGCTCGCCGGCCAGCTCGCCGGCATTGACATATTGTTCACTGACGATGCCATCGGCGGGGCTGTCTATCACATAGCGTTGCAGGGTCTGGCTGTTTTTAATGCGCATCAGCGGCTGGCCCTTTTTGACCTTATCGCCCGGAGTGACCAACACCGCTTCGATGATGCCTGGATAGGGGGCCATGGGGGTAAAGCGTCTGTCGGTGGTGGGGGCTATCACGCCAAACAAGGATTCCTTGAAAGCCAACTCGCCGGGACCGGCGGTGGCGGTTTCAATACCGGCAGCGGCAATGGCCCTGGCAGAAAGGGTGGTACGTCCTTCATGGCTTTCCAGCTGCCAGTGGTAATCCTTGCCCTGAATACGGGCCGCTACATTGATATCAAATGAATGGGGTTCATCGATCGCCTCGGCGCTGACCAGGTAATCCTCTTCCACGCGAAAATGCAGTGTGTCAGTGACCCCGCCCAAACGTTCCAGCTCAATCTTGAGATGGATGCTATCGGGACTGAGGATTTGTCCCTGTTGGTAGGCATAGACGCGCAGCTCTGGCGGCACGCCATTTTCAAAGATGGTCAGTTCCAGCGCGATATCGCCTTGTTTTAGCAGTTTGCCCCCCCGGGGGCCTTCGGGTTGGGCCTCGGCATGAGCCTTGGCATGAGCCTGTTGATGGCCATGCTCACCAGAAGCCTGCACTGAGGGGGGGGATAAAAGGGCCAGCGTCAGGCTGGCCACCAGTACGGGGAAAAATATCTTCATGGTAAAAACTCACTGTGTTCGGTGCCTGGGAATAGCTGCGACGTCGTCAACTGTTGGCCGGTCAATCGCTGTAAGGCCAAGAGCGAATGGAGCAGGGAAAGGTGGGCATCAAGCAGCGCGCGTTTGGCTTCAAACCCTTGTTCCTGGGCATCCAATAGCTGCAGTACTGAAATCTGGCCGTTGGCATAGCCTTTTTCACTGTCTGTTAGCAGTTGCTGTGCGTTTGGCAGCAGCGCTTGAGTGATGTGAGCAATTATCCTGTGCTTGCTGTGCATCTGCACATACAGGGCGGTGGCCTGGCTTCTCAGCGATTGGCGTAGCTGCTGCTCGGCATGGGCCAAACCGTCGAGGCGGGCAAGAGCGGCATTCACGTTACCCCGGTTGGGATCGCTCAGCGGTAATGGCATCGATATCCCCAATACCAGGGAGCTGTCATTGCGTTCATTGTGAAAGCGCAAGCCACCGCTTACGCTGATATCCGCTGTCGACTGAGCTTTTTCCAGTGACAAGCTCGCTTGCTGCAGTCGAATTTGCTGCGCCAGCAGCAGGGATTCGGGCGCCTGGTTAACCGCCTGCATGACTGCTGCTTCAGCGGGAAGTGGGGGCAGTGTGTTGATATCGCCCAGTACCTGAGTAAAGTCAGGTTGTGCCAGCCACTGCTGTGCCAGATGGTGGCGCGCTTGCTCCAGCGCCTCCTGCAATCGCAATCCCTGCAACCGGACTTCACTGACCTTGAGGGCCATGCGCGCCACATCGGCAGCGGCTACGGCCCCTCCCTGAGCACGTTTTTCGATGGCCTCAAAAGCGCGTTTGGCCTGTGCCAGACGCGTTTCATTCAGTTGATGATGTGCCTGCAAGCCCAGTACCTGATAATAGGCTTGTGCGGTATCCGAGAGCACCAGCAAACGATCCCGCTCGTAGCTGCTGTTGGCTTGGGCCTGACGTTTTTCTTCAAGCACCAGGCGTTTCTGACGCTTTTCGCCAAGCTCAATCAGCTGACTGAATGAGAGGGTCACTTCAGCGGCGTTGAAACCCTTGCTATCGCCGCTGCCCATCATGTTTTCAAGCTCCAGCTCAAGGCTGGGATTGGGTACAAAACCCGCTTGCAGGCGCTGTGCTTCCAGAGCACGCATTGCATAAGGATATTGGGACAAGGTGGGGTGTTTCTGCAAAGCCCGTTCCAGAGCCTGGGCCAAGCTTAGCGGCTTGTCCTGGGTCGCCATTGCACCAGGTATCCCCAGCATCAAAAGGGCGCATAGAGCGGGTGTAAGCACACCAGCCCGAATTCGGAAAAATGTCATGCGGTTATCTCGTTAATCAATAAAAATCAGGCCCCGGCAAAAGCATTGCCGGGGCAAACAAGCAGGGTTGATCAAGCGAGAGAGTTGGGTGGGGGCACCGGTGGTTGGTAATACAGATTGAGATAGACGTTCGGCGTGCGTACGGCTTTTTCCGGCAATGCCGGTGCCAGGCAAAGGTCAAAGCTGTAGCCGTTTAAACAGGACAAATGCACGTGCAGCTGATGCTCATGGGCTTCTGTCGTGCCCCCTTCGCGATCAGACTGAGTTTCATGCAGGTGAGGACCTTCCATATGGCTCAGATGCGCAAAGTCCTGGTGGTCAGCGTCTGGCAAATGAAAAGGCGCGCCCGCGCAAGCGAAGAAGCTGTGCAGCAGCATCAACAATAAAGCGCAATAGAGTCGGGCGTGATTCATTTTTCTACATTTATCTAGTGTGGACAACAATCTGAAACAGGTTGTCCGTTGCTCAGGGAGGCTTTTGCCTCACGAATAATACGCAGGGCCGATAATAAAATCACCATGGCAATCAGTGCGCCAATCAACCAATCCGGCCAGGCGGCACCAATCCAGGTGACCAGTGCTGCCGAACCGATAACACCGGTGTTAGCCAGCATATCGTTGCGTGAACAGATCCAACTGGCCCGTAAATTAATGTCCCCACGGCGATGACGGTACAATAATGCAAAGCACAGGATATTAACCGCCAGGGCCGCAAACGCAACACTGTACATCAAAGTGGTATCTGGCTGTGCCCCTAACAGGATTTTTTTGCCCACATCAACCAGCACCAAAACAGCCAGTAACAACTGTAAGGTGCCATTTAACAAAGCGGCACTGGCCTTATGCTTAAGCGACTTCCCCACTGCATACAGACTCACTCCATACACCAGAGCGTCGGCCAGCATATCCAGCGAGTCGGCCAAAAGGCCGGCTGATTGGGCGTACCAGCCGGCAACAAATTCCACAACGAACATCGCAGCATTGAGGATTAGTACTGTCCATAACAGGCGGCGCTGTTCGTTGTCTTGGGCATTGGTTGCGCAACAATCAGCCATAAGTACCCTATTCAATGTATGCAGCTATATCACTTAGCTTACAGCGTCTGTCGGGGGGAAGGTCAAGGGCTCTCTTTTTGTCACCAAGGGATTGTCGGTAGCCATCTGCTTTTTATCTGGTGACATTGTCCGCGCCGCAAGTATGGCTGTAGACTGGCGTTTTCTCAGTACAAACATCTATCAAAGCTGGCAAGACAATCCAGCAAAGCTAAATTTACCGGGAAGCATATGATGCAAAGAATAATGACGGGGCTTTTTTTAAGTCTGCTACTTGGCTGCTCGCAGCCGCCTGTCACCGATAACACCACCGAAGTAATAGAAAAGCCTGACTCTGAGCAGCATCGCTACAACGTCATGCTGAATGGCAACGTAGTGGGGCATCTGCATGCAACCCATCAGGGCAATGAGATCTCAGTGGATTTTGACTTTAAAAGCAATGGTCGCGGCCCGGCCTATGTGGAGAAAATACTCCTCAATGATCAAGGCATTCCACAGAGTTTGGCTATCAGTGGCAATACTACCTTCGGCAATAAAGTGGATGAATGGCTGACCCTGGCAGATGGGCAAGCCCGATGGCAAGACGCCACCGGTCATGGGGAAGCCAAGCTAGCAAACACGGCTATTTATGTGCCACAAAACAGCAGTCCTTACCAAAACTTTATCCTGGCCAAAGCCTTGCTGCAGTCCGAAGGGCAGAGTTTATCGGCCTTACCTGTCGGCACCCTGACCTTAAGCCCGATGGAAAGCCTCAGTGTGAGTAATGATGCCGGATCCCTGGAGCTGACTTCATACGCATTGTCTGGTGCTGACTTGGATCCGGATTATTTGATTCTCGACCAGCAACAACAGTTCTTCGCTTTTATCAGCCCCCGCATGATTGTCATCCGTGAAGGTTATGAAGCGGATGAGGCCAGATTTCGTCAGCTGTCGGCCAAGTATGCCACACAGCGCTTCGAAGCTATTCAGGCCAAGTTTGCCCACCGCTATGACGGAGCGGTTCGTATCCGCAACGTGCGTATCTTCCAGCCGCAGAATCTGAGTCTGAGCGAGCCGGTTTCGGTGTTGTTAAATGGTGAACGTATCCAGGCAATTCAGCCCCTTGATGTAGTCTCGCAAGCAGGCGAAACCGAGATAGATGGCGCGGGTGGCACCTTAGTGCCCGGACTTTATGAGATGCATGCCCACACCAGTGATGATGACGGCTTAATGAATGTCTTAGCCGGGGTGACCACCTTCCGGGATATGGGCAATGCGCTTGAAGTATTGGATGAGCTCAAAGCCAGGATTGATAATGGCGTGCTCGCCGGACCGCGTATCACCCGTTACGGCATGATTGAAGGAAAGAGTCCGTCCAATAATAATAACGGCATTTTGGTGGAAACCCAGGAGCAAGCTATCGAGGCGGTGCATACCTATGCCAAGCATGGTTTTGCCGGGATCAAACTCTACAACAGTATGAAGGGCGAATGGGCACCTGCGCTTGCCGCCGAAGCCAAGCGCCTGAATATGCGGGTGACCGGCCATGTTCCGGCGTTTTCCAATGCCAACGCCATGATTGAAGCAGGTTTTGATGAGATGACCCATATCAATCAGGTGATGCTGGGCTGGGTACTGGAGCCCCATGAGGATACCCGGACTCTGCTGCGTCTTACTGCCTTGGATCGCTTGCCGGCGCTTGATCTCAACAGCGATGCCGTACAACACACCCTGGATTTAATGGTGAAAAACAATGTCACCATCGATCCCACTCTGGCTATTCATGAATATCTGTTGCTGGCCCGTAACGGCGAAACCCGCGTCGGCGTTACCGATTACATCGAGCATATGCCGCCGGGCGCGCAGCGCGCTGCCAAAGTGTCATTGGTAAATATTGCCAGTCCTGAACAGGACGCCGCCTATCGCGGTGCTTATGAGAAGATCCTGACCACCCTGAAGATGATGAAGGACAAAGGCATTAAGATTCTGCCCGGCACCGATTTGGGCGGCGCTTTTAATCTGCATCGTGAATTAGAGCTCTATCAGCAGTTAGGTTTTACCCCGGCTGAGCTGCTTAAGCTGGGTAGCTATGATATGGCCCAATATCTGGGCCATGAGGATCGCGGCAGCATCGAACCCGGCAAGCTGGCGGATTTCTTTGTGGTGCCCGGCAATCCTGTTGAGGATATTAAAGCCATTAAAACCATCAGTTTGGTCTCTCGCGGCGGGGTCTTTTATTACCCCTCTGAAGTGTATCCCGAGTTTGGTATCAAGCCTTTTACCAAATTGCCACAAGTCACACAGAGCGGGGCGCTGTAAAGACACGGGATGCCTCCAGCGAAAGCCCGGTAAGGAAATCGGGCTTCCCAACTTAACCCGGGCTATACGGCCCTTCAGGTAAATTTGCCAAAGGGGAGGCGTTCAAGTCATCGGCAAACGCCTTAACCGCAAAAATATCGCGATTCAGCAGCAATTGGCCGCCAACGGGCTGGTCTTTGTCAGGTGCGGACGTATCCGCATTGCTATCCAAAGCTTCGCCTACTTTGGGCGCCAAGCCGAAACGACGGGATGCCTTAAAAAGTGGATTTCTAGAGGAAACCTGGGGCAACGGTAACATTACAAAGTGCCTATTACCCTGCTGGTGATAGTGCTGCTCATTGCGCTAGGCGTGTTCTCAGGACTTTCCCAGTATATGGTGATTTCTTCACGGTCAGGCTTGGTGAGCTTGGTGGGTAGTTTACTGGGAAGCGTGCGCTTTATTCGTGCGAATGTGGGGCATTAACCTGCCCTTTTCTAAAACTCAGAAAAGGGAAACTGTTCCTAATCATGTCCGCACAGTGAATGGTAATCGTCAATCCCGAGAGGCCAGTGAATTCATCAAATTGGCTGCCCCAACACTGGCATCAATTTATTTTTGTTGCTTTGAGCCCCAATGCTCTAGCTAAGAATATAACTTCACCTATATTGTATTGGTGTTGAGCCAAGAAGGCCGTTTACCCCCGCAAACATCAGAGTTCCTTGGTGTCAGCGAGCGTGAGGCCTTAAGTAAATCGAATCAAGGATAGCAGGGAAGACCATCAAGCGAAGGCATACCCTGATTGGTAAGTTGTTAGTCGTCGATGTACTGGATTGCTTGTTTAAGTAGCAATCTGCAACGTTTGCCCATCATGGATATAGTAATGTCTCATATTCTGATTGTTGAGGATGTTGAAGAAGTTGGGCAAGTCTTGTGCGAATTTGCACAAAATGCCGGTTATCAGAGCAAGTTTTATCCCCAATTTTCACATTCCGAAATTTCCCAGTATCAAGACGCAGCGCTGATCATTCTCGATCTGAATATGCCTATTAACGATGGCCTTGATGTGCTCGAAGAGCTCAGTCATACCGGTCTTCGGGTGCCTATTATTCTGTGTTCCGGGGTGTCGGAAGATATCATCGACAGTGCTATTGATGTATTACATGACTCAGGGTTAGTGTTTGGTGGAAAATTGCTCAAGCCCTTCACTTATGAGCAATTTGTTGCTGCCATTAGTCAGGCGAAACACCAAACTCCTACCACAATGAAAACCAAAACAAAGGCAGTAGAGTTGACCCGGGGAGACTTGTCTATTGCCATCAAAAATGGATGGTTTTATTCGGTTTTTCAGCCTCAGATCGATGTGAAAACTAACATGTTATTTGGGGTCGAGTGTCTGTCCAGGCTTAATCACCCACTTTTTGGCGAATGTTACCCTGACGCATTTATCAAAAAGCTGGTTGAAGAAAACCTGATGGATGAATTTTCCCAGGAGCTGTTACTTTCCTCTTTGAATGCATTAGCCAGTATCGGTTTCCCCAAAGAAAAACGCATTTCTTTTAACATCGATCCCTGTTCTCTGCACAAAGACTTACTGGCCAATCTTGAGACAAATGTATCTGCCCTTGGTTTTTTACCCCAGCAAATTTGCTTCGAGGTAACCGAGCTTTCTGCCGTCACGCTTTCCAAAGAGGTCAAGTCCTTACTGGCTAAATTGAGGCTGCGCGGATTTGACATTTCCTTGGATGATTTTGGTACCGGCTTTTCAACTATCCATGAGCTGGATATTTTGCCATTCAATGAATTGAAGATAGACCGTTCTTTTGTTGCCAATATGAGCAAGAGAAAAGGCAGCATGGCCATTATCAAACATACCATAGCTCTGGCCCAGGATATGAACATGCTGGTCATTGGAGAGGGCGTTGAGACCAAAGAACAAGCTCGGCAATTAAAAGAAATGGGGTGTCAGTATCTACAAGGGTACTACTTTTCCAGGCCCTTAGACCTGATATCACTACAGGCATTTATGAACCAGCCAATTAACAGATTAGGAGCTGGGTAGATACAAGCCTTGGCTTGTCCTAATGGGTAAGTGTTTGCGGCCAGGATAGCCGGCACTAACACTTTTTGGGTTTCATACAGAGGATATTCACTTGCAACCACCTTCCACACTTTTCTCCACTGAGACTGAAGAGACCTTAGTACGGCGTATTCATGCGCTGGAGTTGGCGTTACAGCAAGCGCAGACAGAACACCAAGCTTTGCAGCGCTACAGCCATTTATTTCAAAGAATGCAGCATGAGGTACACATTTGGGAACTGATTTATCACCCAGATAGAACTATTAAGACCTGGCGTTTACTGGATGCTAATGACATGGCCTTAAAGGCTTGGGGCAAGTCATTAAGCGATGTGATAGGCAGAGTCACCGATGATATCTTTGAAACTGAGGCAACCCGCCAATTTTTACCCATTGTGAACAAGATTTTCAGCGAGAATAAACCCCACAGTTGGGAAAGCTACTTCGAAAGTACCGATCAGTATTTGGGGATGACCAGCATCCCCTGCGATGGCTACTTTATCAGTGTTGGTGTGGATATTACTGCCATCAAAAAGCGAGAAAATATGCACAGGGATACAGCATTAAAACTGCAGGAAGCTATCTCTGCTGGCAATGTTGGCCTGTGGGACTGGGATCTGGAAACCAACGATACGTTTTTCTCGCCCGAGTGGAAAGCGCAGTTGGGATATCAGGAGCATGAGGTAGAAAATCAATTTGATGAGTGGCAAAAGCGCGTCCACCCGGATGATCTGGAGCAGGCCCTTAAGGTCGTCAAACATACTTTGGAAACGAGAGGTGACAGCCATGAACAAGAATTTCGGCTGCGCCATAAAGATGGATCTTATCGTTGGATAATGGCCCATGCATCGTTGCTAAAAAATGAACAAGGTGAGCCATTGAGAATGGTTGGCTCTCACATCGATATAACCAACCAAAAGAAGATGGAAGAAGCCATTCTGCAACAACAAAAAATGCAGGCGCTGGGTACATTGGCTGGTGGAATCGCTCATGATTTTAATAACCTACTGACCCCTATGTTAGGTTATGCCCAATTGCTAAAGCTCAGTTTGACCGAGCAAGGCAAAGAGAGCGGTTATTTAGACCAATTGGAAAAATCAGCCACTCGAGCCAAGGAGCTGGTGCAGCAAATTCTGTTGGTAAGTCGTGAGCCGTCAAAACCTTTGACCCATGTGGAGCCCGTATATCTGAACAAACTGTTGGCTGAAGTCACGGGCTTGCTAAAGACCACCACTCACCAAAATATTAAGGTGAAACAGGACGTAGACGATTCATTGCCTGCAATTGGTGCCAATGCATCGGAAATTCATCGTGTGCTCCTTAATATCTGTACCAATGCCATCCAATCCATGCCTCAAGGTGGAGACTTGAGGATCAGTCTCGGTCTCGCTAAGACAGGCAGTTTGGCCGGCAAAAAAATGGGAAAAAGCGATTTTATTTGTCTTCAGGTATCAGACACTGGCTGCGGGATGGATAAGGAAACGCAAAAACGTATTTTTGAGCCCTTCTTTACCACCAAGGACAAAGGTACAGAAAAAGGTACAGGTCTGGGACTAGCTATTGTCGCCAATGTGATGAAGCAACACGGTGGACGAGTTGAGGTCAGCAGTGAGCTTGGCAAAGGCAGTTGTTTTACGCTGTATTTTCCCATCATTCCGAGTGGTTATGTGCCGCCTCGAATGGATGAACATTTGGAAAAGTGTTGCAACATTGAGGGGATTCTTCTTCTGGAAGACGAAACCGATCTATGCAAATTAGGTCATACTTTACTGAGTAAGTTGGGTTACAAGGTAAGTACATTTCAAAGCGCCGAGAAAGCGTTCAGGCACCTTCAGGAGCATTCAGATGAGTATCAACTCATAATCACCGATTATGCGATGCCAGAGATGAGCGGTGTTGAGTTTATCGATAAGGTTAGGCGCAGCGCAATTCAAACGCCGATTCTTGTGATGACCGGCTTTACCAACATGGTGAGCGAGGAAAATCGGATTAAGTGGGGTTGCCAAGGCCTGATTAGCAAACCTTACACGATAAAGGAACTAAAGCAGGCCATTGCAGACGTGTGTGACGCCCAATCCTCGGGGTAGTGAAAAGTCTGCCCAGCTGGCGCACGAATAGAGGGTAAAGCTGCGGTAATGTTTGAGGTATCAGGGAGCGTCAATACCACTTGGACTAATGAAGAATTTACATGATTTCTGGCAGCTAATTATGTTGAGCCTTGGAAAGGCCAGGATCGTAACCTACCAGCGAGTGCTGATTAGGCAAACAGCCACTGTAAAAATTTCATACGTTCACTCGCACAAAATAAAGCGACTTTTTGTCTGCCTTGATCGTCGGTGAAGACCACAGTGTTTTTATTAACGGAAACATTCTTTATTGGTGGAGTTTTGGTTAGCTCCACGCCATTTATTTTATAAGACATAATACTGATTATTCGTTTAACTATAGTGTTGATGTTGTAGGTTTGAATTAGTTCAATTTGATTTTTTAAAATCTAAACAAAAGACCAGGGAATAAACACTGGCCCTGTGTTTAGCGACTGATAAAGGTCAGCCTACTGATACGTTGACCGCTTGCGGTCCTTTAGGACCCTGCTCTATACCGAAGGTCACAAGTTGGCCCTCGACTAAGTTGCGGCAACCCTCAGAAACGATAGCGCGGAAATGTACGAATACATCTTTGCCGCCATTATGACTGATAAAACCATAGCCTTTTGCTTCATCAAACCATTTTACGGTGCCATTGGAATTGGACATTTTTAACTCCTGAATAAAAAAGATAAGTGTCGCGACCACGTGATCGCGGCCAAAGTAGGACCAAACTAAAGCGAGTGACTTAAAAATATCTATTCAGGCTTGAAACAAAAAGATTCGAAGGAAGAAAGTATAAATAAAAGCAGATGTCGAAATGGAGTAGCACTAAATTAACGGTAAGAAGCCTATCATCTTATTTTCTGTATGTCTAAAAAATATTCTAGAATTCCATGTTATTTTTTGAGTGTTTGCGTTAACGCCATTGCCAGGTAGTTCCAACTTATGTCGCAGCATAAGTTCGTAATGTTTTAGGAGTGTTTAGTGTCGCCTAGGCACGTTCGGCCTCCCAGGTGAAGTCAAATTGGTTGTCAGGCTCGCTTAACGAGTTTGTCCCTAGAAAATGGCAGTTTAACCGAGAAGTGCAACTGATTTAACTTGCACATAGACCTTTTGTCCCGCATGTAATCCCAGCAAATCCGCTGATTTTTGCGTGAGCCTGGCCAATAATACCTGACTACCCAACTGCAGTTTTAATAACACCTGTCCACAGCCTACTTCCATCAAGGCCTGGATTTGTGCTTCGAGTATATTCAAAATGCTGGTTTGTCTGGGCTTGTCCAGGCAAATACTCACATCTTTGGCCCAGATCTGTACCCGAACAGCATCACCAATGGCACTTTGCGGGCCGGGAAGCCAAAAATGTCCGCCGTCCAGTTTTAGCCTGAGCAGCTGATACTCGGCGTCGTAGCCGTCGACAACAGCATCGAGGATGGCTTCGGCATCCGCTGTATGGGCCAGGGGCAGGCTCAGGCGGGTGTACATGTCGCTCATCCGGCCGTAAGCTTGTACACGGCCGCGTTCAATCAGAACCAGATGTTCGGCCAGTTGCGCCACTTCATGGCGGTCATGACTGACATAAATGATGGGAATGGCCAATTCCCGATGCAATCGCTGAAGATAGGGCATCAGTTCATTGCGTCTGGCTTGATCCAGGCCCGTCATGGGCTCATCCAGCAACAGCAGGGAGGGATTAATAGCCAGGGCCCTGACAATGGCTACACGCTGGCGTTCTCCCCCCGAAAGCTGGTCCACGGACCTCGACAACAAGTGCTGGATCCCTAAAAGTTCCAACAGATGTTGCAGGTCGATCTGTTGTGCCCGGTGACCTGCTCGCTTGCGGCCGTACAGGATGTTGCCTTTCACATCCAGGTGAGCAAACAGGCTGGATTCTTGGAACACCAGGCCCACAGTCCGCTTGTGGGGGGCCATAAAAGAATCTTGGTCCTGCCAGCACTGGCCATTGACCGTCAGTTGCCCTTTAGTATTGGGCTCCAGGCCCGCCAACGCCCGTAATAAACTGGATTTACCACTGCCGGAAGGACCGAACAGGGCAATGATCCCCCTGGCCGGCAGTTCCAGGCTGACATCCAGGTTAAAGTCACCTTTTTGCAATCTTAACTGCATACTCAAACTCATGGGCTGACCAGCCTCCAGCGGCGATTCACGGCATAGACGCTAAGCAGGAGTACGAAAGACAGAATTAATAGCAGCGCCGCCAGCCAATGGGCCTGGGAATAGGCCAGGGATTCCACGTGTTCATAAATGGCGATAGAGACCACCTGGGTCTGCCCGGGAATGTTGCCGCCAATCATCAGCACCACGCCAAACTCGCCCAGGGTATGGGCAAAACCCAGCACTGCAGCGCTTAATATTCCCGGGCGACTCAATGGCAGGATCACAGTGAAAAAGGCATCCAATTTTGACGCGCCCAGCGTGGCGGCCACTTCCATAGGGCGCTTGCCAATGCTGGCAAAAGTATTTTGCAGCGGTTGCAGAACAAAGGGCAGGGAATAAAACAGCGAGCCTATGACCAGGCCACTAAAGGTGAAGGCCAGATTGGGACCACCAAGGGCTTGCATCAGCCCACCAATGGGGCCTTGAGGGCCAAGGGCCAGCAGCAGATAAAACCCCAGTACCGTGGGCGGCAGCACCAGGGGCAGGGCAATCAGGGCCTCGAGTAAGAACTTGCCGCGCCAACGACTATGGGCCAGCCACCAGGCCAGGGGGGTACACAGTAACAGTAATAGCACTGTGCTGAGCCCCGCCAATTTTAGGGTTAACCAAAGAGCATTAAGATCATCGGCGGATAAGTTCATGGGGCCTCATAGCCGTGCTGGCGGATAAGTACCTTGGCGGGTTCGCTGCGCACAAAGCTAAGAAAATTCCAGCCCGCTTCGGTATCCACCAGCAATACAGCTTGTTGAACGATAGGATCGTGCAGCGGTGCCTGTGGTAACAGCAGCACGGAGCCAGGCACAAGGCGTTCTTGCTCTATGACCTGGGAGTACGCCAGCAACCCCATGGCGGCATTGCCCGTGTGCACAAATTGGTGGGCTTGGGCGATATTTTCCCCCAGCACCAGTTTGTCCTTCAAGACATGCCATAGCCCTAATCGGGTCAGGCTTTGCTGGGCAGCCAGGCCATAGGGCGCCAGCTTAGGATTGGCCATGGCCAGGTGGCGAAAATCCTGCTCCAGGCTGTGTAAACCTATAGGTTGCCATTTGGCCTCGTTGCTCCATAGCGCCAGGCGGCCAATGGCGTAGGTAAATCGGCTATTGGTAACGATGTGGCCATTAAGCTCAAGTAGTTTGGGACGCTCTGCATCGGCGGCGAAAAAGGCATCAAAGGGCGCACCCCGGCGAATTTGCGCATATTGCTTACCGGTGGAACCGCCGCTTATCACCACTTTATGGCCGCTGGCCTGTTCATACTGATGTGCCAGCACGGACAGGGTGGCTTTAAAGTTACTGGCGACCGCAACATGCAAGGTGGCAGCCTTTACCAGCGCCGGACAAAGCCAGAAAAACAGTAGCAGAATGATTTTACTTCCAGGCATCGGCTTTACGCTGATCCTCCGCTTTGGCCTCGACCCAATGCTCGCCATTTCCTGTTTGTTCCTTTTTCCAAAAAGGCGCCCGGGTCTTGAGATAATCCATAATAAATTCACAGGCAGCAAAGGCATCGCCCCGATGTCGGCTGCTGACCCCCACAAAGACGATTTGGTCCCCCAAGGCCAGACGCCCCACTCGGTGAATAATACGCACACGGCCCAGTTGCCAGCGGTTTCTGGCCTCTGCCACTATTTGTTGCAGGCATTTTAGCGTCATGGCCGGGTAGTGTTCCAAGGTCAAACTTTGAATGCGCTTGCCCTGGTTAAGATCCCGCACTGTACCGCTAAAGGTCACAATGGCACCGTCTTGCAGATTGGCTTCCCGTAACGCCTGGTATTCCTGTGTCAGGCTAAAATCTTGCTCTTGTATGGCGATATGATCATGCATATCAGCCTCCGGTCACTGGTGGGAAGAAAGCCACCTCATCGCCATCCTGAAGGGGGACATCGTCTTTGGCCAGGGTTTGATTAACTGCACCAAGGCTGGTACCGGGGGCGAGAAACTCCTGCCAATCTGGTCCGCGGGCCATCAAGGCCTGTCGCAGGCCGCCGAGATCGTAAAAATCACAGGGAAGCTCCAGTGATTCACAGCCAAGCACTTCACGCAGGCGGGCAAAAAATAAGACTCTAATCATGCTTTCTCCTGAGCTCGCCAGTGGCCAGACTTGCCGCCTTGTTTATCCAGCACCCTGATCCCCTCAATTACCATACCAGGATCCACCGCCTTACACATATCAAACAGGGTGAGGGCCGCTATTGATACCGCCGTCAGGGCTTCCATCTCTACCCCGGTTTGGCCGCTGAGTTTACAGCGCCCGAGGATCCTCACGCGGTTCTGCTGTGGCTGGGGTTCAAAATCCACCTGCACTTTTGTCAGCATCAGCGGATGACATAAGGGGATCAGATTGGCACACTGTTTGGCACCTTGGATGCCGGCTATGCGGGCCACGGCAAAGACATCGCCCTTGGCATGTTCGCCGTCCAGGATCATGGCCAGGGTCTTATCCTGCATGCGCACATAGCCCTCTGCCAGGGCCTCCCTGGCGCTGGCGGCTTTGTGGCTTACATCCACCATACTGGCCTCACCGGCGGCGTTGATATGGGTCAGGCCGTTCATGCTATGTCTCCGGGGCGACGCTCACAGGCGTTCTGGTTACTGATATGGGGCACGAAGTTGCAGGGACCGTGGGCGGCGTCGAGCTGCTCGCGGATAATGCCCTCCCAGGCTGTCTTGCAGGCGCCGGTGGAGCCTGGTATACAAAAAATTAGCGTTTGGTTGGCCAAGCCCGCCAGGGCCCTGGATTGCAGCGCAGAAGTGCCGATTTCCTGATAGGAGAGATGGCGAAACAGCTCGCCAAAGCCTTCTATCTCTGTATCAAACAGAGGGCATAAAGCCTCAGGTACGCAGTTTTTAGGGTTAAAACCGGTACCGCCGTTGACCAGCACAACTTGTACGTTGCTGTCCGCTATCCATTGGCTGAGTTGGGCACGGAGTTGATAAAGATTTTCGGTACAGATGCTTCTTACCGCCAGCCGATGACCGGCCTTGGCCAGGGCATCGGCCAGATACTGTCCAGAGCTGTCATTACTTTGGTCGCGATGATCGGAAACGGTCAAAACCGCGATATTTAGAGGCGTTGCTGCGATGCTGTCTGTCATAGGCTTGTCTCTGATCCGCTGGCGGTCTGTTGCAGCCAGCCCTGCCATTCATTCAATGTGTTGATATTACTTAGACTCTCGCCTTTAGCACAGGGCAACGGTCGAGCGTTAAGTGCCTCCAGCAGCGTTTGCACTCTGGCTTTGCCGCCGCTGCTAAGTTCAGTCTGCAGGTAGTCCCTGGCCTTCTGGCTAACCGGAAGGTACAAGGGCAGGCAACTGTCCTTAAAATAACAGGGAAGGTTATGTTCTTGACCGGCGTTAACCAGCTGGCTTAACAATATCGGGGTGAGTGCGGGCATATCCACAGGAATGACCAGCAGTGCGTCACTGCTGGTCAGGCTGTTCAGGGCGGCATCTATACCGGCCAGGGGGCCGGCGCCGGGGTATCTGTCCTGTAAAAAGCCGGGTGTATTGCGGCTGGTCAGCACTTGTTCGCAACTGCTGGCCGTTAACAGCGCCTGTGCTCTTTGCAGCAGGCTTTGGCCTTGTTGTGTCAATGCTGCCTTATCCTGCCCCATACGGCTGGACTTGCCGCCGGCTAGTACTAATCCAACCAGCATTCAGCCTCCCAGCATGGCCAGTTGGCTGGTAGCGCCGGTATAGCCCTTGTCCAGCCAATGGCTGGCTTCCTTACGGCCGAGCAATTCCACCAGACGCGCCTGTATGGCTTTGACATCGCCGTCTCGCAATAAGTCGCGCAGATCCAGCCCCTGATCGGCAAACAGGCAAAGATGTAGTTTGCCCTTGGCCGACACCCGCAGACGGTTACAGCTTTTACAAAAGTCTTTGCTGTAGGGCATTATCAGTCCAATGCGCCCGGCGTAATCCGGGTGGGCAAATTCCTGGGCTGGGCCTGCGGTTTTCTCCCGCAACACTTGTAACCAGCCCTGACGCAGCAGGCTGTCTTTAATGGGCTGGCCGGACAAATGGTTGGCCTTGAAAAAGGCCTGATTGTCACCGGTTTGCATCAGTTCAATCAGACGCAGACTGACCGGTTTGTCCTTCAGCCATTCCATCGCAAGGGATAAAGTGGATTCTGAATAGGGGCGCAGCAGCACGCTGTTGATCTTGACCTTGATTCCTAAAGCCAGGGCTTCGTCCACCCCTTTTAAAATGGTATCCAGCTTGTTATGGCCGGTAATGGCCTTAAATTGCCTGGGATCCAGGCTGTCGATGGAGACATTGAGGGCATTCAGGCCGGCGTCGGCCCAGGACTGGATCATCTGTGGCAGCTTAAAGCCGTTGGTGGTCAGGGCTACCTTGTCGACCCCCGGCGTTTGTGCACAAAGCGCAATAATCTCTGGCAAATCTTTTCGCAGCGACGGTTCGCCGCCGGTCAGGCGGATTTTACTGGTGCCAAGACCGGCAAAAGCCTGCACCAGAGGCCGGATTTCCGCCTTGCTAAGAAAGTCCCGATCGCCGTCGCATTGATAGCCGTCAGGCAGACAATAACTACAGCGAAAGTTACATACATCCGTTATGGACAGCCGCAAATAGTGAAAGCGGCGGCCAAATTTGTCTTCCAACATCTTCTCACCTTTCCAATTCGGGAGGCTGGGGGATTTCTCCGTCAACCCCGGCAAACTTGTCGCTTGCGGCCCAGGCGGCATGTCCATTTATCTAACAGATTAAAGGATTTAGCTCACAAGGGCTCGGTAGTTCGTGGATGATAATGCCCTCTTTATCGAGGACACTACCTTACTTTACCTATAGTCCGGGGTTTTACCATGCCCCAAAAGGTTACCTTTTATGTCCTTTGGGGGTATTGGCTTCACTAACCTTTAGTAGAGACTTCGGGGTGAGAGATGTTAATAAGCTCTACTGTGCCGTCTTCTCGCACCTCGGCAATCTGTCCTCTGGGCTCATCCATAAACAGCAGGGTGACAAAGCCTACAAGTGCGGTCGCGGCGATCACGTAGAAGAAGGTGCTGTAGTCCACCAGGGACAGCACGGTGAGAAAGGTCACCGCACCTACGTTACCGTAGGCGCCTGTCATACCGGCAATCTGACCGGTCAGGCGGCGTTTGATCAAGGGGACCACGGCAAATACGGCACCTTCACCGGATTGCACGAAGAAGGAGCAGCTCATGGCCACCACCACTGCCAGCCACAGAGGCCATTGGCTGTCCACCAGACCCATCAGGCCATATCCGGCTGCCAGGCCCGCAGTGAGGATCAAAAGGGTAGACTTACGGCCGAACTTGTCGGAGATAATACCGCCGGCTGGGCGTGACATCAGATTCATAAAGGCATAGGCGCCGGCCACCAAACCTGCAAGTACAGGATCAAGATTAAAGGTTTCTGCAAAGAACAAGGGGAGCATGGACACCACAGCCAGTTCAGAGCCGAAGTTAGTGAAGTAAAGGATATCCAAAACCGCCACCTGCTTAAAGCGATAGCGATGTAGCTCGGGCACAGGCTCGGTAAACACGGATTTATTCACCTGCCAGACCTTATAGACTTCCAGCAGATAGAGGGCGGCCAGGCCGACATAGATGGCATTGACCACATCCTGGCTCAGCATGCTGACGCCACCGGGGGAGAGTTTCCAGGCCAGTAGAGCCAGGGCGGCGTACATGGGCAGCTTCATCAGCAGCAGGAAGAAGAAGTCGGGTACCGAAGTCACTTCCATGGCGCCCAGGTTTTTGGGTCTGAAGTAAGTTGAGCCTTTAGGCGTGTTGGACACATTGTTGTAATACACAAAGGCGAACAGCAGACTGATTACGCCGGTCAGGCCAATCGCATAACGCCAGCCGTCCTCACCGCCAAACAACAGAGCCAAGCTTGGCAGTGTAAAAGCAGCCGCCGCTGAGCCGAAGTTGCCCCAGCCGCCATATATGCCTTCGGCGGTGCCCAGTTCATGATGGGGAAACCACTCGGATACCATGCGGATACCGATAACAAAACCGGCGCCGATAAAGCCCAGCAGAAAGCGGGCAATGGCAGCCTGCACAAAGGTATCGGCCAGGGCAAACATAAAGCAGGGAATGGAACAAATAGCCAACAGTGCCGAATAAACCAGGCGCGGACCGTATTTATCGGTAAGCATACCGATAATCACCCGGGCTGGTATGGTCAGGGCTACGTTTAAGATCAACAGGGTCTTGATCTGATCCGTGGTCAGCCCCAGCGAGGCCTTAACCGCCTGCAACATGGGCGCAAAGTTAAACCACACCACAAAGGTGATAAAAAAGGCCATCCAGCTTAAGTGCAAGACTTTCATCTTGCCGCTGAATGAAAACAGGTTGAAGGATTCTTTCATGGCTTTCTCCACAGTAGGACTAGGGCCATTGTCAGCCAGTGGAGCCGCTAAAAGTTGATATGGGTCAATCTTTACCAGCGCCTACACCCTCTGGGTTTTCGGCCTATCTCCAAAGGGGTAGGGGCTGGGCGCTGTGCTTGGTACGAGCTGTTTTATTACCCCCCTGGTGGTAAACATACTTGTGGCTGTGGACCGACCTAACACTAAGTTCATCAGGAAGCCCTTTTGTGCTCTCGTGTCCTTCGTGGTGTTTAAAAGGTGATTGGCATTAACATGGAGAATGATGCTGACATCACAAGCTCAGTGTACCTCCTGGTTTGTGGGGCGCCCCAAAAAAAAGCCCCGTTTCCGGGGCTAAAGGTTGGGAACCTTGTCTTATAGATTGACGGTCAGCATCAGCCATAGTTTGTCGGTGTCGGTAGCCAGATCATCGGCGCTGTAGGCGGCGTATTTAACCAGCAGGCCGAGTTTGGCATTGATGGCATAAGCGGCGCTGATATTCCATTCATCGCCGTAATCTTTACTGCCTCTGTCGCTGTCAAACTGATGGTAACTGAGGTCAAGTTTTACCCCCGCTAGCTTGGTGCCGATACCAGCGTAGATGTCCTCAATACCGTCTGCCGGGGTATTCAGAAACTTATCGGTAAAGCCCTGGAACTTGTGCAGGGTCGCCAGTGGGGTAATAAAGGCGCCATCATTGTCCGCGCCCAGGAATTCATAACCCAGCTTCCAACTGAAGCTTGCCAGGGGACCGGAGAGCTCCAGTTGATGATAATCGGCGGAGTAATCCTTGCTGCTGTCGCCATGTTCTTGTTGCTGAGCCAGGCTGGCGGTAAGGATCAGGCCGGCAAATTTGCCTTCATAGCCAAAGCCCATGGTCTGGGTGGACAGGGCCGCAGCAGTATCGAAGTCCAACCAGTAACCAAAGACATTCAGCTTGTGGTTGGCGTTTAGCTGGTGGCTGGCATGCAATAGATGCAAGTCGCCACCCAGATCACCGGCGGCGCTGTCCTCGCCAAAGATACGGTTCACGTTGTACACATAGCTGTAATCCAGTGTAGTGCCTGACATGGGCTGATATTGCAGGCGATAACCATCAAAGGTTTGCTCATTCTGGCGCCAGCTCACACCGCCGACAAATCGCTGAGTGTCATGATTGATGCGCTGGCGGCCGAAGCTCAAGGTCAAACCACTGGCTTGGTAGGCCAGGTATGCCTGGTTAACTTCGGTGCCAGTGGGATCGGCAACCACCGGGCGAAGCGTATTGCCGTTGACGGTGGAGTTGTAGGTTTCACCGCCGATGGAAGTGACATTGTCCGCTTCCAAATGGACGCTCAGGCCGTTCAAGCTGCCGCTGTCAAAGCTGAAGCGGCTTAATAAGGTGGAAGCCAGCGCCGTGTCATTAATACCTTCTTGATCCACATACTCGGTGCGATAGCGCAGCATCACTTGGGCTTTTCCTTCTGTGATGGCCTGGCCGATGTCCGCCATGGTGTCGGCATGGCTGGGGGCCAGCATAAGGCTGGTCAAGGCTGCGAGGACTGACAGTTTATGTGTCATAAATACTCCTGGAGTGTTGTAAGCTTTTCTCGCAGGTTAGGGGGTGGCGCATACCGGAAGTTTGATTTGCATCAAGGCTTTGCGTGCCCACTCCCAAGGGGTCTGGCACTACCTAGAAAGGAGCATTGCGGCGCTGATTGAGAGGTAGCAATAGATACTAACGCTATGTTTTCACTACCTTCGCACCGTTTGCGCCTTTCTTGGTAATGTTAACCAGCTTGATCAAACCCTGAAGCGCACAAAGGACACGAAGGAAGGGTGTAGTGAGGATTTAACTCAATCTTCCATTAATCCTGTTCCAGAAAATTCTGCTCACTGGCCTGGGCCACACGGCGTTCAAAGCGCTCTGCCTGGATAGCGAAGTAGCTTACCGCCATACAGGCGGCGAGGACGCCGTAAAGCAGCATAAAACAGATGCTGTAGAAACCGCTCCAGTCCACCAACAGGCCAAACAGCAGGGGTAACGTACAGCCACCCAGAGCGCCAATAGCGCCCACCAGGCCGCCCACCGCGCCCATCTGCTGGGGATAGCGGTCATGAATCAGCTTATATACACTGGCGCGGCCAAAGCCCTGGGCCAGACCGATAATCACCAGCAAGCCGGTAAACCACCATAGGTTGACGGCGATACTCAGGTGCACATCCTTGTCGATGCCGTGGATGGTCATGGTCGTAGGCGGATAGCTTAAAAAGAACAGACATACCAGGCAGATCCAGAATACCGTCCAGTTTACCGCCCGTCCGCCATAGCGATCGGCAAACCAGCCCCCCAATGAGCGCACCACGGAAGAGCTGGCCACAAACAGCAGGGTAAAGGCCATAGCCTGCTGAATGGACAGGCTATAAGCCTTCATATAGTAGTGGGGTAGCCACATCAGCAGGGCCAAAAAGGAGCCAAAAACAAAATAGTAATAGAGGGCCAGACGCCAGATATGAATGCGACCAAGCAATGCCTTGATGGACAAAGGCGGCTCACTGGCGGGGGCAGCGGCTATGGGAGCATGGGGGGCGAACAGCCAGAACACCAGTAGCACCAAACCCAGGCCCAGGGTATAGATGGGGCCTATCATCTGATAATGGGAGTACTGCATCAGCAGGGGCACCAGCAACAGGTTGATGGCGGCCCCGGCATTACCCACTCCGAAGATGCCCATGGCAGTGCCCTGGCGCTGACGGGGGAAAAAATCGCTGATATAACGGATGCCCAGGGCAAAGGAGCTACCGGACAGGCCTATCCAAAGCCCCAGCAGTAGGTAGGCATCAAAGCTTTGGGCTTGTGGGAGAAGCCATAGAGGTGGCAGGCACAGCAGCATCTGCACACACCATAATCGTCTCGCCCCTAGACGGTCAGCTAACAGCCCCGCTGGTATTCTTGTTAAGGCACCGGTCAGCATGGGGGCACTTAGCAACACGCCCAGTTCGGTCAGACTCAGTTGCAGAGTGGCAAGCAGAGGTTCGGTCATAGCCGCATACAAAGTCCACACCGAAAAATTGGCGGCAAATGCCAGGGTCGCCAGAAACAGCGCCCTGGTACTTTGTTGTGGGCTCCAGTGCATAATGCGGCTTGGTCGGGAAGTCTTGTTAAACAGTGTATCCAAGTCCCGTTGCATCCCAATAGCTTGACAGTGTTTTTTTGATATCCATCAACAAAATCAAGGCCATGGTCTTGTCCACAAGCCAAAAGCCATGATACTGATGGACAAAACAAAGCGCCGAGAGACAAGATGACCACCAGAGGCCTGGGGCTGGATCTCGCCTGCCTGAGTGAGGCCGGTATCAAAAGCCTGAATGAGGACGCCGTCGCTTTTCTGGCCCCCGAGCAGGATTATATCAGCCAGGTCAAAGGGGCGGTGGTAGCCCTGGCTGACGGTGTATCGGCGGCGGAAGCTGGTGAAGAAGCCAGCCACACGGCAGTGACCCGCTTTTTGGAAGAATACTATCAGACTCCGGATACCTGGTCGGTGAGCCATAGCGGCCAGCAGGTGCTCTCGGCCATCAATCTGCGTTTGTTTCGTAAGAGTCACGAATTTACCGATGAAAACAAGGGCTATCTCACCACCTTTTCCGCCATGGTGCTTAAAGGCTGCCAAGGTCACTTTTTTCATGTGGGCGACAGCCGCATCTATCTGCTTAGGAGCGGCGAACTTAAGCAGTTGACCCGGGATCATCTGGCCCATCTGGGCAATGATCATGTGTTTTTAGCCCGCGCTTTAGGCATGGATAATCTTTTGCATGTGGACTACGGCAATCTGCTGCTTGAGTCAGGCGATGTGATTATGATCTGCTCTGACGGCATCCACGATGTGTTGAACAATGCACGGCTCACTCATCTGTTGAGCCAGGACAAAGACGCCCAAACGTTATGCCGACAGCTTCTGAATGAGGCATTGACCGCCCATAGCGATGACAATATTAGCGCGGCGGTGATCAAGGTACTGGCCTTGCCCCATCAGGATGTGGATGATCTCAATGCTGAACTGACCCGCTTACCCTTTCCGCCTCCCTTAAAAACCGGCATGAAGCTGGATGGCTATGAGGTGCTGGAGGAATTGTGGGCCTCCAGTCGCAGCCAACTCTATCTGGTTAAAGACTTGGACAGTGGCAGACAACTGGTGATGAAGACGCCGTCGGTGAACTTTAATGACGACAGCCATTATATCGACCGCTTTATTCGTGAGCAGTGGATTGGCAGTCGCATTAACCATCCCAATGTGGTGCGTATTATCCAGCATCAGCGGCCGCGTACCGCACTGTACTATCTGATGGAAAGGGTCGAGGGCGTGGATTTGGACGAATGGCGCAAAGGCTACGCCGATGCCAAGCCTAAGCAATTGATCCAGCTTGTGCGCCAGATTGCCGAGGGCCTATTGGCCTTTCATGCCAATGACGCGGTGCACCAGGATCTTAAACCCGGCAATATTCTGGTGGATGCACAGGATAAGGTCAAACTGGTGGACTTTGGCTCAGTATTTGTGGCCGGCGTAGCAGAGCTGTACCGGCCCATTGAACATCTGGGCGCCCTGGGCACTGCCAGCTACTCCGATCCCAATTATTTGCTGGGGCGCAATCCCGGCCAGCAGGGTGATGTCTACAGCTTAGCGACGATTTGCTATGAACTTTTTACTGGCCATCTACCTTATGGCGAGACCATCGAAGACTGTCGCAGCGCTGCCGACTATGACCGCTTGCGCTATCGCAGTGCCAGCCAATTTAATCCCATTATTCCCAGCTGGTTCGATCGTGCCTTAGCCAAGGGGGTAAGCTTTGACCTTAACGAGCGCTATCCCAGTGTGGCCATGTTAATGGCCGATTTGAATCGCCCCAATCCTGAGTTACTGAAAGAAGAGCCGGCCCCCAAAGAAGCCGGTAAGCTGATGTTCTGGAAGCTATTAAGCGGTTTCTGGTTTATTACCTTTTTGGTCGTAATCTACCTGTTTAGCCTCTCTGGGGACTAAGGTGTTTATTCGTTTTCTATCAGCGCCACTACCTCTGACGAGGTAGGGCCAAAGCCTTTCCCTGATTGCCCATTCTTGCCCCTCAATGAGGCTTACAAAGGTAAGCCAATACCTCTGTTTGGATAGTCTCTGCCCCTTTTGCCCGGCCGGCCTACCCCTAGGTGTGAATTGTACCTTTGGCTGCCCTTATCGATAGTGGTGCTGAAACTTTTTCCGACCAATGAGGAACAAACTATGGCCAATCTTGATCGCTGGGATCCTGAAAACGCAGGGTTCTGGGAGACCCAAGGCAAGGCAATTGCCCGGCGTAACCTGTGGATTTCCATACCCAGTCTATTGTGTGGTTTTGCGGTGTGGCTTTACTGGGGTATTTTGACCGTGCAAATGATGAACGCCGGCTTTCCCTTTAGCGCCGACGAACTTTTTACTCTGACTGCCATCGCCGGTCTGTCCGGCGCCACTTTACGCATTCCCAGTAGCTTCTTTATCCGCTTTTGTGGCGGGCGCAACACCATCTTCTTTACCACTTCTTTACTGATCATTCCGGCCTTTTTTACCGGTGTCGCCCTGCAAAATCCGGATACGCCGCTGTGGCAGTATCAGCTACTGGCGCTATTGTCCGGTATTGGCGGCGGTAACTTCGCCTCTTCCATGTCCAATATCAGCTTCTTCTACCCTAAGAAACAGCAAGGATTAGCCCTGGGTCTTAATGCCGGCTTAGGCAACTTCGGGGTTACCACCATGCAGGTGTTGATCCCGCTGTTTATGACCTTCGGCGCTTTCGGTGCTTTTGGCGGTGATCCTGTGGCGCTGGTAACGGCTTCCGGTAGCTTGATTGGCAAGGTACCAGCCGGTAGCGATACTTGGATCCAAAACGGCGGTTATTTGTGGCTGCTATTCCTGGTGCCCCTGGCCTTTGCTTCTTGGTTTGGCATGAATAATATCCGTACACCTGAGGTCACCCCAGATTTGCCCAATCCCCTGGCCGCTATGGCCATGATCAGCCTGATGCTCGGCATCGGCCTGTTTACCGCCGTGGCCGGATTGTGGCTGATCCTGCCCGAAGCCGCCAATGGTTCGGGCTTCGAGGTACCCAAAGAACTTGTGCTGGTGTTGGTGATCACCGCCACCGTCTTTCTGCTTAAATTGCTACCCGGCGCCATTGGCAACAGCTTGACCCGTCAATATCAGATTTTCCGTAATCATCACACCTGGGTTATGAGCATCATCTATACCATGACCTTCGGCTCCTTTATCGGCTTTGCCGCCGCCTTCCCCCTGGCGATTAAAGTGATCTTCGGTTTCCAGCATGTAATGGTGGATGGGGTGATGACCCACAATACAGTCAATACCAACGGCCCCAGCGCCCTCATGTATGCTTGGATCGCGCCCTTTATCGGCGCCCTTATCCGTCCTCTGGGCGGCTGGATCTCCGATAAGCTCGGAGGTGCCCTGGTGACCCAGTTCTGTGCCCTGGTAATGGTGATCTCTTCTTTAGGCGCTGCTTACTATATGCATATGGCGTATCAGTCGGCCACCCCCGAGCAGTTCTTTCTGCCCTTCTTCCTGTTGTTCCTGCTGTTGTTTGCCGCCACCGGCATCGGCAACGGCTCCACCTTCAGAACCATCGCCATGGTATTCCCCAAGGAGCAGGCGGGCCCCGTGCTAGGCTGGACCTCGGCAGTAGCCGCCTATGGCGCCTTCTATATTCCCAAGGTCTTCGGCGAACAGATTAAGGCCACTACCCCGGAAACGGCGCTGATTGGTTTTGCTATCTTCTATGCCATTTGCCTGGGCCTGAACTGGTTCTTCTACCTGCGTAAGGGTGCAGAACACTACAATCCATAGCGGGCAAATACACAAAACAAAGGCGCGGCTGCATAGCCGCGCTTTTTTATTTCATGTATACCACTGCAGAATACTGCCCCCAGCAATAAGACATTGTCCGGTTCAGAGCAAAACCAAGGATGGGAAATAGGCGTTTCAGGACATCGCAGGTAACGATTGCCGCGGCAAAATAACAGTCAATCAGGAAATGTCGTCATGAACCAGCGACTTGGGTCACGGGGCGAAGCCCCGCTAGGCTACTACCAATGCAGATCGTCGAAAGGCTGGATCTGAACAACCTCTCCCTCGGCTACGCAGCCTTGATCCTGGGCGAGGAGAATATAGCAGTTGGCACGGGCCATTGAGGTCATCAATCCCGATCCTTGTTTACCGGTACTTTTTACCAAAAGCGCACCGTCTTGCCCGCGACAGTATATGCCGCGCTGGAATTCCATGCGTCCTGGGTTTTTCTTTAAGGGTTCAGTGCATTTCGCCTTAAGCAGCATGGCTGGTCTTGGACTTTGGCCGCTGAGTTTTCGCAGCGCCGGCAGCACTAACTGGTGAAAGGTGACCATGGCCGACACCGGATTACCCGGCAGGCCAAAGTAAGCACAGCGGCGGATATGGCCAAAGGCAAAGGGCTTACCCGGTTTAATGGCCAATTTCCAGAAATGGATCTGTCCCATTTCCTCCAACATGTCCTTGGTGTAATCCGCTTCGCCTACCGATACGCCACCGGAGGAGATCATGGCATCGCAAGTGGTCGCCTGTTCCATGGCTTCCTGCAGGGCTGCCTTATTGTCGGGAATAGGCCCCAAATCCAGCACCTCTATTCCCAGGCTTTGCATCAGGGTACGCAACGCCGGGCGATTGCTATCGTAGATTTGTCCTTCTTTGAGGGGATTGCCAGGAAGCACCAGCTCATCGCCGGTGGAAAAGATTGCAACCTTTAGCGGGCGAAAAGTGTTGACCTGGGCTATTCCCAATGAGGCCAACACACCGATATCGGCGGGAGTCAGGCGTTTTCCCGCATCAATCTCGCACTGCCCCTGGCTGATGTCTTCACCGGCCCTGCGGATATTGTCACCGCATTGAGGTTTAACTAAAAAACGAATACGGCCTTGCTGCACTTCTGTTTGTTCCTGCATGACGATCGCATCGGCTCCAGAAGGTATGATGGCACCGGTCATAATGCGCACTGTATGTCCAGGGGCTACCTTCTCGGTAAAAGGTGCGCCGGCCAGGGCGGTCCCTTGCAGCTTTAAGTCTTCACGGGCGGTCAGATCTGCACAACGCAGCGCATAACCATCCATGGCGGAGTTGTCGTGGGGAGGAATGTCCATGCTGGAAACAACAGGTTCCGCCAGTACCCTATTGCAAGCTATCTCCAAGGGCTGCAACTGACGGGCGTTAACGGGCTGCAAGGTTTCCAACAAGGTACTCAGTGCCTGTTCAATGGGCTGCAGACCGCCATGTGACTTCTTACCAACGCAATCGCTGCTAGTCATCGATCTTAGCCTGTTGATTGACCATCCACACCGCGGCTTCCACCCTGGAGCGCAGATCCAGCTTTTTAAGCAGATGCTTAACATGCACCTTGACCGTGCCGTCGGAGATATCCAACTCACGGGCGATTAGCTTATTGCTCATGCCCTTGGCGATAAGTTTGAGAATATCCAATTCGCGGCTGGTCAGGCTGGCCAGAGCGCGATTGGTTTGGCGTTGGGGGCGACGCAAGGCGGTGACCAGAATTTCCGCCAGTTGGGGACTCATTACCATCTTCCCCAGCGCGGCTTGCTTTAGCTTCTGGATAATATCCTCGGGCTCCATGTCTTTCAGCAGGTAGCCGTCAGCACCCAAGCGGATGGCTTCAACCACGTCTTCATCATTGTCGGATACGGTGAGCATGATGATGCGGGCTTCCACCCCCTGATCGCGCAGACTCTTCAAGGTCTGCAGGCCGTCCATACCCTGCATATTGAGATCCAGGGTAATCAAGTCCGGTTCCAGCTCCACAGCCATGGCCACAGCATCCTGGCCGTTACTGGCTTCGCCAATCACCTGCAGTTCATCCTCCAGCTCGATTAGCTGGGTCAGTCCTTTTCGTAACAGGGGATGGTCATCCACCATCATAATAGTGGCTGGGGTAAGTGAGGACATGGCCTACTCCTGACATTGATAAAATTCAGAGGGTTGGCTTAATGTAACGGCTGGCGCTGGGTATTCCAACTGCCCCATGGAGATAGGGAGTACCTCCAAATGGGTACTCGAATGAAAGATCAGACCGCTATCTTCCGTTGACGATAGTATTCCGGCTCAAAGTCAAAGCTGACCAGGGTGCCCCCCTCGGGATGAGGCGTGACTTTCAGTGCTCCGCCGAGGTTACGGCTGCGTTCTTGCATAATGGCCAGGCCATAATGATTCAGCTTGCCGGGATCCTTACCGATGCCAATGCCATTGTCACGGATACTCAGTTGCAGGCGCTGTGGATGTTGAAGATCCGGCGCCAGACGCACTGTTACGCTATTAGCCTGGGAATGATGGAGCGCATTTTGTGCCGCTTCCCGGGTGATCTGTAACAGATGTATTTCCTCATTGGGGGAAAAGGGCAGGTTTTCCACCTTAAACTCCAAGTGGAAGCGCATCTGCTCGGTGCGCGACTGCAATTGATTTAAACTGCTTTGCATGGCGCTATGCAGACCCTGACCGTCCATCTTAAGGCGAAAGGTAGTTAACAGCTCGCGCAGTTCCCGGTATGCAGAGTTCAATCCCGTTTTCAGCTCATCGATAATTGGCGCTACTTTGGCTTCCTGCTCACTGTTATCCAGCAGTTTTTGCAGGCGAGCGACCTGAATTTTTAAATAGGAAAGTGCCTGGGCCAAGCTGTCGTGAAGCTCTCTGGCGATAACGGTGCGCTCATGCATCAGCGCCAGACGCCGACTTTGTTCCTGCTGCTCTCGCAGGCTCAAACTGACGGCAATCTGTTCGGCAACTGAATTGAATAAGCGTTGTTGCCATTCCAAAAGCGGTTGACCCGGAGCAAGCTGGCAGGTCAGTACTCCGAAATTCAGGTCGCCACGGGTCAGGGGAAAACTCAGTTTATTACCCTGTCTGGTATCGCCATCTACACAACCCGAACAATCAGTCTCAAGACATTGACTTGGCAGCACCTTATCGCAGGTCATCAGATGCTCATAGGGCTTATTGCCGGAGGCAGTCATCACACAAAGATCCAAATCGCGGATACCGGTGATATGAGCCAGGCTCTGTAACATGGGCTCAAAGTCCTGAGGACCACTATCCGTGTCCTGCAGGCTCTTGCTGATGTTGTACAAAAGCTCAATGGACTGGTTGGACTGATTCAACTTGGCGGTTTTCTCTCTGACCTTTTGTTCCATATGGGCATGGGATTTACTCAGGGCATCGGACATTCGATTCAGGGTGTGACCGAGCAGGGCCAGTTCGTCCTTGCCCCCTTCATCGGCGCGGCCGGTAAAATCCCCCCGGCCAATCTGCAGGGCAATTTGGGTCAACTGAGCCAGAGGCTGTTTAATATGTTGATTGACGGTAAACAACGCCACTATGGTGAGGACAGCCGTAAGCAATAAAGCGATGCTAATAATCAGGCGAATGGCCGCCACATTGTCTTCAGCATGGCGCTGATAATAACGTACCAAGGTATCCACATCTCGTACCTGGCGATCAATCTGTGTCTGTAGCGCCGCGACATTACCGCTTGCCGTCAGGCCTTGCCAGATAACGGGTTTTATCTGCTGTTGCCAGTTGTCCAGCACGGTTTGGTAAAGGCCATGGGCTTCAGAGCCCGGATGATCCGCCGTGGTGCGGCGAATCAGGGGCAAATTGAGTTTTTTTTCGAACTCCAGCATCAGAGACTCAAGCAACTGCCTTTTGTCGCTATCTGGGATATCCGTCCGCTGCAAGGTATTGACCATCTGGTAGCTGAGCATTCGCAATGAGCCTGACAGGTTGATGGCGTAGGCATCGGATTCTGCCCGGTCGCTGATAAACAGGGCGCTGGTCATGCTGACCACGGCGAGCAAGCTGATGGCAAACATCATCAGGCCGATGCGAAAAACGATGGAGCGATTAAATCTGCTGAACATGCTGCCTGCTGCCTGTTTTGCCGAGCGCGATGGGAGTACCCCTAAGAGCCTGTCCGCCAACTTTATGCACAGTAGCGTCGCGCGACCTCTGGTGCCAGGCCGCAATCTTACTGAGTTTGGCCTTTTTTTTCAGCTACCTATTTGGGGGTAGAGCGCCCCAGCATGCCTGATTTGCCTGCATTGTCGCCTTGATAGAGATCAAGTTTACTGCCCTTAGCAAGTGCCAGCATGGGCACCCAGACCAGTAGAACATCGACATTAGGAGTGCGGCATGAGCCAATTTCTGGACAGACTGCAATATTTTAAGCGCATCAAGGGGGATTTCGCTCAGGGTCACGGCGTGACCACGGACGAAAACCGCAGTTGGGAAGACGGTTACCGCCGTCGCTGGCAGCATGACAAGATCGTGCGCTCCACCCATGGGGTCAACTGTACCGGCTCATGCAGCTGGAAGATATATGTGAAAGACGGCCTGGTCACCTGGGAAACCCAGCAGACCGATTATCCCCGTACCAGGCCGGACTTGCCCAACCACGAGCCCCGCGGTTGCCCACGGGGCGCCAGCTATTCCTGGTATATTTACAGCGCCAACCGTTTAAAGTACCCCAAGATTCGTAAACGTCTGGTCAAGCTGTATCGTCAGGCCAAGCTGCAGCACAAGGATCCGGTACTGGCCTGGGCCAGCATCGTCGAGGATCCCGTCAAGGCCAAAGAATACAAGCAGCAACGCGGCATGGGCGGCTTTGTGCGTGCCCGCTGGGATGAGGTGAATGAGATCATCGCCGCCGCCAACGTCTATACCACCAAGAATTATGGCCCGGATCGGGTTACCGGCTTTTCGCCGATTCCGGCCATGTCTATGGTCTCCTATGCGGCCGGCGCCCGTTATTTGTCCCTGATCGGCGGTAACTGCCTGAGCTTTTACGACTGGTATTGCGACCTGCCACCGTCCTCCCCTCAGGTATGGGGCGAGCAGACCGACGTGCCCGAGTCTGCCGACTGGTATAACAGTAACTACATTATCTGCTGGGGCTCCAATGTACCCCAGACCCGTACCCCAGACGCCCACTTCCTGACCGAAGTGCGTTACAAGGGGACCAAGGTGGTGGCCATTACCCCCGATTATTCCGAGGTGGCCAAGCTGACCGACCAGTGGCTGGCGCCCAAGCAAGGCACCGACGCCGCCCTGGCCATGGCCTTTAGCCATGTGATCTTAAAAGAATTCTATGTGGACAAACAGGTGCCGTACTTTATGGACTACGTGCGCCGCTACACCGATATGCCCATGCTGGTCACATTAGAGGAGCAGGATGGCAAGTTGGTGCAGGGCCGCTTCCTGCGCGCCTCGGATTTGGTCGATAACCTCGGCCAGGAAAATAATCCCGAGTGGAAGACCATCGGCATCAACCAGAACGACGAGCGTCTGGTTTCTCCCACAGGCAGCATAGGTTACCGCTGGGGGGAGCCCGGTATCAAGGAAGGCAAAGGCAAGTGGAACCTGACCCAGACTGACGGCCAAAGCGGTGATGAAGTCAATTTGCGCCTGAGTCTTAAGGACCAGCATGATGAACTGGCCACAGTGCACTTCCCCTATTTTGGCGGTCGTGAGCACGAATACGGCTACTTCCAGCATACCAGTCATGACGAGGTGATCCCCCGTAAGGTACCGGTACGCAATGTGCAACTGGCCGACGGCAGCAGCATCAAGGTGGCCACCGTATTCGACCTGACCCTGGCCCATTACGGCGTGGAGAACGGATACAAGGATCCCAACTGTGCTAAGTCCTTTGATCAAGACTTGCCCTATACCCCTGCCTGGCAGGAGGCCATCACCGGGGTTAAGCCCGAGCACGTGATCAAAGTGGCGCGGGAGTTTGCCGACAATGCGGCCAAAACTAAAGGCCGCTCCATGATCATCGTCGGTGCCGGTATGAACCACTGGTACAACATGGACATGAATTACCGTGGCCTGATCAATATGCTGATCCTGTGTGGCGCGGTGGGTCAAAGCGGCGGTGGCTGGGCCCATTATGTGGGTCAGGAGAAACTGCGTCCGCAGACCGGCTGGACCCCGCTGGCTTTTGCCCTGGACTGGGTGCGTCCGCCCCGTCATATGAACGGCACCTCTTTCTTCTACAACCACTCGGATCAGTGGCGTTACGAGAAACTGCATATGCAGGAAGTGATTTCGCCCCTGGCCAACAAAGAGAAGTGGGACGCCTCCATTATCGACTATAACACCCGCGCCGAGCGCATGGGCTGGCTGCCTTCTGCGCCGCAGTTGGGCATAAACCCGCTACAGCTGTGTAAAGACGCCAAGGCCGCGGGCATGGATCCTAAGGATTATGCGGTTAAGCAACTGAAATCCGGTGATTTAACATTTGCCTGCCAGGATCCGGATAACCCGCAAAACTTCCCACGCAATATGTTTGTATGGCGCTCCAACCTGTTAGGTTCCTCCGGCAAGGGCCATGAATATATGCTGCGCCATTTGCTTGGCACCAAGCATGGCCTGATGGGCAAGGACTTAGGCGAAGAGGGCGGCGAGAAGCCCCAGGATGTGACCTGGCGAGACCAGGCCCCCGAGGGCAAGGTGGACTTGTTTGTAACATTGGACTTTAGGATGTCCACTACCTGTCTGTATTCGGACATCGTGCTACCTACGGCCACCTGGTACGAAAAAGACGATCTCAATACCTCGGATATGCACCCCTTTATCCATCCACTGTCCAAGGCGGTGGATCCGGTATGGGAGTCCCGTAGCGACTGGGACATCTTCAAAGGCATCGCCAAGTCCTTCTCGCAACTGGCCGAGGGACACCTTGGGGTGGAGCAGGATCTGGTCACCCAGCCCATGCAGCACGACAGCCCCGGCGAACTGGCCCAGCCCTTTGGCGTAAAAGCCTGGTGGAAGGGCGAATGCGACCTGATACCGGGTAAGACCGCCCCTAATATGATGGTGGTAGAGCGCGACTACCCCAATACCTACGCCCGCTTTACTTCCTTGGGCCCGTTAATGGACAAGCTGGGTAACGGCGGTAAGGGCATCAGCTGGAATACCCAGAAGGAAGTGGATTTCTTAGGGGATCTAAACCAGCGCCATATCAAACCCGGGGTCAACCAGGGGCGGCCGAAGATTGAATCGGCCATCGATGCAGCGGAGGTGATCCTGTCCCTGGCGCCGGAGACCAACGGCCAGGTGGCGGTTAAGGCCTGGAAAGCCCTTAGCGATATCACCGGTTTGGATCACACGCATCTGGCCCTGCCCAAGGAAGAAGAGAAGATTCGCTTCCGGGATGTTGTGGCCCAGCCGCGCAAGATCATCAGCTCACCCACCTGGTCCGGCCTTGAGGATGAGCATGTGTCCTATAACGCCGGTTATACCAATGTGCATGAGCTCATTCCCTGGCGTACCGTCACCGGGCGTCAGCAGTTCTATCAGGATCACGAGTGGATGCGCGACTTTGGTGAGATGCAGTGCCTGTACAAGCCGCCGGTGAACTTAAAGACCATCAGGCCGCTTCTAAACAAGCGTGGCAACGGCAATAAGGAAGTGGTGCTTAACTGGATCACTCCGCACCAGAAATGGGGCATTCACAGTACCTACTCGGACAACCTGCTGATGCTGACCTTGTCCCGCGGCGGCCCCATTGTGTGGCTGTCGGAGGTGGATGCCAAAGAGGCCGGTATCGAGGACAACGACTGGATAGAGATCTTTAACATCAACGGCGCCATCGCGGCCCGTGCGGTGGTCTCCCAGCGGGTGCCTGAGGGCATGAGCATGATGTACCACGCCCAGGAGCGCATTGTGAACGTGCCCGGCGCCGAAACCACCGGTACCCGCGGCGGCATTCACAACTCTGTGACCCGTGCGGTGCTCAAGCCCACCCATATGATTGGCGGCTATGCCCAGCAGGCCTACGGCTTTAACTACTACGGCACCGTGGGCTGTAACCGTGATGAGTTTGTTATCGTGCGTAAGATGAGCAAGGTGGACTGGCTGGATGAAGACAGCAATGACGTCCTTGATGACAAGCTGAATGAATTGGAGAAGTAACATGAAGGTAAGAGCGCAAATAGGCATGGTGCTGAACCTGGACAAGTGCATCGGCTGTCACACCTGTTCGGTTACCTGTAAAAACGTCTGGACCTCCCGGGAGGGCATGGAATATGCCTGGTTTAACAACGTGGAGACCAAGCCGGGTATCGGCTATCCCAAAGAATGGGAGAACCAGGATAAATGGAACGGCGGCTGGGTCCGCCGGGCCAACGGTAAGCTGGAGCCCAAGCAGGGCGGCAAGCGCCGTATTCTGGCCAATATCTTCGCTAACCCGGATCTTCCTGAAATTGATGACTATTACGAGCCCTTCGATTTCGATTACCAGCATCTGCACAGGGCAGGGGAGAGCAAGCACCAGCCGGTGGCCCGTCCCCGCTCACTGATCACCGGTGAGCGTATGGAGAAGATCCACTGGGGTCCTAACTGGGAGGAGATCCTCGGCACCGAGTTCTCCAAACGCCGTAAGGACAAGAACTTCGACCAGATCCAGGCGGATATTTACGGCCAGTTCGAAAACACCTTTATGATGTACCTGCCTCGCCTGTGTGAGCACTGCCTTAACCCGGCTTGTGTGGCGTCCTGCCCAAGTGGCGCCATCTATAAGCGTGAGGAAGACGGCATTGTATTGATTGACCAGGATAAGTGCCGCGGCTGGCGCATGTGCGTCTCCGGCTGCCCCTACAAGAAGATTTACTACAACTGGAAGACCGGAAAATCCGAGAAGTGCATCTTCTGCTACCCCAGAATCGAAGTGGGCCAGCCCACGGTGTGTTCCGAGACTTGTGTGGGCCGTATCCGCTACTTAGGCGTGATGCTGTATGACGCCGACAAGATTGCCGATGCCGCTGCCGTTCCCAACGACAAAGACCTGTACCAGGCCCAGTGCGATATCTTCCTCGACCCCTTCAATCCTCAGGTGATGGAAGCGGCCAGGCAGGAAGGCATTCCCCAGGCCTGGCTGGACGCAGCGCAGCAATCGCCGGTGTATAAGATGGCCATGGAGTGGAAGGTGGCCCTGCCGCTGCACCCCGAATACCGTACCCTGCCCATGGTCTGGTATGTACCGCCGCTGTCGCCCATCCAAAGCGCCATCGAAGCAGGACATCTTGGTCAGAATGGCATTATTCCGGACCTTAAGTCATTGCGCATTCCGGTTAAATACCTGGCGAACCTCTTAACCGCCGGTGAAGAGAAACCGGTGATCCGCGCTTTGGAGCGGATGCTGGCCATGCGCGCCTTTAAACGCGCCCAGCAGGTGGATGGCGTGGTGGATCAGGCGGTGCTCAATCAGGTTGGCCTGGAAGACTGGCAGGTTGAAGAGATGTACCGCTATATGGCCCTGGCCAACTACGAGGACAGGTTTGTGATCCCCACCAGCCATACCGCTTACGCCGAAAAAGCTTATGACATGAAAAGCGGCTGCGGCTTTACCTTTGGTAACGGATGCAGCAGCAACTCCGGAGTTAACCTGTTCGGTGGCAAGAGCCAGACCGTGCGCCAGGTGATCCCGGTGGAAGTGCAGGAGTAAGAGCATGCAGATCATTTCATTAATTGCCCGGCTATTGGACTATCCAAGGGATGAGTTGATGGAAAACGGCGAGGTTATCCTCGCCCTTATTAAGGACGCACCGCTGCCGGATGCTGAAGGTCAGGCCTTACTGGCCTTTGCCCAAAAGCGCTTAAGCGGCGAGCTCTTAGACTGGCAGGAAGAATACGATGGCCTGTTTGAGCGCGGCCGTTCCTTGTCCCTGTTGATTTACGAGCATATCCATGGCGAGTCCCGCGACCGGGGCCAGGCCATGGTCGAGCTGCAGCGCCAATATCAGGCGGCGGGGCTGGCCATCGCCGCCCATGAGCTGCCCGACTATCTGCCGCTGTTTCTGGAATTTGCCGCCACCCAGGGCAATGAAGCCTCGGGGTGGCTGAGGGATATCGCCCCGGTGCTGGGATTGCTTGCCGTGCGCCTGGACAAGCGCCAGTCCAACTACGGCGCGCTGTTTCACGCGCTGCTGGCGTTAAGCCAAGCCGAGCTGGATCTTGGCGAGTTGGCACAGCAGGTGGCAACAGAAAAAGCCGACAATACGCCTAAGGCCCTGGATAAGGTCTGGGAGGAAGAGGCGGTGATCTTTGGCGGCGATGCCATTAACGGCGGCTGTCCCAGTGCGGCCAACAGGCCAAGCGAAGGTCAGCGCCGTGATCAGGATCTGCCAATTGAGTTTATCGACGCCGCGTCGCGGCCACAGGCAGCAATAAGGAGCCTATGATGTCCTATTTCAATCACTTGTTGTTCGGGGTATATCCCTATATCGCCCTGGCGGTATTCGTATTGGGCAGTCTGATTCGCTACGACCGGGAGCCTTATTCCTGGAAAACCGGCTCCAGTCAGATGCTGGAAAGCAAGCAATTAAGAAAAGGCAGTTTCGCCTTTCATATCGGTATTTTGGCTATCCTGGCGGGCCATTTTGTTGGCCTTCTCACCCCCCATCAGGTGTGGGATGTGTTGGGTGTTACGGCCTCCACCAAACAGGTGATTGCCATGGCCGCCGGTGGCTTTTTCGGTCTTATTTGCCTGTATGGCATGACCATATTGCTCAAGCGACGCCTGACCAACCCCAGGGTGCGCGCCACCAGCACCAGGATGGATATTGTCATACTGATGTTGCTCTATGTGCAGCTGATTTTGGGCCTGCTTAGCATTCCCTTCTCACTGGGACATTTGGATGGCTCTGAGATGCTCAAACTGATGGCTTGGGCCCAGTACACCGTGACCTTCCAGGCAGTGGAAGCCTCCAGCGCGATTGCCGAGGTGGGCATGATATACAAGCTGCATGTGTTTTTGGGTATGACGCTATTTCTGCTCTTTCCCTTCAGTCGCCTGGTGCATATCTGGAGCGTGCCGGTCAAATATATGCGCCGTAGCTACCAGGTGGTCAGGCAAAAAGGCTAAACAGTTTGTCATGGGGCATAAGGATGTGCCCGCTCTCTACAGTGATTATCGAGGCTTACTATGCTTACCGACATTCCAACGATCAGCGTGAACGGCTGGCCCATTCAGGCCGACGCCATTAGCGCAGAGATGCAGTATCATCCCGCTACCAGCCGCCGAGAGGCCATGGTCAAATCGGCTCAAGCCCTGATTATCAATGAAGTGGTGCGTCAACGCGCCGTGGCGCTGGGAATAAAGTCAGCACAAGAAGGGCTTGATGCCATCCAGGAGCAAGCCCTGTTGGAAGCCCTGATGGCCAAAGAATCAGAGGCACCCAAAGCGACCGAGCAGGAATGCCGGCACTTTTTTGAGGCCAACAAACAAAAATTCTCTACCGCACCGCTCTTAGAAGTACGGCATATATTACTGGCCGCGCCAGCGGACTCACCACAGGAGCGCCAGCAAGCCCGAGATCAGGCCGACATTCTGCTCTCCCAACTGCGCCAGGCACCAAGCGTGTTTGCCGAGCTCGCTGCTCGCTATTCCGCCTGCTCATCGGCTAAGCTCGGCGGTAATCTGGGGCAAATCAGTAAGGGTCAGACGGTGCCCGAATTTGAACGCCAGATTTTCGCTTCCCCCCATGGGCTGATGGCCACGCCGGTTGAATCCCGCTACGGCTTTCATTTGGTGGACATCGTAAGGCGGGTAGAAGGTCATCCCTTGCCGTATGAGCAGGTTAAAGCCGATATCCGCCAGTATCTGGATACTAAAGTGAGGCGCAAGCATCAGGCACAATATATCAGGACATTGCTGGCCGGGGCCGATATCCAGGGGTTTGACTTTGGCCTGGATGGCTCGCCTTTGATGCAGTGAGCGTGAGGAGAGAGACGTGACAGACACTGACAATCCCTTCTCTGCCAGATGGTCGGCGAAGGGCCATACCCTGTGCCTGGGTCACTGGATTATCCACTACCGGGGGGCGGTGCTGGTACTGCCGGATAAACAGGCCGAAAATGACATGGATACCTTTGGCAACTTCAGTTTTTTGTTCCCCGACGATGACGCCTACCTGGAGGGCACCGAAGAAGATGATTGGATAGTGGAGAATCTAGAGTGGATGTTACCGCTCTTTGAGACTCATGGCATTCCCCTTGATGAATCACACCTGCGCTGGTTTTATCAGGCGGTCAATGCCGCTGACTGGCGCTGCGCCAGTTGTGGCGGCTGTATATAGTTAGTAAAACCCTTGAGTGTGATGGACATCGCCGCATTGGTCATAGACATTAGCCAGGTGCCAGTGCCACCAACTCTCCTTCGCGGGTAAAGGTCAGAAAATCGCCAATCATGCCGCTCTGGATCTTATTCATCATCATGTGCAGGGGATGTACCGCCTCATCGCTATTAGGTGCAATACCCGCCCTTCCTTGCATGGCGCTGACAAAGACAATGTCCCAGTCCTGACCTGTATGGCGGGACTCTTCCACCAGTGTGCAGAAGTCTGCTGCTTCCTGAGGGAGCTTATCCACACATAGCACCGGTGCCAACGCGCCACCATTGCCCTGTTCGAAGCCCTGCTTTTGTTTATCTGTATGGCCTGAGGGTAACTCGGCCTTAGCGAATACGAAAAGCAGCCGTTGTGGTTGATCTTGTTGCAAGGCGGCGCGGATTAAATCCGTATATGAGTGAATATGCATAGAGGCTCCTGACCGTGGAAAAGCCTTAGTCTACCGCCATCAGCCGCAGCTATCCGGGGACATTAGGGTCATTGATCCTACCCCTTCTTGGGTAGAAAAGCTGCAGCACCCGTGCGTAGCGGTCTGCCAGGGGACGCGTATTTCTGTGCCAAGCAGATGTTGGCTGTTATTGATCTGGATCAAATTCTTCTGCGCGTGCTTCTTTAAGGTTAAACACAATATATTGGGTTTAAAAATGATTTAAGGCACAACATATGCGTAGTAAGCCCTTCAATAGCTTCCCCCCGCAGGTCTGTTTCCAGGAGGTGCCCGACGAGGTGTCCCTGGCCTTTACTATCTTTGGCTGTCCGCTTCGCTGCCCAGGTTGTCATAGCCAGGACAGTTGGGATCCCCAAGCAGGTCAGCCATTGAGTGACGAACGCTTTGGCCATTATTTACAGCGTTATCGCCACCTGATCACCTGTGTATTGTTTTTTGGTGGCGAGTGGCATCTCGAAGCGCTGGAAGCCAAACTCGACCTTGCCAAGGGACTGGACCTCAAAACCTGCCTCTATACCGGCCTGGAGAGGGTGCCACAGCGCCTACTGCGTCGCCTTGATTACCTGAAAACCGGTGCCTGGCAGGCTCACCTCGGCGGTCTGCAAAGTACTGTCACTAACCAACGTTTTGTGGCCCTGGCCACCGGCAATCTACTTAACTTTCGTTTTAGGGAGAATAACCATGCAGCAGCTTGATAACCAACAACTACAAGGCAAGCTGGACTTTATCCGCGACTATCAGCTGGCACAAAACGCCGCAGACGGCTCGCAGATGGATGCCAATGCCAATGTCACTTTCAAGAATATCGCCACCTTGGAAGCGGAGTTAATGAAAGACTTTTTTATCCAGATCAATCGCGCACAGGTGCAAGCCAAGATTACCGAGTTATACGGCCAGGAACTGGCCAAGGAATATGCCAGGCAAATTGAGGCCCACGAGATCTATGTGCACGATGAAACCAGTCTTAAACCCTACTGTACCTCCATTACCATGTATCCTTTTTTACTGCACGGACTGACCCAACTTGGTGGCGAATCCAAGGCACCCAAGCACCTGGAGTCCTTTTGCGGCAGCTTCGTTAACCTGGTGTTTGCCATCAGCGCCCAGTTTGCGGGCGCGGTGGCCACAGTCGAATTCCTCACTTACTTTGATTATTTCGCCCGGCGGGACTATGGCGATGATTATCTCAACACCCACCCCAAGGCCATTGAGAATCATCTGCAACATGTGGTGTATGCCCTTAACCAACCAGCGGCAGCCAGGGGCTATCAGAGCGTGTTCTGGAATATTTCGCTGTATGACCAATTTTACTTCGATGCCATGTTCGGTCAGTTTGTATTTCCTGATATGACGGTGCCCAGCTGGCCTTCGGTCAGCACCTTACAGGCTTTTTTCCTGGATTGGTTCAATCGGGAGCGCAACAAGGCGGTACTGACCTTTCCCGTGGTGACGGCCGCGATGCTGACCGAGGATGGTATGGTCAAAGACAAGACCTTTGCGGCACTCTGTGCCAAAAACATGAGCGAGGGCGGCTCTTTCTTTATTTACCAATCAGCCAGTGCCGATTCACTGGCGTCATGCTGTCGTTTGCGAAATGAAATAACCGATAACACTTTTTCCTACAGCCTGGGTGCAGGTGGCGTGGCGACCGGTTCCATCAACGTGATTACCATCAATATGAACCGCCTGGTTCAGGATGGGCGGGATTTGGCACAGGAAGTACAGAAGATCCAGCAATACCAGATAGCTTACCGGAAGCTAATGGAAGAGCATCAGCAAAACGGCCTGTTGCCGGTTTACGACGCCGGCTTTATCAGTTTGAATAAACAATTTCTGACTATCGGTATCAATGGACTGGTGGAAGCCGCCGAGTATTTAGGCATACAGCCTGGCGTCAACTTGCAATATCAATCCTTTGTGGACAGTCAGTTGAAGATTATCTTTGATGCCAATCGGCGGGCCAGTGAGCACAGCGGCTATTTGTTTAACACCGAGTTTGTGCCAGCCGAGAATCTGGGGATCAAAAACGCCAGATGGGATCGCAAAGACGGTTATCAGGTGCCCAGAGATTGCTACAACAGCTATTTCTATGTGGTCGAAGACGACAGCCTTAACCACCTGGACAAGTTTATTCTGCATGGCGAGCAGATGACCCGCTATCTGGATGGCGGCTCGGCCTTGCATCTGAATCTGGCAGAATCCCTGAGTGAACAGAACTATCTGAATCTGTATAACATTGCCGCCCGTACCGGCTGCAATTACTTCTGCATCAATGTACGCATCACCATTTGCAATAGTTGTGAACACATCGACAAGCGCACGCTGATGCGCTGTAGCCAATGTGGCTCAACCCACATCGATCACGGCACCAGGGTGATAGGTTATTTAAAGCGGGTATCGGCTTTTAGTGAGGGACGCCGTAAGGAGCATAGCGTGCGCCATTATCATCGTCAGGGGACCACAAGTACGCTTGTTGAAGCAGCCCGGTCTGCTGGTTGAGCCCAAGTGGCGCGACTGGGCAAACAGAGGGGCTTCAGGCACAGAAAAACGAGGCCCCATTACCAGGCTAAGCGGCACCTCGACCTTTCCGAGACTATCAATATAACCCCAGCAGCAGCGGCCCCATGGCGTCTTCACTGAGGCGCTTGTCGCATAAGGGGTAGAGAGTAAATTCATCATTCTCCAGATGATCTGACAACATAAACTCCAGAGCCTGGTCGTCTTCGCTACTGTCTACACCGCGCTCCAGCAGGGTGGCTATCCAACTGAGCTGTTGCCGGATTTGCTGGTGTTCGCGTCTGGCTTTGCTGACAGAGTCCCGATCTGGACCGTCCTGATACAACAAGGGAAACAACAGCTGCTCCACCTGTGCAAAATGCCGCTCAATACCGGCCTTAAACTTCTCAAAATAGGTTATCGACAACAGCAGATCTTGCCGTTTGCTTTTTCTATAGGCGATAAACAGCAATTCCAGGCCCTGAAGATCGCTGGTAAAAAATTGGGTAACAAAGCTTTGCATCAAAATGTCCTCAGAGTTGTGCTTGCTTGCACTGCCCAAACCATGACAGTGGCTTGCTAAACAAAGGGGGAAACTGCTCTAACTCCAGGCTGTCCAGAAGGTTTTTCACCGCCAGTGCCAGCTCGGTATCCCCGCTTATCATCAGTTTCCGTTGAAAAAACAAGGTATCCGGATCCACCGATTGGCTGGCCAGCAGCAGAAAACTCTGTGATTCACCGCTGAAACAGGCGTTGTCCTGTCCTTGCAAGGCGACGCGTAAGCGTCCCTGATGCAGGCGTAAGTACCAGGCCTGATGCAAATCATCGACTCGGATTTTCAGCACTGCGCAACCGATAAAATCCAGTTCGCCCTCAGCTAAAGGCTGTTTCAATGCCTGGTTAAGCAGGCCTTCGGCCAAGCTGCATTGCAAGAGGGGGGGGAGCTTGGAAAACAGGACGATGCCTGGCTTAAACAGTGACTCTGCAATAGTACAAATCAGGTTCTTCATAAAGATTGGCCATTGGTTGGCGTAGGTTTGCAGATTAGCGTCGCCCCTATTGGCAAAAATTAATCTACATCAAAGATGCAGGGGATTGTCCGTTGGCAAAATGGGTACCCATTTTGGTCAATAGCAACTCTTGGCTTTGAGCGTACACTCGGCTGTCAGTAAAGCTATAGACAGGTGGCGGTGATCTGAAGCCACTGACCTCTAAGGAGGAAAAATGGAGCTACTTTGTCCCGCCGGCAACATGCCTGCATTGAAAAAAGCGGTGGAGCAGGGGGCCGATGCGGTCTACCTGGGTCTTAAGGATGACACCAATGCCCGCCATTTTGCCGGTTTAAATTTTACCGACCGCAAACTGGCCGAGGCGTCTGACTTTGTGCATACCCATGGCCGTAAGTTGCACGTGGCCATCAACACCTTCGCTCATCCCGATGGCTGGTGCCGATGGCAATATGCGGTGGATATGGCCGTCGGCAACGGTGCCGATGCGCTGATCCTGGCCGATATGGCGGTACTTCAGTATGCCAGTGCTCGTTATCCCGAGCAGGAACTGCACCTGTCGGTGCAGGCCAGCGCCACAAACAGTGCGGCCATTGCCTTCTATCAAAATCAATTCAACGTCAAACGGGTGGTGCTGCCCAGAGTGTTGTCTCTGCATCAGGTCAAACAGCTGGCAAGACAGACCGATGTGGAGCTGGAAGTTTTTGCCTTTGGCAGTTTGTGTATTATGGCTGAAGGACGCTGTTATCTGTCCTCCTATATGACCGGCGAGTCACCCAATACCGCCGGTGCCTGTTCACCGGCTGCTCATGTGCGCTGGCAGGAAACGCAGAAAGGGCTTGAATCGCGTCTGGCTGGTGTGCTGATCGATCGCTTCGCAGCGGGTGAAAACGCTGGCTATCCCACCCTGTGCAAGGGGCGTTTTGAGGTGGAAGGTAATACTTATCATGCGATGGAAGAACCCACCAGTCTTAACACTCTGGACTTGCTGCCACAGCTGATGGCCTGTGGCATCAGTGCGGTCAAAATTGAAGGCCGCCAGCGCAGTCCAGCCTATGTTCAGCAGGTCACGCGCATCTGGCGCCAGGCCATCGACAGTTGTATGACAAGGCCGCAGCAATTTCAGGTACAAAGGCAATGGGAACAGGGCTTGGAGGCCCTGTCAGAAGGCAGGCAGACCTCGTTGGGCGCTTATCACCGGAAATGGCAGTAAAAAGATGCAGTATTCACTGGGACCCCTACTCTATTTCTGGCCTAAGGCTCAGGTGGAGGATTTTTATCATCAGGTCATGGCCAGCCAGGCCGACATCATTTATCTGGGCGAAACCGTTTGTTCCAAACGCCGTGAGCTACGCAGCAGAGACTGGCTGGCACTGGCTCGGGAGATAGCAGCCTGCGGCAAACAGGTGGTGCTTTCCACCATGGCCTTACTGGAGGCACCATCGGAAGTGAAAACCCTGAAAAGTCTGTGCGAGAATGGCGAACTGCTGGTAGAGGCCAATGATGTGGGGGCTATCCATTTTATGGCCGAGCAGCGCAAACCTTTTGTGGTGGGACCTGCCATCAACTGTTACAACGCACAAAGCATAAAGTACCTGCTCGACCTCGGGATGTGCCGCTGGGTGATGCCGGTAGAGCTGTCCAGAGACTGGCTGATGAAAGTCCTCAGCGGTTGCGAAAACCTGAATATCCGTCATCGCTTCGAGGCGGAGGTGTTTGCCTACGGGCATCTGCCCCTGGCATATTCTGCCCGTTGTTTTACCGCGCGCTCCGAAAACCGGGCCAAGGATGACTGTGAACTGTGCTGTATCAAGTATCCAACGGGTCGTCTGATGAAAAGTCAGGAAGGACAGAAGGTTTTCAATATTAACGGCATACAGACCCAGTCTGGAGACTGCTACAACCTGATCAATGATTTGTCCAGTATGGCTGGATTAGTGGATGTAGTGCGTCTTAGCCCTCAGTCCACCGAGACCCTGGCGTGGCTTGAACGTTTCCGCCAAGCCAAAGAGGGCGGGCTCGCCAGCGGCTATGAGGGGCAATGTAATGGTTATTGGCATAATATCGCCGGTATGCGCAACCACTCCCATAGTCAGTCCTAGAGGAGTATTCCCACAGGGGTAGCCGGCGGTCCTGGCATGCCCATTATGCCGTATGGTGCCGTCAAGGGGACGGCCCTATGATCCAGCCATGTACTAATGTTTGAGGCAATGTGCACATGGCAGGCAAGACTCCCTCTTGGCTTGTAAATCGGGCCGCTGGGGAGATATCGGCCTTTGCAGCAGATGTCCAAAAGGGCAATGCCCCAGCACAATGGGGTGAAAATGCCCGCAATTTGGCCATGCGCTGCTTGTGGATTTCAATCGCCAATCTCTTCGTTGCTTTTGCCGTCTGGTCTATCTGGAGTGTGCTGGTAGTGAAGTTGCCCAGGCTGGGCTTTGATTACAGCCTTAGCCAACTGTTCCTGCTGGTGGCCTTACCGGCGTTGTCTGCTGTGCTGAGCCGACTTTTTTATGGCTATGGCTTGTCAGCGCTTGGCGGCAGGTGCTGGACGGCGCTGTCGACCGGGGTGCTGCTCATCCCCTGCCTGGGCTTAGCTTATGTGCTTCGCGACAGTCAAACCCCCTATTGGCTGATGGCCTTTCTGGCGCTGTTGTGTGGTTTGGGGGGGGGCAGTTTCTCGTCAAGCATGTTGCATCTGGCTGATTTCTTTCCGCCTTCTCAGCGCAGCTGGGCCTTAAGCTTGAATGCCGGCCTTGGCAATCTCGGCATCGCCGCCTTGCAGCTTTTAACGCCCCTGGCGCTATCGGCAGGCTGTTGTTGGTTTGTGTTTGGGCAGCCCCATTGGTGGCTGGATGAAAGTGGCTGGTCGAGGCCTCTTTGGCTGCAAAACGCACCACTGATATGGTTGCCTTTTATTATTCTGGCTGTGCTACTGGCTTGGTTCGGCCTGCAAGATCGCAATCCAAATAACGCAGTCTTTAACCTGAAGAGAAGGGGCCTTTACAATGCGCATGTTGTTTATCTTGGGTGTCTGTATATGGGCACCTTTGGATCCATCTTAGGCCTGTCATTCGCCTTGCCGTTGGTGCTAAGTACACTCTTCCCCGCCTATGATCCGTTGCGCTTTGTGTTTATCTGCCCCTTGGCCGCGGCCCTGGCAAGACCCCTGGGCGCTGTATTGGCGGATCGGCTGGGCGCTGGCCCAATCACTCTGTGGGGCTTTGTGATGATGTCCCTGTCGGCGTTGGCGATTTTTTTTGCCCTGCCCTGGACTCAGGACCCTGCCCATCTGATGGAGTGCATGACCCTATTTGTCCTCTTGTTTGCCGCTGCTGGCCTGGGCAACGGTGCGCTCTTTCGGATGGTATCCACAGTGTTTGTGACAGTACGCTGCCACGAATTGCAGGCATCTGACATTAACAAAGTCCAGGCATGCGCCGAGCAGGAAGCCATACAGGCACAGATCCTGATGGGTGCCATGGCCGCCTTTGCCGGCTTTTTATTGCCCCTGTTACTGGCCCTGATGATGCTGATGACCAGCAGCCTGAACTCGGCCTTTTTGCTCTTATCCCTGTTTTACTTAAGCTGTATGGCGCTGACCTGGTATCGCTATTGCCGGGCTGAGTCGCCTGTGGCCTGTTAGTAAGGAAATTTTGATGCCACAGCCAATCCCTTTTAATTACGAACAGAACCTGGGGGACAATTATTGCCGCAATCTGCCTACATTAGGACAGGCCATGGCGCAGATAATCCGTTGGTTTGGGGGCCGACGCCTGTATGGGGTGGGCGGAGACTTTGCCGCCAATTTGATCAAGGCCCTGGGCAACGAACTTGAACTTTGTGCCGCCAGCAATGAGATGCATGCGGGGTTCAGCGCCTGTGCCCAGGCGGAATTAGAAGGCATGGGTTTTTGCCTGACCACCTATATGGTCGGCAGTTTACCTTGCCTTAGCGCTGCTGCGTTGGCCATGGCCGAGCGACTGCCGGTGGTGTTCATCTCTGGCGCGCCCGGCGAGGCAGAAGTGTCGGGCAACTCCGCTATCCATCATATGGTGCATTCCGGCAACGCCTGGCGCATGCAATATGACAATGCCCTGGAGGCTTTCGCTGCGATGGGCATGCGCGTTACCCGCCTGCAGGGACAGCGCAGCGCTGGGCAGCCCAATATGGCCGCAGAGCAATTTTTCCAACTGCTTACGCATGCCTGGATGCATAAACAACCGGTGTTTATTGAAGTGCCAAGAGACCAGGTGTTTATGTTGACCCAGGCGCTGAAATTGCCGGCTAGCCTGACCCAGTTGCCGCTGCCGATGCAGATCCTCGATGGCAGCCAGGTTATTGCTGCGGAGATCCTCAAGCGATTACACCAGGCCAGGCAACCGCTTTTATTTATCGGCGATGGCGTCAAGCACAACCCGAAGTTGAAAGACTTGTTGATGCAGTTTGCCCGGCGTTGTCAGATCCCTTTCGCTACCAGTTGGCTGGCCAAAGGTTTATTTGATGAGTTCGATCCCTTGTGCCTTGGCGCCTACAATGGCGTGTTCAGCGACAATCCCAGCCGCGATTATGTTGAAGGGCATATGGATTATGTGTTGGATGTGGCCAGCAGTATATATGCACAGGATACCAATATGGCTTTCTCCACCGGCAGCCATTTCATTGAGAGTTTCGCCAATAAAACGGTGCTTAAGAGTACGGTCGCGCTGGAGTTAGATCTGGTAGAGCTGTTTACTCTACTGTTGGACCTGCCGCTGCCAAGCTTCTGTGCCCCTGCTGTTGAGTATGCTTTGCAACCGACTAAGGCTGCTGACAAGCTGGATTTTCATAATCTGGCCAGCGTGCTTAATCAGTTGCAAGCAGCTCAATCGCGACCCTGCCTGTATTTACCTGAAGTGGGCAACAGCTATTTTGCCAGTTACGCCCTGAGAACCCGGCTTGGGCGAAGTGGACGCGGTTGGCTGACCAATCCCTGGTATGGCGCCATGGGCACCGCACTACCTTATGCCAGGCAGGCGGCCAAGTTGATAAAGGAGCAGCATTTTGAAGACAGGCTGGTGGTGATCATCGGCGATGGTGGAATGCACTTTCAAAGCAACGAGCTTATCCATATTCAAAAAGATCAGACTGATGTCACCATACTGTATATGCGTAACAATATTTTTCATCTTGGCAAAAGTGGCAATGAACCCATCTATCACTGCAATGATCCTGCGTTCGATGTCCACCATTTGATTGCCGCCTATGGCGGGAAGTCCTGCCTGGTGCAGAGTGTGGGGGAATTTGCCGCCGCATTTGAGCAATATGGCCATGAGGCGGGACTGAGGTTGATTGAGATCCCCTGCCTGGCGCAAGAGCAATACCAGTGCCGTGAAATTCGCTTGCTTAACCTCTATATACAGGCCAAAAATGGTTCTGCACAAGCCAGCGCTCAATGGCAGGCCCTGTGTGATGGCTCAGACTGAACAAATGGGGCAATCGGGCCGGCGGAGTACCTTGAATTCCTGCCAGCGCCCCTGCAGGCCGTCAAATAGCTGCAGTCGGCCAAGACTGGCCTGGCCGATGCCGGTCAGCAGTTTAACTGCCTCCAAGGCCTGCATCACGCCAATGATGCCCACAACTGGCGCAAGGATGCCGGCTTCAACACAACTTAATTGCTGCTCACCGAAAAGCGCGGACAGGCACTGATAGCATGGACAGTCTTTTCCGGGGGCGTAGCTGAAAAGCTGACCTTCAAAGCGAATGGCCGCGCCGCTGACCAGCGGCTTGCCAAAACGGACACACAGCTTGCTAATGAGTTGCCGCGTGGCCAGGTTATCGCTGCAATCCAGTACCAGATCATGGGCCATGATCTGTGCGCTCAACGCTGCCTCGTCCAGGCGTTTGGGAATGCCTTTTAAGCGGCACTGGTGATTTAAGGATTGCAGCCGGTCAAGGGCCGCCTCACATTTGCCGCGTCCCAGATCTGCTTCACTAAACAGCACTTGGCGGGCCAAATTGGAGGATTCCACTTTGTCGTCATCACATAACGTCAGTGCACCGATACCGGCACCAACCAGATATTGAGCGGCAGGATTGCCAAGACCGCCAACGCCTATCTGCAGCACCGCGGCATTTAGCAGCACTTCCTGGGCGTCGAGATCGAACCCGGGCAGCAATATCTGACGATTGTAGCGAAGAGCTTGGTCTAAGGTCAGGCTTTTAGGCATAAGCGGGATCAACAGCGAAAACCCTATTCTGTGCCCCAAAGTGGATGCAGGCAATACCCCAAAGGAGACGGCCTTGGCTCCCTTTAGGCATATGGTGCCGCTGTGTCCAAGCTGTTGAAATAATGCTCAGGGTACTGTTGGAGCATGGCTATGAACTTCGTCGCACTGATTATGCCGGACAGAAAAGAACAGCTTGTTGATAATTGCCTTATCCGCAGGCAGACGTTGACGCCAATGTTGATGGCCGTGGGTGCCACTAAGGTACTGGTGGCCGCAAGCCCATCGATGAATGGGGGGAGTTCTCCTGTCTGCGAGGGATTTGGTCTGCTCTCCTGGCTGCATACAGCGGTTTGCACTTTCCCTCAGGAGCATTTTCTTTGCGTACCAAGCGATGTGCCCGGTCTGTCCAGGGAGTTGCTGCGCTGGCTGGTGATTACCGGGCAATCCCATCAACGCAGTTGTCACTACCGGCATCATGATTTGCCCTTGTATTTACACAACGACGAGACGCTACGCTCAGTGTTGCAAAATAGTCTGCGCAGCCAGGGGGACTGCCAGGAAGACCCTTTAGATATATTCAATGGATTGGCATTGGTAGCGCCAGATCCGTACCTGCTTATTGCCCAATAAAGAACAAGATTTCAGATCAGTTTGGGAGTCCAACATGTCGATATTGAATCAGTCACTGGCCGAGCTGGCCATCAACGTAGGCGGTGCAACCCGGGTTTTCCACCAATATGGCCTGGATTTTTGCTGTGCCGGCCAGCAAACCCTGGCAGAGGCCCTGCAGCGCCGGGGTGTGGATGAAAAAGCTGTACTGACGGCACTAGATAACCTTGCTCAATGCCGGCAACCGGAACCGGATTGGTCGCAACAGCCAGTTGCCGATTTGGTGCAGCATATCCTCGATCGCTTCCACGATAAGCATCGCCGTCAGATGCCCGAGCTTATCCGCCTGGCCCAACGGGTCGAGACTGTCCATCAGGCATCGCCTGACTGTCCCAGCGGACTGGCAGAGCATCTGACCCTGATGCTGGATGAGCTGGAGAGCCATATGCTTAAGGAGGAACAGATCCTCTTTCCTATGCTTATTAACGGTATGTACCCTCAGGGACCCATCAATGTGATGTTGGAAGATCATTTGGAGCATGGCCAGGCGCTGGAGAAAATGGTTATGCTGGCCCACCACTTCATATTGCCAGAGGGAGCGTGCAATAGCTGGCGGGCGCTTTACGCCGGTGTGCAGGAGCTAAAGGAAGATCTGATGGAGCATATTCATTTGGAGAACCATATTCTGTTTGTGCCCCGCCATGTTAAAGCATAGGGGGCGCAACAATCTGTGTCACTAAGGCAATTTATCACGAAGGGCTGTGACTAAAAGCGGTCGCAGCCTTTTACTCACAAAACGTTAATCACAAGCAGTGGTTGCCGCGACTTAGAAATTGTTATACTGCCGGCCGTTTTTTCTATTCAATACAAGGATGTGTGATGCGTGCTTTTCGCTATCTCTGCACTTATCTGTTCTGTGTCTTCTTCGGTGCCGCTGCCTTTGCTCAGGAGCCGCTGTCTGCCAATCAACTTAAGCAAATTGAAAGCAATGCCCTGGACAGCAACGATGTGGCTTTTAACCTGGGTTATGCCTACCTAAACGGCGTTAACGGTGTGCCCAAAGATCTGGTCCGCGCAGAATATTGGTTTACCCATCTGACCCAGCGCTTTCCCAAAGATAAGCATGTCGCCTTCGGCGCCTACCTGCTTGGCAAATTATATCTGGGGATGGAAGCCCATGAAGTCGATGAAAAGAAAGCCAAAGACTATTTAGAGATGATCCTTGCGTTTCGTGACCTGCCCGAGTTGGCCGATGGCATCTACCATTATGCAAGATTAAGTGACAAGGATGAGGACTACATAAAGTATCTGGAAATCTCTGCCAACAATGACTTTGTTCCTGCAGCCATCGACCTCTATGTGGCCAATCTCGAGGGGAAACGAATTGCCCAAAATGATATGGCAGCACTGAAGTGGCTGAAAGTAGCCGCCCGGGGAGACAATGCTGACGCTCAGGCCCACTTGGGGGCTTACTATTTCAATGGATATCTGACCTACAAAGACTATGAACAGGCCTACTATTGGACGGTGCGCGCTGCAGAGCAAAACCATGCCGGTGCACAAGCCAGATTGGGATTGATGTATAAACTGGGACTGGGGCGAAGTGTGGATTATGACAAAGCCGAACTGTGGTTTGAGCGTGCTGCCGCACAGGGAGACCTGTTAGGAAAGGAAAATCTTGCCGCCTTGATGCTGGACGGGCAGGACAAGCAAAAGCAACAGCAGGCTGTTGTAATGATGGAAGAGGTGGCCAGTCAGGGAATGAAATCTGCGGCACTGACGATGGCCCAAGTCTATGAAAAAGGGCTGGGCGCAGAGGCCGATGCAAAGAAGGCCCAATACTGGTTGGCTGAGGCTGACAAACTCAGTGATGCGCAGGGCAGCCAATTTATCGGCATTAACAAAGGCCCGCAAAAGCAGCGTGCAGAATATCGCACCGATGCCAAAGCCATGGAGCATTATCGTATGGGTATCGACTATGCCATGGCCGAAGACTGGGAGAAGGCCAGACGGGAGCTCGAAAAGGCCGCCAACCTGAGCCTGCCGGCGGCGCAGTTGGATCTGGCCAAGGTCATTATTTCTCAATCCCAACAGCAACAACAGCAGCAACAAGAAGCCTTGCTGGAAGTGGCTTATGGCTGGGCCAAACTGGCCAATGACAGCAAGCAGGAAGGTGCAGACAGCTTATTAGAGCAAATGACCGACGCCTTTCCGGCGAAGATGATTGAACAAGGCCTGATCCATTACCAGCGATTCAAAGAGCAAGTGGCCAAAGCGAGCCAGGCACAGGCAGCTCCGGAGAATAACGCTGTCCGGTACGCAATGCCCATTGACGGTTAATAGAAATTTAACCGGGGTGGAAACGACTGAGCCACAGCAGCATCAGGCGTTGTCTTGATGCACAGCATAATATGGCCGACATGGGGGCAAGGCGTATTCAGTGCGCCTGCGTAATGTCGGCTTTTTTTACATACTGTATCGGCTTCAACTCTGCCTCATTTTCTAAGTCACTGACTTATAGTCTGTATTTAGCTTCTCATTACCGTGGTGTAGTTAATGCATGCCCTTCCCGGTGCTCTGAACTGTCTGCAAGGATAAAAAGAGTATGTGCAAGGAAGCATTCAATTTATCGCAATTTCATTTTCAATCAATTCACTGTTTATAGAGAGGTTTGTGGGCTTTCTAGCAAAATAGATTTACGGAAAAATAGTGTTTTTTTGCCGATTTTTGGAGATAAACGAAGAGGTATAAGAGAGCCCTTTCCATAAGCAAAGACTCAGCACGCTGACATAAGCCAGCGGGAAACGAGGGCTCGGCATATGAATAGCATACGAACGATACGTTCTCTCCTACTAACATCCTTCACCTTACTCCTTCTCCTGCTCAGTGCAGCGCATACGGCACAGGCACAACAAGTGCTTGCCAGTGACTGCAACTTGGGTTTTAAAAATGTGTTTCAAGACAATGAACCGGTTTGCGCAACGGGGACGGCAGGCGGCTCTTTCTTTGGCCCCTCCGGCCTGGTCTGTGTGGTGCCGCCCGGTGCTGCGCCGACCAATGCCAACGACGTCACCGCCGGTGGCTGTAATAGCACCGGCGGATTTCCAGGCAGTTTCTTCGACCTGATACTGTGGCTGCCGCCGCTTGCTGTGGGTAACTATGACATTGTGGTGGTTAATAATCAGGGCGGTAGTGCCCGTGATTCTATCGCGGTCCTTTCCTCGGGTGGAGCGCCACCAACGGTCGATGTAGCCGCCATCAAAGCGGCGGCCGGAGCGCAAGCCGCTGCCTGGCAAAATACCGCTGATTGGGGGGCCAATCTGTCCAACAATGCCACGGCGATTGCCATTGCCTGGGCAGCAGCAACAGGCGATTGGGTCTCCGTTGGGGTCAATGTGGCTGGCGCTGTATTGGGTGTGCCGACAGATTACAACGGCGCGGTTTTGCAGCAGGGCGGCCAGATTATTGCGGCGCTCGCTGGCGGTCAGGCCGCGAAATATAAAACCCTGGAAAATGACCCGCCAGACCCGCTTTTTATGGAATTTATTCCTATCGATATCGGGGCGGTTAACTCGGATCTCGCCGGGCAAGCGTCACTCTATCCCGGGGTATCATTAACCTATCCATTTAACGCCGCCACCGCCGATCCGCTGGATCAAGTCAGTATTGCCCTGGCCAACAGCATTGCCGAAGAGCAGGCGCTGGTCTTCTCTTTAACCCGTACTTTAGAGAAATTCCAGGGCGCAGAAGCGGCCAATGATGATCTGTTCACTTTCCTGCAAGCGCAGGAACTGAAAAAGTACGCCGACATCTTGGCGGATAAGCTGACCACCACCAAACAAGTGGCGATGGATTACAAAGCCGAGCTGGCAGCCAAAGGCTTGGCCAATCTGGTTTATGATGGCGCCGATATTGCGGCGCTGAACACCAGGCTTATCAACAGCGGGCTGACCCCGGCAGAAGAGCAAAGCTTAAGGGATTCTGGTTTTGGCGATGCGGATATTGTGTTTTTATTTGACCGCATCAATGCCTTCCCGGCGCCAACAGGCACCTACTCAAGGGGAGGGGGCATAGACAGTATTGTTGGCGCCATTGACACCTTTTTGCCTGCTGTTCAGCAACTCGGTGTGCAAGCCCAGGATGTGGTCGATCACTTTGCGCCCTTGGTGACGTCGGGTCATCCCACCGCCGATCCAGGCGGGCCATATATTGGCGATGAAGGACAAACCTTCAATCTTGACGGCAGTGGCTCTTCGGACCCAACCGGCCAGGCATTAACCTTTGCCTGGGATCTGGACTTGGACGGTCTGTTTGATGATGCCTTCGGCAGTAATGTCAGCCCGGTCTTTAATACGCCGCTGGTAGGAAAAATCGGCCTGCTAGTCACCGATACTGATGGTAATGAGGATATTGCCTATGCCGATTTGCAGGTGCTTGAAGTTAACGGACCACCGCAGATCATGTCCTTTGTGCCTGCGACGCTGACACCAACCGCCAGTAACCTCAATCCATTGAGTTTCTCGGCTAATGCCAGTGATCCGGATGCCGATCCCCTGTCCTTCGAATGGCGACTCGACAACGTCGTTGTCAGTACCGATCCTTCCTGGATCTTTACGCCGGGCCTGGGTGATAGCGGCAGTGCTATCGTCAAACTGACGGTAACCGATGCCAATGCATTGAGTCCGGATGCCATTGAAACCCGCTTTGTGCAAATTGTGGATGAAGTGCTGGTGCCCGATGTGGTGGGCTTGCCGCAAGCTGACGCTGAGACGGCCATCACAGCAGCTCGCTTGGTGGTCGGAACGGTTTCAACCGCGCAGGACCCCGTGGTGCCAGCGGGAGACGTCATCAGTCAAACACCGCTAAGTGGCAGCCAGGCGCAGGCTGGTGACAGCGTCGATTTGACGGTTTCATTGGGGCCAACGCCTGTGCCCGTGCCAGATGTGGTGGGCCTGTCTCAAGCTGATGCCGAAGCGGCCATCGTGGCGGCGGGTCTGACGGTCGGCACGGTTTCCACTGCCAATAGCGCAGTTGTTCCCGCCGGTGATGTGATCAGCCAGAACCCGACAGGAGGAACGGTGCTACCAGGTTCACCTGTTGACCTGGTGATTTCCGATGGTCCCCTGCTAGTGAATGTTCCTGATGTAACAGGGCTATCGCAAGCGGCTGCTGAAACGACCATAGTCGATGCGGGACTGACAGTAGGTGCCGTTACCACCGCAAACAGCAGTTCTGTTCCTGCAGGTAATGTGATCAGTCAGAATCCAACCAGCGGTCTTGTCGCTGAGGGGACGCCTGTTGATTTGACTGTTTCTTTGGGGTCACTGTTAATAACTGTGCCTGATGTAACCGGCTTGCCGCAGGCAACGGCAGAAGCAAACATTGTGGGCGCGGGGTTGACGGTGGGAGCGGTAAGCACCGCAAACAGCAGCACTGTTCCTGCGGGTAATGTTATTAGTCAAACCCCTGGAGGCGGTGCTCAAGCCACTGCTGGTAGTGCGGTTGATTTAGTGGTTTCAATCGGAGTCACTCAGGTTTCGACACCCGATGTGATAGGCCTGTTGCAGGCAGACGCTGAAGCCGCGATTACGGGCGCGGGATTGGCGGTGGGTATAGTCACCACAGAATATAGTGCCGTTGTACCGACAGGCGTGGTGATCAATCAAACACCTTCTGGCGGTAGTCTAGTCGCCCCCGGCAGTGATATGGATCTTATCGTTTCCGCCGGAGTGCAGGGTGATATAGACGGCGACGGTGATGTAGACCGCGACGATCTTGGCTTGATTCTGGATGCCAGAAATCAACCCGCTACCGGTCCTGAAGATCCCAGAGATCTGGATGGTGACGGCGTTATCACGGTGCTGGATGCGCGTATGTTAATGCTGATGTGTAGCAGACCAAGGTGTGCGGTTAATTAGGCAACAAGGGCTAAAACGCATATCTACCCTTAGCTATGTCCCATGAGTGAATGGCGTCGTCTTCTAGACGGCGCCATTCTACAGCGCCTGATGTCACATTGTTTAAGCCGCAGAAACCTCCCACCAACCCAACGACGGCAGATTAGCTTCCCCTTTATTTTTTTCTGGCTTGCACTGAGTCATTCGGTGTCAGTTAATAGCAGACGACTTTAGTACTTGAGCAGTAACTTTATGATTTTTATTGTGTTCAAGGTGAACATCGTACTTTTTGTGGTAGTCTGCCAATGACAATAACAGCACCAAGACTTTCGTATGCGATTACTTCTTATTCTGACCTTTTTCATCATCGGCTTTCAGGCCACTGCCCATCCCTTGCCCATGCGTGAGAGGGCGGCGCTTGTCGATGAACTCCTCGAAGACAGGCTAACCCACCTGCTGCCTCAGCTGATGACGCGTGAAGGGATTGATATGTGGGTGCTGATCTCCCGCGAGTATAATGAAGATCCGGTGTTAAAAACCATGCTGCCTTCGACTTGGCTGTCGGCGCGCAGACGTACCATTTTGGTACTGTTTAACCCTGGTCAGGGAAAGCCGGTGGAGCGTTTGGCCATCGCTCGTTACGATGTGGGCAATGCCTTTAAAAAGGCCTGGGACAAGGAAAAACAACCGGATCAATGGCAGGCGCTAAAAGAGGTGATTGAGCAAAGGGCTCCGGCCAGCATTGCCATCAATAAGTCCGCTAATGTGGCCCTGGCGGATGGCATCACGGCCACCGAGTACGAAGAGTTGCAACAAGTTCTGGGTAGTAAATGGCAGGCTAAGTTAGTGCCAGCGCAGCCATTGGCTATCGCCTGGCTGGAAACCCGCAGCGAAAAGGAAATGGCCCTGTATCCCAGCATAGTGGCCATGGGCCATAAGTTAATTGCCACTGCTTTCTCGAATCAAGTCATCACTCCAGGGAAAACCACCACCGAAGATGTGGTGTGGTGGCTTAGAGAGCAGTCCCAGGCGATGAAATTGGACAACTGGTTTCATCCCACTGTCTCCATTCAGCGGGCCAGTGGCGAAAAGTTCGATCATTTGAGTGCTTTTAGCAAAAACAAGGAAGAGCAGGTTATCCAGCCTGGTGACTTACTGCATGTGGATTTTGGTATTACTTATCTGCGCCTGAATACCGATCAGCAACAGCATGCTTATGTGCTGCGCCCCGGTGAAACCGATGCCCCCGACTATTTATATCAAGCCATGGCCAGCGCCAATCGTTTGCAGGATATCTTTACCGCCAATTTTAAAGCCGGACGCACCGGCAATGAGGTGTTAAAAATGTCCCGGCAAATGGCCATTGAAGAAGGGATAAAGCCTGCCATCTACAGCCATCCTATCGGCTATCATGGCCATGCGGCCGGCACCACGCTTGGCATGTGGGACGCCCAGGATGGCGTCCCTGGCAGCGGCGACTACCCGCTGCATCTGAACACGGCTTATTCTATTGAACTGAATGCAGCGAGCTTTATTCAAGCCTGGAACAAGGAAATTCGTATCATGCTCGAAGAGGACGCCTATTTTGATAAACAGGGCGTACGCTATCTGCATGGCCGCCAGACGGGCTTTCATCTGATCCAATCTGAGTGATGACATCCTCATAGGAAGTGTGTAATGAAAAACCTTGTCCTGCTATTGTTGGCCGGCATCACTACGTCGATGCAGGTAGTAGCACAGGAAACGTTGACACCAGCCCAAGCTGTATTTGAAAGATTGAAGGCACTGACCGGAGAATACAAGGTGCAGGGCTTGGTAGATACTACCGTTACCTATCGGTTGACCGCCAAAGATTCCGTGTTACTGGAGACCTGGCAAATGCCAAACAACCGGGAGGAAATGACAGCATTTCATATGGATGGCGAACACTTGGTGGCGACGCATTATTGTGCCTCAAATCACCAGCCGACCATGCAGTGGATCTCAACGCAGAGTCCGGTACCAATAGAATTCAGGATGATAAGTGTTCGTAACCTCGCCTCATTAGACATGCCGCATAACTCCGGATTTTCCTATCAATTGGCCGAAGATAAACGCGTTATAAGAAACGAAATCTGGAAAAAAGAGGGCAACGAAGACGTATCGACACTGATTTTATTGCCCACTCCGCCTTCTTCTGCTGCTTCCGCGTCTTACAACGAGTAGACCTTAGCATCTGTGGTTTGTAGGTCAGGGTCATTCTCGACACATGATGCTGCGGTTGGACAACGTCATAGCGGTTTGCTTGTCTGGTGTGTGCACAGACAAGCAAAGGGAACCAGTGTTGCGATAGGCTCAAGGACAGGCGTTGAGCTTTCCCCATAACTTGCGCTCCCTTATGTTCGCTAACTTGGCTACCATTCGCGTTCGCCCCTAAAAGCTGCTTTACTAATCACAACAAAAACTTACACCATGAGATCTAGGAAACAAAATGAAGTATGCCGTTAAAAGTATCTTATGTTCATTGTCGCTGTTAGTCAGTGTGGTAGGCCAATCACATGCCGATGCAATTTCATCCGATGCCGTAATGAGCGCGCAAATCTCTCAATTTAATAAACAGCAGTTAATCGGTATGGTTGAACGCGCAGATGTGGAAGCGCAGCTCATCAGCATGGGTGTCAAACCACAAGACGCATTGGCGCGGATAAATGCCATGACTGACCACGAAATCAATCAGTTAAATGCACACCTTCAAGAAGCCCCTGCCGGTGGCATTGTAGGTGCGGTATTAACGGTTCTGGCTGTTATCGCCATTCTTGATTTGGCTGGTGTTACCGACGTATATCCCTTTATTCGCCCTATCAGTACCAAGTGAAGTCGCTTTTGTTCTTAAAAGCCTGCCTGTTGGCAGGCTTTTTTATGCTAAGCGGATGCCAGACACCGCCACAGACCCGGGCATTATTGCATTCACCGCCTGGGGATATTGCATCGCAGATACGTATTGATTCTGTACCTTTTATTCCCCAGCAAGACTTTTACTGCGGCCCGACAACGCTTGCAGAGGTGTTTGGCTATCACCACAAACCCGTCTCGCCAGAGCAGATAGCGCCAAAACTCTTTATTCCAGAGAAAGAAGGGAGTTTGCAGTTGGAAATGGTTGTGGCAACCCGTCAATTCGGTCTTTTGCCCTACAGTAAGCAAAGTGATTTACGCGAATTACTGTCACTGATAGACGCCGGCATCCCCACCATCGTTTTTCAGAATCTTTCCATTCCATGGTTGCCGCAATGGCATTATGCGGTCGTGATTGGCTATGACCTCAACGAGCAAACCATCACCCTGCATACTGGTTTGACACCGAACCATAGCATGTCCTTTGCACTGTTTGAGAAAACCTGGGCGCGGGGCGGCTACTGGCTGCTGGCGCCGCTCCCCCAAACTGTCACTTCGCCAGTGCTTGACCCCTTTATCTACGTCAGTGCGGCCTATGATATGTTAGCTATAGGAAAAACCAACGAAGCCCTGGGCTTCTTGGAAAATGCCACAAAACAGTGGCCTGGCCAATGGCTGCCTTACTTTCTTATCGCCAACCACTACCTGTCCGAGCAACCAGAAATGGCGGTTGAGTGGTTTGGCAAAGGCTACAACGCGGGCAAGGGGCAACTGGCTTACCTGAATAATTACGCTGTAGCGCTTCAGAAAATCAACTGTGCAGAGCATGCCAAGAATATTATTGAGCTCGCGCTCACAACGTTTCCTGGAGATGAGACGCTAATAGAGACCCAGCAAGATATCGAAAGGCATGGCGCTGCTAGCGGGCCTATGTGTGAGATGAAAATGGTGGCCCCTCCGGCGCTTACCCCAGGAACATAACCCAACACCTTGAAAATCCGTGGTTACAACGCTTTGATGCAGGGCGGCGTGTCAATGCACAAGGACCACTTGATACGCTCGTAGCTATGGTGCTGCCACACCTGATGAAGCAGGGGTCCCTTCATAGATCCCTTTTTGCATGTAGCGGTATAACAAGTAGCCATGTAAAACAAATAACAGACTCTGAAACCAAGATGAGGCATATCCCAAGCCGATATTTGCCCAGCCCAATCCCCCCAGAACAGCCAGGTACATCCTGCATCGCCCGCTACCCTGAGCGTTGTCTGTGCCCAGTACTGAATAACACAAGTAACTGGTCAGTCCCACCGCCACAAAGAACAGATTCATATGCAGCACTGCTTGAGACAGACTTTGGCTCATTTGCCAATCGCTTGAAAACGCCAGAGCAATGCTATTGTCTGGCATTGGCACGAAAGCAAATTGTATAAGGACAAAAGCGGCTCCTAAGGTAATTAATATATCCCATAGAAGATCGCTGAATCCCAGTTCTTGCCACTGTAAATCACGGGTATTGAGGTAAATTGACGTGCTGAAATACCCAAGGCACCACACCCAAAAAAGGTAAGGCTGTATTTTCTGCATAGTAAAAGGCAGATCAACATCAGCGGACAGCGTGAGCAAGGGCCAATCGGCAAGGCCGTAGGTTGCCAGGGCCATAAACAAGGCACCGTTAAGGCCTCCCACCCAAACGCCTTGGAACTGAAAAATCGCCTGATTTTTCTTCAAGCGCCTAATTTCGTCTGGCTTTGTGGGTGCCTTTTCAGAGCCAGCTGTTACCTCTTTGGCATTTGTGTAGTACCCACCGTTTTTTTGCGATTCTCCGATATCTAACAGTGTCAGCCACTTTAATTTGTTCGGCCGGGGGTCATTCTGGCGAAGTGAAGCAAAGGTGAGATCGTATATAAACCGCTTTACCTGTTTTGGCAGGGAGTTGTACAAGCGGGTCGCAAGCTGTGACAGCTTCTCCATCAAACTGCTTTTGTCTGAGCCGGCCGACAATTCGTTCTGAGTATTCATTGCACATCCTTGTAAGATTGTAGTTAAGGTGCTGATCGATTAGTTGACGGATCGGGATTCTATTTTCACTGACTCATTCATTGCGTGGTCCCTTCGTTGGTCGAGGCATCAGTTGGCGCTTTTGCCCGTAGTGGCCGGCGCACATCACGGTCGCTCTCCAGCGCGCCAAGCAACACCCAGCGGTTGATGCGCTCAGACCAACTCTTGCACTCGAGTAACTGCATCCGGGCCAAATGGTTGCAAAAACGATCCCGTAATTTCTGCCCTCCCCGCAGACCCTGCCATAACAAGGCGAGCAAGATACGGCGGTTACCACCACGCTCTTTGAGGTACTGAAGCGATGATGCCAATAGTGCCACCTCATCGCTGAATGTGGTACCGAGCGGGTAATACGGCAGATGCTCAAGGGCGCCGGCATCGGCAAATTTTTGCTTGAGCGAAGCGGCGGTATTGTTTCGAAACGCGGGTGGGATCTGATAGTCCTGCTCAATCTTGCCGGCCGCCTTGGCCTTAGCCAACAATTCCGGCTGAAATTGTGAATCGGTAATGGCTAACATCGCGACGATGACATCGCGATCGGTTTTGCCACGCAAAATCGCCGCGCCATATTCCGTCACCACGATATCGCGCAAATGACGCGGAATGGTCTGATGCTCATACTGCCAGACGATATTGGAGAGGATCTCGCCGCTTTGACGGCGCGTGCTCGGCAGGCAAAGGATCGAGCGAGCGCCTTTGAGTGCATGGGCCTGGGCAACGAAATTGTATTGACCACCGACGCCACTGACGACAATGCCATTGGCAAGGCCATCAGAAATCACCGCGCCATTGAGGGTCGCCATCATGGCCGAATTAACAAAACAGGCGTCGCGTCGCTGTAACTTTTTTAATCTGGTGTCGCCGAACAGTTCATTGATAAACGAAATGCCGGTCATGTTGATGCCAGTGCGCTCTGCTTCCGGTAAGTCCCGTAATTGCTGATAAAAACGAGCGGAACCAAGAAAAAATGCGCCATGTAGATAGATGCCGCCCCGAAGGGTTTGACCCAGACCTTGCTGCTCAAGCTTCTGGCGAGTGCCGGGGTGTTGCAGTGATGCAGGTGAACGGCTGCCATCGGCAAACTGCAAATCACCATCGGCATAGCAGATGTTCTGGGCCACTAATCCGTAGTGCTGCAAAAACTGCCAGTCGGCTTGCAGCAGCGGTTCGTTAATCCGCTTCACTTTTTGCAGTGCATCCAGCGCCGCCAGGGTAACCGGTTCGCTGATAAGCTTTTCATTGAGCAATTGTTGCAAGGCCCTGTCATCGTAGACCTTACGACGCAGCACGCCGTGCTCATGCAAATGCAAAAAACCTTCAACCACCATTTCACTGGCACCGTAAAGCCCCTCGGCAAAAGCATGGCGCTGCACCGGTATCATGCTTCTGAGGGATTGTTGCGCCTCTGGCAAGAGTTTTGACAGTAGTGACTGATAGATAGGGTTGAATTGCTGACGGAGAATCAGCATATGGCTGATGGCATCACCGAGCGAACCGATGCCAATTTGCAGGGTGCCGCCATCCTTGATCAGACTCGCCACATGCAGTGCCATGGCGTAATGGGCCTCATCAACCGGTGCCAATGGCACAGGAAATAGTGCATAGGGCTTTGCCGTTAACAGCACATCGAATTGCTCGTCAGGCAGCACCGCGTCATGGGGCATAAATGGCAGCGACGGGTTGATTTCGCCGGCCAGCAAAAATTGCTTGCGCTGTGCGGGCTTAAGCGCCGCTAACAGATCGAGAGTGATATCAGGGTTGCAACTTAAGCTCAGCCGAGCCTGGTCCTTTGAATCGGGCGCTACCATCTGGATAACGACATTGATGCCGGCATCGAGTAAATCACGCACCACATGGGTGTAATTGCTGCTGACATAATCCTGCTGGGCGCGCGCATCGCCAATGAACGCACCGGGCTGTAGAAAAAATTCGCTCACGCGTATGTTTTGCGGCAATTTTCCCTGGCGCCGGTCATGGGCAAAGTCCAGGCCCGGATAGTCGCCGTACTGTTCTTTCAGTAGCGGTTCCAGAAAACGTTGTGCCAGGAGATTGTTGGCGCTGGGGGCTTCCAGTGTCAGGGCCGTGACGATATGTAAAGACAGCTCGGGCCTGTCTTTGACGTACTGATACAGCGCATTTGCCAACAGGTTGCCCTTGCCAAGCCCCAGCGGCAGGCCAAGGACAATGCGTTTGCCCACACGCTGGACAATCGCTTCGGCACAGCGCGAGGCATCATCAAAGCGCTTGGCAGAGCTAACATTCATGTGGCGAAAGTTCGTTTGGACAGAAGTGGTCTACCGGTATGGCAGTCATCGACGGCGTTGCACGCTTTAGCGAGCTTATCAGCTTCCTCTTCTGTGAAGATGCCGTTGTCTTTCGCTTGTTTCAACACTTCCTCCGTTTCCAGATTCTCGTCCGGCTAGCCGGACTTAATGGTTTTGCGCCGTTTCTTATCCTGGCCCGCAATGGTTGTCACATGCTAACGGCGTTGGTTGGAAAAAGAGGTTGCCCGCCCCTTATTGATATCCAATCCATCAAAGAATTTAAGCGCTGGCAGGCCGTTCTCAAAGCCCTTAAAGCCCAACTGATGAAGCCATGAAAATGCTTCATCCATAGAGTCCAGCAACTGAAATTGCTGGTGTGCTCTGGCGAATTCATCAAACTTTGACAGAAAAATTTTATAGTAAGCCGAGCGCGGCTCATCGACCCTGGCCAGGGTAGTGTGGCCCTGATGCAGCCATTTTCTTACCGCTGACAGCCAGACTTTAAAGCTGTCCGGCGTGATCCCTTCTACCTGCCGGGTGTTGGCGATGATGGCAAAGTTTGTTGCCGACATCGCGTCAACATAAAGAGAGATAAGCTCGATAGCGCTCTTGGACGCCTCCAAATTCCAGGCCCCTTGCGCCACAAAGACGATGATGCTCTGATCATGCTCCACCGCATAGCTACCATGCCCAATAAACATACTGATTTCACCCTGTCAGATTTATCCTTTGCACTTCGTACCTTGAATCCATCCAAGATAATGGACAGACCAAGTGGTCCTTATACAGCGTAGCTTGTCAGACAGGACAGTCCGGTTTTTTTGCGCCAAGCGGCCGCTAAGCCGCAATGCGCTTCCAGGCAATTGCAGCCGCACCAAGTAAAGCCACGGCCAGGCTTTACCGTTGCCCCCATTGGCGCCTTCACGAAAATGGCACTGCCACTGGTCAAGGAGGGCACGCCAGCAATATCCGGATTATGTGATGCAGCCCAACGCCTTGTGCAGCGAAGGCTGTTCTGCCAAGACCTATTTTATCGACAGTGTCGAGGGCAGGGACGAGATAAAACGCAAGGATCCCCAGGCAGGCAGGGCCAGCCAGAGGAAACCGGGAACTGGCGAAATGGTTTATCTAAGGCCGCAATGCCTTTGTAACTGGACAGGTGCTTGAGGGCCTTAAAGATGGGGTCGGCAGTGCAGCGTTTTATTGTGCGATCTTCATTGGCTTGAGTTAATTGGAAAGCTCAACATTGTCATGGTGTTAAATCTGGGTAGAAGGTACAAAGTGTACTGTTAAAAAGTGGCAAAGAGGTAACACAGACTAAATTAGGTTGGTGGTTACTATCGCGGTAGAGTCTGTGAAATGGTGGCCCCACCTGGACTTGAACCAGGGACCTACCGATTATGAGTCGGGTGCTCTAACCAACTGAGCTATAGGGCCATTTTCTGAAATTTGTTGCGCTTTGACTTGTACTTGTCGCCGGGGAGCGACTATCAAAGCGGAGCGCAGTATAAGCAAGTTTTATTTTGCTGTCATCCATTTGGCTGGGGTGGGGGATGTAAGCGGTTGATTTTTAGTCAGCATTAGACAGGATAAGGATGGATGCCCGATTACTACTTCGGGCATGTTCCCGATTACTACATTCGGGAATGACGGGCTAAGGAAGGATGCCCGATTACGGCATTCGGGCATGACCGCTTTTTTTTACACTAACCACATGTGGGGATGTTCCCTATTACAACATTAGGGAATGACAGGATTTTTCTTCACGCTTCACGCCTTACTTGCCTTAAAGCACACATCAGTGCGCCGCCGATTAGCAGCCACAATGGTGCGCCGCCGCCTGAGCTGGTGCCTGGATTGGTGGGTGTTGGCGTTGGCGTGACAGTGGCCGGGGCGACCACGGTTATTTTTACTTCGTCGGTGCCGCTGGCGCCAAAGCTGTCTGTTACTATCAGGCTGAAAGTGAGGGTGGCATCCTGAGTTGGCGCAGTAAAGCTGGCGCTGCTGGTTTGGCTATTGGTCAGGCTGACGCTGCTGCCGCCGGTTTGCTGCCACAAATAGGTGAGGCTTTCATCGTCAGGATCGGTGGCGCTGCCACTGAGGCTGACCGCAGCGCGGGTATTTACCTGTTGGTCGGTGCCGGCATCCACTGTGGGTGGCTGATTGGATTCATCGTCCAGTATTTGAATAAGGGTGGTGGCCGGGGTACCGAGGCGTGCATCGCCTACAGCGGTGAGGCTCAGGGTCATAAATTCCTGGGGCTCCTGGCTGTTGTCGTTGATCACTCTTAAGGTGAGGGTTTTGTCCGCGTTATCGCCATCCTCCCAGGTTAAGGTACCAGTCATGGCCTCATAGTCTTCTCCCGCCACGGCGCTGCCCTGGATAAGCTCATAATCAATAGAAATAGTCGATTCGCTGCCGCCAATGCGTTGCACTGCAATGTCTGCTTGGCCTTGGTTTTCCCTTACCTGCAGCAGCTCTTGGGTGAGTCGCACACTGCCGCTTTGTATGGCGCCGGGGATATCCACTCTTACCAGGCTGGGGTGGGTCAGGCTGGCGCCTGTGCTGGGGTTATAAAGGCGCACAAAGAAACTTTCTGTGGGCTCTTCATCCGCTGTGTCCTGGGCTATTGCCAGGGTTAAGGTTTGGCTTTGTGCATCATTGCCCGACCAACTCAGCATGCCGCTTTGTGGGGTAAAGTCAGACTGCTGGGCAGAGCCGGGCAGGGTTTCATAGGCCACATCTACCTGCCCGGAGGTGCTTCGGTTTAATTGAATATCCAGGCTCAGGGTATCGCCTTCATCAGCAACTGCGGCGGATTGGGTAAAGGAGACCAGTCCCACATCAGCAGGCGTCTCATCACGCAGTACATACAGACCGCTATTAATATCGCTGACCAGAATCAAGCCGCTTGGCAGGAAGGGATATACTCCCCAGGCACCTAAAAAGCCATTGTTGTCTGAGCTTGGGAAGGTATCAAAGAAACCGGCCTGCTTCGGATTTAAGGGATCGCCAATATCCAGAATGGTCAGACCGCGCTCGTAATTAGACATATAGTAGCGATTGCCGCGCACAAAGCCGTTGTGATCGATAGCGGCGGTGGGGCCGGTCCAGGTGGCGGCCAACAGCGGTGTGCGCAGATCGGAAATATCGAAAATGCGAACCGTGGTATTCAGGCTCAGATTACGTTCATCCAGTTCATCATGCACCAGCACATAGCGCTTATCTTCGCTCCACCATCCGGAGTGCACATAGCTTGCTTGCGGGTAGGTGGCTCGGCCAATCTCGGTAATCTGATTCAGCGCCGAGCCGTCATACAGGCGAAATTCCCTTTCGTTAAAGTCCATCAACACCGTGCAACCGTTGGCGGCCGCAGGGCCACATTGGCTGTCCTTGCGCGCGTCGGTGATAAGGACCGAAGAAGCATCATGGCTGTAGTCTCCGGACAGGCCGCTGGGGGCCCGATAGGCTTCTTTGAGTTGGGTTGGATCGCCAAGACTAAAGCCATGCATGGCGCCTCGCTGCACATTGGCGCCGCTGATCTGTACCTGAGGTGTGGCGCCGTCCAGGGCAATATTCAGGCTGTAATCCACATTACTGATATACACGTTATGGGCACTACCATGCAGCTTCTGCTTTTGCACCAAGGTCGCCTGGCCAGGTAAGCCTGAAAGATCGACTATGGTCAGGCCTTCCGAGGTGCTGTCGGCGGTGGCATAAGCATAGGCGCGCCAGACACGGTTTTGTTCATCATAGAATTGGTACACCTTAACATCGCGCCAGGTGGTGCTTTGCCCGGCAATATGGGAAATTTCCAATGGGTTTTGTGGATCTTCCAGACTAACCACGGACAGGCCGTTACGCAGGCCAATCAGGGCGTATTCGATTCCGGTATTCAAATCCACATGGCCCCAAATGTCATTGGCGGCGCTGGGGCTGCCGGTAAAGGCCGACAGCGGCATGTGGCTGACCAGCGATACCTTGTCGCAGCTATAACTGCCGGCCTTGCCGTCGACACACGCAGTCTGGTTATGGGCCTGATTCAGCTCGGCTATCTCTGCCAGCTTGGCTTGTAACTGGTCATCTGCTTTATGTTGCTGGTCGCGGATAGCCACAAAGCCTTGTTCACTGACTCGCTTGGCATAGTCTTCGGGCACGCCGTTTAGGAAGGTTAAATGGGTATCAGGGTTTTGGCTGGCGAATAAGTCGATACGGCTGTAGCCGCCAAGAACCGGTACCAGTTCACTGAGGACGTAAAACAGATCACTTTGTTGATCAATATTGTAACTACCTGTTGCAACCAGAATGCGGTCACCCTTGTTGGACTGCCTGGCTGCAAAGGCTATGGAAGCACAGGGCCGCAGGCGGTTGTCACAGGCTCCGCTATCGTTCCCATCAGGGGCGACAAACCTGTCCTTGCCCTTCTCTGCGTGCGCGATGGCGGGTTGACTGAACAGGGTAACCGCCAGCATGATACAGGGTATTAGTTGTCTCATCGTTTTTGCCTTCCCAAGCGCTGATGAAAATAAAATCTCTGGCAAACATAGCAGCATTGCGCGTCTACTCAAAATCCCTTGTACGGCTTTGTGTCGGATGGGGGGGAATACTGGTATTGGCGGGCTGCGGCTTTCTATCGCAAAAGCCCCAACTGCAGGTCGAGTTGTATATGGGCGGTAAACCCATCCCCTGTGGTAGTGCGTTGCCCATGGCCGGGAACTGGTACCTGGAGCATGTCAAATTCTATGTCAGCGATTTGCGTGACCAGAACAATAATCCCTTACCTTTTGCGGTGAACAACTGGCAAACCGAGCAATCGGCCCTGATCTCGATGGAGTGGAACGAATGTGTCAACGCCAGCGAGCAAATGGGTCATCATCGTTTGCAGCTAAACCCAGGCCTGGATTTAAGTGCGGTTGAGCAGCTTAGCTTTTCTCTGGGTTTGCCTTATACCACTAATCATCAAGATCCCTTAAGCCAGCCCTCACCATTGAATCTGTCCAGCATGTTTTGGACCTGGCAGACAGGCCATAAATTTATGCGCCTGCAACTCAAATCCGTATCCGACAGCTGGGCCTTTCATTTGGGTAGCACCGGCTGTGATTCAGCCTCTAAAGTGCGCCCTCCGGAGCAGCCATGCCAGTCACCCAATTTGTTTGAGGTGTCACTGAAACGTCCCAAAGGACAAGCATCCACCCTGGTTCTGCATTTAGACAGGTTGATGGCGGGTATCACCCCCGCACGGCAAAACAGCTGTACTTTTCATCCCGGTGAAACGACATCTTGTGACCGGCTGCTTGAGAATTTAGGTGGCGCCGTTTTCGAATGGCGTTAGGCCTCTTTCGCCGTGTTTAGGCTATTTCGCTTTCTCACAGCTTCTTTTCTCCTGCTGTTAATGGCGGCCTGTACCAAGGCCCCAGAGCCCTACCAATGGCAACTGCCTGAGGGTTTCCCGGCTCCTTTGGTTCCTGAGGATAATCCGATGTCACAGGCAAAAGTGACGCTGGGACGTCATCTTTTCTACGACCGCAATTTGTCCGCTAATGCCAGTCAATCCTGCGCCGATTGTCATCAACAACAATATGCTTTCGCCGAACCTAAAGTCACTGCTATTGGCAGCACGGGAGAGGCACACCGACGCAACAGTCAATCGCTGGTCAATGTGGCCTACAACGGCAGCTTTACCTGGGCGCATTCTGGCCTTAGCCATATCGAGCAGCAGTTACTGATCCCCCTGTTCGGCGAAAAACCGGTGGAGATGGGCATCAGCGGCCATGAAAATGAGGTGCTGGCCCGTTTGGATACGCCCCAATACCACGCCCTCTTTAAGGAGGCATTCCCCGGTGAGGAGGTGAGTTTTTCATTGGTGGTCAAAGCCCTGGCGAGCTTTGTGCGAAGCTTGTTGTCTTTCGACAGCCCCTTTGATCACTACGCCTATGGCGGCGATGACAGCGCACTTAGCGACTCTGCCCAACAAGGGCTGGCACTGTTCTTCTCTGAGCAACTGGAATGCCATCACTGTCATGGCGGATTTAACTTCACGCAGTCCAGCAAGCATGAACGCCAGCAGCTGGACCTTCGCCCCTTTCACAATACCGGGCTCTACAATGAAGATGGGCAGGGGGCTTTCCCCATAGCGGATCAGGGCCTGATTGAAATCAGCCAACAATCGCGGGATATGGGCCATTTCCGTGCCCCCAGCCTGCGCAATGTCGCCGTCAGTGCGCCCTATATGCATGACGGCAGTCTCGCCACCCTGGAAGAGGTGATCGATTTCTACGCTGCCGGTGGACGGGGTAATGGCATAAACAGCCCGTTGAAAAGCCCGTTTGTTAAGGGTTTTGAGATAACTGATGCACAAAAACAGGACCTTTTGGCCTTTTTGCATAGCTTGACCGATCCAGCCTTTCTCAACAATCCTCGGCATGGACCACCCAAGCCCTGATCAGTATTGGCCTGACGGCAGGACGAAGAGCGTCTCCACAGAGCCTGATTTTTGACAATTTACGGTCGCGTGACTGTAAAAACTCTGTTATCTTTTCAAAAAAACAAGAACAATGTTGAACAAATTGGTTGCGGAGTCAGTATGACAGAAAAACCCTATCTGCTGAGTGGTCGAAACACCATCATCCACAAGTTGAGAAAGTACGACCTCTTACTTATCAACGGCGACGATAACCCGCCCGTGTTGGTGACGCACAGAGGCATTAAACAATACGATGGTCCTGTTCCAGACAATAAGCGCGATGCGAAAATGATGGATATGGAGCTTATCGATATCACCTTGGGTGATTTCTTTGGTGAAGAGAAAACGCTGTTGTTTGTGCAAACCCTTAACGGCAAAGAGTACAAACTGGATTACAGCAAGGTGGACGACCCGGAATTATTTATCCGTGTTCACCAGGAAAGTACTATCTAATAGTGCTTAACCAAAAAGGCTCTGCGGGGCTTTTTTTGTGCCTGAAATTCCCTTTATCCATGGAATTCGGCTATCCACCCCGCCTTTAATACAATTCGTCACTTCGCCATTAATTTACGCCATTGTGCGGATACACTGATCTCGTTGGCCTAGTGAACCAACCTATACATGGATTCATTACTGGATTTGAACACATGTATTGTTCCCTGCTTTGGGGCTTCGGCCCCACTTTATTTTTTGCTACCAAGCACTTTGTCTAACGGGCGTTATTCTCCCTGATAAACAATATCTTTCTTCAACGGTGCCAGGGCCGCCAGCAGACGGTTTTCCTGAGCGTAAGTCAGGCCGATCAGACGCATGGCCTGTTGTACGTGTTCCACCAGTATATAGAACTCGGCATGGGTGACGTTGCGCTCCTGATGCGCCTCTTGCATAGATTTTCCGCTGTAGGTGCAGGGACCGCCAATCAGCTCACAAGTTTGCTCGGTCAGCATCTTTCTCAGATGGCTCTTTGGTACCCCTTCAAAATGGGGTGCAAGGCGCGGATCGTTGTATATGCGGTTGATGGCCAGGCCATACACTTTATCCAAAGTGCTGGTGCCGCCAATCTCTTCATACAGACTTTGCTTCGGCGAGTTGGCGCAGGCTGCCAGACCCAGGGTTAAAAACAGTATGGTCAGGAATTTCATAAGTTCACCGTCACAGAGAGGTAGAAGCCGTGGGCATTAGATTCAAAGGGCAGACTGCCTAAATCCACATAGGCTGCGGTTAATGACCAATGCTTATCGGGAAAATAGGCAATGAAGAAATCGGTCACCGTTTCCTCTTCAGCCAGTCCGCCCAACCTGTCGCTTTGCGTGCGCCATTCTGCGCCCACAGCGGTGGAGGGGGAGGGAAGCAAGACTGCCGAGCCTTCCCATTCCAGTTCGTACCCATCATCAGTGGCCGATTCAAAGCCCAGTAAACCGAAGGTATTGGCTTTGGTCATACGGGCGGTAAGGTTCAAAAGCAGATTGTTGCCCATCGCCCCGCCAAGCCACAGCTTCGTGGCAGAAAGGTACAGGTCGGTACCAGCATCTTCTGTGGCGCCAAGCAGGGCGGGTACGCCAACACCTGGAATAGGAACCGCTCCATTGACCAGGGGCAGGTCTGTGTTCATGTCGCGGTTCTTCTTGTATTGCAGGCCAGCAGACAATTGTGGAAGCCAACTGTCTTGTTCAAATACGGCATCGCCAAGCAGTTTGACTTTCAGACCCAGGATATCCTGCCCGATACTGGTACCCGGCGCATTACTGACCGCGCCTTCAGTGAGCAGATTAAACACGTTGCTGACAATACCGGCGCCAATCTTCAGGTCCTGGCGCTGGACAGATAGCTCGACGCGGTCATAGATGCCCACGGCGGCGCCAAGAGTGCGCAGTTGATAGTCGCCCACATTCAGCATCTGTAGCGCCGCGGTACCCTGGACTTCTTCGCTACTTCCATAACCTGCTATCAAGGCCCATGGCGTTATGCCGCCACCGGCGGTGCCTTCAAAACTGGTAATGCCGCCAGTGGCGACCAAGGCACTGCCGGTAGCCGTGGATTGTGTACTGAAGGCAAGCAAGCCGGCCGCAGTCAAAGTCTTGCCGAGTGCTGTTTTTGTTATCATTTTTCTGTCCGCTAATGGCTAATTCGCGAATTAAGTGTACCGATAATGGCCCTTTGTTGGATCATTCGCCAGTTGATTATTCTTATAGGAAGAATCCTTGGTAACTCAGTCGATTAGCTGCTATCAATTAGGTGTTTTCATGTGTGCTCTGGCCCTCTGGTGAACGATGCAGGTGGATAAAAAATTATGTTTTCAGTGTTGATCTGTGATGATTCCCTGGTGGCGCGTAAGCAAGTGGCCAAGTGCCTGCCTGAGGATTGGCCGGTTGCCGTACATTTTGCCCGAAACGGCCAGGAGGGTATGGCAGCGTTGCAGGAAGGCAAAGGTAACCTGTTGCTACTGGATTTGAATATGCCGGTAATGGACGGCTATCAGGTGCTTGAGGCCATTCAAGCCGCCAAGTTGCCCACCAAGGTGATTGTTATATCAGGGGATATTCAGCCTGAAGCCCATGAGCGCGTGAAGACCTTAGGAGCGCTGGAGTTTATCGAAAAGCCGATCCAGCCTGAGCTGTTCTACCAGGTATTGATTAAACACCGCATTATTGCCTCACAAGAAGACAAGTCGGCGCCTCAACTGGATCGCTTGGATCCGGCCATTCGTGACTGCTATCAGGAAATTACCAATATCGCCATGGGGCAGGCGGGCGATCATCTGGCCCGTATTCTTAATGTGTTTGTCAAACTGCCTATCCCCAACGTGAATCTTATCGAGTCGGCAGAATTGCATATGATGCTGCAGGATATCGAGGATAAAGACACCGTATCCGGTATTTGCCAGGGCTTTGTGGGGCCGGGGGTATGTGGTGAGGCCTTATTTATTTTAAGTGATTCCAGCTTTGCCGATGTGGCCAAGATCATGAATATCAAAGGCGAGGTGGATGACCGCGTTCAGTTGGAATTGTTGATGGACGCTGCCAATATTCTTATTGGTACCTGCTTAAATGGACTGGCCCAACAGCTGGACCTGCACTTTAGCCAAGGACACCCTGTGGTGCTGGGGCAACACCGCAATATCACTGAATTGATTTCCACTAACAAGACCCGCTGGCGACGCACCCTGGCCATTGAGCTTAGTTACGGGTTGGAAGGCTACAGTGTGCATTGCGATCTGGTGCTGCTGGTGACCGAGGAGTCCATGAAAGTGATGAATCAGAAGCTGTCCCATCTGTTGGAGGAATAACATGGCACATAACCTGTTTAACGATATGCCTGAGTTCCACTGGATGATGGACATGCTGCAAACTGTCGATGTGGGGCTGGTGGTGCTGGATAAGGATTTTCGCGTCAAGCTGTGGAATGGTTTTATGGAAAGTCACTCCGGACTGCTACCCAGCCAGGTCAGGGACAAAGTGCTGTTTGAACTTTTTGATGAAATCGATAAAGCCTGGTTTATGAACAAAGCTAAGCCGGTTTTTGAACTGCGTAACCGCGCCTTTATGATCTGGGAGCAGCGTCCTTACCTGATGCGCTTTCCCAATTATCGCCCTATTACCGGGTCGGAAGATGTTATGTATCAGAACATTACTCTCTCTCCCCTGACCAGCACCACCGGAAAGGTGGATAACATCTGCATGATGATTTACGACATGACCGATGTGGCCACCGGCAAGAAACAATTGGAATCGGTGCAGGTCACCTTAAGCGAAATACACGAACGGGGTTAAAGAAAACCCCCGGTTAGTAAGATAACTAAGAAAAGCATTGTTGGAGAGACTGTGAGAGTCCTGTTTTTGATAGTGGCCAGCTGTTTACTGCAAGCCTGCTCCAGTGACGATTTTATTGACGGCAAGGGCGATGACAACCTGCTAGTGGTGGTGACCGCCGGGGCAGATCAAAGTGTCGATGAACAAACCTTGGTGACCCTCAGTGCGCAGGCGCGTGGTCAAACCGACACACTTACCTATCGTTGGAGCGTCAGTCCCAACATCAGTTTTACCCAAGCAAGCACAAGCGAAGCAACCGCCACCTTCACGACGCCGACCACCAGCGTACCGCTAAGCTACGTTTTTACCCTGGTGGTGACAGACGGGCAGGGCAATAGCGGAACCGATGACACCATAATCACGGTCAATCCGGTTAATGCGCAGCCCACCGCCTTTTTGAATGTGACTGAGGGCACGCCAATGACCGACGGGCGCTACCCCGCCGGGATCCGGGTGACCTTGGATGGCACCGACAGTATTGATGCAGATCCGCCCACCGGAAAAGCCCCCATCGCCAGTTGGCGCTGGCAGCAGACCCAAGGCACTAGCGTGGTAGAGGGCCTCAGTCTGGATGGTGATAGCCTGTCTATCAATACGCCCATCGAACAAGACGGACAGACCCTCAGCTTTACCTTAACGGTAACCGACCAGGAGGGTGCGCAGGACAGCGAGAGTATCGAGATTCAGGTGCTATCCGTGGGAGATACGCCACCTGCAGTCACTGCCGGTATCGAGCAAAGCTTATTTAGCGGCGAAAGCATTTTGCTGGCGGGCACCGCCTCCACAGTCAATTCGGCAGCACTGCCACTGACTTACCGTTGGCTCAACGATTCGGCTCTGGCGCCGGCGATCCAAAGCCCCACATCGCTGATTACTTCTGCGGCGGCCCCGGTAATCGGCAGTACCGATACCGCCACCTTTACCCTGGAAGTAAAAGATGCGCTGGGACATATTTCAGAAGCCAGTGTCAGGGCGATTATCCGTCCGATGCCGCAAGCAAGGTTAAATGATACTGGCGTTACGCGCCGGGCTGACAACAGCAGCTTGTCGGACAATGCTCTGGCTGCCTTCCCCGGACAGGATGGCGATCGCGGACGTGACAGGGCAGCGGCCCATGGGCTGCTGACCAAAGCCGGACGGGGTGAAGGCGGGTTCGATTTTACCCGCCTCGATGCCAATGGTGATGAGCAGGATGATACCTCGCAGCCCTGGCGCTGTGTACGTGATAACCTTACCGGCCTTATCTGGGAGGTAAAAGATGACAGCGGCGGCGTGCATGATATCGATCATCGCTTTTCCTGGTACCAAAGCACTAACACCGGCGGCAATCCAGGGGTGTTAAATGGGGCTGGCACCAGTTGTACGCAGGCACAATGCAACACCAGCGCCCATGTGACAGCGGTCAATGCGGCCGGCTTATGTGGGTTTTATGACTGGCGTTTGCCGACCCATCGGGAATTATTGTCATTGGTGCACTATGGCAAAAGTACCATCCCGCTTATCGATACCCAGTATTTCCCGGATGTTACCAATAATGGTCCGTTCTGGTTCTGGACCAGCGGCTCTAGCGTCGATGGCACCAGTACCACCGCGCAGAATGCCTGGGCGATTAATTTTTCCAGCGGTAATGACAATTTCCTGAATAAATCCTCGGCAGCGGCCGTGCGCTTGGTAAGGGCGGGGCGATGAAAAAGAGATTCTCTCAATTAATGTGGGCGATGGTGCTTGGCTGCCTTGGCTTTATGGCAACCGCGCAAACCTGTTTGACGACAGTGACAGCGACAACTCAATCAGATGTATTTGTCGACAATGAAGATGGCACCGTCACCGATACCAGTACCGGACTCACCTGGATGCGCTGCAGTGTTGGCCAGAGTTGGGACGGTGAAAACGAGCTATGTGTTGGTGAGGCCTCGCAGCTCAACTGGCAACAAGCGCTACAATCAGCCTATGGTCTCGAATTTGCTGGACTGAAGGGCTGGCGGGTGCCTAACGTCAAGGAGCTGACCAGCTTAGTGGAACGCCAATGTGTACATCCTGCTATTAATGAGGAGATCTTCCCGAATACTCCCTCCGATGATTTTTGGAGCGCCACTCCCTCAATGCTGGATACCCAGCGGGCCTGGACCGTGGCATTCTATAACGGCAGTAATGCCCTCAAGGCCAAGACGCTGTTTCCCTATGTACGGTTGGTCACCCGGCGTTGAACCTGTTTTTTGCTCGGCTGGTCGGTCTGCACTTGGCGTGCGGGCCGAGCAGGCGCACACTATATTTCGATGGTTTTTTCCTGGTTCGGACACCTGATTGACTATGTTGCGTATCGCCCTTTCCCTGTTGTTGGTTGTGATGAGCGTGCCAGCCTTGGCCGCCTTAAAATGTGAAGTGGATCTTCAGTATGGCCTGGTGGTCAATAAACGTCATATCCGTATCACCGAGGATGCCCATACCCATTATCAGATCAACGATGCGAAGCAACTGATTGTCAGGGGCGAGTGGATTGAATTGGACGAAAAGCAAGAAGCCTTGCTGCATGAGCTTGCCAGCGGCATCCATTATGCGGTCCCCAAGGTGATCATTCTGGCCAGCGAAGGCGTGGATCTAGCCATTAGCACAGTGGATCATGTGTATGTGGGGTTGATTGGCAGTGACAACGACAACTATGAACGGTTGCAGAAGGCGCTATGGCGTGTGCGCGAGAAGGTGAAGGGCAAATTTATCCGTGCTAACGAGAATTTCTATATCGGTCCACGCAGTCTGGAAGATGTGGATGAGATCATGGATCCCGAGCTTGAGCGCGAAATCGAAGGCGCGCTGAATACCTCCATTGGTGGGATCCTCTCCGCTATTGGCGGGCTCTCTTCCGAAGGGGACAGCAGCATCGAGAAGCGCATGGAAGAGTTGTCCAGGCGTCTTGAAACCATGGGTGCGGAAATAGAACGGCGCATCGCTCCTCAGGCCAATACCCTACGTAAAAAAGCAGAGTGGTTCTGTAATGAAATGACCCGCCTGGATCGTATTGAGGAAGAGCTACGCGCAACGGTACCTGCGTTGAAGCCCTATGATCTCATCGTTACCGGTAACGCCAAAGCCAGCAAATAAGTGCAACGCTTTTCCACAAATCTATGATATATGTCAGGATCTTAGTCCATGCATTGGACTAGACTGTGTCCCTTTATCCGGCATAGACATAAGGAAACGCCATGTTTGGGCAACTCTATCACTTTGTCGAGAAGACCTTTTTCTATACGCTGACCCGCAAAATCATTGGTAATGTCAGCTTTTTGTATCTTTTCCAGGTGGTGGCGCTGTGGTTGGCCTGGCCCGAACAGGGAGACCGCAGCGGCCTGCTGACCAGCATCGCGGTTTTGAGCGTGCTGGCTTTTCTATTTACCCTGTTTTATCTCACTTTCCTAATTGTGCGCCCCGTGCAGGCAATGGTCAAAAACCTGGATAGCATCAATCATCATCAGGGGGATTTAACCGGGCGCTTGCCGGCCTTTACCTATGATGAATTTCGTCAGCTATCAGAAGGCTACAACAACTTTGTGGCCGGTCTTGCCAAACTGCTGCATGACATCAGTGGACAGGCCGCTCTGGCCAGCGACAAAAACCAGGCCGTTTTAGCCAAAGTCGCAAACAGTACACAAAACGCCAAGAATCAGGACAAGATCACCGATGAGATCAGCGCCTCCAGTCAGGGCGTTTTCGATGCCATCGGCAATATTGTCGAGCAGACCGACGCAGTGGCTGAAGCCACTCTCACTAATCTCGATGCCGCCGATGACTCCAGGCAGCGGTTAATAGCACTGGCTGATGATGTGGGTGATATCGACAAGCTGCTGCAGGAATTTGACAGCACTGTGGGGGGGTTGAAGGAAAATGCGGTCAGTATTCGTCAGATCTTAAAGATGGTGCAGGAGTTCTCTGACCAAACCAACTTGCTGGCCCTTAACGCGGCCATCGAGGCTGCCCGTGCCGGTGAGGCCGGTCGCGGCTTTGCGGTGGTAGCTGATGAGGTACGCACCTTGTCGGTTAAAGTGAATGAGGCCACCGGTCAGATCAACAATTTTATCAACCAGATGGAAGGGCTGGTCAAAGACACGCAGCAGGAAACCCAGAAGTTGACGCAAGTCGCCGGCAAAGCCCAGTCTGATATTCATTCCACCAGTGAGCAGTTCCAGGCCATGGTGCAGGAGCTGGCCAGCAACAGCGATCGCCTGAGGCTAATAGGCCGCGCGGTGCACGATTTAAGCAATACCTATAAAAGCACCCATGCGTCGGTGCAGCATATTTCTAAATTAGGGGCGGCAATTCGCACCGACATGCAGGATGTCGAGCAGGATATTCGCGACCTTAAACAGGAAACCGACAGCACACACGCCCAGTTGCAGCGTTTTATTTGAGCGGGTCGCCTGTCGCGGTCTTGGACTTATCGCTCTCTGGCTCGCGGTCTTGTTCCTGCCACTGTTGCAACTCCTTCTTGGCGTCTATTTCGCCAGGGTCGAAGCGGGGATTGAACTCACGGATAAAGATATCCCAGAAGGTCAGAAAAAGCGCCGCAATCAGCGGTCCGACCACAAAGCCGTTCATGCCGAACACGGCAAAACCGCCCAAGGTGGAAAGCAGTACCAGATAGTCGGGGAGGGCCGTATCCCGGCCCACCAGCACTGGCCGCAGAATATTGTCGACCAGGCCGATGACCCCTGCGCCAAAGGCGATCAGGATAAGGCCGTCGATCCAGTTGCCCGAGACCAGCAGGTACAAGGCCACCGGTGCCCAAATCAGCGCGGCGCCGACCACAGGCACCAACGAGAGCAGGGTCATCACCACAGCCCATAGCAGCGGACTCTGCAGGCCCAGCAGCCAGAATATCAGGCCACCCATGGCCCCCTGCATCACAGCGACCACCAGGTTGCCTTTGATGGTGGCGCGGGTGACTTCATAGAACTTTCTAAAAAGTAAATGCTCCCTTTCATCGCCCAGAGGCAGGGCGCTAACCAGTATGGCAATCAGCTGCGGGCCGTCACGTAATATAAAAAAGCTGATATACAGCAGCACACCAAGGTGTAACAGCAGCGTCATGGTGCCCTGGCCAAGTTGCACGGCATTCTCTGCCAGCATCTGGCTGGCGCTGATGGCTCCTTGGGCGACATTGGATTTCAGGTTGTCCAAATCGATACCAAAGCGCGCGAAAAAATCTTGCATGATGGGAAAGGATAATTTGAATTGCTCGATGTACTGGCCCGGGTCCAGTTCGCCGCTTTCCAGCTTTTCATACAGCCTGGCACCCTCGGCAAAGAAAGAGGCGAGGATCACCAAGGCCGGCACTATCACCATCACGCAGCACAGCAGCAAGGTGGTCAGCGCCGCGAGGTTGGCCCTGCCACCAAAGGCAGATTCGAGCTTGGCAAACAGCGGATAAAACAAGATGCCAATGACGCAGGACCAGAAGATGACCCCGAAAAAGCTTTGCAGCAGATAAGCGAACAACAGAGTAACCAGCCCCAATGACAGCAGAAAAAAGCGTTGTTCAAGTTTTTCTTGTTGCATAAATTTCCCTCTGCGTACTGCCATCAGGCTGACATAACCAGGTAAGGCGCCCAGGCACAAGGCAGCCTGAGCCGGTTGGTCCTGTTACAACAGCGTTTCCAGTAGGTTGTTTAAATAGCGTTTGCCCTGCTCACTGACCTGCCAATGCTGTGGGTCTTCCAATATCAGTCCCAATTGTACGGCCTTATCCAATTTATCGGCCACGGCAAACGCGTCCAGCGACAAACCTGTGAGTGCCTCATAGTCGTCTTTGGGGCAAGATTCGAGTAGCCGAAAACGGTTCATAAAAAATTCAAAGGGCAGGTCATCCTGCTCTACGGCTTTGATTTCCTGGCGATAGTCTTTGCTTAAATCCATGTAGCCTTTGGGATGCTTGACCTTAACCGTGCGCAGGATCTTGCCTTTATCGGCTTGGGTGATTTTCCCGTGGGCGCCACAGCCGATACCCAGATAGTCGCCAAAACGCCAATAGTTGAGATTGTGTCGGCACTGATGGCCGGGACGGCTATAGGCAGAGGTCTCGTATTGTACATAGCCTGCTTCGGCGAGCAGGGCATGACCACGCTCCTGAATATCCCATAACACCTCATCCATGGGTAATGTCGGCGGCTTAGAAGCAAACAGCGTATTGGGCTCAATGGTCAGCTGATACCAGGACAGATGCGGCGGTGACTGGGCGATGGCCTGACGCAGATCGTAGAGGGCATCGTCCAAGCTTTGGTCCGGTAAGCCATGCATCAAATCCAGGTTAAAGCTGTTCAGGCCGACGCCATGGGCAAAGTACGCTGCCTTTTCGGCTTGTGGTGCATCATGGATACGGCCCAATGCTTTGAGCTTTTGCTCTTGAAAGCTTTGTACGCCGATGGAGATGCGATTAACGCCAGCCGCTTTAAAGCCGCCGAATTTTGCCAATTCCACGGTGCCGGGATTGGCTTCGAGGGTAATTTCGGCATCCGATGCCAGGTTCACCCGTTGTTTGACGCCCTGCAGAATCCTGGCGATGCTGTCACCGGAAAACAAGCTGGGGGTGCCGCCACCAAAGAAGATACTGTCTACGGGTCTGCTGCCCACCAGCTTGGCGTCTTCGGCCAAATCGTCGAGCAAATGGGCCACATACTCCGCTTCTGGCAAGGCGCTTTTCTGGCCATGGGAGTTAAAGTCGCAATAAGGACATTTTTGCACACACCAGGGAATATGGATGTAGAGAGACAGCGGCGGGTTACGCAATGTGGTGATCCAATAGTTTCAGCAGTTGCTGCATGGCTTGAGCCCTGTGACTTAGAGTATTTTTGACCGCTTTGGGTAACTCGGCGGCACTGCAGTGAAGATTATCCGGCCAAAATACCGGGTCATAGCCAAAGCCGCCATCCCCTTGACGTGTGAGAGCGATCTGTCCCTGCCACTGTCCCTGGCAAATCAGCGGTATCGGATCATCAGCATGGCGCATAAACACCAAAGCACAGATAAAGCGAGCGCTTCGCTGCCCTTCTGGAGTAGCCTGCATGGCAGACAGTAATTTATCGATATTCTGCTCATCGTTGGCGTTATCTCCGGCATAACGGGCGGAATAAATCCCCGGGGCGCCGCCTAAGGCGTCTACCGCCAGTCCGGAGTCATCGGCAATGGCCGGCAGACCGGTGATACGCGAAGCATGACGGGCTTTTATAATGGCGTTTTCCACAAAAGTGGTGCCGGTTTCCACCACCTCGCCAACGCCCAGTTCTGTTTGTGGCACTACTTCAATACCCAGTGGCGAGAGCAGGGTGGTCAGCTCTTTGACTTTACCGGCATTGCCGGTGGCCATGACCCATTGTTGACTCATATAAATCGATCTTTGCGTGATAAAGGCGTCATTTTAGCGTTTTTTCGCAAGCGGTTGAATGTTGCTGGGCACGTGCTTGTGTTGTCATCCTGCAATTTTTAGGTTTAAGATAAGGAAGTTATTTCCAATCAATAAGTTACAAGGGCTCTTAATGCTGAAAAGGACTTTTACCCTGGTCATTTCCGCCATCAGTTTGCCGGTCTGCGCTGAACAGCCTGTTTACCTGGATAGCATTATTAATGCCGAAGTCGTGGACAGAGTGGTGCCCAAATATCCGACACAATTGGGCCGTAAAGGTCAGGAAGGCTGGGTACAGTTAAGCTATGTGGTTTCTGCACAAGGCACAGTGGAGAATGTGCTGGTAGAAGACTCCTCAGGGCAGCGCCTCTTTGAGAAGGCAGCCAAAGAAGCTGTAGAAAAGTGGACTTTCGAACCGGCACAACTGGATGGCAAGCCGGTGCAACAATGTAAAAATGGCGTGCTGTTCGACTTCTCCATGTCTAAGCCAAGCAAAGGTGTTACCCGGCGTTTTGCTAACCGCGTTGAATCTATCCAGTCCTTGATTAAGGCTGGGGAGTTGGATGCGGCTAAGGTGCAGCTGGATCTGCTGGAAGATAAAGAGTCCTGGAACCTCAATGAGGGGGCCGTTTTGTGGATGGTAAAGGCGGCTTATCAGCAGGCCAAAGGCGCCGCAGAACAAGAGCTTCAAAGTCTTAAGCGAGCACTGGCTTACGAAGACAGGCTTACCGATGAACAACTCTTTGTTTTAAGAGCCAGACGCTTTCAGTTAGAAGTCAGCGCCAACCTGTTGGCGGCAGCCCTTGAAACCTTCAATAAACTGCGTACCAATTCAAATCACCAAGATGTCATCGCGCAGCTTCAGCCCTATGCCGATAATGCGGCGGCACTGCTTGCCAGCGAATCACCCATTGCTGTTGAGGGTGCCGTGGATGAGAGAGCCCTATGGAGTCATGGTCTGAGTCGCAATCGCTTTACCCTGATTGATGTGGAGGGTGAGTTGGTGGGCCTGGAAGTGCGTTGTGATAGCCAACATAGTAGCTATAAAGCTATCGCAGAGCTTATTTGGGATGTGCCGCAAAGTTGGGGACAGTGCAGTGTGTATGTCAAAGGCGAGCCTAACAGCCGCTTTACCTTGGTGGAATTGGCTCCAGAGACAAAGTCACAGAAGAGCTGATCTGTTCGCCTGACAATGGAATACTAGTGTTATTCCATTGTCAGGAGCCGAATTTGGTCCCCCTAGTTTTCCATCCTATCTATAGCCAACTGAACTTGCCTTACCGGCATCGTTTTCCGATTGAAAAGTATCAGGCTATTCGCGATGCCTTGGCGGGTTTCGGGGTCCCATCACAACACTTTTTTACTCCTCAGGCGCTGGAAGAAACAAAGCTTTGTGAGGTGTTCTGCCCTGCATATATCCAGGCGCTTTGTCGCGGCGATTTGGATGAAAAGGCCATGCGTCGTATCGGCTTTCCCTGGTCTGAACAACTTATCCGCCGCACCCTGACCGCCGCGGGCGGCACGGTTTTGGCGGCACAATTGGCAATGAAACATGGTATGGCGTTGAATCTGACGGGTGGCTATCACCATGCCTTTGCCGATTTTGGTGCTGGCTTTTGTATGGTCAATGATTTGTATTTGGCGGCCCTGGAAATGCTGAAAACTTCAGGTGTGGACAGAGTGCTGATAGTGGATTGTGATGTGCACCAGGGCGATGGCACTGCCCATCTGGCCAAAGACGATAGCCGTATCATTACCCTATCCCTGCATGGCGAAAAGAATTTCCCCCACAGAAAGCAGCTATCGGATATGGATTTCGCTTTGCCTAAAGGCACCGCAGACGAACAATATCTGGATACGCTGGACAGTGCGCTGAGTCTGGCGCTTCGTCTCTATCAGCCTGATGCGGTGATCTATGATGCCGGTGTGGATGTGCATATTGACGATGACTTGGGCCATCTGCATATCAGCACGCAAGGTGTATATACCCGGGACTGCCTGGTGCTCAACACATGTAAACAGCAGGGAATGCCGGTGGTGGCGGTAATCGGCGGTGGCTATCAGCGGGACATTCAGGCATTGACCCAAGTGCATTTGCAGCTCTTTCGTGCGGCAGGATTGGCACCAATGGTGACTTCACCAATAGCATAATTCAGGCATTTGATACCGAAGAACAGGCAACCCGTCCCCTTTGTATTGCATCCCTATTGCGTAGACGCGACAGTGCACTTCTGTGTAGTAGAGGAAGAAAAAAATGATGAAGAAAGCCGTTCGTTTGGCAATGCAAAATGTTGTGGCCGGTTTGATTGCCGGTGTATGCAGTACTGGTGCTTTCGCCGCACCAGTGGAGGAGGCCAAAGCCGTATTCGTCGGCCACAGCCTTATTAACTATGAAATGCCCCATATGCTGGCACAAATGGCCACAAGCCAGGGCCTCAGCCTACACAAAGCGGTTCAGGTGAATAACGGCACGCCGCTTCGCGTCAACTGGGAAACCTGCCACAGTGAAGACTTTCAGGGACGATGGCCGCCACAGGATTTTGCCTGTGACGCCATCGAAAGCGTCTCGGGAGAGAATGCCTACGACGTATTGGTGGTGACAGATGCAAACAACTCCATTCACAGCAACCATGTGTGGAATCACACTCAAGTATACCTGGAGCAGTTTACCGAGCTGTTGCTAAGTAAAAACCCACAAGGTCGCAGTTTCTTGTTTACCAGTTGGGAAGGGCTTTATTATCACAACGGTGAATGGCTGGACGCCGTGAACGCTGAATTGGCCGAATACGAAGAGATCGCCGCCGAAGCCGAGGCCCTGTCTGCGGAGCGCGGACGGCACGCAAATATCCAGGTGATCCCGGTTAACTTGGCACTAAAGACACTGATCCATCAGATAGAACAAGGCCAGATTGCCGGCCTGGAAAACCGCACAGACCTCTTCTCCGATGCCGTCCATATGAACGCCACCGGCAATTACTTTGTGGCTGCAGTGGTTTATTCGGCGATATACGGCCAGTCACCGGAGGGTGCCAGCACCAGAATGCTGGATGCTTGGGGCAATGTGCTCTTGGACATGCCTGTAGAGCAGGCCAGAATATTGCAGACCCTGGCCTGGGATGTAGTTGCTGAGTACTATGGATTTGAAGGCAGCGAACCCGATGAATCTCCTGCCCCCCTGAGTGACTTGAGTGCCACCCCAAACCCGCAAAACTGGGGTATCGACTTAAACTGGACACCCCCTTCAGTACCGCTGCAGTATTACAAACTGTCTGCTAATGGCCAGGTGTTAACGGCTGTGAATGGTCAGGCAGATAGCTTCAGCCTGTCCTGGTTGGCGCAAAGGGTTGAACACCAAATCCATTTGGCTGCTTATGATTTTTCCCATCAGTTGGTCGCCGAAGCCGTGGTAAGCAGCTACGCAGGCGATCATCAGCCGCCCAGCGTGCCTCAGGGGCTTAGCTTAAGCCAAGAAGGAGAGTACGGCTTGTCACTTAGCTGGCAAGCATCCAGCGACGATAACAGTGTCGCCAAGTACTTGATCTTCAGAAATGGTCAGGCTTATACCCATGTCATCGAACCAGGTTTTGTCGACCCATGGCCGCCAGCAACTGTCAGCTATCATATTGTGGCAGTGGACTTTCATGGGAATCATTCAGCGCCGAGTGAGACCGTTAGCCGAGCCGATTAACCCCTCCATCCGGTCCCTCTGGCAGGGACCGCCGATGTGTCTCAGGCCGCACGAAGCGTAATAATCTATATCATTGCATTGCCCGGATTAGGTATGGCTGATAGGCTGGTTCTGTTCATACTTTAAGCGGATGTATCGCTATATTGGTGCACAGCATTCCCCCTTTTGTGGCGACAATAAGAAAGATGGTAAAAGCGCTCCTGTCATGGATGTTTTTGTTGCTGGTGGCATCAAGTTTCGCCAGCAACACGTGCGCCTCTGAGTTGCCAGTGTTGAATGTCTATGTGGATTCTGAAACCAAAGAAGTCATACAAAGTCCCCAAGGTCAGTTATCACGCGCGGCTCTCGACAAGCTCGACATGTTTCTTAACGCCAGTGGCCTGAAATACGAGCTTGTTTTTGTAGACTGGCCCAAAGCCATCGAACAGGTTCAACAAGATGATCACAGTCTTATCTTCCAATTACTGAAAACTCCCAGAAGAGCATCGCGATTTTATTGGATTATGCCGGTCTTTGAAGACGGCGATATGGCGCTGATGGTTCGCGCAGACTCGCCAATGGCATCGCAAACGCGTGAACAATGGATACAAGGAAAAAGCTTGGTGGCTTGTACCTTAGCCACCGCCCATTGCAATGCTCTTCTGCGCTTTGGTTTTGACAAAAAACGGATTTTTACCGTAGCTCCTTCGTCCATGGATGTGCTGGAGCAACTGCTGATGTTGGAGCGAGTAGATTTTATCCCGGGCTATCCCATGGCCGTTGCCAGAAATCTGCAGAGACTGGGGTATGAAGATAGCGCGGCGATAGCCGTGGCCACTATTGATACCTCGGTGGACTACTTGGCTGCCCCTAAGCATTTGCAGGAAACCTTATTGCAACAGCTTTTGCAGACACCGCAAGATGATTTGCCGAAACTTCATATGCCCTGCGCAGATGGCATTTGTTAGAGTGCACGGCTAATTGCACAGGTGTGAAATCTAAGCCGGCCCCTCAAGCCATATGGCATGACCCACAGGACAAGCTATGCTAAGCCAGACAAGGCCAAGGCGTTATAGGCAGATGCTGAACTGGTTAGTAATGCAGTGCAAGTCAGGAGCGTGGTGGTGGTTCTTTCTGCCACTTTCCGCTATTGCTGCAGAGCGTCCGGATATTGCCGTGCTCGTTAATCTGCATACGCAAACCGAGCTCAGTAAACCGCAAGGTAAGTTTGCCAGGGCGTCCATCGACAAGCTAAAGCGCTTTATGGAGGCCAGTACATTAAGCTACGAGATTGTTTTTTTACCTTGGCCAAGAGCCATGGATATGCTTGCAAGTGACGATAGCAGTTTGATATTTGAGTTGCTCAGAACTCCCCAACGCGAAGACCAATACCACTGGATTTTGCCACTGTATGACAGCGGAGAGATGCAGCTGATTGCGCGAAGCGATTCTCCCTTTATTGAGCAAACCAAAGCGCAATGGTTGGGGAGTGATCATCAGGTGGCTTGTACACGCGCCAGTGCGCAGTGCAGTGCCTTACGTCGTTTCGGCTTTACCGAAAAGCATATCTCAATTATCACCTCATCATCGCCCACCATTCTGGAACAAATGCTAATGCAAAATCGCGTGGACTTTATTCCCGGCTTTATGCCGGTGGTGCATGAAAATCTGGCAAGTTTAGGATTTGCTAAAGAGGTGGTGAAAGGCGTGGCGGTAATAGACAACTCTGTGGATTACCTGGCCGCGCCTAAACACTTAAAGGGTAGCCTACTCAAACGGTTGCTCGAGACTCCCCAAGAGGGTCTGCCCAGCTTAAATATGGCCTGCGAAAGCGAAGTATGCCGGTAGCTTGTGGCTTAGGCAGATTTACTCGCCCTCTTAGTGGCAGACTTTTTGACGGTGCTTTTGCCTTTCTTGGCAGCAGCTTTTTTCTTTTTCTTCGCCAGGCTGGGGGCTTTGTGCTTAGGCCTCAGCTCATCGATTACCCGTTTTTTGATCAGCTCGCCTGAATAGCGTTCGATACGGCCCAGCATCTTATAGTCATGGGCTTCCACCAGGGAGATGGCGATACCTTTTTTACCGGCGCGACCGGTACGTCCGATACGGTGTACATAGACATCGGCGGTGCGCGGTAAATCATAGTTGATCACATGGCTGACATCGGGAATATCGATGCCACGAGCCGCCACGTCGGTGGCTATCAACACCTTGACGGCGCCAGATTTGAAGCGCACTAAGGCATCAATACGTTTATCCTGCGGCATTTCGCCTTGTAACCAGCAGCAGGGAATTTGTGCACTGTCCAACTGCTGTTTTAATTGCATCAGGCGGTCACGTGTTTTGACAAACACAATGGCGGTTTGTACCTGGTTCTTGAGGATATGCTCCAACAGGGCAAATTTATGGGCTGCATCATCGCAAAGATGCATCCATTGCATTATTTTGCCCTGTTCGCGGCGACTGGGGTTGGCTTCTACCTGCACCGGATCCTTGAGAATGTCACGGGCGAAGCGGGCTATCCCCGGGCCTTCCAGCGTTGCAGAGAACAGGAATGTTTGCTTACGCCAGCGGGCTTCAGCAGCAATTTGGTTGACGATACTGCTAAAACCCATATCCAGCATGCGGTCAGCTTCGTCCAACACCAGAATTTCGATATCCCTGCAATCGAAGGTCTCGTTTTCGATATGTTCAAATAGCCGGCCTGGCGTGGCTACCAGAATATCCAGATTCTGCGACAGGGTGTCTTTATCGGTACCGTAGTTGATGCCGCCGGTGATAACGCCGCAGTTAAAGTGGGTAAAGCGCGACAACGCCTGGGCCTGCTCATAAATTTGTAGCGCTAACTCGCGGGTGGGGGTGAGGATCAATACGCGACAGCTTCCAGGCTCGCGACGAGGAAAATCCAGCATAAACTGCAGCGCAGGTAATAGAAATGCGGCAGTTTTACCTGTGCCAGTGGGCGCAGAAGCGAGGATATCTTTACCCTCCATGGCGGGAGGTAACACCATTTCCTGAATGCTGGTGGGGTTTTTAAAGCCTAATTCGCGACAGGCGCGTACCAGGTTGTCGTCGAGTTCCAATTTATCGAACATAGGTATCCAATTAGCGACGGCATCTAGCCGGGGCGAAACTTATACAAGCATGGCCCGGATTATAATGTAACCTACCGTCATTCCCGAATGTTTTTATCGGGCATCCAGCAATGTTCCTGGAATAGACTCCCGCTTAAAGCATGCGGGTGTGTTCCCACTTACTACATGTGGGAATGACGGGATCCCCGCTAATACAACTGTCACTGGCTGTCTTGCCCGAATGTTTTTATCGGGCATCCCTCATTTACCTTAGTTGTAACTGGAACATTCCCGAATGCAGTAATCGGGAACTCCGCCGCATACAGTAACAATTCCCGTCATTCCCGCATGTTGTAAGCGGGAATCAACTCACCAGCATCGCCAAAGCCGACATCACCAACAAAGCACAAACACCTTGCTTAAACTGGCGTTCGTCTACCCTATGATGCAGATAGTTGCCCAAGCGAATAGCCAGATACAGTAGCGGGGCATACAGCAGAATAAGACCAGCAACAGGTTGTACCTTATGTTGGAACAGCATCACAACCGTATACAGGCTGTTCAGCGAAAACCAGACACATAGCAGCACTGCGCGAAATGCGGCTTTGTTCAGGCCTTTGCTACCGATGGCATAGACTAAAAGCGGGCCGCCTGAACCATAGAGTCCCTGTGCCAGCCCAGCCAATAAGGTCCAAAGCTGACGCCACCAGGCAGGGCGTGGATTCATCGGCAGATTACGATAAAGCTTTATCCACTCGCGCAGTGCAAACCAAAGTACCAGCAGCGCGAAGCCGGTTTTTAGTGCTTTTCCGGGTAACTCATCCAAAAGCAAAATGCCTGCGCCCATGCCGAGGATCATGGAGGGGAGAATGCCTTTAAGCAGTAGCATCCAATCCACATCCCGGCGGCATTGCCAGGCCATGGAGCCGGTGGCCAGAATATTGAGCGGGATTAGGATCGGCAGCAGCTCCGGGATGGCAAACATCAGACTGCTCAATGAGACCGCCACTACCATAGAGCCAAAGCCCGCTACCGCCTGTACGGTGAATCCCAGCCAAATGGCCAGCCCCAGCCACAGATAGTCTACAGTCATCAGTGAAACTGCCGCTTAAAGTCGTCTTTGTAGCGGCGCGACAGGCTCAACGCCTGGCCGTTTTTAAGTTGTATTTCGCCATCGCCGCTTGGCAGATAACGAATATTGTCGATGGCGTTATGATTCACCCCATAAGAGCGGTGAATGCGGCTGAAACCCTTGCCTTGCAAGCGCTCGAGAGTAGTGGCCAAAGTGGCACGAAGAGGATAGATACGACCGCCGCTATACAGATTGACATAGTTACCGGCCGATTCCAGATAGTCGATATCTTCTACCTTGACCAGAAACTCCTTGTCCAGCTTGCGTACCAGCAGATGATCCGGCACTGGCTGGTTTTCATTGGCTTGTTGTGAGCCGATCAACTCTGCTTCGCCGCGAAGGCGGCTGTAGATAAATAAATATATTTGGTAAAGGCTGTAGAAAAACAAATAGCCCCAGGCATCTTTACGATACTCGTAGAAAAACTCCCGCACCAGCGGTCCAAATTGGTAGTGGTTGTCCAGCATCAAATAGATAAGCTCACGCATCCATACCATCAGGGCGACATGTAAAAGAGAAAGCACCAGGCTGGCACCAAAATGCAGCAAAATTTGCTGGCCGATGCGCGTCATTTTGGGGGGGAATCGCCTGGCCATGGAGAACAGTAGCGGCAGTAAAATCAAGGTGCTGAGGGCACTGGTATATTCCCAGACAATCGGCTCCCACAGGGCAATGCCGGGATTTCCGTCGCGATTATGCTCCATCCACACCGATGAGGCATTAATGCCGTTGTTGATTAAAAGATACAAGCCGACAGCCAGCCACAGATAAAGATGACGCCGACGATCAAAACGCTCAAATAAGGTTGCTTTTTGCTGTTGTTGCTTATCCCGGTATTCCACCGCTTATCCCCAAAGCCCGTCCGCTAAGCCATTTGCTGCTATTTGCTATGACGTTTCATGCCCATGCTAGGGTCGCTAATCTACCCTAAGGATATCTTATGACTCAAACGCAAACTTCGCAGAATGCACGGCGCTATGACATTGACTGGCTGCGTACCCTGGCATTTGGCATATTGATTTTGTACCACGTCGGCATGTATTACGTAGCTGATTGGGGCTGGCATATCAAAAACGAGCAAACTTTCGCTTGGCTCCAGGATGTAATGATCCTCTCGAATCCCTGGCGTATGTCCTTGTTGTTTTTTATCTCGGGCATGGCGCTGGCCTTGGTGGCGGACAAATATAAATACACTGAGCTGGCCAGTATTCGCACCCGCCGGTTAATGCTGCCGCTGCTGTTTGGGATGTTCGTGATTGTGGCACCACAGCCTTACTATGAGGCCCTTGACCAAGGCCTGATTGAACCGGGCTTTTGGGCCTTCTGGCTGGAGTACATCAACCCCCATACCACTTTGCTGGTTGAACACCATAGCCCCATCGGTCTGCTTACCTGGAATCACTTATGGTTTCTGCCTTATCTGTGGTGCTACAGCTTGTTGATTCTGCTGTTGGCGCCAGTGCTTAAACGCTTGGCTCAAGGCCAAATGCTGATAGCTGTGCCTTTCTGGATGGCTTTTTTCGCCATGGCTGTCATTCTGATGTTGATCTGGTTGGCGCTTCGCCAATCTTTTCCCAGTACCCATGCGCTATTAGATGATTGGTACAACCATGGTAAATATTTCAGCGTCTTTGTGCTCGGTTATGTTTTTCCTTTGCAGCAGCGCTGGTGGCAAGGGGCTATCGCAAACCGGAACCGTCTGCTGTTGTTGGCGCTTTGCACCTACAGCTTGATTATTCTGGATAATCATCAGGCGTTTCCTGATGCCGCGGCATTGTTTAACGAGAACCTGGCGGTGAAAATAACCTACGGTATGGTGTATACCGTCAATCATTGGGCCTGGATATTGGCAGTACTGGGATTAGCAGGCCATTGGCTGAATAAGCCCAGTCCAACTCTCAGGTACGCCAATGACGCGATTCTGCCCTGGTATATGTTGCATCAGACTCTGATTATTGTTGCCGCCGCCAACCTGAAAAGTCTTGCATTGGCCCCAGGACTCGAAGCGGTGATTATTCTGCTGCTGACCAGTGCTGGCTGTTATCTGGGTTATGAGATTGCCAAACGCAGCAACTGGCTAAGGCCGTTGTTTGGACTGAAAATGCGCCGCAAAAAAAATTCACATGCAGAAGGGCTAGCCGCCGTATAGGTGGCTAGGCTTTTATGCCTGATATTGATTGCCACTTGTCCTTCATCTCGGCGATGGCTTTTAGTCGGGCTTTGTCCATGGCGCTACGAATATCTTTGCCTTTAATACCCTGCTCAACAAATGGCTGGGCTTGCACCCGTTGGGCTGCTGCGAAAGCATCACGAAAATAATCCGCCTGCGGATAGGGAGCCGTTTCAAAATGCAGGCGGCCGCGGGCATCGGCTTCACAGGCAATCAGCATCTGCTCGAAACGTTCGGGTTTGCGCCAGGCGTCACAGCGATTAAGCACTTTAAGCACTGTCTCCGGCCGCAGCTCAAAGGCGCGGTGTAAATGGGTGTGGAACTCACCCGTCAACAGCGCCAGGTCGCGGCAGTCATTGGGCACTTTTAATCGGTCGCTGATCACTTCGATGGCTTTCAGGCCAAGGGTTTCATGGCCGCGATGGGATGGCCAGTGCTCGGGTGGAGTCATCGCCTTGCCCAGATCATGGACCAAGGCGGCATAGCGTACGGCCAGACTATCAGACAGCGATACCGCCTGACTGAGCACCATCATGGTATGCACCCCAGTATCGATTTCGGGGTGCCATTTGGCCGGATTGGGTACGCCCCAAAGCGCATCCAGCTCGCCAAACCAGTCTTTCAGTGCGCCTACCGCGCGCAGGGTTTCAAAAAATACATCGGGATGGTTTTCGCTAAGGGCATTGGCCGTCTCTTTCCATACCCGTTCGGCAGACAGGTGAGCCAGTTCGCCGGATTGGGCTATCTCGCGCATCAGTTCCAGGGTTTCATTGGCAATACCAAAGCCCAAATGGTGATAGCGTGCGGCGAAGCGGGCGACCCGAAGTACACGCAGGGGATCTTCCACGAAGGCATCGGAAACATGACGCAGTATGCGGTTATCAAGGTCCTGTTTGCCATTAAAGGGATCGATCAGTTGCCCGTCATTGTCCAGGGCCATGGCGTTTACGGTGAGATCGCGTCTGGCCAAGTCCTGTTCTAGGGTCACATCGGGTGCGGCATGGCAAATAAAGCCGGTGTAGCCGCGGCCTGATTTACGTTCGGTGCGGGCCAGGGCATATTCTTCGGCGGTTTCAGGATGCAGGAAAACGGGGAAGTCTTTGCCGACCTGGCGATAGCCAAGGTCGAGCATCTGCTCTTCGGTGGCACCGACCACCACGTAGTCTCTTTCTTTGATTGGGCGATGTAAAAGCTGGTCACGGACCGCACCGCCCACTAGGTAGATCTGCATAAGCAAGCAAACTTAGTTGTTTGCTTGCTATTCTGCCTGAAGAAGGGACGGTGATCGAATTAGTTGGTAGCGTCGACCAGTTCTTTGCTGTCGTTAACCTGGACGGCGTCAACAGGTGCTTTGCCGGCGGCAGGCTTGGCTTGTGGCCAAAGATTACGTGGCTTAAACACCTTTAACATGGTCAGATTAAACAGCATATAGGCACACAGAGCCAGGAACCAAGGCACCAGGATCACGCTGCTAACGACAAATAAAGCGGTACCGACCACTTCGTTTTCGTCCCAGGCTTTTTGCACTTTGGCACTGACAGAAGGAATGCTATCTAAGGCAAAAGAAACTTGCCCATCGACCATATCGGCATCGGATGCGATGATTTGTGTGCTTTGAGAAGCAGGCACTTCAGCACTGTAGTTTTCATACAGGTTAAAGGCGAACAAGCACAGGAACACCAGGGGAAGAACAGAAATTTTCATTGATTGCCTCATTAAACTCAGGCTATTGCCCAACCAAAACAATGCATCGGTCTCGTAGCCTTAGTCTGTTCAGCTCGTATATACCCCAGCGGCGCGCATCATAAGGCGGAATTGTGCAATTTGGAAGTGGTTTTCAGGAAATATTTTGATTGAAAAGTAATCAGTCTTGTATTGTCCTGAGATGGCTGTAGTAAGTGAATGCTCCTCGAGCTTGCTCGTTCGGTTCTGATGCCAGCGTTGTTTGTTTTTTTGTGACACGCGATAAGGCATATCATTCACTGAGTTTGGCCTTTGACAAGCCAGGGATAAGGGGTTAGCTTGGCTCTCTTTGTTGTTGACCCTCTCCATTACCGGTGCCGCCAAGCCCATGTATTTGAATTATTTCGGCTTATCAGATAACCCTTTCTCTATTGCGCCCAACCCGGACTATTTGTTTATGAGTCCCCGGCATAAGGAAGCCCTGGCCCATTTAACCTTTGGTCTTAGGGAAAGTGGCGGCTTTGTCATGCTCACCGGCGAGGTGGGGACCGGCAAAACCACGGTATCGCGCAAACTGATGCAGCAATTGCCGGATAATACCCAGGTGGCGATGATCCTGAATCCCACCTTGTCGGCCATAGAGTTACTCGCCACCATCTGTGATGAGCTCGGGGTGGACTATGAAGATGAAAAGGCCAGCCTCAAATATTTTACCGACAAGATCCTAAGCCGTCTGGCAGCCAATCATGAGCGAGGCATCAACACGGTATTGATTATCGATGAGGCCCAGCACCTGCTGCCTGAAGTATTGGAGCAACTGAGACTGTTAACCAATCTGGAAACCAATCGCGAGAAGCTTTTAAAAGTAGTGCTGATTGGTCAGCCGGAGTTGCAGCAACTGCTTAAACGTAACGAGCTTCGCCAGTTGGCCCAGCGTATTACCGCCCGTTATCACCTGTTGCCGCTGACCGGCAGCGAAGTGAAAGACTATATCGCTCATCGCTTATCAGTAGCTGGTGGCGACAAAAGTCTGTTTAGTGCCAGCGCACTGCAGGCGGTGTATCAGATCACCGGTGGCATTCCCCGAGTGATTAACCTGTTATGCGATCGCGCGCTGACATTGGCTTTTACCAAGCAACGCCCACAAGTACCGCGCTATCTGTTTTTGGCAGCAGCCGGGCAAATTCTGGGCGAGGATGTGGTCAGCCAGCGCCAAGGCCGACAATGGGGATTGCTGATGGGGGGCTTATTGTTATTGGGCGCGGCGCTGGGATTTATCGCAGGGAGGCTGTATGGCTGAGCGTGTAAGCATTGATGCTCTGAAACCGGGCATGGTGATCCTGCAAATCGCAGCACAAAACGGCCCGGTAAAAATTCGAAAATCCGGCTTGGTAACCAGCGAGGCCATGGTACACGGCCTGCGTGAGATGGGCGTCAGTGAACTGATTATCGACCCGGCACAAACAGTAGAACTGGAAACCAGCGCCCCTGTTGCCCCAAAGTCCACTCATACCCGAACTTTGTTACGCCGGGATAGCGGCCATAAGCCTTTGGATAATCAGCTCTCGGAGCAGTTTAATCGCAGCTTATTTATGCCTTCGGTGCAGTCTTTGCCCGGCCCTTGGCGCTATTACGGCAAACGGGCCCTTACCGGGGCGATGGTACTAATCGGCGGTTTTGCGCTGGGCTGGACTGGCGCGACTTATGAACAATGGCGCGGTATTTTTGAGAGTAAGCCGGTGGTTGAGGTAGCTGCGACGCCAGCGGCAAACAACGTGGTTAATGTGCAAGATGCGTTGCCGGCGCCAGCGAACAGCAGCCCTGTCGATCAGTTACCAGCAACGTCCCCCGATACTGAGACTGCGGTGCCTGCCAAAAGGCTGGTCAGTATTCCTAACGGTGAGGCTGAAGTGGAGGGCGACGTACTTAACACGCCTGCTAAAGTGCCATCTACACAAGATATTTCTCCAGAGCTTATGCAAAAATTCCGCGAAGCGGTGATTGCCCTCGATGAAGAAATGCCCCTTGAGAAACCGGTTCGGGAGCGTCCTGCGACAATGGAAACCAGTGACGTGGTTAGTGTGGATCAATTACCGGCCTGGGTGCAGGCCGATTTACCCAGCCTCTCTTTCTCTGCCCATATGTACGCCTCGGAAGCGGCAGATCGCTGGGTACGGGTGAACGGTATGGCGCTAGGTGAGGGGGATTGGATCACCGACAACCTGAGAATTCTGCGTATCGAACCCCAGCAAGTGGTGTTGCTGTTCAAAGGTCAGGAATTTAGTATGGCCGCGTTAACCGATTGGTGAGATGCGTAACAAATGACGAGCTTCAGACGGTCGGGCTGGACAAACACTTCGGGCATGCGCTGTCCAGCAACATATTAGACTCCCTTTTAGTCCAACTGTCCTAAAAACACATCCTTAAAAAACTTAGGCAGATTCATTTTAAATTCATCAGGGCGCACCCCCGATTCGATTTTATCCTGTGCTTTGGATAAATCGACAATCTTTAATTCTGTGTAATGTTGTGAGCGAGCTGAGTAAAAAGTGCGGACAATGGGACACAGGGGATCTTCTTTATTCATCCTTGTGACAATGCCGATTTTACCGCTCTTGAGTTTGACCAATGAGCCTACTGGGTGGACGCCCATGCAGCGTACAAACTGCTGCACCAACTGTTGATCTAGCTTTCCCTGACTGCTGGATAACAGTGATTTTAACGATTGTGTGGGCGTGAGCGCCTTACGCCAAGGTCTATCAGATGTCATTGCATCATAAGTATCCACAATGGCGGCCATGCGAGCATATACGGACAGCTCATCACCGGACTTACCTTTTGGATAACCAGACCCATCCAATCTTTCATGGTGGTTTGCCACCACATCCAGTACTACTTCCGATTCAATCTTGGAGGATTTCAGCAATTTAACGCCAAAATCCACATGGGTACGCATCAAGTTTTGCTCTTCGTTGGTCAGTGAGGATGGCTTATCCAGCAAGTTGTTTTGTAAGGTGGCCATGCCCACATCCATCATCATGCCGCCTTGACCGAGTTCATCAATCAACTCTCGGTCGAAACCCAAGTGACGGGCAAAGAGTCCCATCAGGATTGAACTGTTGAGGGAGTGCTCCAGCAAATAATCATTCTTGTCTTTAATCAGGGTTAGACAGGAAAGAGCATTGGGATTGTCAAACAGCGACTCCATCATATCGTGACTCAGCGACATCAGTTCGGTCACTTTTACCTGCGCACCCTGACGAAGACGCTTGAATATTCTTGATTGAACAGTTTTCGCCTGACTATATAAGTTTTGCGCCTCTTTCAGGGCCCCGGCTTCACTCTTCTTAGGTGGTGGATCTTCCTGCGCTTTAGGCGCAGCCACAGGCTCTTCTTCTTTTTCAAAGCCAAGCAGACTGCGTGATAAATCCACTTCTACTTCTTTAATGCCACGCGCTTTAAGGCGGGGAATAATGCCAGGATCCTTGATCAATCCGGAGGTTTTCACCTTAAGAAAACCGCTCTGTTCGGTGACCTGAGTCACATACATACCGGCCTTAATTTCGTCGATGGGAAAGCGCTTTAACATAGGATTGTCTTACTGCCGTTGACGTCGCGAATAGACAGGGCTGAACTATCGACCAAAGTGGACAAGAGATCAAGCTGTTGCGTTGTAAGCGGGGCGTCGGACACGAAAGAAACCCGGTTTTTGAGGATACCGGGTTTCTTTGTGGAACATTACTGAGAGGCCTTTTTAGTCATGATCACCAAAGAAGCACTTTGTATGGTTTCATCGTACAAATCATACTGCAACTCTTGCCAGAAGTAGTGCTTGTCACCCTCAATTTTATAGGGCGTTAACTTGCGGCGTACCAGGGTAGAGAATTCGCCATTGGCTCTGGCATTCTGGATAATAGAGACGCATTCTTCATAACTGTCGGCTCCGGCACAACTGGATCTATAATTGACCAGGTTAAAGCTGTCATCGGCATTTAGCGTCCAAAAGCCCCTTGGTTCAGCATCGTAACTGTAATGGTAGTAATCGCCTTTGTTATTGCCGGCCAATTTCATATGGTCCTGCTGCCAGCCATCGAACTTCAGAAAGCTGAGGTGCTGATAGCGGCCCTGCAATTGTTCACTGCTCAGTGATATAGGCTGAGCCTCTTCGAAACTATAGAAATAGGTATAGACTTCATTGCTTTCGGTAAGCAGGTTGAAGCCGGTGGCCACTCTATCACCGGCAAGGGTGAGATAGAATTGGTAGGTAGTGGATTGCCCGGCATGGCTAAGCGTTAAACTGTTCTGTTGCCTTGACCAGTTGATTGGTATGGACAAGATGTCGCCGTCAATGGAACGGGTTTCCAATCTGGCGGATTGAGCATCATCAATAATTAACCTGTTGGCGCTTTTAAGTAAGGGGTAATTCTCAAAGGCTGCGGGAATAGTAAATCTGGATGCATATGTGCTGCCCACCGCTATCTGCGGCGCTTCTGTGGGGGTGAGCAAACTGAATTCCTGCACGCTGGTGAAACTGCTTTGTAAAAAGTGCTCTAGTCCATCGTACTCGGCTAGATTAGTGCCGGAAAATTCATCCGTTAGCTCCGGCTTGATGGTGGTTTTCATTATCATCAGTGCTGTATCGGCAAACAGAATTTCTGCTTCGCTGAGGATAAAGTTTACTGCGATCTCCACATCTCTGCTGTCTGCCCTTCTGGGCACTCTGAGAGTGTAGTTCTCGATGACCGCGGTGCCTGTGGAGCTATTTAGTTGGATGCCCGTGGCGTTTCCAAAAGCAGCCAGGCTGACATGGTAGCTACCGCTGTAGCTGGCGGAGCGAAGTGCATTCCATTCCACATTTATATAGTAATTGAGTCGTCCTTCCAGGACGCTTCTTTCCAGATCCAGATCCAGCGACAACGCAAAACCGGCTGGCGATTGGGGATCACCGTACATGGCTTTGTTGGGGGCATAAGTTGATGGTACTAGAGTATTGGTGGTAAAGGACTCTCGCTTGTTACTGGCGATATGCAACCGATATCTGTTGCCCTCTTTCACCAATGCTTCAATTTCCAGGTTTTCCATTGTGCAATCCTGGCAACCCGGCTCCATTACACGAATATCGATAAAACCGTAGTTAACGCTCCAGGACAGTGGATAGGGCTGTTTGTCATTGTCGACGAATACACCGCTATAGTCCTCGAACAAGTGAACTTGATGACCGGACTCCAAAACCCAGTGTCCGGTGAAGTTATCTCGGCCCAGATTGATGTTCTGGTATTGATCCGGGTTGTCTTCCACCTCGATATTCAGCGGGTAGCTGGTGCTGGCCTTGCCGTCGGACACCGTGACCTGCAGGCTATGGCTGCCGATATCAAAAAAGCCGGCGTTGGCTTTGAGGGTCAGTTGATTCTGATTGAAATCGTAACTCAACCAATCCGGTTTTTCGGTGAAGCTTACACTGAGGTTGTCACCGTCACTGTCTTTGGCATCAATGACTAATAAACCTTCAACTCTGGCCTTGGTATTGAGGCTGAATAGCCCTGACAAGGTTGGTGCACTATTGGGTGTTGATGGAGTGCTAGTATCGTTGCTCGAAGAACCTCCGCCGCAGCCATAAAGCAGCGTTGCCAGCAACAGGCAGGCAATAGAATGCGCTTTCATTATTTCACTATCCTAGACATTTTGTGTTTTAGCTCACAAGGCGTGAACCACCAGTCTTCCTGACCGAAGGGGTAGAAGAGGCGAGAATTCTAGCAGAACGGCTCCCACTTCGACAGGTGGAGCAGTCGAAAAGATAGCCCGTCCTATTATGCCTGAATGAAGAAAAGAGGTTATTCACGCCAGGCGGGAATACTGCGCTCATATAAGGCAATAGCGTCTTGTAGCGTCAGGGTTTCGCCAATGGCATCCAGGCCTTTGATTAACTTGAATTTATGATGGGCCTCAATGGCGAAATCAAAACGGTAATCGCCCAGTTTGACCTGCTGTGCCGGTAAATTCACGGTGATCTGTACCGCCGGATCCGCCTTCACTGCGTCAAACAGCACATCCATTTGCTGGCTTTCAAGGGCAATGGGTAAAAGCTGATTGTTCATGCAGTTGCCGTAAAAAATATCGGCAAAGCTGACGGCAATCACGACCTTGAAGCCATAATCCGTCAGTGACCAGGGCGCGTGTTCACGGCTACTGCCGCAGCCAAAGTTTTCCCTGGCGAGCAAAATGCTGGCGCCCTGATATTCGGGTTTATTCAACTCAAAGTCAGGATTAGGCTCTTTTTCATGCAGATCCAGGTAACGCCAGTCGTGAAACAGGTGCTTACCATAGCCTGCGCGGGTCACGGCAGTAAGGAATTGCTTGGGGATAATCTGGTCGGTATCCACGTTGGCCCGATCCATCGGCACAGCGGTGCCTTCAACAATACTGATACCTGTCATGCGTCAAGCTCCCTGATATCTACAAAATGCCCAGCCAGCGCCGCTGCGGCGGCCATTGCAGGGCTAACCAAATGAGTGCGGGCGCCCCGGCCCTGGCGGCCCTCAAAGTTACGGTTACTGGTGGACGCGCAGCGATCGCCCGGCCCTAATATGTCGTCATTCATCCCCAGGCACATGGAGCAACCCGGCAAACGCCAATCAAAGCCTGCCGCTTTGAAAATGCTATCCAGTTTTTCGGCTTCGGCCTGTTCTTTCACGGCGACTGAGCCAGGTACTACGATGGCATTGACGCCACTGGCGACCTTACCTTTTTGCGCCACTTTGGCGGCTTCACGCAGATCTTCGATACGGCTGTTGGTACAAGAGCCGATAAACACATGGCTGATGGCCACCTCACTGAGTTTCTGTCCGGGCTTTAAGTCCATGTATTTAAGTGCTTTTTCTGCAGAAGTACGGGCCACCGGATCGCTGATGCTTTGTGGTTCAGGGATCGCCTCATCGACCGCCACCACTTGGCCAGGATTAGTTCCCCAGGTGACCTGAGGTTTAATGTCCTGGGCATGTAACGTCACTACCTTGTCAAAATGGGCATCGGCATCGGATTTCAGGCTTTGCCAATAAGTCAGGGCGGTATCCCAATCTTCTCCTTTAGGGGCCCGAGGCTTATCTTGCAGATAATCGAAGGTGATCTTGTCTGGTGCAATCAGGCCTGCTTTGGCCCCGGCTTCAATGCTCATATTACAGATGGTCATACGCCCTTCCATTGACAGGGCCTCAATGGCGCTGCCGGCATATTCCATCACATAGCCGGTGGCGCCGGCATGACCGATTTTACCTATAATGGCGAGGATAATGTCTTTGGCGGTAACGCCCACTGGCAGTTTGCCATTGACCTCTATCTTCATGGTTTTGGCCTTGCCCTGTTTCAGGGTTTGAGTGGCAAACACATGCTCCACCTCAGAGGTGCCAATCCCAAAGGCCAGTGCACCAAAGGCACCATGGGTAGCGGTATGAGAGTCACCGCATACCACGGTCATACCGGGTAGGATCAGACCCAACTCCGGGCCAATCACGTGCACGATGCCCTGACGCTTGTGGCCCACCGGGAAAAGCTCGACACCCTGTTTTTGGCAGTTTTCCTTCAGGGTCACCAGCTGCAGTTTATTGGCATCGCCGCAGGCATCCAGTGCCAATGAGCGGGTAGAAATGCTGTGATCCATGGTCGCAAAGGTGCGTTCGGGACAGCGTAGCTTACGGCCTTTTTCCTCAAGGCCGGAAAAGGCTTGCGGAGAGGTCACCTCGTGGATCAGGTGGCGGTCGATATAAATCAGGTTATCTGTACCGACTTGGGCCACCAGATGGGCATCCCAGATCTTCTCATATAAGGTCTTACCCATCAGTGCTGCTCCTTGATGCATCGGGTGATAAAGTCGCCTACTTGTTGCGTGCTTTTGGCTTGATGCTGCTTATCTTTACTTAACAACTCTGCCGTCAGCATGCCTTGGGTGAGTGCTTGTTGCACTGCCTTGTCAATGGCGTCAGCGGCATCATTTTGGTTAAGACTGTAGCGCAGTAGCATGGCTGCCGAGAGAATTTGTGCGATAGGGTTGGCAATGCCTTGCCCGGCGATATCCGGGGCCGAGCCGCCGGCCGGCTCATACATGCCAAAGCCTTGCTCGTTAATACTGGCGGAAGGCAGCAATCCCATGGAGCCGGTCAGCATGGCGCATTCATCGCTTAAGATATCGCCAAACAAATTGGAGCAAAGCAGCACGTCAAACTGGGCCGGATAACGGATCAGCTGCATGGTGGCGTTATCGATGTAGATATGCTCAAGGGTGACATCCGGATAGTCAGTGGCAACTTCTTCGGTCACTTCGCGCCACAAACGGCTGCATGCCAACACGTTGGCCTTATCCACCGAGGTTACCTTTTTATTGCGAAGCCGGGCAGCCTCAAAAGCCAGCTTGGCAATTCGACGAATCTCACGACGGGAATAGCGCATGGTGTCAAAGGCCTGCTGTTCTTCGCCTTCTCCTTCGATGCCTTTGGGTTTGCCAAAATAAATACCGCTGGTCAGCTCGCGCATGACCAGTAAGTCCATGCCGGCCGCGCTGATATCGGCGCGAAGCGGTGAGAGGGCTTCAAGACCAGGATAAATACGGGCAGGGCGCAGGTTGGCAAAAAGGTCGAAGTGACTGCGCAGGGTCAACAGGGCGGCCCGCTCAGGACGTTGTTCCAAAGGCAGTTTGTCCCATTTGGGTCCGCCGATAGAGCCAAATAAAATCGCATCGGCGCGTTCGCAGCCAGCCAGGGTTTCTGGGGGCAGGGCATGGCCATGTTTGTCGATGGCACAGCCACCCACATCAAAATGCGACAAATTAAAGGTTAAGGAGAAACGCTCGGCGACAGCGCCTAACACTTTGATGGCTTCTGCCATCACTTCGGGGCCGATACCATCCCCAGGCAGCACCGCAATATTGAACTGGGTCATCTAGACTCCTGCAATTTTCTGTTGTTGTTTTTTCTCGTCAATCTGGTCGGCCAAACAGGTGTTGTTCAGCACGTAAATCAATGCCTTTACCCCGGCTTCGACAATGTCGGTGGCAAGACCGATACCGTTGAAACGACGACCGTTGTACTCGGCAACCACACTGACCTGCGCCAACGCATCGGCACCTTCGCCTTTGGAGTCCAACTTAAAGTCGACTATTTCCACATCGCGCTTGCCGATGACCTGGATAATGGCATTAAAGGCGGCGTCTACCGGACCATTCCCGGTGGCCGATGCGGTTCCCTCTTTATCGCCCATGCGCATTTTTACAGTTGCTGATGGGATCATCCCTTTGCCGGCGTTGGCATGCAGATACAAAAGCTCATAAAAGGCTTGCTGCTGCTTTTGTTGGTCAAAGAACACCAAGGCTTCCAGATCGTAGTCAAAAACCTGGCCTTTTTTATCGGCCAGTTTCAAAAACGCCTGGTACAGGGTATCCAAATCATAATCTTCATCTTTGTAACCCAGTTCCAACATGCGGTGTTTGATCACATGACGGCCCGAGCGCGAGGTCAGATTCAGATGGTTTTTGTTAATACCCACACTCTCTGGCGTCATAATTTCATAGGTATTTTGCGCTTTTAAGACCCCATCCTGGTGAATGCCTGAGGAGTGGCTGAAGGCATTGCTACCGACAATGGCCTTATTGGCCTGCACCGGCATATTACAGATTTGGCTGACCAGCTTTGAGGTGCGGGAAATCTCCTGGCTGCGAATACCGGTTTTTAGTCCTAACAGCGCCTCACGGGTTTGCAGGATCATGGCGATTTCTTCCAGCGAGCAGTTCCCGGCGCGCTCGCCGATGCCGTTGATGGTGCACTCAATTTGCCTGGCGCCATGCTGCACTGCAGCCAGGCTGTTCGCTACCGCCAAGCCCAAATCGTTATGACAGTGCACCGAGATAGTGGCTTTATCGATATTGGGCACACGGTTAAACAAGGTTTGGATAATGGCACCAAATTCACTGGGGATGGTATAGCCTACGGTGTCTGGAATATTGACCGTGGTGGCGCCCGCATCAATTGCCGCTTCCACCATCCGGCACAGATAATCGATATGGGTGCGTCCGGCATCCTCACAGGAAAATTCCACATCATCGGTATAACGACGCGCATGCTTTACAGCGTTTACCGCCATCTCCAGCACCTCTTGTTGGGACTTGCGCAATTTTGCCCCCACGTGAATATCTGAGGTGGCGATAAAGGTATGGATACGAAAACGCTCGGCGACTTTCAGGGCTTCACCACAAGCATCGATATCGGCCATCACTGCGCGGGAAAGACCACAGACGATGGCATTTTTGACTTCCCGGGCAATGGTTTGTACTGACTTGAAATCACCTGGCGAAGAGACCGGAAAGCCCGCTTCGATAATGTCGACACCAAGCCTTTCCAGCGCCAGCGCAATTTGAAGCTTCTCTTTTACGCTCAGGCTGGCCGGCAGTGCTTGCTCGCCGTCTCGTAAGCTGGTGTCAAAAATCTTCACTCTGTCTGTCATGGCCTGATCCGCCTTGTTGTGTTCCAAAAAGTAAAAACCCGTGCTGGGCACGGGTTTTTTAATCTCTATCGCCAATCGGCAATACCTACCCGTGCAAACGTGCTGCCATAAGGAGTAGGAAAGCGAGAGAGGCGTGTTTCATGTTATTCAGATGTATTGAATTACTGGCCCTATTAGTAACCTGGCACAAAAAATCAGTCAACCAAAAATTAGGTAAATAATTTCGATTTTCTGTTTAAAGATGGCTTGCTGCGTCAGTCTGTTTGTTTTATGTGGTATTGGTGAGATGTTTATTCTAAATATTCAGCGTTTTTGCAATGCGGGGTTTATCCCAGGAATATTTTTAGAACTGGCACGTTAGTTGCGATGCACGGTCAGACGTCAATATTTTGTTGTTTGACCATGGAATTACCGGCTTATTTAACACGCATCAACAAGAACCAGGTACAGCAATTCACCTCAGGCCTCGGGGCGCCACTGGTATTGCTGGCGATTATGGGCATGGTGGTTCTGCCTATACCGCCGTTGTTGCTGGATATTTTGTTCAGTTTCAATATCGCCTTGTCCCTGGTGGTCATTCTGGTGGCTGTCTTCACCAAGCGTCCCATCGATTTTGGTGCATTTCCCCTGGTCCTTTTGATTGCCACCATTTTACGTCTGGCCTTGAACGTGGCCTCTACCCGGGTGGTTTTGCTCGAAGGACATGAAGGTGGAGATGCCGCCGGTAAAGTGATTCAGTCTTTCGGCGAAGTGGTAATTGGCGGTAATTTTGCCGTGGGTATTGTGGTCTTTGCCATCTTGATGATCATTAACTTCAAGGTCGTCACTGCTGGTGCCGGGCGGATTTCAGAAGTAAGCGCCCGCTTTACCTTGGACGCCATGCCGGGTAAGCAGATGGCCATCGATGCCGACCTTAATGCCGGCTACATAGATTCAGACGAAGCCCGCCGCAGACGCCAGGAAATCACCTCGGAAGCAGATTTCTATGGTTCAATGGATGGTGCCTCAAAGTTTGTCAAAGGCGATGCTATCGCCGGCCTTTTTATCATGCTGATCAATATCGTGGGTGGCCTCTTCATCGGTATGATCCAACATGATTTGAATTTCTCCAGTGCCCTTGAAATCTACACCATCCTGACCATCGGTGACGGTTTGGTGGCACAGATCCCCTCACTGTTACTGTCGGTGGCCACCGCCATTATCGTCACTCGCGAAAATGAAGAGCAAGAAGTCGGCACAGAGCTCAAAGGGCAGTTGGGTAACCGCCGTGCGTTGGTCATTGCGGCGGGGATTCTGTTTGTGATGGGGATTGTACCCGGCATGCCGCACATGGCGTTTTTAAGCTTTGCGTTTTTGTTGGGGGGCTACGCCTTCTGGGATTGGCGTAAAGAACAGCAGCAGGCCAAAGAAGGCGCCTTGCAGCCGGTCCAACCGGAGCAGTCCAGACAATCCACCGAAGTGAAAGAGTTGGGCTGGGACGACGTACAGCACGTCGATACCATCGGCTTGGAGGTGGGCTATCGCTTGATCCCCTTGGTGGATAAATCCCAGGGCGGAGAGTTGCTTGCTCGTATCAAAGGGGTGCGCAAGAAGTTATCACAGGAACTGGGGTTCCTTATCCCACCTGTACATATCCGCGATAACCTCGACCTGAATCCTAATACTTATACCATTGCCATGTTGGGTGTAACCCTTGGCGAAGCGGATATCAGCCATGACAGTGAACTGGCCATCAATCCTGGTCAGGTGTTTGGTAAGTTGGATGGCAAACCGACCAAGGATCCGGCCTTTGGCCTGGATGCGGTATGGATAAGGCCGAATCAGCGAGAGCATGCACAAACCTTGGGCTATACGGTAGTGGATGCCGCCACGGTGGTGGCCACCCATTTAAGCCAACTGTTAACCAACAATGCTTATCAGTTGCTGGGCTATGAAGAAGTGCAACAACTGCTGGATATGCTGGCCAAACAAAATCCGAAGCTGGTGGAAGGGCTGGTGCCGGATATTCTGCCCATGAGCACCGTGGTAAAAATTCTGCAGACCCTGTTATATGAAGGCGTACCCATTCGCGATCTGCGCAGCATTGTACAAACCCTGTGCGAGTATGGTCCTAAGAGTCAAGATCCCGACGTTCTGGTGTCTGCTGTGCGTATCTCTCTGAAGCGTTTGATCGTGCAGCAGGTCAACGGTGGCGCCAAAGAAATCCCCGTTATTACTTTATCTCCGGATCTGGAACAGATATTGCACCAGTCATTGCAAGCGGGTGGTGGCGATGGTGCCGGCATCGAGCCTGGGTTAGCGGAGCGCTTGCAGAAGTCTTTAACCGATGCGGCGCAACAACAGGAAATGGCGGGTGAACCAGCGGTATTGTTAACCTCTGGAATGCTCAGGCCAATTTTGTCCAGGTTCCTTAAGCACGCCATACCCGGGTTACATGTGCTGTCATATCAGGAAATTCCCGATGACAAGCAAATCAAGATTGTCAGTGCAGTAGGTCAGTAACGGCACCGCAGTAATCAGACGGTGGCAGGAGGGGAAAGGTGAAAATCAGACGCTTTTACGGTAAAGACATGCGTGATGCGCTAACTCAGGTCAAGGCAGAGCTGGGTGGGGATGCGGTGATCATGTCCAACAAAAAAGTGGGCGATGGCATTGAGATTGTGGCGGCCTATGACAGAGAGCCGCCAGTCAAGGCTCCCATTCAGAAACCTGCGATCAACCCTCAGGCCGCAGCACCACAGCCGCAGGCAAAACCGCAAGGTAGAACGCCTTCCTTAAGTGAAATCATTGGTGACAGTGGTCCTGATAGCCTGCGTGCTTTATTGGAAAAGCAGATGGGCCATGAAAAAGCGCCTGCGCCAATCAAAGCACCCCGTCCGGCCCAGGTCAGTGTTGCCGCTGACAAAATGCCGGAAGAGAACTTCAATGAGTGGGATGCCTTCTCTGAAGAAAAGAACATGTCGGATATCCGTCAGGAACTTAAATCTCTGCGTAATGTGCTGGAGTTTCAGGTTTCTGGGCTGATGCGTGAACAGCGTAAACAAACCCGTCCACTACATGATTTTTTGGTAGACAGACTGGAGCGCATGGGTATCAGTGCCAATTTGTCTGAGCAATTGGTTTCTTTTGCTCCGCCGAATGCAGAAGAGCGTGATGCCTGGATCTTCCTGATGAAGTTGCTTGCCAATCGTCTACACACCACCCACAACGATATTCTGCGTCAGGGTGGGGTTGTGGCGCTGGTAGGGCCAACCGGCACCGGCAAGACCACCACCATTGCTAAATTGGCCGCGCAGTATGCCCAACGTCACGGTCATCAACAAGTAGCCTTGATCACGACCGACAGCTATCGTATCGCCGCTTATGAGCAATTGGCCACTTACGGCAAGATTATCGGTTGTACAGTGCGTAAAGCCTGTAATGCTGAGGAGTTGTCTGAGCTTCTGCATCAGTTCCGCAGCAAAGGATTGGTGCTGATTGATACAGCCGGATTTGGTCAAAGAGATACCAGATTAATCAAACAGTTAGATACTTTGAGTCAGTCCTCTTATACTAGTATCAGACATTATCTGGTTTTGGCTGCAAATGCCCAGCGCCAGGTAATGGAACATCAGGTACAGGCTTACGGGCAGATTTCCTTGCAGGGCTGTATTTTCACAAAACTGGATGAATGTTACAGTTTGGGCGAAGCTATCAGCGTCGCCATTGAGCACAAGTTGCCTGTCAGTTATTTGACAGAAGGACAAAAAGTGCCAGAGGACATCAAGGCAGCCGAAGCCAAGTACATAATTACCTGTGCAGCAAGGCTATTTAAGCAGTATGCTTTAATGCCCCATAAAACGAAGCAAGTTGTAAACTCAGCAGTATCAATATGATTGAGGATCAAGCGAGTAGCTTAAGAAGAATGAATCGACCCAGCTTAATTAAGGTCATTGCCGTCACCGGTGGTAAAGGCGGCGTGGGCAAGACCAATATCACCCTTAATACTGCAATCGCTATGGCGAAGCAGGGCAAGCGTGTGCTGGTGCTTGATGCCGACTTGGGTTTGGCTAATGTGGATGTAATGCTTGGCCTTCGAGTTGAGAAGAACCTCAGTCATGTACTCTCCGGAGAGTGTCTGCTTGAGGATGTGCTGGTGGAAGGGCCCTATGGCGTCAAGATAGCGCCTGCCTCCTCTGGTACACAATCCATGACCGAACTCACCCCTACCGAGCATGCCGGCCTGATCCGCGCATTCAGCGAATTGCGTAGCGAAATTGATGTATTGATTGTGGATACTGCTGCCGGTATCTCCGATATGGTGCTCAGTTTCGCCCGCGCCGCACAAGATATTCTGGTGGTGGTCTGTGACGAGCCCACTTCCCTGACCGATGCCTACGCCCTGATTAAAATCCTCAACCGTGATCACGGTGTATTCCGCTTTAAGATTGTGGCCAACATGGTTCGCAACTTACGTGAAGGGCAGGAACTCTTTGCTAAACTCTCAAAAGTGACCAATAGATTCCTAGATGTGGCGTTGGAATTAGTAGCAACTGTTCCTTTTGACGAAAATATTCGCAAGGCGGTAAGAAAGCAGAAGGCAATTGTTGAAGCCTTTCCTACTTCACCGGCCGCAGTGGCTATCAATAATCTGGCAAAGCAGGCCGCGCAATGGCCGATACCCTCTCAGCCAGGTGGACATTTAGAATTTTTCCTCGAACAATTGGTCAGTCAGCGTTCCATTGCCGAGCGAGATAATGTGTGAATAGTAAAGCCGCAGCCTATCAGCAATTGGATGATAAGCAGAAGCTGGTGGAGCAACATGCCACCTTAGTGAAGCGTATTGCTCACCACCTGATGGCACGTTTGCCTGCCAGTGTTTTAGTTGACGATCTAATCCAAGCTGGCATGATAGGACTGTTGGAAGCGTCGAAAAATTTTGACGGCTCCAAAGGCGCCAGTTTTGAAACCTTCGCGGGTATTCGTATTCGTGGCGCCATGCTGGATGAAATTCGCAAGGGCGACTGGACACCACGTTCTGTGCACCGTAATCATCGCACCATTTCTGAAGCCATTTCTCAGGTCGAAAAGGAAAAGGGCGGTGATGCCAAAGATGCGGAAGTGGCAGCCAAGCTCAATGTGAGTCTGGACGAATACCATTTGATGCTGACTGAAGTTAATGCTGGCCGGATGGTGGGAATTGAGGATCTTGGGGTCACCGAAGATGTAATATCAACGGAGGATTCCAAAGGCAGCGATACCCCCTTTGAGGATTTGTTGCAGGGATCATTTCAAAAAGCGCTGGCCCATGCTATTACTACACTGCCTGAGCGAGAAGCCATCGTATTGTCCTTGTACTACGATGAAGAACTGAACCTTCGGGAAATCGGTGAAGTGCTGGAAGTGAGCGAATCGAGAGTGAGCCAAATTCACAGCCAAGCCATGCTGAGACTACGCAGTCGGATGGAATCCTGGCGCGAAGATTAGCCTAGAATAATAACGAATTTGTTGAATCCTCATTGGAGGCGGTTTTGGATAAGAATATGAAAATTCTTGTCGTCGATGACTTCTCGACGATGAGGCGAATCATCAAGAATCTCTTGAAAGACCTGGGTTTCACCAACGTGTCTGAAGCAGACGACGGCAGCACCGCTTTGCCTATGCTGCAGCAGGGAGATTTTGATTTCGTCGTCACCGACTGGAACATGCCCGGAATGCAGGGTATTGACTTGCTCAGGGCCATCCGCGCCGACGATAACCTTAAACACCTTCCGGTTTTAATGGTAACGGCCGAAGCCAAGAAAGAGCAGATTGTGGCTGCAGCCCAAGCCGGTGTGAACGGCTATGTGGTTAAGCCCTTCACTGCGGCCACTTTGAAAGAAAAACTGGAAAAGATATTCGAGCGCCTCGGTTAGTCCTGGCGGATCCTCAAGTTTAAGGAACGCCTGTATGACAGAATCCATTCAAGCGCCAATGTCATTGGAAGATGCAAGGCAGCTGGTCACATTACTCGAAAAGGAAGATTATCAGGGCGCTACCGCCCTGCTGGAAGCTATTAGCTTACAGGATTCCATGGAGTTATTTGCCCAGGTAGGAAAATTAACCCGCCAGTTGCATGACTCACTAAATAGTTTCCAAATCGATGATCGTCTTGCCGATTTGACTAAGGAAGATCTTCCCGACGCCAAATCCAGGCTCAATTACGTCATAGACACTACCGAAGATGCAGCCAACCGCACCATGGATGCGGTTGAGACCAGCATGCCAATTGCTGAGCGCCTAAACGCCCGTATTCATGATGTGCTTCCAGAGTGGAAGAAGCTGATGGAGCGGGATATTCAGCTTGGTGACTTCAAATCGCTGTGTCACAACGTGGATAGTTTGCTGAAAGAGGCTGATGCTGATTCAGCTAAACTTAATCAACTGCTCACAGAGATATTGATGGCCCAGGGTTATCAGGACTTGACTGGGCAGGTGATCCGCAAGGTGATCGTGCTGGTAAAAGAAGTGGAAGATAGCTTGGTAAATATGCTGACCATGTTTGGTGATTCAGATGTGAGTGAGAAAACCAAGAAAGCCAAGAAGAAACCAGACAAGGTAGAAGCCGAAGGACCAATTATCGATGCGTCTAATCGCGATGATGTTGTCACTGGTCAGGACGACGTAGATGATCTACTTTCAAGCTTAGGGTTTTAAGGGGAGTTGGGCATGGCGTTTGATGTTGATGAGGACATCTTACAAGATTTCCTGGTCGAGGCTGGTGAAATCCTGGAGCAGTTGCAGGAACAGTTAGTTGAACTGGAGAATAATCCGGACGACACCGATCTGCTCAACGCTATTTTTCGTGGATTTCACACGGTCAAAGGCGGTGCTGGATTTCTGTCGCTGACAGAGTTGGTAGAGGCCTGTCACGGTGCGGAGAACGTGTTTGACGTATTACGTACTGGTAAGCGCAGTGTTACGCCAGAGTTGATGGACGTTATTCTGCAGTCCTTAGACTCCATTAACGAGATGTTCGTTAGTGTGAAAGCCCGTGAACCTCTGGAGCCAGCCCCCAAAGAAATTCTGGATGCGCTGCACCGTCTCAGCAAACCCGAGTCAGAAGATGAACACCACGAGGTTGCTCATGCTCCTGAGCCTGTTCAGGCCGAACCAGAACCAGAACCCGAACCCGAGCCTGAACCTGTGGAAAGCGAAGCATCCACTGGCGGTGAGATCGATGACATCACCGAAGAAGAATTTGAAAAGCTGCTGGATGAATTACACGGTTCCGGCAGCGCACCCGGAGCCAAAGCCGGCGCTGTAAAAACACCACCGGCCGCTTCCGGTGACGCCGGTGATGAAGACATTACCGATGATGAATTCGAAGCTTTGCTTGACCAATTGCATGGTGAAGGCAAGTTTAAGGCACCCGCCGCGGCCCCTGCGCCGAAAAAAGACGCGCCAGTGGCTTCGGGTAGCGACGAAGATATTACCGACGACGAATTTGAAGCTCTGCTTGATCAGCTGCATGGCAGCGGAAAAGGGCCAGCCCCCAAGGCTGCCCACAAGCCTGCCGAGAAGCCTGCGGCCAAAGCGGCAGATAAACCCGCTGCCAAACCTGCCGATAAAGCGGCGCCCACACCACCTCCTGCGCCAGCTGCTAAGCCTGCAGCTGCGCCGGTGGCGGCCAAAGCGGCCGCATCTGATGACGATGATGATGACGAAGACAGAGCCTCTGCCGGTCCACTGAAAGCGGGCGATAAAAAGCCTGGCGCGGCGCCTGCAGCGGCGGCTGCGGAAACCACTGTCCGTGTGGATACCAAGCGTCTTGATCAGATCATGAACATGGTGGGTGAGCTGGTATTGGTGCGTAACCGCCTGATCAGCCTTGGGGTTAACATTGCTAATGAAGATATGTCCAAGGCCATTGCCAATTTGGACGTAGTGACCGGCGATCTGCAAGGTGCGGTAATGAAAACCCGCATGCAGCCCATCAAGAAAGTATTTGGCCGATTCCCCCGGGTTGTGCGGGATTTGGCCCGTAGCCTCAAGAAAGACATTGTCCTTAAGCTGGAAGGCGAAGAGACAGACTTGGATAAAAACCTGGTTGAAGCCTTGGCTGATCCCTTGGTGCACTTGGTCAGGAACTCGGTGGACCATGGTATTGAAATGCCCGATGAGCGTGTTGCCGCTGGCAAACCACGCACGGGTGAGGTGAAACTAGCCGCTTCTCAGGAAGGGGATCATATCCTGTTGACCATTGATGACGATGGGAAAGGGATGGATCCTGAAAAGCTCAAAGAGATTGCCATCAAACGCGGTGTATTGGACGTGGATGCGGCAGCGCGCATGTCTGATACCGAAGCCTTTAATCTTATCTTTGCGCCAGGTTTCTCCACCAAAACCGAGATTTCCGATATCTCCGGACGCGGTGTAGGTATGGATGTGGTGAAGACCAAGATCACCCAGTTAAACGGCACGGTACAAATCCACTCGCAAAAAGGGGTGGGTACCCGCCTTGAAATCAAGGTGCCCCTGACCCTGGCTATCCTGCCAACCTTGATGGTGGTGGTGGGCGAGCAGACATTTGCCCTGCCGCTGGCCTCAGTGAATGAAATCATCAACATGGACATCAAGAAGACCAACACGGTTGATGGCCAGTTGACTATGATTGTGCGCTCCAAGGCGATCCCACTATTTTATCTCAAAGAGTGGCTGACACGTTCCAAGCAAAAAGTGGCCATTGAGAAAGCCAAGGGACATGTGGTGATCGCGCAGATTGGCACCCAGCAAATCGGCTTTGTGGTGGACGCGCTGATAGGTCAGGAAGAAGTGGTCATTAAGCCTCTGGATGCCCTGTTGCAAGGTACTCCAGGTATGGCCGGTGCCACGATCACCAGCGATGGCGGCATTGCCCTCATTCTGGATATTCCCGGTTTACTCAAACGTTACGCTAAGAAAAGCCTGAGAGACTCCAAAAAAGCAGCGGTATAATGCGATACAAGGTTCTGGTCGTCGATGATTCGACATTTTTCCGCCGTCGTGTGACGGAACTCCTCAACCAGGACCCTGGGCTTGAGGTCGTTGGGCAAGCCCGAAACGGACAAGAGGCAATCGAACAGGCGGCGAAACTGCAGCCTGATGTGATTACCATGGACGTAGAAATGCCGGTAATGGACGGTATTTCTGCGGTTCGTCGCATTATGGCTGAGCGGCCAACCCCGGTATTGATGTTTTCGTCCCTTACCCATGATGGTGCACAGGCGACATTAGATGCGCTGGACGCCGGTGCCTTGGATTTTCTGCCAAAGCGCTTCGAAGATATCGCTAAAGAACGCAACGAAGCCATCTCTCTTTTACAGCAGCGTGTCAAAGCCCTGGCTCGTCGCCGTGCTTTTTTACGACCCACGCCTCGCCCTGAGTTTATTCGCTCTGAAACATTACGCCCTGAGCCTTCTAAGCCACAGCCTTTGCGTCCGGACAGTCCTCGTACCGGAAGTCTCCTCGGACAAGCCAGAGAGGCAGCGGGGCGTGTTGGTGGAGCATCAGTTACACGCCTGACACGAAGCTCAGGTAAGCGCTATGGTGCGTTAGCTATTGGTTCCTCTACCGGTGGTCCGGTGGCACTGCAGAATATTCTCACGCAGCTACCCGAGAATTTCCCTTATCCGATTTTTCTGGTTCAGCATATGCCAGGGACGTTTACCAGTGCCTTTGCTGCCCGACTCAATAATCTGTGCAAAATCACGGTGAAAGAAGCCAGTAATGGCGACTTAGTAAAGCCCGGTTGTGCCTATCTGGCCCCAGGTGGAAAACAAATGCTGCTCGAGGGTTCAGCAGGGCAGAGTCGTATACGTATTCTCGATGACAGCAGCCTTGAAAATATCACTTACAAGCCCAGTGTCGATATCACTTTTGAGTCCATCGCCAAAGTCTACTCCGGTAATGTGCTGGGGGTGATCCTGACCGGCATGGGCGCCGATGGACGAGAAGGCTGCAGATGCTTAAAGCAGCACGGCGCGTTAATCTGGGCGCAGGATGAAAAGAGTTGCGTTGTCTATGGTATGCCCCAGGCAGTGGCTGCTGCGGGGATTTCCTCTGCCAGTATGGCGCTGGATGATATCAGCGCAAATATCCTCATGGAAATGTCGGCTTGAATCATCGGGCAATGAGTCTGTCCACTTTCTAATAAGGGTTTATGCATTGGTCGTCTGGACAGTTGCAAATCAAAAAGGTGGAGTAGGTAAGACTACAACCACTGTTACCTTGGGGTCATTACTGGCCCTTCAGGGAAAGCGAGTGCTGCTGGTCGACACCGATCCACATGCATCCTTAAGTTATTATTTTGGCGTTGATTCTGAAGAACTTTCCGCCAGCCTCTATGACATCTTTATCGCCGGCAAAAAGCCAAGTACCGACAGAGTATTAGACTGTTTGTGTCCCACCAAGTTGGATTCACTCTTTATTCTGCCGGCTACCATGGCGCTGGCCACGTTAGACCGCACCATGGGCAATCAAGGCGGCATGGGCTTGGTGCTGAAAAATGCGCTGGATGCGGTTTCTCATGAATTCGACTATGTGCTGTTGGATTGTCCGCCGGTGCTCGGTGTATTGATGGTCAATGCCCTGGCTGCCAGTGACAGAATACTAATACCGGTACAGACTGAGTTTCTTGCCCTTAAAGGCTTGGATCGTATGATGCACACCTTGGAAATCATGCAAAAGTCTCAGCCAAAAGCCTTTGAGTACAGTATTATTCCTACTATGTACGATAAGCGTATTAATGCCGCCATGGACGCTTATAAGCAGCTTCAGGCGACCTATGGTGAGAAGGTATGGAGTGGCGTGATCCCGGTAGATACCCGTTTTCGCGATGCCAGTCAGGCGCAAAGTCCGCCACCGTTGCATTGCCCGAAAAGCCGCGGTGTGTATGCTTACGCCACCTTACTTGAACATTTGCAGTCCCTAGAGAGTTCGTCATGAAAAAGGGGCAGTTTGCTAATGAACGGGTAATGGAAGATTACCTGTCGGCACTATTAACCGAAGATCCGGTTATCGACTCAGTTCAGCAACAGTCCGTGGCAAGACTTTTGGAGCAGGCCGCAGGATCACAGGTGCAGACACCTGTCGCCGAACCGGTGCAGGCAGAGCCAGGCATTCAGGCCAAACAAGTTGCTGTGCCGCTGCCCCCCGTGGCTGCCGAGGAAATGACACCGGCTCCGGTATTGGAAGAGACCGAATCACCTGAGTATCGCAGAGGCTCATTCCAGGCGCTTTATTTCAGGGTGGCAGGATTGACCCTTGCGGTACCTTTGACTGAACTGGGCGGTATTCACAAGTTGGAGAAAGCGTCTCCCCTTATCGGTAAGCCGGATTGGTTTATGGGGGTGATGCTGCATCGTGACGAAAAGCTCAAGGTGGTGGACACCGCACAATGGGTAATGCCAGAAAAATACAGTGAAACACTGGCAGAATCCTTAAATTATCAATATCTTATTATGTTAGGAGATAGCGGTTGGGGCCTGTGCTGTGAATCGCTGGTGAATACCGTTACCCTGGACCAGGATGATGTCAAATGGCGAGAAGCCCACGGCAAGCGTCCCTGGCTGGCAGGGTTAGTCAAAGAAAAAATGTGCGCCTTGTTCGATGTGAATGCGATGATAGCAATGCTGGATCAGGGTCTTGGTATTAATGAAGATGACGCTTAACAAGCTCAGGAGCGGATCTTATGAGTGATAAAAGTAGCACTAATGCAGCTGCTGCCAAAGATGAAGTCTTGCAATGGGTGACTTTCCGCCTGGGTGAAGAGACTTACGGCATCAACGTGATGCAAGTGCAGGAAGTGTTGCGTTACACCGAAATTGCACCGGTACCAGGTGCCCCGGATTATGTTCTGGGGATTATCAATTTGCGCGGTAACGTGGTAACGGTAATTGATACCCGTGCCCGGTTCGGTCTAGACGCTCACGAAGTCACTGACAACTCGCGTATCGTTATTATCGAATCCGAACAGCAGGTGGTTGGTATTCTGGTAGACAGCGTGGCTGAGGTGGTTTACCTCAAGTCTTCCGAGATCGACAGCGCGCCAAATGTAGGTACTGAGGAAAGCGCCAAGTTTATCCAAGGTGTCAGCAACAGAGATGGCGAGTTACTGATCCTGGTGGATTTGAACAAGCTGCTTACCGATGAAGAGTGGGACGAAATCAGTAGTCTTTAATGCGTCAAAGGTCGAGCATGCGCCCGGTCATGCCGGGCGTTTTTTTGTCTGTCCCAAGGAGCTAACAAAATGCAGGTGATTGATGAACTGGAGTGAATGGATTTGGCCGTTGTTAATGCTAGGCCTTGTGTTGTTGAGCATTTACTGTGTTTATCTGCATCGCAAATTACTTCAACTTGCCACTTCTTTATCCGACCAGAAAGGGCTGCATGAAGCCCACAAGCAAAGCCAAAGCGAGCTGCAGGAGGGACTGCACGAACTGCGGGTCGGTAGCCTGGGGGTCGGTGATAAAGTCAAAGCCTTGATCTTGGAAGTGCAGGAACTGCAGTCAAGACAACAAGAATTGGCGCAAATGGATCCGCAGACCAAGCGCTATTCCCACGCCGTAAAGCTTCTGCAAAAGGGCGCCTCGATTGAGGAATTAATGGAAGCCTGTGAATTACCCAGAGCCGAGGCTGAGATGCTGTTTAGTGTGCATGGGAAAAAAGGTTAAGCAAGGTCATGCTGGCAGTAAGGGATGGGTGATGTTCTTCTAATCTTTCAGTAGGGGCGCTAAGAATCGGCCTCACATAACATGATGCTTCTGTGACTAGTTTGAATCTGAACCGCAATAGGTGTCTCCTCGCGCGTTATCAATGATGATAGGTAAGCTGTCATTTTTGATGTCATTCGTCCATAAAAAGCATTAAATTGTTAACCTCCTTGCAGATTATCTTCCAGTGAACCCTCCTTTAACAGCATCAGCGCATTCTTTGTGTTATTGGGTTCATCACTATGTTTCGCAAACTACTCTTGGTTTTTTCAGTACTGGTCTTTGCTAATGCCAACGCACAATTGCAGAGCTCAGCTTTTTTAGGATTAGCGCCTGTAGACAGTGCACCGGGTATAGCGGTGGAAGTTGGTGGTCTCCATCCAGATGGCACAGGTGCGGCAATTGGACTGCTAACCGGCGACACACTGAAAGCCTTAAACGGTGTAAGTGTGCGGGATTTTGCTCATCTATTGGAGCAGCTGGTAGCTATTAACGAAGGCACCAAGCTAGAGCTCTCTGTTGTGCGCGAGGGAAAAGAGGTACGGCTGGAGGGGGTAGCAAAATCGCGTCCCAGAGAAAGCGGTCAAGGATATTCCGTAGACTATGGTCAATTTACCTGGAAAAACAACCATATTCGCACCATTAGCTATTACCCCGATACCCCCCGCGAAGACAAAGCTGCAGTGATGTTCATACAGGGCTACACCTGCGATTCCATCGATTACGGCATGTCACCCAATATGACCCTCTCCCAGCTTTTGGCAAGTTATGCTCAAGCAGGATTTAGCGTATTTAAAATGGAGAAACCCGGCGTCGGCGACAGTAAGGGGCCTCTAAATTGTGCTGACTACGACTTTGATACCGAGAATGCGGCCTTCGTGGCTGGCTTGCAGCATTTCTCCTCCGATAAACGGATTAATCCGGATAATATGTTTGTATTTGGCCATTCGCTTGGTGTGCTGCATGCCGCCAAGATAGCCGAGCAAGGCCTGGTAAAAGGGGTCATGGGCTATGGGGGCGTTCTTAAGCCCTGGTTTGAGTACCTCCAGGATATTTACACTAAACAAGCCGTTCAGTATTTCGGTGTAAGCAGCAAGCAGTCCATTGCCAATCTTAAAACTGTTAATCCCTTTCTGGACCAATGGCTCAATACTGACAAAAGTTGGCAACACCTGTTGCAAGACAAAACCCTGAACGACGCGATGAGGTCAGGTTTGATACCGATAAACGGAGAGAGTGTGTTCGATCGACATTTCAGTTTTTTCAGAAGCCTGAATCGATATGATTTCACCGGTATGTGGTCAAACAGTCTGTCCCATGCTTTGATGATGCACGGCACCTTAGACATCCAGGCCATAGACGGCAGCTGGGCTACACAAATTGCGGCATTAGTCGATGCTACCCCAAAAAGTAGCGGCCATTCAATTTCGTTCCCAGACACAGACCATGCCCTGATGCGATATCCAAACAAACAGAGCTTACTGGCAGCTATGAGGAACAACACCTATCGGCCGGAAGAACCGCTTGAACACTACAATCCTGAAATCGCCAAGGCGTCTCTTGAGTGGATGCAAAGCATATTAACGCCATAGGGGATTGAGCATGAATAGCATTAGTGACACATCTGTGTCGTGCCCTTGTGTTGGTGAGATAATGCCGGGGCAGGGGATTCATGCTCACGTTATTTGACACTGCAAAATAGTAGAAGGCTCAGCTACAAAGTGTTTAAACAGATATTTCGCACCTGCGCGCTGTTATGCGGGGCACTGATGTCGACTATGTCCAGCCCTGTTCTTGCATCAGATTCAACATTGCTGACACTCGTGCGGCAGATTGCAGCGCTCAATATCCACCGTGTCGAGCTCGACTTTGCCGCTATCCTCCAACAGCAGGCAAGCACCGACCAATCCCATCAGCAGCGGTTATTGGCGACATTGTCCAAACAGTTCGGCGAGTCAGTTCAGCAAAGCTCAACACTATCCCAATGTGAAACGCTAGCGACCAGTGAAATCCGCTTTGTGTTAGCACTGGCACAAAGCCGGTTGCAGTTGCTCGATGCGTTGCCCTCTTCCTCGGTACAATATAAAGGCTCCTTTTCTCAGTTTGTCGATGGCAACAACTGGTACCGTCACTGGCTTCGTAGTTGGCTACATGCGGATGTGCCACTTGATGAGCTGGAGTCTATTGCCCTGTCTGAACTTGATGACGCCAGACGAAAGCGTGAGCAGCTCGCAGAAAGCGATCTGCCAGAGGATCACAGCGTCATCAAAGGAGATGATGCTGACAGCATCGTTCGTGCATTTAAGCAAAGGGAAGTGACGGTTTACCAACATTTGCCACAGGTTTTGGCGACTGCTTATCAGGCACCGAAGGTAACAATTGTAAAATCCGGCTTGCCAAAAGATTTTCCGGCACCTGGCATATACAATGCCGCCACGCAGCAGTTTATTTATCACCTGCATGATGACAACTTGCCGGCAAAGCACCTGGATTGGCTGTTTCTGCATGAAGGCGTACCCGGACATCATTATCAAAGCCAATTTTTGCAAAACAATGCCCAATGTCCGGACTTTTTGGGACTGCAAGGGGCGCTAGTATTCGCCGAAGGCTGGGCGGCCTACATTGAAACCCTTGGCAGTGAACTTGGATTGTTCATCGACCAGTCAAGCGCGCATTACGCATTGGATTGGCAGGCGCTAAGGGCGGTGAGGGTATTAATTGACATCGGTATCCATGCCAAGGGATGGGACAACGAGCGCGCCGAAAAGGAGTGGTTAACTCATATTCCCGAGCAAAAATCAGTTATGGCGAGAGAAATCAACAGAATTAGGCGTTGGCCCGCTCAGGTAATTACCTATGTCTATGGCAAGGCAATGATCTTGCAAACCATAGACATCATGCAGCAACGTTACCCGGATAAATCTTTAGCCGATATCCACCAAGAGATCCTGAGCTTATCTAATTTTTCCCTGAAAGCGTTGCCACTTAAGGGGAATACTTGAAAAACAGGCTGAGATGCTGTTTAGTGTGCATGGGAAAAAGAGCTGATAGCTTAAGCCCTGTCATCCACTCGTCCGTGAACATTACGCCAACTTTCCGGATATTTACCTTGCAGCACATAGGAAAAGGCAATCAGTTCTGCAATCACGTAGTACAGTTCTTTGGGGATCTCCTGACCTAAGTCTAAGGTGCTGAGAAAGGCTGCCAGTTGCTCATCTTCATGGACCAAAACGCCATTTTCTTTGGCTAAACGGATGATCTCATCAGCAAGATCGCCGAAGCCCTTGGCGATGACGGTCGGGGCCTGCTTGCTATCCTTTGCCTCGTATTTTATGCCTACTGCACTGCGAGGCTTATTGCCTTTTTCCATCATGCCTTTGTCTCAAATAAATGGTACGGACGCTGCTGCAAATGCTCGGGAATTTTGCCCAGTTGGCATTGGCTTCTATGTACTGTTAACCCCAATGCCTCGAGTCTTTCTATCAACACGGGCAGATACTGATCTACCTTCTCCCGCACTTGCTGATTGCCTGCATAGAAATCCAATTCCAGTTGTTCTTGAAATAACTTGGCTTTGGCCAGTAAAGCCCCTATTTCACCCACTTCCAGTTTCATGCTTAGCTGCCACTGTTTGTCAGTGCTTTGAGCTTGTTGGCGTCTTTCCTCCGAAGGCGGTTCGCGGCGGATCAGGATCTCCAGCGGATGGCGCTGTGAACTGATACCCGGCAGGCTGTAATGAAAGACATCCTGTCCTTGCCACTGCAAATCGGCGCTGGTTGTTTTTGAGGCGCTGTGGGAAGACAGCAATTGACCCAACTGGCGAATAATCTGATGTCGTTGTTCAACCTGAGAAAAGTCACTGAGCTGCTTGGGAGTCATGGGGGCTTGCCCGCTCATGGCCTTACTGTGGCTAATCAGGCTCGCCAGCCCCTCAGCCAGTTTTGCACCCTGGGAGGGCAGGCTCCGTGATAATCGAGATGCTAATGCCACCTGCAGCATCACCATCAATCCTCCAAGTAATCCCTGACTCGGAGGGGGGCTATTAAGCGTGACCGGAGTCACAGGTAAAGCTGCCGCGCTCAACAATTGGCGCAGGCTTTCTACGTCTTGATGAATGTCCTTTCCTCTGGGCAGGCTCTGCGTCAGATCTTGCTTCAGTTGCTGCAGTAGTGGCGCCAGTCCAGGGGGATTACCGGGAGTGGGATTAAGGGATTGTTCCAATTTGACCAAAGCTTGCTGTGGGGCATCCAAGACAATCTGCAACTGCCGGCTTAAAGACACCAGTTGCTGATATTGGGTCTGCATTGAGGATAGGGGGGCTCCTGCAGCCTGATTCTGCGTCGGTCGAACCGCTGCATTCTCGCTCATGCGGGTAGACGCTACTTTGTCGGAAGTCTCCTGTGCAATTACTTTTCCCGAGCTTGCTTGGGTTTTATCAATGTTTACCGCTGTTACTGGCTGTTTACCCTGTGGCGAACTCGTATCCACTGAAAGAGGCATTGCCTGCGCATTATTTTGAGCGCCGCTGGTGTTGGCAGTCGCTTGCGAAAGCAGGGCAGACAGTTTTGGTAAATCGGCTTTTTGCAGCGTGATCACCGCCTGCGGTATTGGCGTGGTCGGTGCTTTAATTTCTAAAAGATTACCGCCCAACAGGCGCAACGACGGTTGCTCCTGACGCGTCTGCTGGGCGATCAATGTTGTTTTATCAAGCAGTTGCTGCAGCGCTTGTGGAACGGAAGTCCCTTGTGCCTTGGCCATTTGTGCAAGTTGTTGTCTATCCATCGGGGGGCTGTTGCGTTCGCTTAACCATAACTCGCCAACGGCGTGCTGCAGAGCACGAGGAAGAACAATCTGCAGCGGCAGCTGAGCGCTGGATGTTCTTGGCGTCGGTTGTTCAGGTGATTGACTAATGCGCAATTGCCATTGGTCACCTTTGGGCAGTAGCTCGAGGGTCAGCTTCTGAGCCGGGCTAAATTGACCACTGTCTTTCGGCAGGGGCAATTCTAGCTTTCCGCTTGGTAGCTGTACTGTAAGCAGATTGCCTTTTTGCTCAATAACCTCGGCCTGCATGATCATGGCACCGGGCTGCTTTTGCGAAAGGGCGAGAATGGTTTCTGTTGTAATTGCCTGGGCCAAGGCTTTAGGCAAAGGGTAATTCAGCGTCTGTTGAGGTAGACGTGCAGTCTCTGCTGAAAAGAATTGCAATCGGCCAGCATTGCCGGTTTCTTGTGCCACTTGGTACTCACGCCCGGGGGTTAGGCTGCCTTGAATGTCTCTTATCCCGGCTCTGACTTCCCGGCCACCGCTTATCATCAAGACTTGCTGAATACTGACTTCCTTGACCAACACCGGCACAGCATTGCGCGTGGATGCTTCGATTGGCGCACCTGACTGCATTTGCTTGAGTGCGCTAGCCAGCTGTTGTTGTGGGGAAAATTGCAAATCTGTCATGTCAGCTTATCGACAGCCTTTTTGGGGAGTTTAACTCAGGTCGGCAACGCACAGTAAAGTATAAAGAACAAAAGGTGCGTTAAGCCTTTTTCATATGCACTTTTCAACCTAGCAGCAAGACTGTCATTAAGGCCCGGCTGTGATATGATTCTGCCGCATTTTTCCCTTGGTTGTCAGAGAGTTGGTTTGTCCTGCCTGATTGCACATAATCTAACCTGCATAAAACGCGACAGGGTCTTGTTTGATTCCCTCAGTTTTTCCGTGGACAAGGCGGAGATTCTGCATTTGCAGGGTCCCAACGGTGCCGGTAAAACCAGTTTGCTGCGTATTTTGACCGGACTGGCAGAGCCTGCTGGCGGCGACGTGACCTGGGGGGGGGAGTCGGTTGTTAAGCATCCCATGGCTTTCCAACATCAGCTGCAATACTTCGGCCACAAGTTAGGCGTAAATCTTTGCCTGAATCCCCTTGAGAACCTTCAGTATTGGTGTCAGATACAGGGCATTGAAACCAATGAAAACCTGTATGCCTTATTAGATGCTCTCGGCCTGGTTGGATTGGAAGAGTTGGCTTGTCGCCAACTGTCTGCCGGTCAGCAGCGTCGGGTAGCACTCGCACGTTTGTGGCTCAAGCCCGCGGCATTGTGGGTGCTGGATGAGCCTTTTACGGCGCTGGATCGTAAAGGAATAATGCTCCTTAAACAAAAAATAACCAGCCACTTGCAAAGCGGTGGAAGCGTGGTCATGACCTCTCACCAACAGCTCGATATGGATTACCCGGTAAAGGATCTGCACTTGGAGTACCGACTATGACGGGACGCCTGGCCGGGGTGCTGCGCCGAGAGCTGGCGTTAGCTTATCGTCAGAAATCCGAGCTGATGCAGCCGATTATTTTCTTTGTACTGGTTATCAGCTTGTTTCCCCTGGGCATAGGTCCCGGGCCGCAAACCCTGCAGAAAATTGGTCCCGGTGTGATCTGGGTTGCCGCTTTGCTGTCATCTTTGCTGGGTATGGAGCGTTTGTTTCGCGAAGATTTTAATGACGGCTGGCTGGAGCAGATGATGCTGTCTGGCTTGCCGTTGAGCTTACTGGTACTGGCGAAAGTGCTGGCACATTGGTTAACCAGCGTGTTGCCCTTACTGCTGATTTCTCCGCTTCTGGCCCTGTTTCTCAATCTCAGCGAACCCATGTTCTGGTCGTTGTTGCTGGGATTGTTACTTGGCACGCCTTTGCTCAGCCTGGTGGGGGCCACCGGAGTTGCCCTGACGTTGGGTTTGCAGCGTGGTGGAGTACTATTGTCGCTGCTGTTGTTGCCGCTTTTTGTACCATTGCTGATTTTTGCTACTTCCGCTGTGGATGCGGCATCCATGCAACTTCCCTATAATGGTCAGCTTGCCATTATCGGCGCAATGTTTTTGTTGGCGTTGGCACTGACCCCCATGGCCACTGCCTATGCCCTAAGAATCAGTCAGAGTTAAGTGAGAACAGCTGATGTGGAAATGGTTACACCCCTACGCCAAACCTGAACGAGCCTTCGCTCTGTGCACAACCTTGCTGCCTTGGTTTGGTGTTTCTGCTTTGCTGATACTGGCCACTGGCACAATATGGGGGCTGGCTTTTGCCCCGGCTGATTATCAACAAGGCGATTCCTTCCGAATTATTTACCTGCATGTGCCCAGTGCCATTTTGTCTATGGGCACATACAGCGCCATGGCCATTGCCGCATTTATCGGTCTCGTTTGGCAAATTCGTACGGCGCATATGGCAGTAGCAGCCATTGCACCGGTGGGCGCGGTACTGACCTTTATTGCCTTGTTCACCGGCGCTGCCTGGGGCAAGCCTATGTGGGGCACGTGGTGGGTGTGGGATGCCAGGCTGACGTCGGAATTGATCCTGCTGTTTTTGTATCTGGGGGTAATCGCCCTGTACCAGTCCTTTGAAGATAAAGAGCAAGGTAGCAAAGCCTCGGGTGTGATGGCGTTAGTGGGGGTGGTGAATCTGCCCATCATCCACTATTCCGTGGAGTGGTGGAATACCTTGCACCAGGGCGCCACTATTACCAAGTTTGCCAAACCTTCTATCGACAGCAGCATGTTGTGGCCGTTGCTGCTGTGCATCTTGGGACTGGCGCTACTTACCGGCGCCATGTGTTTATATCGTCTGCAGAATGAATTACTCAGAAGAGAAAGCCATCGTCCCTGGGTGAGAGCAATGTTGCTTGAAGAGGAACAAAATGCAGTTTGACAGTTTCCAATCCTTCCTGGCGATGGGCGGTTATGGGCTTTATGTCTGGTTGTCTTTCGGTGTCGGTCTGTTGTCTTTGCTGCTGCTATGGTGGCATGGGTTGCATAGTCGCAGGTGTTTGATTGAGGCGCTTAGAAAAGAGCAAGCCAGACAAACCAGAATTCGCGCCAGTCAGCAAAATGGGGAAAAACATGAATCCAAGGCGTAAACAAAGATTGATGGCGGTTGGCGGTATTGTCGTGGTGGTGGCTGGGGCTATCTCCCTGATGTTATATGCGCTGGGACAGAACATTGACCTTTTCTACACCCCCTCGGAAATTGTGCAAGGCAAAAGTGGGCAAAAGCCTCAAATTGGCCAGCGTTTGCGCATTGGCGGTATGGTGGTCGAAGGGTCGGTTCGGCGTGATCCCGATAGTCTCGCCGTCAGCTTTGATTTAGTGGATACCGGCCCCATCGTTACCGTTAGCTATCAAGGCATATTGCCGGATTTGTTCCGCGAAGGGCAGGGCATTGTTGCCACCGGCCATTTAGTGGGTGAAACCCAAATTGAGGCCCAGGAAGTGTTAGCCAAGCATGATGAGGAGTATATGCCACCGGAAGTGGCAGAGGCCATGAAGGGCATTAAGCACGTTAAACCCTCTGAAAGTTCATATAACTAAGGTAGGCATAGATGCTGGCTGAGCTTGGGCATTTTTCACTGGTACTGGCATTATTCCTGTCTATCCTGATGGCGGGTTATCCCTTGTGGGGAGCAACAACGGGACAATCATCGCTGATGGCCTCTGCAAGGCCATTAGCCATAGGGGTGTTTTTATTTACCGCCTTTTCCTATTTTTGCCTGACCCAATCCTTTCTTGACGATGATTTCAGCATTGCCTACGTAGCCCACAACTCCAATAGCCTGCTGCCCTGGTATTATAAAATTACGGCCGTGTGGGGGGGGCATGAAGGTTCTTTCCTGCTGTGGGTACTTATTTTTACTGCCTGGTCTGCCGCGGTGGCGCTTTTCAGTCGCAGTATTCCTTTAGATATGGTGGCCAGAGTTTTGTCGGTGTTGTCTTTGGTGGGCATTGGCTTCTATTTGTATGTCCTCATTGCCTCCAATCCTTTTGAGCGCTTGCTGCCGTTTTATCCGGTGGATGGAAGAGACTTGAACCCGCTGTTGCAAGATTTTGGCATGATTATCCACCCGCCCATGTTGTACATGGGGTATGTGGGCTTTTCGGTGGTCTTTGCCTTCGCTATCGCCGCGCTGATTAATGGCAGGCTCGATTCCACCTGGGCTCGCTGGTCGCGTCCATGGACCCTGGCTGCCTGGGTCTTTTTGACGCTGGGTATTGCCCTTGGCAGTTGGTGGGCATACAACGAGCTTGGCTGGGGCGGTTGGTGGTTCTGGGATCCTGTTGAGAACGCCTCTTTTATGCCTTGGCTTGTAGGCACCGCTTTATTGCACTCGCTGGCAGTCACTGAGAAGCGCAAAGTCTTTAAGTCCTGGACAGTATTGTTGGCTATTGCCGCCTTCTCATTGAGTTTATTGGGCACATTCCTGGTGCGCTCAGGCATATTGGTTTCGGTACATAGCTTTGCCAGCGACCCGACCCGGGGATTGTTTATTCTGGGCTTACTGGTCGTGGTGATTGGTGGCTCTCTGCTGTTGTATGCGCTGCGGGCACCCGCATTGACCAGTGTCGGTCGCTATGAGGTGATGTCCAGGGAAACCATGTTGATGGGCAACAATATTCTGCTCAGTGCCGCCACCTTGGTTGTACTGCTTGGTACCTTGCTGCCGTTGGTCCATAAAGAGCTGGGTTTGGGCTCTATCAGTATTGGTGCACCGTTTTTTAATCAGATGTTTACCTGGCTGATTGTACCTTTTGTTGCCTTACTCTCCATTGGTCCATTGAGTCGCTGGAAGAATCAACCTCTCAGTGCGCTTAAAAATCAGTTGTTGTTTGCCTTCTTGCTGGCGTTCTTCACCACTGTGCTGTTGGGCTTTGCTAAAGATAAGGTCGACTATACGGCGATGTTGGGCCTGGGATTGAGTGTATGGGTGTTGATCGCCACCGTTCAGGAAGTACGTCAGCGCATAGCCGGTATGTCTGCTAGTCAAGGCGTGATGGCTAAGTTGTCTGCACTGACCCCCAGTCACTGGGGAATGGTGGCCGGACACCTGGGCTTTGCCATGATGCTGGTGGGTATTGCCATGGTTAGTGGCTATAGCGAAGAGCGCGATTTGCGCATGAGCCCGGGGGATCAAGTCGAGTTAGCCGGTTACCACATCACTTTTGTCGGCGTGGAAAGGCTGGATGGGCCCAACTATGAAGGGCATGTGGCCCATCTGGATGTTTACGAAGGCGAGCGTCATATCGGCGATTTGGCGGCTGAAAAGCGTTTTTACACCGTACAACGTACAGTGATGACAGAGGCCTCGGTGGATATCGGGCTGACCCGCGATTTATACGTGGCTTTGGGTGAACAATTGCCTGATGGAGATTGGGCTGTGCGCGCTTATGTGAAGCCCTTTGTGCGCTGGATTTGGGCTGGCGCGTTATTGATGGCCATTGGTGGACTGCTGAGTATGTCTGATAAACGTTACCGTATGGCGCGTTTAGTTGAAGCCCCGGTCAGTGGCAATCAGCAGGAGGTCGCAGTATGAAGCGAATCGGTCTCTTCCTGTTGCCATTGGCGTTATTTCTTTTCGTTACTTTGTTTTTGTTGCAGGGTCTTTATTCCGATCCCAGAGAGCGGGAATCCAGTTTACTGGAACGCCAGGTACCAGCATTTACCTTGCCTGATGTGATGGATGAGACAACGCAATACAATGCCCAGGTGTTTCAGGGGCAGGTGACGCTGCTGAATGTGTGGGGGACGTGGTGCGTCACCTGTGCCATCGAGCTTCCCTTCCTGACTCAATTGAAAGAGCAGGGGGTGCGCATTGTTGGTCTGTATTATGAGCAGGACCTGGACCCGGATTTCGGTGGAAAAAGCCTGCCGCAGATCCAACAGTCTATCCGCGATAAGCTCTCACAATTGGGCGATCCCTATGAATTCAATATTTTTGACGTCAGCCGCGATTACTCCATTGATTTGGGGGTGACGGGTGCCCCGGAAACCTTTTTGATTGATCGTGAGGGTAGGATTCGCCTTCATCATGTCGGTGACCTCAATCCTCGTATCTGGGAGCAGAAGTTTCTTCCCCTATATCAGGAGTTGATGGGCCCATGAGAGCATTGATGATTGTTGTGCTGTTGCTTCTCCCTGCGCTCGCCTTTGCCGCAGAAGAGCGATACCCCTTTGACGATCCGGCAAAACGTGTGCTTTTCGTGGAGTTGACTGAAGAACTGCGTTGCCCAAAGTGTCAGAATCAGAATATTGCCGATTCCAACGCTATGGTCGCCGAAGACCTCAAGCGTAAGGTCTATCAATTGGTGCAAGAGGGGCAAAGCAAATCCGAAGTAGTGGATTATATGAAACTCCGCTATGGGGACTTCGTCTATTATCAGCCACCGTTGAATCTGATTACGCTTTCACTGTGGTTATTGCCGCTGGCATTTGTGTTATTGGCAGTAGTTGTCTTGGTCAAAAAGCGCAAGAGAAGTAAAGAGACAAATGCTCACGACTTATTGGCAGAAGCAGAAGAATGGCTGGAGAAAGATAAATGACAGGCTACTGGGTTGCCATGACGGCCATGTTCTTGCTGGCAATAGCACTGGCGGTATTGCCCCTTGTCAGGGCGCGTCAAGCCAATGTTGACCGTAGCAAAGGGCTAAACCTGCAACTAACGCGTCAGCGTTTGCTGGAATTGGATAAAGAGCTTCAAGAGGGCCTGATTGACGCTGCAGACAAAAAAACGGCAGAAGACGAGTTGAAGATGGCCATGGTGCTGGAGCAGCAGGAAAAGGTTGCTTTAAGGCAAAAATCATCGCTAATCCCCTTGCTCCTGCTAGTCATTGGCTTAGTGGTCGCCTCGGCCAGTTACTGGCAGGCCAATCAACTATCGCTGTTGCAAGGCTGGCAACAGGCCATGGAAGACCTCGGTCCCTTGGGACGTAGGGTGGTAGTGGAAGCTGATCCTAATTTGACCGCCGACGAGTTGCAGCGTTTCGCCTTGGCCCTTCGTACCAAATTGAAGGAAGACCCCAGCAGTCCCGAAGGCTGGTTGTTGCTGGGGCGTCTGTATGCCAGTCTGGGCCGTTTAGATACGGCCATTGAGTCCTATCATAAGGCCCTCGATTTGGATCCGGCGCGCCCAAGTACCTTGCAAAGTCTCGCGCAGGCGTTGCTGATGAGCAACGATGAGCAAAATATCAGGGAAGCTAAGGCGTACTTGCTACGCTTACGTGCCTTGGCTCCGGACAACGAAGGAGCGATGGGGCTGCTTGCTATCGCCGCTACCCAGCTTGGCGATAAAGCCTTGGCCCTTAGCAATTGGCAGGCCTTGAAGGACAGACTTCCAGCAGATGATCCCATGCAACAGGAAGTCGCTAATCGGATGGCCCAACTTTCTCCACAGGCCCAAACCAAATTGATGCTTACTGTGAATATGGCCGCTGAGCTGCAGGCGCGTCTGCCTGAAAATGGCTATCTTTTTGTATTTGCCAGAGATGCGCAAGGACAAAGCCGATTGCCGGCGGCGGTAGTCAAGCAGCCCCTGAGTGCTTTCCCGATCACCGTCAGCTTAACGGATGACGATGCTATGATGCCTGGCGTTAATTTATCCAGTCTTAAACAAGCGACATTGGTGGCCAGAGTCTCCTTGGACGATAAGGTTGAGTTGCAACCTGGCGAACTGCAAGGTGAAATCAATCTTGCAATTGAGCCCGGCAACGAATTATCAAGCGCCATCACTATTGATAAGGAAATTCAGTGAAAAAGTTCATGTTCCTTGGGTTGAGCCTGCTACTGTTGGGGGGCTGTGCCACGCCTAATAACGCAGAGCAACAGGCGCAAACTAATCAGGTGGAAGAAAAATACTGGGATCCACTGGAGCCCGTAAACCGTGCTGTGTGGACCTTTAACTGGGACTACCTGGATGCCTATCTGGTTCGGCCCGTGGCAGTAGTGTATCGCGATTATATGCCCAATTTTGCCCGCAAAGGGTTGTTAAATGCAGCCGAAAACCTGGAAGAGCCTTCAAGTAGCATTAACAATTTACTGCAGGGTAAAGTAGGCCCCTCCATGGTCAGTCTGGGGCGTTTTGTTATCAACTCCACGGTTGGCCTGCTCGGTACAATCGACGTTGCCAAAGCCATGGGGCTGGAGCGCAAGGAAGAGGAGTTTGGCGAAGTGTTGGGTACCTGGGGCGTGGGCACTGGACCCTATTTAATGGTGCCTGCTATGGGGCCCAATGATGTTAGAAGTGGTGTGGGCGATGCGGTGGATTCGGCTTATTTCCCAATTGATAACCTTGCCTGGCAGCTGAACATTGTTCGGTTTGTGGTTAAAGGGCTTGAGAAACGTATTGATCTGGTGCAGCAAGAGGCGCTGCTCAATGAGGCTGTGGACCCTTACGCCATGGTCAAGGATATTTACTTTCAGAACCTGGAATTTAAAGTGAAAGATGGCCAGGTAGAAGTTAGTGAAGAGGAGCTGCAGTTAGATGAAGACATCGACAGCTTCCTCGATGATTTGTAGGAAAATCGTTGCTGGGCGTTGACTTGGCTGATAAATCCCTCACCATAGCAGGATGGTTTGTGGCCTGGTAACTCAGTTTTACTTGTGGATAAAGCAATGGATATTAGTAATTTGCATGTGGCCGTGATTGGCCTTGGCTACGTAGGGCTGCCACTGGCGGTGGAATTTGGTAAAAAGCGCAAAGTAATTGGCTTTGACATTAACAGCAAGCGAATCAGCGAGCTTAAAAAAGGGGTGGATTTTACCCTGGAAGTGGACAAGGAAGAGTTGCAGGAGGCCAAAGGGCTATCCTTTACCGACAGCCTGGATGAGCTGAAGGCCGCCAATGTCTTTATTGTCACCGTGCCTACGCCCATTGATGATTTTAAGCGTCCCGACCTGACTCCTCTTGTACGCGCCAGTGAAACTATCGGTAAAGTGCTTAAAAAAGGGGATATCGTGATTTACGAATCCACCGTTTATCCCGGCGCCACCGAAGAGGATTGTGTACCTGTGCTTGAGCGTGTGTCGGGCCTTAAGTTCAACCAGGATTTTTTTGCCGGCTACAGCCCAGAGCGCATTAACCCGGGTGATAAAGAGCACCGTGTTTCCACTATCAAAAAAGTGACCTCCGGCTCAACGCCTGAGGTGGCAAAAACCGTTGATGCTCTTTACCGTGAAATTATTGTCGCCGGTACCCATCTTGCCAGCTCTATCAAGGTGGCGGAGGCGGCTAAGGTCATCGAAAATACCCAACGCGACGTAAATATCGCCCTGATTAATGAACTGGCGATTATTTTTAATCGCATGGGAATCGACACCCTAGAAGTGCTTGAAGCGGCGGGTACCAAATGGAACTTTTTGCCCTTCAGACCCGGTTTGGTAGGTGGACATTGTATTGGCGTGGATCCTTACTATCTGACTCATAAGGCACAGGCTATCGGCTATCATCCGGAAATGATCTTAGCCGGACGCCGACTCAATGACGGCATGGGCGAATATGTGGTCAGTGAGTTGGTCAAGTCCATGATTAAAAAAGGCATTCAGGTACAAGGCGCGCGTGTCCTGGTGCTTGGATTGACCTTTAAAGAAAACTGTCCGGATTTGCGTAATACCCGTGTGGTAGACATTGTGGATGAGTTGAAGGAATACGGGGTTAACGTGGATATTCACGACCCTTGGGCATCGCCCGAAGAAGCCATGCATGAGTACGGACTGGAGTTGGTGGATAAACCCGATAGCAAAGCCTATGACGCGGTTATTCTGGCAGTGGCACACAAACAATTTAAGTCTTACGATGCTGCGGCACTATCTGCCATCTGCAAAGACAACCGCGTGATTTACGATCTGAAATATGCCTTCGATAAGGCACTGACCGATATGAGGCTATAGAAACTTCCTATGGACAACTACCAGGCATTACAGCAACGACTCAAGGCAGAGCCAAAAGTATGGCTGGTCACTGGAGTGGCAGGCTTTATCGGCTCCAACTTGTTGGAGACCTTGTTAAAGCTGGACCAAAAGGTGGTAGGGTTAGACAACTTTGCTACCGGACATCGGAAGAATCTGGATGAAGTGAAGTCTTTGGTTGGCGACAAACGCTGGGCCAATTTTCGTTTTATCGAAGGTGACATCCGTAAAAAAGCCGATTGCGAAGAAGCCGTTAAAGGTGTGGACTATGTGCTGCATCAGGCTGCCCTGGGATCTGTACCGCGTTCGTTGAATGATCCGGTAACCAGCAACGAAGTGAATATCAGTGGCTTCTTGAATATGCTGGTGGCTGCCAAGGAAGCATCAGTGCAGTCTTTTGTTTATGCCGCATCCAGCTCCACTTATGGCGATCACCCTGCTTTACCCAAAGTGGAAGAAAACATTGGTAAACCTCTGTCGCCCTATGCTGTGACAAAATACGTCAATGAACTCTATTCTGACGTTTTCTCAAGAGCATATGGTTTTCATAGCATTGGCTTGCGCTATTTTAATGTGTTTGGACGACGTCAGGATCCTAACGGTGCTTATGCCGCTGTGATCCCCAAATGGACGGCGGCCATGACCCTGAATCAGGAAGTGCATATCAATGGTGACGGCGAGACCAGTCGAGACTTCTGTTATGTGGAAAATGCGGTGCAGGCTAACTTACTGGCCGCCACTACGCCGGTAGAAAATAGCGAAGTCTTCAATGTGGCTGTCGGGGACAGAACCACGCTGAATCAACTGTTTCATGCCATCAAAGATGCGTTGGCTGAACAAGGCGTGACCTACAACCGTAAGCCTGTATACCGTGACTTTCGTGCAGGCGATGTGCGCCACTCCCAGGCTGACGTGAGTAAGGCCGAGCGGATTCTGGGCTATCAGCCACAGTTTCATATTTTTGATGGTATTAGCCTGACCATGCCTTGGTATATTAAAAACCAGTAAGCTGGGGGCAGAACAAGAAAAAGGAGCGAATTTCGCTCCTTTTTTCGTTTATCACCGCAGGATCACTGAGAACACAGAGAGAGCAAGGAGGAGGGTGTTAACATGCATCACTCCTCAGACTTCACTGATATTCACTTCTCGCTTTCATGTCGATATCCATCGGGGTTCTTGGACTGCCAACGCCAGGTATCGGCACACATTTCCTCGATACCTTTGTGCGCTTGCCAACCAAGTTCTTGAAGCGCCAATGAAGGGTCTGCATAACAGGATGCCACGTCGCCTTCTCGTCTTGGGGCGATTTTGTATGTCACTTGCTGACCGCTGGCTTGCTCGAAGGCTTTGATCATATCCAGAACGCTATAGCCCTGTCCGGTACCGAGATTATAAGTCACCACGCCAGGTGAGCTTTGCAGTTTGATCAACGCTTTTAGGTGCCCATTGGCCAAGTCTTCTACATGGATATAGTCTCTGACGCCGGTACCATCGGGGGTGTCGTAGTCATCACCAAATACAGACAGGCATTCACGTCGTCCGCAAGCCACCTGAGCGATAAATGGCATCAGATTATTGGGTATGCCGTTAGGATCTTCTCCTATTTCGCCAGAGAGATGGGCACCCACAGGGTTAAAGTAACGGAGTAGGGCGATATTCCAGTCCGGATCGGCCTTGTAAAGGTCCTTAAGGATCAACTCCACCATCAGCTTGGACTGGCCATAAGGGTTTGTTGGCTGACCGGTGGGCATGCTTTCAACAAGCGGCAGAGCGATAGGATCGCCATATACTGTGGCCGATGAACTGAATACCAGGTTTTTTACATTGTGCCTGGCCATGGCTTCGCAAAGCACCAGGGTGCCATAGACGTTATTGTCGTAGTACCTTAATGGCAATTGTACGGATTCACCGACCGCTTTGAGGCCGGCGAAATGAATAACGGCATCTACCCGCTTTAGGGAAAATGTTTCGTCAAGGAGACGGGGATCACGAATGTCACCTTCGACGAAGCGCAGACGTTTGCCTGTGAGCTTTTGCACCCGATGCAGAGATTGAGCAGAAGCGTTACTGAGATTATCGACTACCGTGACCTCATCGCCTTGTTCGAGCAATTGCAGCACAGTGTGGCTACCGATATAACCGGCACCGCCGGTAACTAATATATGCGCCATCAGGATTCCTTTTGTGTTGGCGAACTCAGATATTTATTGCAGAGTCCGTATTGCAAGGGCTTCAGCAGCAGCGGAAAAGCGGTTGCCACTAAGAATGCCCAGAGTAATGAAGTCCACTCCTGACCTGACCGCAAAATCAGCACGAAGATAGGGATAAGGATCACCAGCTTCAGCACATTGAGCAGTAACTTCTCAGGACCTGTTAATTTTGCCTGCGCTAACTGCACTTGTTGTAACCTTTGGGTCAAGGGTAAGTGCCTCAGAGCAGGTATTTGCCGGGTGGAAAAATAGAACTTCATTGGCCGTTTAGTCATTTCATCATAAGCCAATGATACTGAGATGCCCCGATGCTTACAAAGAAAAACGCCCGGATAATCCGGGCGTTTGACAGCAGAGCCTTATTATTTAATCGGCTCTTCTGTCATGCCTTCGTGAGTGGCCGTGACAGACAACTCTTCGTTAAACTCATCTTCTAGGTCTCTATGAGTATCACCTTCAGCGCCGTGCATCCAATCCACCAACTTATTGGCGCTTAAAAACACGATGCCACCGGTAACCAGACCGGCAATACCCACAGAAGCAAAGATAGCCAGGGCATTTTCAACCTGCGCTTCGCCTTCGCCAACAAAGGAGCCGACCACACCGGCAAGCTTGTTAGCAATGGCGGTACACAGGAACCAGGCACCCATTAACAGCGAGGTAAACTTAAGCGGGGCCAGTTTGGATACCATAGACAGACCAATGGGGGAGAGGCAAAGCTCACCCAAGGTATGGAAAAGATAAGCAAATACCAGGAACAACATGCTGACCTTAACGCTGGTGTCGCCACCTTGCACCATGGTCGCCCAAACCATTACGAAGAAGCCCAGAGACAGGAACACCATAGCCAGGGCAAATTTCACCGGCGAGGTGGGCTCTTTCTTGCCCATGCCCACCCAGATGGAGGCTACAACTGGGGCAAACAGAATAATAAACATGGCGTTTAAGGACTGGAACCAGGACGCCGGCACTTCAAAGCCGAACAGATCACGATCGGTGAAGCTGGAGGCGTAGATATTGAACAAACCACCCGCCTGCTCGAAACCCACCCAGAAAATGATGGAGAAGATGCTCATGACCAAAATCACTTTGGTGCGGTCTTTTTCTTCTTTGGTCAGGGCCGTGGAAGCCATATTGGCTTTATTCTGCTGATTGAGCTTGGCAGAGGGCACCACACCGATCTCACCGAGATACTTGTTGGCCAAGGTTAATTGCAGGGCCAAACCAATCAACATGCCGCAACCGGCAGCGATAAAGCCATAGTGCCAGTTAACCTGTTCACCCAGGTAACCAACAATCAGAGGTGACAGAAACGCACCGAGGTTAATACCCATATAGAAGATAGTGAAAGCACCATCACGACGGTGATCACCTTCATGATAGAGATCACCCACCAGGCTGGAAACGTTGGCTTTAAACAAGCCGTTACCGGTACAAATAAGCACCAATCCGAAATAAAACACTTCCAGCTCAAAGCCGGGGATCATGGTTTTGGGAATACCCAGAGTGAAATAGCCCAAAGAGAAGAAAATACCGCCAAGGATAATAGCCTTGCGCTGACCGATAAAATTATCTGCCAACCAGCCGCCAATCAGGGGAGTGAGATATACGGCCATGGTGAAGGTGCCGTAGAGTCGCAGCGCATCGCCATTGGTCCAGCCAAAACCACCGTCTTCCACGGCAGCAACAAGATACAGTACCAACAGGGCGCGCATGCCATAATAGCCAAAGCGCTCCCACATCTCAGTACCAAATAAGAGGAACAGGCCTTTGGGATGTCCCATCAGGGTTCCCGCACTGGGTGCCTTCATTTATTCTTCCTTATCATACTAGTTATTCGGAATACGGGCGTCCGCCGCCCGAGGTCAGCCCCCGGTTATACCGCCGAAGGGGGGCAAAAGCAAGAATGGGATACAGCCAGTCATTCCGCTAATCCCTTCCGTAATGCTTCGAAAAGCGTCGTCATTGGGTTAGAATCGCCAGCTTGTTCATTTCGAACCTCAAATATAAACAGCAGCAAGAGCAGGAATACTATTGCTTATGAAGTCCAAACTTTTCATCGCGCTGATAGCATCATTGTGTCTTCTCGCGCCAATAACGGCACCAGCCCAAAGCTTCACGCCAACCGATGAACAAATTCAGATGTTCAAAAAACTCTCTCCATCCCAGCAGGAGGCATTGGCCAAAAAGTACGGTCTGGATATGAATATGCTTGGAATCCAGCAAACAGGCAACGAGCCCAGCCGCACCAATGAGCAGCTAATGATGTTGCCGAGAGGTGAACATTTGTCTGAAGACGAAGAGCAGGAAGTTCAAGAAGAGGATGGTAAGAAAGGTAAGAAAAAAGAAGAAGAAATAAAGCCTTTCGGTTATGACATCTTTGCTGCTCAACCTACTACTTTTTCACCTCTGTCCAACGCTCCGGTACCTCTGAGTTATGTGATAGGACCTGGTGATTCTTTGCTTGTAAATATCTATGGCAAAGAAAACAAACAGCTTGAAGTTAAGGTCTCCAGTGAGGGCAAAATAGAGCTTCCTGGTCTGGCACCTGTTTCAGTCGTTGGATTGACTTACAAGGAAGTTAAAGAGTTGCTGACCGAAGAGATCAGCAATCAATTATTGGGGGTTAAGGCTAGCATCTCTTTTGGTGAGCTGCGTTCTATACAGGTTTTTATCGTGGGCGAAGTATTTACGCCCGGCGCTTACACTGTTAGCTCGTTGGCAACTATCACTCATGCACTGTTTGTGTCAGGCGGTATAAAAGAAAATGGGTCATTGCGAAAAGTACAGCTTAAGCGGGCAGGGAAAACTATTCAAACCATGGATCTGTACGACTTTATCCTTAAGGGGGATGCCAGCAATGACGCTCTTCTGCAATCTGGCGACGTTATTTTTGTTCCGTCCGTTGGTCGCACTGTTACCGTCAAAGGAGCGGTTAAACGTCCTGCTATTTATGAATTGATTGAAGGCGAAACATACAAAGATCTGCTGGAAATGTCTGGAAACGCTAAGGCTAGTGCCTTGCTTAATTCTGTCAGCTTGCATCTATATAGAAACGGTGTGAAGAAGCTCGTCAATATGGACTTTTCGTCGGCCAGCCAGAATGACCCGATAGCAATGGGACTCAATGAAATGGTTGTGCCTGAAGTCAACGACAGATTTGGAAATGCCGTTCAGGTGCTGGGTGAAGTCTCTCAGACAGGTTTTTTTGAATGGCAGCAGGGGTTAACCGTTAAATCCTTGATCGGCTCAGAAGTCTCCTTTTTTACTGTACATACTGACCTTTATTATGCACTTATTCTAAGGGAAGTTAATGGAGGTATTTCAGTCCATCAGTTCAATCCCTATCAGGTCATTCAAGGGACTTCAGACGATATTCCTCTGGATGTTAATGATATGGTCGTTTTCTTCTCTCGATATTCAAATTCTGACCAGTTGCTCAGCTTTAAGGATTTGTCTGCGGAGGAAGAGAGAGACGAGTTGATAAAGGAGCGGGTAGGTAAAACTATCGAGGAAAAGTTTTTTTGGGATCTGTATTACTCCGTAACCCAGCCTGACATTAAAGTGCAGTTAACGCCTACAGATGTTCCGTCTATCTATGAACTGGAAAACGTTCGGCTCGCAGAATTAGTTGATAAATACCAGATTCACAGATGGAACAAGACCTCTCGTCAGTATCTACTTTGGCCCATTTACGAAAGAATTCTCAACAAGACTTTCTATAGCCAGCGACTGCCGTTAATTGAAGTGACGGGTAATGTCAGATTTCCTGGCACCTATCCACTCGAAATTGGTTTAACGTTAAAAGAAGCCTTTGAAGCCGCAGGCGGTTTAACCGACATTGCTGCTGAAGTTGTAAAAATCTCAAGGGTGGATGAGAACGGTGGTGTTGAACAATTTGATGTGCTTGTTGAAGATGCCGATGAATTCGTGCTTAGCGAAAGAGATGTGGTGTCTATTTTCCCGAGGCCATCAACAAATGAATACCTCACGGTGCAGATATTCGGTGAAGTGCTTTACCCTGGTAGTTATACATTCAAACGCGGCACAAAGTTGTCCAAGCTTATTGAACAGGCCGGTGGCTTAACCAGCCATGCGTTACCTCAAGGTGCAGTATTTACGAGGCTTGATTTAAAACAAAAGGAAAAGAAAAACCTGCTCGAACTGGCTGATGAACTTAGAAAACAGCTCGCGGCCAAGAAGTTGACGCAAAGCGTCACTGAAACCGGTACAACCAGTTATGCCGAGTTGCAAAGAGTTCTCCAAGATTTGACAGATGTCGAGGCCATAGGGCGGATGGTTATCGACTTACCCTCTATTCTAGAAGGTAATGAGAAGGCTGATATCTTGATGATTCGCGGTGATGTGTTGCATATCCCCCCGCAGAGTGAGACCGTCAGCGTTATTGGTGAAGTGTATCTGCCGACCTCGCATCGCTATAAATCTGATATGTCTTTGAACGACTATCTTCTTGCCAGTGGGGGTATAAAACGGTTGGGGGACGATGAGAATGTTTACGTGATTAAAGCAAATGGTTCAGTAGAACGGCCAGAATCGTCCTCCTTCTGGTTCGCTTCAAATTCGAGCCGTTTGTCCGCTGGCGATACTATTGTAGTACCCATGGATACAGCTCCCATTGACAATTTGACCCTTTGGTCAACTGTTACGCAAATCCTTTATCAGACAGGTGTAGCAATCGCTGCAATAGGATCATTGTAATGAATTCAAACTCAATGGTAGCAGGTCGAGAAATCGACTTAGCCGCTTGTGTGGCAATACTGCTAAATCATAAGTGGAAGATTGTTATCTTTTCTTCTTTGGTTGCGATGCTTGCCGCTATCGGAACTTTGTTTATCGAGAATACCTATCGTTCTGTGACTGTGTTAAAGCAGGTTAAATCCGATGGTGAACTAAGCGGCTTGCAAAGTATGGCATCACAATTCGGCGGGTTAGCAAGTTTAGCTGGCATCAATCTTCAGGAATCGGAAGACGACTCCACCCTGTCTCTTTCGATTTTAAAAACCCGACAGTTTGTATTGGAGTTTATTAATGAGAATGATCTAGCCATTCCACTTATTGCCGGGAAAGCCTGGAGTTGGGAAAAGCGGAGTTTCATCATTGACGAGGATCTGTACAAAAATGGAGAGTGGAGAATTGAGAGCAATGATGGTTCTTTTAGAGAACCTAATCAAACGGAACTGTTTGATGCATTCAATGATATCTTCAGTGTGAATCAAGATGTCGAAACCGGGTTGATTAAGTTGTCTATAGAGTCATACTCACCTTCCTTAGCCGCGGTTTGGTTGTCCCTGATTGTTGATAAAATTAATCTGGTGATGAAAGAAAATGCTTTGAAGGAATCAGAAGCAAAAATTGCATATCTAGAGGAGAAGATACGAAATACAGATCTTTCAAGCATTAAAAGTGTTTTTTCCCAGCTTATTGAGAATGAGTTGCAAAGGAAAATGTTGCTTGATACTAAGGAGCAGTATGTTCTAAAAACTATTGACCCGCCTTATATTCCGGATGAAAAATTCAAACCTTTAAGGGCAGTGATCGTTATTTTGATTTTCGTTGGCGCAGTAATTCTCAGCTCAGTGGTTGTGTTGTATCGATACAGTCCAAAAAATACGTCAGCATAAAACATTTGAATATTGAATGATTGAGTTACTATCGGCACTATTAATGGTCAGTGGTCCTTTAAAGGGCCACATCCAGATTTTTGCCTCTGGCTTTCCAGATATAACACTGCTATGTCTAATATTTCTTTTTCTGGATATGCTATTAAAAGTCATCATTTTTAAAAGTTTTTCTATAAGGAAGGAAGCCAGTGTTGTTGGATTTTGCATGCTGCTCTTTCTCTCTTGGATGGCTTTTTCAAGCATATACACGAGTTCTGAGTTTAATTATCTGACAAAATTTTCAATGTTTCTGATACCCTTTTTTTGTTTTGCGTTGCCGGTTTTTTACAGGGAATTTGATCTGGAAAAATTCACCAAGTACTTAATTATTTTCTCATTTCTAACATGTTGTATTTTTTTATATTTTTTCCCCAAGTGGCGCTTAGGCTTGCTAGCCGGTCAGAGCTTTAATCTGGAATCGCTTAAAACGCTTTATTTAGGTGTTGGTGGGCTGTGTGCACTATGCATTATGACCCTTTTTTTAAAGAAAACCAATTTGGTTATTAAGTGGCTGCTGATATTGTTTTTTGGCGTAACGCTTTTTGTGTCAGGTGCTAGAGCACCGCTAGTTTTTCTGGTTTTGGTTCTGTTAATACTTTTCTCCATGCCCTTTGCAAAAGCTTTGGCCTCCAAGCGTGTCTCCATTGAATCGTTAAAATTGACAATAATCGGAGGGTTAATGCTTCTTGCCTTCTCTGTCTTTGCAACAAGATATGCAGAGAAATCCGAAGAAATTGTTAAATTGCTGTCAATGAGTGCGGAGCGAATTATGCTTCTGGTAAGTAATGATCAGGGGGCGTCAATAAATACCAGGTACTCTCATATAGACTTTTCTTTGGATGGTATCAACGAAAGTCCCATTGTAGGTCATGGGTTAGGAAGTTACTCCCGAAATTTTCACGGTTTTGATGGGATGGACTACCCTCATAATCTTTTCCTTGAAGTAGGGTATGAGCTTGGATTTGTTGGGGTTGTTTTGATTTCCATTCCATTGTTGATTGGTTTTATTACATCATTAAATGGACGAAGCACTTACGTATTCGCCGTATTCTTCTTCTTGTTCTTAAATTCAATGAAGTCTTTTTCCTATGTTGAGAATAGACAGTTCTTTTTCTTTCTGGGTTTAACTGTTTCTATGGTTACTCTTCGGGGGGGGGAGGGGCGTGCACGGGGAAAAGTGGATTTTTCTGAAGAACGTTCCGCTTAGACTTTTTAACGCAATTTTCCGGTGAAAATATGTTGGTGCATATCTGTAATAATTATGTTTCCTCTAGAGTGCATAATAATTTAATTCATGCTTTATCACGAAGTGGTGTGTCGCAACAGGATGTTTTTGTGCCGGTAAGGCGAGATAAAGACGTGGGAATTGCTGATGTCGAAGCAAATGGCATTGCTACATTCTTTAGGAGATTGAACGGTCCAGTAATTCGATTTTTTCCCCTGTTGAAAGTGATATGGTTTGCACAGGCCCTTTTTGGGCATTTAAGACACCGCGTCAAGGATAATAACACAATACTCTTTGCTCACACTGCTTGGAGCGATGGTGTTCCTGCTTACCTTTGCAGTAAGTTTCTGGGATTGCCCTACATTATTGTTGTTAGAAACACCGACCTGAATTGGTTTATTCCAAAGCTGCCATGGTACCGATGGTTAGTCAGAAAGGTGTTAAAAAATGCGTCTGAGGTTGTGTTTCTATCTGAGGCTTACAAAAATCGCCTTAAAGAGCGTTATCCAGGTCTCTTTTACTGTCGTAACTTATACAAAGTACTTCCGAATGGGATTGACAATTATTGGATAGAGAATGTCAATAGCACAAAGGGAGGGGAATGTAGTGCTAAGACGGTTTGCTACGTTGGTAAGTTTGACAAAAATAAGAATTTACCTGCGATTTTAAACTCTGTGTCCATTGCCAGAAAGGAGGTTCCGAGCCTTCGATTAATAATGGTAGGTGGGTCATGGGAAAAGTTGCAGCAGCTAACAGGGATTGTTGATAGACCTGATTGGTTGGATGTCCACGAGCATATGACCGAAAAGGATAAGGTTCGCGATGTATACAGGCAATCCTCCGTTTTCCTGATGCCTTCGTTTCACGAATCATTTGGATTAGTTTACATCGAGGCTCTGAGCCAAGGTTGTCCAGTCATTTGTTCCTTTGGTGAAGCTATAGATGGGATGTTTCAAGGTAGTGGCATCCTCGAGAGTGTCGACCCCAAAGATGATGCGGGGATAGCGGCAGCTATCATTGCTCATTTGAAAAGGTGGCCCAGAGGCATTCCGCAGAACATCATTGCCAGAGAGATTGATGACTTCAACTGGAGTAACATTGCTCAACAGTATGTGTCGATTTTTCATCGTATCTGTGTGGATTTTGATAAGGTCAACATGAGGAATGTTAAGTGAGCAGGTACATGAGCTATTGTAAGTATATGTTTGTTTTCCAAATGTGTATCGCTGTTATTGGCTGTGGTGGAAGCTCCGGGGATGTAGATATCATTACTCCAGAGCCTCCAGCGCCGCCTGCAAAAAACGAGAGGATTCTGGAATTGTGGGGGGGCACAGGCGAACGCTACCTTCAGGGCGAACTGTGGTTGCCCTCAGAAAACTATGATGCAGCCCATGTGCTTATGGTGCCTTTACATTGGAGTTTCCTGCGGTCTGAACAATCCTTCGTACAGGAAGATTTTGTTGAGTTTTTCACGCGATATGAAAGAGTCTTTGAGGAAACACTCGATACTCATTTCCAACGCCGATTGCAATTTTTCTATCTGAACACCCAATTTTTGAAGTTGATTATCCAGTCTGGAGCAGAATTTGATGAGCATCAGCAGTCTCTTTACAAAAAAATACTACAAAACCTGGAAGAGCTGTGGACCAATGCGGAAGTGACAACCTATGGTGGCCGTGTGTTTTCAGGGGGGATGCGCGAGAGACTGGATTTCAAACTTAATGAATTTGCGCCGAACCCGGAGTACGCCAGGGCTATTTTTGATGAGGAGTTTCATTTCCTTTCAGTTTCGGCTGACATTGCTTTTATTACTAACGCGCTTGACTTGACACAACCAGTATTTTTAACAGAAATACTGAGTTACGCATCCACGCTATATGCCCAAGAGAGTCTGCTCACCGATGAAGGTGGCTGGTTGTTCCAACCTGGCGTATGGAGCCATTATCGTGACTACCGATATGCAGGCAATGAAATATTGGTGCCGGATCTTGTCGAGATGATATTGGATGATATTGCCACTGATTCTTCTCATTTGCATCGGATGCCACTTTGGTTGCTTAGTTTAAGAGATGCCTATTCTGTGCAGAGTGATGAGTATCAGTTATTCGATGATCTTTTTGGCCGTTTAAAGTGGCAATTTGAAAACCACATTCTGGTTTCTGCGACTGCAGAGTTCCAGGCTCCCAGAATGAACAATTATTCAGATGGCAGAAATGGGGTATATCGGTACAATTATGCAACTGTAGGGGATAATTTGGGTTACGGTCCTTACCAGAACTCAGGTAATTTGATGCTCAGCTGGTATTCCTTTTTGAAGAGTACCAAGTTGAAATCGGATTTTTCCAACATGACTTTTCCTTTAAACGATAATATTTTGGAAACCTACGTAGGCCCCAACACTACCAGGGAGAGAAACCCTTTGGTTGCTTGGCCTGCTTATTTCAGCAATGGTTTTTCGGAACTTTATGTGCTGATGAGCCAGGACATCATGGCCCAATAAAGGTAGAATCCTCGCCGCTTTCGTATGTAATAACGTGAACAGATGACAATCTATCCAATTTTCAAAGCAGTGGCAGACCGCGTGTTTGCCGCTGTGTTGCTTGTGCTTACTCTTCCGCTATCGTTTACAGTGGCGTTGCTGCTCGCTTTTAGTCTCAAAGGTAGCCCGTTTTTTATTCAAGTTAGGCCTGGTCGCCACGAAAGGCATTTTAAGTTAATTAAGTTTCGCACTATGACTTCAGACACGGACAGCAACGGACAACTGCTGCCAGACCTAAATCGACTCACCAAACTGGGCGCACTGGTCAGAAAAACCAGCCTTGACGAGTTGCCACAATTGTTAAATATCCTGAAGGGTGATATGTCCTTTATCGGCCCGAGGCCGCTATTGGTAGAGTATCTGCCGCTTTACAGTGAAGAGGAAAGGCGCCGTCATAGTGTCAAACCCGGGATTACAGGCCTGGCGCAGGTGAATGGTCGAAATGCCATAAGTTGGAAGCAAAAGTTTCACTATGATTTGCTCTACGTGGACAATATGTCCCTGCAGATGGATATTAAGATAGTTTTACTGACGGTGAAAAAAGTACTGGGTGCGGAGGGAGTAAATGCCTCAGCCAAGGTTACTATGAGCAAATATAATGGGCACAATTAGCGCTTATTCATTCATAGTGGGATGGGAAATTGTATAACGCCTTCTGCAGTGTTTTTGCGTGAATGTGTAACGCCCTGTTCTGTTTGATCAAGCAACTTAAGGTTGCTTATTGATGTCAGCAGGGGACCTAGATGTTAAGTAGCCATCGTTTTATGAAATTGGGTTCAATACGCAAGCCCCTGTTGCAGGTGATGTCAGGGGCGGTGCTGGCGCAACTTATCACCCTGGCGGTCGTGCCCTTACTTACCCGGCTCTACAGCCCCGAGCAATTTGGTCAGTTCGGCGTTTTTATGAGCGTGTCCGGAATACTTTCTGCCGTATTCTGTCTGCGCTTTGAGTTAGCCGTTTATGCTTGTCGCACCGAGCGTCAGGCCAGGGCGACAGTGGTGCTCGGCGGCCTTTTCGCTTTTATTAATCTTGTATTTTTCAGCTGTGTTGCCATGTTCTCAGGGGTTTATGCGGGGCTCCTCCCAGAAGGTATAGAGCCTGCCTTACTCTTTGTACCGCTGGCGTCCGCAGCTATTGCCGTGTTTCTATTGCTGTCCAATTACCTCGGATGGCGACAGCAGTTTAAGGTGGTTGCCGTTGCCAAGGTGGTTCGTTCGGCGGCCATTGCAATAGCACAGACGGTTATGGTTATCTTGCCGTCTATCGGCCTGGTCTTGGGTGATGTGGTTGGCCGGGTGCTTAGCTTGTTTATGCTGTGCAGTAAGAGTGGCCAATCTGTGCGTAATCGACGTCCGCTGCGTCGTCGATTTTATCTAAGTCTGATAAGGAGGCATCGCCGTTTTATCCGCATTTCGACTCCGGCAGCCTTGTTGAACGTATCTGTTACCCAGGCGCCTACAGTGTTCCTGGCAGCGTTATTTTCCATTGAGGCGGCAGGTTTCTACGCCTTGGCGCAGAAGGTGATGGCGGCTCCCATGGTGTTAATTGGTCAGGCAGTGAGCCAGGTTTATAATGCGCAGTTCAGTAGGTTATGGAAGTCCCATCGCTCGGCATGTCACTCAATGCTGCAACGAGCCATGCTCAGATTGTTTCTGATAGGACTGGGTCCGATGTTACTGCTGGCCATGATCGCTCCTTGGTTGTTCAGTTGGCTGCTTGGTGCCCAGTGGGAAAAGGTTGGGGAATTCGTTAGAATTCTGGCTCCCATGTTCCTGGCTCAGTTTGTGGTATCCCCCTTTATTAATCTGACCGCTATTGCCAATAAACAGGGAACGCTTTTCCTCTGGGATAGTCTGAGACTGATTCTGGTGGTGGCTTGTTTTGTCCTGTCTGCGCAGACGGCAGCCTCGGCTGAAGTGGCATTGGTCGGTTTCAGTCTGGGGATGAGCGTATGTTACTTGCTGATGTATGTGCTTTTGAATAGGATTGCGTCTTCAAAAGAGACGGTAATTGGAGGGGTAGAGTAAAAATGCAAAATAAACCAGTTCGGGGATTTACGTTAATAGAATTGCTGATAGTAATGGTCATCCTCGGTCTGTTGGCGTCTTTGGTTGGCCCAGCCATGTTTGGGAAGGTTGATTCATCTAAAGAAAAGACGGCGCAAGCGCAAATGCAGTTGATTGCTACGGCATTAGATACCTTCAGACTGGACAATGGTCAGTATCCGGCGCGTCTGGAGGAGTTACGTACTTCCAACCTGCCTACATGGGATGGTCCCTACTTTCCCAAAGAAATCCCCGCTGATCCCTGGGGGCAACCCTATGAGTATTCAGTGAATACCGATAGCAATTCTTTCAAGCTGTTGTCAAAAGGTAAAAACGGCACCCAGGAAGAAGGTGAAAACAGTGATGACATTGTGTTCTAAGCAATGAGAAATGTAGTCGATGTTCTGAGCGAAAAGGGGCGGCTGAGTGAAGTCGATGCCGACAAGATACACAGCTTTCAAAAGAGCTATGGTGGTAGCCTTCAGTCTATTATTTCCAGCCTAGGCTTAGTCAGCGAGGAGGATTTCGCTGAGGCGCAGGCCATTGCCATGGCGGTGCCTTATGTGAGTTTTGACAATCTCGATGAGGTTGTCTTAAGTGAACACCTGCTTGAACTGGTCAGAAGCTGCCCATTAAACGTGGAATTTTTTACTCAACACGGCACCGTGCCTATCCAATGGGAATCTGGCCTTATCCACCTTCTGGGCAGCGGGGAGCTGGCCGATCCGGTAAGGGAATACCTCGAGTTTGAACAGACTGCCTACAAGCTGTCTATCTGCAGCCCTACCGTGCTGCGTACTGCGCAAGCCCGTTACCTGGAAACGGACGCCTTCGGCATGGAACAAGCGGGATTGGACGGCGATATTCAGCGCCTCAAGGAACTGGCAAGTGAAACGCCGATTGTGAGTTTGGTGGACTCCTTGATCATTCGCTCGGTAAGGGCCGGAGCCTCGGATTTGCATATTGAGCCCTACAAAGGTGCATGCCGCGCCCGTATGCGTGTGGATGGCGTGCTGAAAGAGCTGGAAGTTCTGCCCGAAAAGTTGCAGTTGCCCATCGTCTCCAGAATCAAGATCCTGGCCAACTTGGATATCGCCGAAAAAAGGCGTCCCCAAGACGGCAAGATAGAATACAGCTTTGCCACCTATGAATTCGACATTCGGGTATCCACATTGCCCTTAAATGAAGGTGAGAGCGTGGTAATGCGCTTTTTGATGAAGCGCTCTATCGGTTACGATCTCGATGTACTGGGTATCGAAGCAGACACCTTGGCACTGCTTGAAGAAGATCTGGGACGAACGGCGGGCGTTATCCTGCTGACCGGCCCGACCGGAAGCGGTAAAACCACAACTCTTTACTCTTTCCTGAATCGTCTGAATAGCGAAGACAGGAAAATTATCACGCTTGAAGATCCGGTTGAGTACCAGCTGGACGGTATCAACCAGATACAGGTAAGGCCGGAGATCGGCCTCGACTTTTCTCGCGGGCTGCGCAGTATTGTGCGTCAGGATCCGGATATTATCATGCTAGGTGAAATCCGTGATACTGAGACGGCAAGAATAGCGATTCAGTCCTCTTTGACCGGACACTTGGTGTTCAGTACCGTGCATACCAATGATGCGCCCAGCGCCTTTACTCGTTTGCTTGATCTGGAGATTGACGAATACTTGTTAAATGCGGCGCTGATATCCATTGTCGCGCAAAGGCTGGCGAGAAAACTCTGTGAACATTGCGCAGTGCCAATGGATTATGGTCATCAGCACGAGCATTTACCCCTAAAACAGCTTGCCGGCATTTACAACAAGGGACAAATCACCTTGCGCAGTGCCGTTGGCTGCAAGGCCTGCGGAAATACCGGCTATAAAGGTCGTGTGGCACTGGTGGAATACTTGCGTTGTGACGAGTCTATCGCCGATTTGGAAAAGGATGCCGAGTTTGTGGTCAAAGCCAGGCGGATGATGCAAAGCCAGCATCGTCGCAATTTACTTCAGGATGGGCTGCTTAAGGCGATTAAAGGCCAAACCACCATCGAAGAAGTGAAGCGGGTGGCGGGTTAATGCAGCTATTCAGAATTAAAGCCTATAACAGTGCGGGCGAATTGCTTGAAAAGGATGAACTGGCCGCCGATGAAGCAGTGGTCAAACGCAGGTTGGCCGAACAAGGGTTGACGGCGATTTCCATCAGCGCCATTAACACTCAGGAACAAGGACACAGTGCAGCAAACTTCTCTTTAAAGGAACTGGAAGTCTTTATATCCAATTTGGCCGATCTGTTAAAAAGCGGCGTAAAACTGGATAAGGCCTTTGGCATCCTGGAGCGGGGTGCACCCAGTAAGGCATTAAAATATTTTATTGCGCAGTTTCGCCAGAGCATTCGCCAGGGACAAAGCTTTACCGACAAGGCGAAACAGTTTCCGCACTTGTTCAACAGACTTTATATCAGTTTATTGCAGGTAGGGGAGGCAACGGGCGATTTGGCCGGTGCCGTGTCCCGCATTACCGAAGACTTGAAGTTCAGAATTGCCCTTAAGGAAGAATTGCAGCGGGCGCTCACATATCCCGCTGTAGTGTTATTTGTCTGTATCCTGGCAATTACCTTTATCTTCCAGTTTGTTTTACCGCAGCTTGCGCCCTTGTTTGAGGAGGCTAAGGAATTGCCCTGGTACACCCACATGCTGCTGAATGTGGCTAACTTTATGGAAGCATATGGGGTGGTGGTCATTGCCGGAATTATTCTTACGCCACTGCTGTTGGTGGCCGTGCTCCCGGGACTGTTAAGAAACAGCGATCAATTCAAGAATCTGGTTTTTAATTTGCCTTTTGTCAGCAGCATGCTCAGGGTGGTGGACAGAATACGTTTCTCATCAGCTCTGCATCTGACCCTGAAATCCGGTGTTTCACTGGATGAAGCCATGCAACTTGCTGCGAATGCCGTTGCCTACCCGCTTTTACGCGAATCTCTTATTTCGGCCATAGAGAAGATCAAACAAGGCGCCCGTATCAGCGACTCGCTAGAGCCGGTCAGGCTATATGACAATATTCAGTTGGGTTTTATCGAAACCGGTGAAGAGACCGGCGATATGGCCTCGGCTTTTGAGAACGTGGCAAACAGAAGTCAGCAACTTTTTAAGCAAAGGGTATCAACCTTGACCACCTTGCTGGAGCCCATGTTAATACTTTTTATGGGCTTGATTGTGGGTGGAATCGTTATCGTAATGATTATGAGCATAATGGCCACCCAGGATATCAGCCTTTAATGCACAAAGCTCGCGGATTGACCCTGATTGAGCTTTTGATCGTGATGGCGATCATCTCTGCGCTGACTATGTTGGTGGGCCCCAAAGGCGTCTCTGTTCTCAATAGTTTTGAACGATTTGCTGAAAAAAACAAAGTTCGCCAGCAGGTGCAGAACACCAGTTTCAGGGCCATGAACAAACAGCAGGCCTATTCCCTCCACTTTCAGGGAACTGTGATGGAAGTCTGGTCTGGGGCTGCTCTGGAACAGTCAATAGATTTCAAACAGCTAACCTTTGAAGATGCCGAGCTCCATTTTTCCACTACGGGTTTATTGCAAGAGCAATCCGTGGCCTATTTCATTGACGGTGCCAAGCAGTTTATCGTCTTTGACTGTGAGTTGAATTATGTCCTTTGTTAGGCATAAGGGATTTACCCTCATTGAAGTGCTTATTTCTTTGGCTATTCTGGTCTCTGCTATTGCCTTAGGACAACTTGCCCTTCGCCAATATATAGATACCACGCAACGGCTTGAGCAGAAAAGCCAGGCCGCCAATATTGCGTTGTTGGCCAAGAATCATGTTGACCTTCATCTCAGCAGTCAGAATTTATCAGGTGAATATCGCTTGTCTGGTTTCACGGCACACTGGCATGGGGAAGTGCTTGATCGCTTCCAGGAGGGCTTCTGGGATTTTGAAATGGGGCAAGTAGCTCAGGGGGCAGGAATTTTTTACCTAGTTGGTGTCACCGTCGAGATCAGAAATATATCCGGCAGACCTTTACACACTTTCAAATTTAGAAGGCTGATAGGGGAGAACGCGGAATCATCGTTCCAGGAGGCGCAGTGAGGGCATCTAAAGGCTTCACTTTGATAGAGCTGCTGATTGTTGCTGCGATCCTGAGCTTTATTTTGGCTACCAGCTACCTGGCCATTGCAGGGTTTATCAAATCCATCAGCAAATCAGAAGTTGTTAATAATGATTTGGTTGCCGATTTCAGACTGATTACGCAATTAGATAAGTCCATAAAGTCAATGAGCGACTACTACCTGGTGTCCGCAGACAATAAACCTGTCCTGTTGTTTTACGGTGATAGCTCACGCATCACCTATATCAGCCACTATTCGGTATTGGGATTGCCGGGCTCGGTGTTGGTTGATTGGACTCTGGACAATAGCGCGAGACATATCGGTATAACTTTAAGGGAAATGAGTTTGAGTAACTATCACTTTGCCAACTTACCGGAAGCGCTTGAGATTATTTACTCAGCTTCCGAGATGGTAGAGCGAAAGGAATTCGAACTGAGCGAGGCACAAGCCCCCAACTTTGCTTTTGAGTATCGTCTCCCCTTTAACCTGGACCCAAAGCGAATGGAGTTGGCCGGTAAAAAAGTAAATAAATTTGAATATATTTTTGAATCCGGACTTCCGCGGGCCATTACCCTAACATGGAATGGTAATGCACCGGGTTCTGAACTGATTTTTGTTCCTAAGGTTAACAATACGGCCAAGGCGATCCGCACACAGTCGCAATTTTATGGTCTGGAGAGCTTGTGATCTCATGAACAAGCAGTCAGGTGTTGCCCTTATTTCAGCTCTTGTCACCGCCATTGTAATGGCGCTGGTGGTGGCATTGTTTAGTTGGCAAAGCAGACTGGCGCTTTCCGATGCCACTGCGATGCTGGAAAAAGTGGAGGCGGAATACCTGGCTGAAGATGCGCTTGCGCAAATTCAATATTTGCATTTGAAAAAACAGTACTCCACCGAGCCTGTGGAGTTGCCGGGCGGCTGGAACTATCACGGCCAGGTATTTGCGCTGAATGAAAATATAAATGTGCGTATTCGTGATGCCTCCTCTTTACTGCCGGTTACGCCCTTAAATTTCACCTTGTTCAAACAACTTGTGGCGCGATTGTCAGGCTCTGAAAAGCTGGCAGACACTCTGGAGGCCCAAGCTAAAGATTGGACCGATGGGGATGATCTGGTTCATCTCAATGGCATGGAGCAAAGAGATTATCAACTACTAGGTAAGCCGCTTCCCAGGAATGCCGACATGCAGTCGTTCGAAGAATTGTTGAGATTGCCTGCAATGAATGAGTCGCTATGGCAGCAGCTTCTTCCCTATTTAACGCCATTTGAAGTAGGCAACTTTAACTACATTGTTGCCCCTGAGGCCATAGTGGAAATAACTGTTGGGCAAAGTCGGGCAGAGCAAATTATTAAAGAGCGTGGTGCCCTCTCTGAAAGTGACCTGGCCAGAATGTTTGAAACAACTGGCTTGGCTGATCACCTTTCATTTTCGCCAAGCAATACGATAGAATTCGCGGTTTACGTCGACCTACCTGATGTTGCGGCTTATAGAAAAGTGGTGTTTCGCAAAGGGGATAGGGGCGACTTGGTAAATTCCCATGGGTATTGGTACTGGAATGAAGCGGCGCAAGATGATAAGTAAAAACAACATGCTGCGGTGGCTAGCGGGGCAGGCAGGCTTTATTCGGGATGCTAAGTCAGGTCTTCTGCCTCTTGTCTCACAGGCTACTGGGGAGAAACAACAGCTAAGCCCCAGAGTGTTGATCTTATCAAGGCAATTGTTTTACCGCGCTAAGGCTGAGTTTCCGATTAGTAATCCTCTGCATCTGGATAAAGCCGTCAGACTGAATGCTGCTCAGTATTGTCCGTTTCCAAATTTCCGCTTTTGTTATCTGCCTAAGTCCCTTGGAAAAGGTCGGACTCTTGTTTATTTCTGGTTTTATAAGGCTGAATTAGTGGAATCCATACCATCGGCCTGTTTTGATAGAACTCGGTTCCTGATCCCGGAAGACTTGATGCTTTGGTTGGCGCTGGAGCCGGGTGAGGACGCGGCAAACCAGGAAGGGGGCTTTCGCGTTGAAAAAGAGGAGAGCGGTTTATTTGTATGCCAAAGCCTTTCGAACTCAGGCGAAGATGCAGGGCCACAAACCTATAACTTCGCCTCTAACGAAGCTGGTTTACTATGGGCCTTAGGTAAACCTTGGCATTGGCTTAAAGCGTTACCGTTTTTGCGCTTTTCTAAAGCCCAGAAAGAACGAAAATTCAGTTTAAAGCCTAAGTTGCTGCTTGGTGTGTCCTTGACCATTACCGCTTATTTGTTGGCAACTTTGGCTCTGTCTTTTGCGGCTTTAACCATGAATCAAAGTCGCCTGGCCGATAGTCAGGAATTAATGCAAAGCTATTTTGCTGAGAAAAAAGTCCATGACGGCCTTCTGGCTGAGACCGAAAAACTAGAGGCTTTGATTGCCGGCATAAGATCCCCCGATGAAATATTTAGGATATTGGGTGCTGGTAGCGCAGAATATGTTATCCAGCAGATACGTATCAGTGAAGATCAGGTAGTAATGCGCGGTCAGGCAGACGATGCTGCAAAACTACTCAATGAGTTGCTAAGTGACGGACGTTGTCAACAGGCTCACTATTCGTCCCCCTTGAATGAAGACAGATTTACTAAAAAACAGGTATTTACAATTTCCTGTTATCTATCCAGGTAGTGCATGAATACTTCGATGAAAAAATGGCTTAAGCAACCCAAACACCAAGTTTATGCTGTGTTACTTGGTATGCTGCTGCTGATTCAATTTGTTTGGCTACCCATTTATAACTTGCGAGCTGAGTGGTTGGATAGCTTGTCTTTCGTGCTGACACAAACCAGGGATGAAGACTCAATTCGACAAGCAACAGAACAGTTGCAAACCAATATTGATGCCCTTCGCAATAAACAGTCAAAGTTAGGAGCTTATTTCTCAGGAGTGCCAGGGCTTGCGCAAGAGCAATTGCAGTTCCTTAAGCAAATAGAAACCATGGCCGAAGAGTTAGGGATTGAGAAAGGTCGCCGTCAGTGGAAAACCTCAAATATCGATGAGCAAATTACAGAAAGTCAACTGCAGATTCGCTTTACCGGCCGGGGCGCAGATTTACAAGAATTAGCGAAGCGACTGTCTGAATTTAAGCCAAAACTGCATCTGTCACAGTTGGTTCTGGCCAGGGACACCAACAGCTTGTATCAGGATTTTAATTTCGATTTGACCATTAGTTATTATCACCTGAAGAGGCCCTCATAACGATGAAAGCCTCATCTGTCATCATGATCTTATTGCTACTGCTGTTAATCGACGGTGCTGCGTTGATAGGCCCACTATTGGGAACTACTAAAGAACTCGCGCTCCCCGAACCTGTGCACTCAGGCACTGATTCAAAGTCACAGGCAGACTACCAATTTAAACGTCAGGATATCTTTGCTGACAGAGAGCCGGAGGATACTGCAAAAACGGTAGAAGCGGCGGTACCCGAGATGATTGGGAAAGCGGCAATCCGTTTTGAACAGAATGAAGTCACCTTACTGGCGGTGTCATCCGCTGGCCAGGACCACTATGCGACGTTTTCGGCAAGCACGCTGGGCCAGGCGGCCAAACTTGGCGATATAGTGCATGTACGTGCTGGTGAAAAAATCCTTGGTGCAACCTTGATCCGCATAGAAGGCCGCAGGGTGGTGGTGGAAGTGTCGGGTGATGAATATACGCTGGCCTTATTTGATATTGATAAAGAGCAACTAAAAAATGAAAGTGAAAGCTAACCTCATCACCGCATTATCGGTGGCATTATTGACGGCTTGTACGGCAAATAATGCCAAGTTGCAGGTTCCCCAGTCCAAACTTAACGCCTTTCCCGCCGCTTCATCTGAGAGAGAGGCTGACGACAACAGCCAAGGCCAAGTGGGCAGTTCATATGAATCTTTGCAGGTGGTACCCCAAAGTGCCTCGTCTGCGGTGCTTTCCTCAGAGAAACAACAAAAACAGCTGGGCTTAGGTGAGGCACCCACACTCACAGTAGCCATCAATAAAATGCGGGCAAGTGATTTTATTCATTTGGTATTTGGTCAGTATCTTGGACTGAATTACGTGATGGATGCGTCGGTGGAAAGTAACCAATCTGTCAATTTGTCTTTAAACTTGCAGGATAAAACCAGCCAGCAGCAACTTTATAAGATCGCCAACGAGCTGCTTTCACAAAACAATATCGCTGCCGAGGTGAAAGACGGTATCTTCTTTTTTTACTATCAGCAAAACCGCTCTGCTAAAGGTGCTTTTGCTCTAGGAATAGGCCGGGAAGCTTCCGACATGCCCTTGGAAGCCTCAGAGCAGATTGCCCAGCTGGTGCCAATCTATTACGCCCAGTGGCAAAGTATTCAAGAAGTGGTCAGCACTTTGCTTAATGTTCGTTCAAAATGGGTACCCGAGCAAAACGCGGTGCTGGCGGTGGGCTCCAGAGACGAAATCAGTCGCTTTTTAAAAGTGGTAAATGCCTTTGATGTGCCCTCTGCAAAAAGCCGACACATAGGTTTGTTGAAACTCACCTATGTTAATCCTGAGGAGTTTATTACTCAGGTTCAGTCACTACTCAGTGCTGAAGGATTGCCGACGGCAGAGGATAAGCAGGGGCGTTTAGCCCTATCACCAATAGCCAGGCGTAATTCCGTGATTATTCATGCCGCCAGCGATGACTTAATCCAAAGGATAAAATACTGGGCCAAGCAAATTGATGTGCCAACCTCAGGCAGTGATAAGCGCTACTTCGTTTATTTCCCCGAAAACGCCCGTTCAGAAGAACTAGGTGCCAGCCTGGCGCAGCTGCTTTCTCTGGAATTGGATAACGAAATGCAAGGCAGCACTACCAGTATGTCCCCCAGGTCAGGTGGGCAAAACCAGCAGGATGGCTTTAACGCCGGCAATGCCGGTGGTACAGATAGCAGTTCCGGCCGCCAAAATCAGAAAGGTAATACCGGCTCCACTGGCACATCTATTAAAACCCGTGATCTCTCTATGGTTGTGGACTACTACCAAAACGCCCTTGTGTTCTACGCTACCCCATCGCGCTATCACGAATTGTTGCCGATGATAAAGCAGTTGGATGTATTACCTAAGCAGGTGGTGATAGAGGCGACAGTCGCCGAAGTAACCTTGGGCGATTCCTACACTCAGGGGCTTGAATGGTTTTTTAATAATGAATTGGGTAATGCCAGGGTAGAGCGCTCTTACAATATGAAAAACGGTTTGGCTTTCGCCCTGACCGGCGTGGATTATGGCGTGACCTTGTCTCTGCTGTCTTCTGACAGCAGGGTTAATGTACTGTCTAATCCCAGGGTTGTGGTAAGAGACGGGGAAGTGGCCAGCATCAATGTAGGCTCTCAAGTACCGGTGATTTCTCAGCAATCGTCCAACTTAGAAGGCAGTGGCAATACTTTGCTGCAAACTGTGCAATATCGCTCCACTGGTGTCAATTTATCGGTGACGCCTTACATTAACTCCAAAGGGGTAGTCTCATTGTTGGTTAACCAGTCGGTTAGCGATGCAACACCCAACGAATTATCCGATGTCAGTTCCCCCATTATTTCCAATCGCTCTATCACCACCCATGTACTGGCCAAAAATGGTCAAACCGTGGTGTTAGGGGGCCTGATTAGCGAAAGCAGCAATGACACCAATAGCGGTGTGCCGTTGCTAAGGGATCTGCCCCTGTTTGGCAATCTCTTTGAAAGTAAAAGTAAAGGCAGCTCCAAAGTTGAATTGGTGGTGCTGATTACGCCAAGAATTCTCAGTACCGAGGAAGAGATTGATGCCGTGCTCGATGCCTTTAGTGAGGGTATGCAAGAGTTGCGTATAAAATAAGGGCTGTGTTTTGTATGTTTTCCGTGTTTTTTCGGGACATTTTTACGCAATAAATATTTGTGGAGCATGGAATCCCTCACATATTCCCTGCGAAAATTTGCCAATGGCCACTTTTTGACTAAATTAGAGTATGTTTTTGCTGCCAATTGGGGTGTTGGCGCAAGTGAAAATATACCTTTGAGGTGATTTTTTCGGCTTTTTTGCCCTGGGAATTCAAATTCTTGAATTAGCTATAAAAAATCTGTACCGTCTTTGCCGATGGAAGTTGACACTGGTTGGAAACTTGTGTTCAATTGGAACGGACTCGGGGTCTGGTCGTCTGGATTAGAAAACGAGCAGAACCCGACGTTTTTCATGAAAAACACGATTTTGTAAGAGGACAAACATGAAATTACAAAAATCACTCTTGGCACTCGCTGTTGCAGGGACAATGACTGCAGGTAGTGCACTTGCTGCTAGCTCTAATATTTATGTACTGAACTGGGCCGCTGACGCTGGTGCCGCGGTAACTGGCGCTACTAACGGTAACCTTGCTGGCTATGCCGCTGACGGCAAAGGTGATGTGACTGTTGAGCGTCGCTTCACTACCGGTGCTGACCTGGGTGTAGACCTGGGTAACGCCGCGTTGCCAAATCAAGGTCTGGCTGCTTTCACTCAGCGCGTAATCACCTATGCGTCTGCTGTGGCACTGCAAGACAAGTCAACCATCCGCTACACCTTCACCAATGGTGGTTTGGAGCAGGATCCGACTTATTTCGTAGCGATTTGGGATGAGGCTGCTGCTGCCGGTGCTGGTGCGTTCAGATATGCTGGTACTACCAATGACTTCACTAACTCACCTAATGGCAATTACTACAGCGACCTGCTGATCGAAATCGATACCACCGGTTTCGCTGGCACAGAAACTGCTCTGCTGAGTGATGGTACTGCTAGTGCTCCAATTGCTAGTGATGCTCCATTGCCGGCCGGTACAGTTTTGTACCTGTTCAACGCCAATACCTTTGCTGCAGGCGACGTGGCTAATATCGTTGTAGAACAGGATCGTGCTGCTGGAGACAAAGTAACTGTTGCTATCTCTGATGCCCGTGACAGCGCCTCTAACCCTCTGGAAGCACCTAAGACTGTAGCTCCAGCCGACGTGGCGACCATGGTTAACGGTCTGACTCTGACAGTTAATACTGTGACTTCTACTATCGACGTAGAAGCAAGCCCAACTCGTACCGGTTTCGTGGAGACTACGCCAGACGTTCAAACGTCTCGCGCGACCATTCAGTTGGCTAACACCGCTGAATACACCTTTAACCTGGCTCAGGCTACTGATACCTACACCATGTCTGTTTCTCGCGATAACAGCACTGGTGTAAGCTCTGTTCAGTTGGGTGCTGCTGCCTTCACCAAGAACGCCACTACTGGTGTTTATGAACTGAGTGCTAACGCGACTACTAACCTGTTCGCTGCTGCCGTTAACAACGACATCAACGTGAACGACGGTGCCGCTGACGGTACTGGTCAAAACGGTGTGGTAGATGCCACTAACAGCCCGCTGGAAACTGGTGCTTGGACTTTTGCGATGACCGTAAATCCTGACCAGACCGACGGCGAGCCAGTTGATGTTGCTCAGTTCTCTCTGACTTCAGCCACCTCTCACGACTGGGTAATCAACGGTATGCAGGCCAAGGTACCTTATGTGTACACTATCCCCAGCACTACTGGTTGGTCTTCTATCATCAAGTTCACTAACGAGTCTTCTGAGGCTGCCGAAGTGATCGTTGATGCCGTGGTTTACAATGCCACTACTGGTCTGTCTGTAGCAGAAGTTAATAACCAGTTCACTAACGTGTCTCTGCCTACTTCTATTCCTGCAGACGGTCAGATGACTGTAACTGGCGCGACCATCGCTTCTGCTCTGGGTCTGGATGCCAACACTAACTACCACTTCGGTCTGACCTTTACTGTAATCGCTCCTCAGAACACTGTTCACCTGGACGTACAGAACAAGAGCCCAGACGGCCGTGCTGCTGGTAAAGTGTTGTACAACATCAACCAGTCTGAAGTTCGCGTATGTGGCGACCTGGCTGGTGATGCTGGCGAACTGGATTGCGTAAGCCGCACCAAAGACAACCGCGTATGGCAATAATCCTTCGGGACTATTGTTAAACGTAGAAAGGCCCGCATATGCGGGCCTTTTTTTGTCATTTAATACCTACGTATACCAGCCAATTACATACTGTAAATGACATCGCATGGAGCTTTCCTTATAATATGCGCCCAATTTTCATCGCGAGTTAGAAGTTGAAGGTTCTTTACCTACATCAGCATTTCACAACACCAAATGGTGCTTCAGGCACCAGATCCTATGAGGTGGCCAGCCGTTTGGTAGAACGAGGGCATCAGGTCACAGTGCTCTGCGGGAGTTTTGGTGCCGGCAATACAGGTCTGGACGGGCCTTTTAAAGGTGGTATAAGGTCAGGGATAGTTAATGGTATCAAGGTGATTGAGCTCGCCATTCCTTATTCTAACCACGATAGCTTCTTTAAACGGGCAAAAACATTTATCAGCTTTGCTCTTCGCACCATCCTTGTCGCGCTGAAAGACAGATATGATCTTGTGTATGCTACCTCCACGCCCCTAACCATAGCGGTACCTGCTCTGGCCCTAAAAATGTGGCGTAAAACCCCCTATGTTTTTGAAGTGAGAGATCTTTGGCCTGAGCTACCCAAAGCCATGGGAGTCATCTCTAATCCTCTGATACTGAAAGTATTGGATATCTTGGAGAGCTTAGCGTATCGCTACTCCTCTCAAAATGTTGGACTCTCACCTGGAATGGTCGAAGGTATCCGCAGGAAGCAGCCAGGAAAGGTCAGTGCGATGATCCCAAACGGGTGTGATATTGATGCATTTCAATCAGCGAGACTAATCAGGAGCCAAAGGATGGAAGGCGTTATTGGGCAAAAATGCCCTCTTGATAATTGGTGTGATCGTAAATTTAATTTTGTGTTTGCCGGTACTCACGGCATAGCAAACGGTTTGGAAGTACTGCTTGATGTAGCAAAAGAGATAAAGGACCAAGGTTTAGACACCATTGCCATACATTTAATAGGCGATGGTATGTTGAAAGCCAGCTTGCAGAAGAAAGCGATTGAGATGGAGGTCAGTGATATATTGATTTTCCACCCCCCCATGCCAAAAACCGAACTTGTAACCTGTCTTGGTTTTATGGATGCAGGTCTGATGCTACTGAAAAATGTTCCGGCTTTCTACTATGGCACATCACCTAATAAGTTTTTTGATTATGTTGCTGCAAGCATGCCTGTTGTTTGTAACTATCCAGGTTGGATTTCGGAGATGATTACAGGATCAAGTATTGGCGCAACAGTAGCCCCTGACGATCCAACAGCCTTAGCCAACGCATTAATCGAACTCAGTACTGTTTCGACAGATGAAATGACTCAGATAGCCGAACGCTGCAATATACTTTCACAGCAATTTGACCGGGATAAATTGGCCCTGAAGCAGATAAATTTGATTGAGGGTTTTGCGACCTGATCGTTGACGTATTACAAGTGATCCATACCAACAAGACTGGACACCTCGTTAAGCGATAGAATCGCAATCGAGGTGAAGCATGACAAAAGAATCCAGATCCCGTAAACGCCACGGCGAAGAGTTTAAAGCAGAAGCCCTGCG
>NZ_JARHUG010000030.1 GCF_029223185.1 Aliiglaciecola sp. CAU 1673
CAATCACGCTTAAGAAAAAATCAGCCGATCCCATCAATAGGTAAGGAGCCACGGAAAACTCACTGGATGGCCCTAAAAAACAAAACCCCACCAAAATGGTGGGGTTTATCATCAATCTGAGGCCTGCTAAGCAGGCCTTTTCTTTATCTCTCTGATGTAATGATTCAGCAAAGTACAGGCCTGTCAGGTTTGGAAAGCAAAGCAATCATTATACCTTTGGTTCACATTTCTTATTGGACAGAGAAATTTCTGACCACCCTGAAGCCGATATCGTTGGCACGAACAGAAGGGTCTCCTCCTTCCCTGAAACCAGGCCGTACGTGCTGAGGATCATTATACCAGGATCCACCTTTCCAGGTTCGTTTGTCACATGGACTGATAACCAAGATGCCCCCATCTGTAGGGATCTTGCTTAAATCTTCATACCAACAGTCTGCTGTCCACTCAAACATATTGCCCAATATGTCATACAGTCCAAAGGGGTTAGCAGGGAAACGACCGACTTGCGTTGATTTTTGACGATACTCACCTTCCTTTCCCTCCCCATATGTCTTCGCCCCGTTAAAATTCGCCTGAGTAGCATCAATGGTAACTCCGGTGTAAAAAGTCGTTTGCGTATTCGCTCTGGCCGCATATTCCCACTGGGCTTCACTGGGTAAGGCATAGTTTAAGCCTGTTTGTTGGCTCAACCAGTTTGTATAAGCGTTGGCATCATGCCAGCTAACACATGTGACAGGGTGAGCATTGTCCTGGCTAAAGCCCGGGTTTTGCCAGTTGTGCTCCGAACTTTCCCGCCAGTCTTCACCAGATATAATGTAACACTTCCCTTCAACCTGATATCCGGACGTCTCGACAAATGCTGAAAAATCAGCCACGGTAATTTCGTATTTGCTCATGGCAAAGCTTCTCTCGAACACAATTTCTTTCTGAGGCCCCTCATTTTCAGCCCGCTTCAATTCATCAGCCGGCGTTCCCATCGTAAATTTACCCGATGGAATCTCGATCATTTCCGGACAGTCATCACAGTCTTTGAAGCCTTCATTTGCGTGCGCACTCTTTGTTAAAAGGAAACAAAAAATGCCACCACAAAGCACCAGAAGCATTACTTGGTTGCCAAGGGTCCTTTTCATCGTGAAATAATTCATTAATTTTCACCGCTGTCCGGAATATAAGCCGTCACCTCAACTTCCAGTTTGAACGAAGCATAATATAGTCTGCTTACTTCTACCCAGGAGGCCGCAGGGTATACCCCGGGGGAATAGAAAGACTTTCTTGTATTTAAGGCTTGGCGTAATTCATCCATACTGCTGGTGTAAATGGTCTCTCTAAAAACGTTGTCAAAGGTTAAATCGTGCTTTTTGAGAATCTTGCCAATCTTTCCATAAATGTCTTTCACCTGTTCATCATATGTCGGCGCGTTGCTCACTATGCCGGAAATATACAAGGTATTTCCCAACTTGACAGACTCTGAAAAGCCCGTTTCCTGATGGATTGCTGTAGGGACATCTCTTTCAATTACCAGTTCTTTGGCCGACGCGATAACAACCGGGTTGGATAAAAAAGATGCAAGAATAAGCAACTTGGATAACTTCATATAAACCGACAAAATATCCCCCAAAAGTAGGATTGATGGAATGCACGCAACGTATAGTATGTCTGTACTGACAGCAGACAATAGCTATGCCCAAACATCATTCCAGCAAAATGAGGTAAAAACTCAAAACTGCGCGGTAAATTCCATTATCGCCAATCAAAAGGAGGTAAATATTGCTAACTTTTCTATCGATACCCTAAGTTATCGGTATGCAACATATCTCTGATGTGGTCCACTTTCCCCGCACTTCGAATAGCGCAAACTACTGAGAAAGAAGTGCAGTACATGAAAAATATAAAGGTCTGCTTAGATGGCTTTTCCTTTATCTTTCTTGTGGAGTGATTCGTTATATGGACCCAAGGGCAGAATAAAAGGGAATAACTCCAAATTATGCGGAGCAATGTTGTATTCCTTTTTTATTTACAACACCTGCACTTTATACCTTTGATGCCGTTTTTCTCTGCCTTTTACCTGCTTCAGGGCACGTTCGGCAGCGCTTTATCGCCTCTTTATCCGGCCAGTAAAAAATCAAACCGTCAATTGATGGCGAGGAAGAACTACATGCATTAAAAAAGCCGGTGATATGCACCGGCTTTTAACTAACTAAACAACTGAATCTTTAGGGTTGCCACTGGGCGTTTAAAGTTACGCCTGAGAAGGCGCGATATCCGTAGAGACCGATGTTCCAGGTACCTGCAGTGGGGTTACTGATCGTACAGGTTTCAGCGTTGCCGCTGGCCCAAGAACGGCAGGTATAAGTGCTGGTAGTAGGATTGCTACCTAAGCGCAGATACAGATCCGCATCACCGCTACCGCCACTGGTGGTTACCGTCAGGGTCTTCATGCCCGCAGGAATATCCAGGGTGTAGTACTTCCAGGCGTTCTTATTCGCGGAAATATTGGTTGCTGATGCTGTACCACCGGTACCGCCACCAGAGGTCGGTTCGGTATAGCTACCGGTCAGGCTGGCGCCTGAGAAGGCAGCATAAGCCACAACCTTGACATAGTAAGTCCCCTGTTGGGCGGTACTGATGTTACAGGTTTCGCTGTTACCGGTATTCCAGGAACGGCAGTCATAGCTGCTGGTCGTTGGCGCTGAGCCAAACTTCACATACAGATCCGCATCACCGCTACCACCTGACATCGCAAAAGACAAGTCAGTAGCATTAGCAGGTACCGCCAACGTGAAGTCCAAAGAGGCATCCTTAGCGGCCGACAGATTGCTCTGTGCAACGCCATTGGTCAGTGCCACAGGACCTGTTGGTGGTGGCGTAGTGCCACTGCAGTTAGCTGCCATGTAGTCGGATGCAGCCTTGGTTTGTACCAAGCCATACCCGGTGCGGTTATCACGTCCGGCAGTATCCAAGTCTACTGCAGTGCTACGCAGTGCTGTGCGCACCTGACTGGCTGTACAGGTAGGGTTCTTACTCCAGGCCAGTGCGGCAACGCCTGCCACATGGGGTGACGCCATGGAGGTACCGTTGTAGTAGGCGTAGTTTGTATTGGCGACGGTTTGCAACGTGGCAGAAGTGCCGGCTGCAGCAGCCAATTGCTGTCCCAAAGTACGGTTGACCGATACGCTGGGGATACTGATCACACCGCTACCATCTACCAGGTAAGGGTTTTGCAGACCGGGTCTGTCGCTCTTACTGTAAACCACGGCACCTACCGCTCCGGCGTTTTGACAAGCCTGGATGGGGTTGATTTCAGGATATGTGCTACCTGACTGGTTCTGTGCACGTTCAACCACACAGATCTTACCGCTCATATTGCCGCAGCTAAAGCTGGTGCCAGATGTTGTACAAGCAGCCAAAGTACCGTTAACCGATGCGTTAATATCGCCATTTACATAGTTGGTGCCGCTTTGTACATAGCGGGAATGTGGCAACACACGGTCATCACCGGCGCTGTTACTGCCCCAGGTCAGATAACCCTGACGACCATCTCCCAGACCAACGGTGGACAGAATGGCTTCACCAGGACCAGACAGTTCAACCTGGCTGGTGTACTGGGAAAACTCTGCATGCAGACCGGTTTCATCGACGGCGGCTACGGAGATGACGGCATCGTAAGAAGCCGGATAAGAATGGGTTGAATTGCCATCGTTACCAGCCGCGGCGACAAGCAATACGCCACCGTTGTAGGCGCTGGCCATGCCGTTGCTTTCTGAGGTCGAAGAGCTGGGGCCACCTAAAGACATGTTCACCACATTGGCGCCATTGTTCTTACAGGTATTTACCGCAGTGACCAGATCACTACTGTAAGACCAACCCGCTTCGCTGAATACTTTCACGATATGCAGCTTGACGTTTTGGTTTGGCATTACGCCCACCACGCCCTGGGTATTGTTGATGGCAGCAATGGTACCGGCTACGTGGGTACCATGAGAGCCACCAGGCACATACCAGTTACCGGTACCGGAGTCGTTGGTACCGGCATGCTGGTTACCGCTTAAATCGGGGTTGTTGATGTCGTAACCTGAGTCAATGATACAGACCTTACGGTTGGCTGCATCATTGTCTGACACCTGGTTCGCTTGGACCGCACTGATACCCCAGGGCTGGTTTTGGGCCAGCGGATAACGCTTAGGATCGGCTTCGGCGGTGGCAACGCCAGGCATTTTGGCAATCACCATGGCCAGTTGGTTGATGTCCTTCACCGACTTTTCTTTGGCCAGGGCAAATACGCCTTGGTTTGCATCAATGCCGCGTACAAACTGAACCTGTTCACCCAGTTGCTTGTTCAGGCTTTTCAGTATTTGTTGAGCAGATTGCAGTTTGGCTTGGTCAACGGCTTTATCCAGGCCTTGTGCCTTACCGGATAGTGCTTCAAATGCATTGACCAGTTGACTATCTTCAAAGCGGATGATCATTCGGTCGGTGGTATCCAGCTTGGCGGCACTGCCACGCTTGGCCAGCCAATCGGCGAAAGAGGTCTCAGAAGCAGATACCAGACTGTTATCTGCAGCCGGGTCGGCGGGCTTCAACTCAGTTGCCGTTGCAGACATGGCAGTCATCACCGCCAGCGCCAGGCTGCTGAAGAGGATGTTAGAAGGTTTATTAATCATTAGTCAGATTTTCCATCTTATTGTTTTATATATTTATTTACTTGTTGCTTGGTTCTATTTGTCACGAAACACGTTTTTTAGGGACAGCACCTCCTACCCAGTTAGGCATTAGTTAATCGTTCGGAAACTGGATTGTGGCTAGTGGCGCTGATAACTAAGCCGGAGATTTAGGCGATTTGGTAAAGGCGTATAAAGATTGAGCATTTTTTATTCTTCTTATAAGTCATTTTTATTACAGCAGTGGGTGAAAAGTACCCAATCTGTAACAATATGTAAATACGCAAAGGGCAAAAAATGCAAAATAATATTGTCAGGTCGGATGACCTGAGCCGATTCTTATTGACCAAGGAACTGGACGCAATTTAGAGGGATAGTGGCTGAAAAGATAGTAAGCGCGGCGGCGAAATATTAACCTTTGTTGTGTCGAGTAGCCAGAGGCTACTCAGACAAAAATTCAAAATAGCTGTTGGGATCGCGCGATGGTTGAGGTGAGTTGGGGATGACAGACGTCCCCAAATAGAGAAAACCGACAATTTCGTCTTGTTCAGCCAACTTGAAGGCGTTTTTTACTTCCTCATTTTGCGCATAACTTCCGGTCCGCCAAATTCCACCGAACCCCTGGGCGAAAGCGGCCATCTGCATTGCCTGTACCGCACAAGCCGTAGAAGCCACCTGTTCTATCCAGGGAACTTTGGCATGCTCTTTATATTGCGTGATAGCAATAATTACCATGGGCGCGCGCAATGGCAGACTTGGGGCCCGTTCAATATCTTTTTCTGACATATCAGCGGCAATAGCGCCTTGCTCGAAGATCTCTCCAAGTTTGGTCAACCCTTTGCCCTTGCATACAATAAAGCGCCAGGGGGTAAGGTTGCCGTGATCAGGCGCGCGTAGCGCAGCCCTGAATATGTTGTCTAAGGCCGGGCCTGAGGGGGCCGGCTCTTGTAAACGAGGCTGGGATTGTCGGTTAAGCAGAAGTTCTAAAGCTTGCATGCATCTACTGATAAGAAAGTGATTAAGTGGCTAAGTTAGGAAAACATTAGCATTTTGACAAGTAGCCGGCTCGTTAATCGCTTAAAGAACTGGCAGACAAGCTTACTAAATCCTTACTTAGCGTTTTTCATGAAATGGCGAGCCAGAAAATAGTCGACACTGGTGAAGCGTCCTCCCCCGGTAAAGAAAAGCACCAACAGCATCACAAAATAGGTTGCCGCGAATTCGATACCGTTGTTGAGGATCACAAATTTACCACTGGAAGTCAGCCAATCGTAATTGCCATGCTCCTTAAGAAGATAGTTGGCGGCAGCGAGTTTTTCTGGCGCAGCCATTACTGATTCATTTAAGAATAAGGTACCGTCGGCAAGCCAACTGGAGGCATCGGCAATCGCCAGCCAGCCGTTTTGCCAGTGCGCGGTAAAGGCTGCCACCAACATAGTGATCATCAGAGGAATGGCGACCCAACGGGTAGCTAAACCAATTAGCATTAAACATGCCCCACCTAATTCTGCTGCAATAGCCAAACTGGCCATCAGCACCGGAAACGGCAGCCCCAATCCCCAATCAGGATTGCCAAACCAAGCGACGGTGTCGTCAAAATGGTTGAACTTGTTCCAGCCTGCCTGAATCAAAACAGGCGCGAGGTATAATCTTATAAGCAGTGGCGCTATACCATCGGCAATACGGGTATTGTCCAAGGCGCGTTGCAACGGCAGGTACAGGTTAAGTAACGACATAGAAGACTCCATCTTATTGTTGAGTGTATAGATAGTCGTTTTCCTGAATTTCTTCCCCACTTTTTAACAAAAGGCAGAAAATGAGTACAGATGGGCAAAAACCACAGGGAGCATTAGGGCGTTTATATGCCCGACAGCAACCTAAGGTCAGAGCCAATGCGAAGAAAGCGGCGCTGCTTAAAAGTTTTGCTGAGGAAGATTATGTGCGTATTGCTCAGCTGATTAAGAAGTGGTTGGATGTTGATGAGAAGAACAAGGGAAAAAAAAGAGGAGCCTGAGCTCCTCTGTAGTGTTTTCTCTGTTCGACTTAGATGACCGCAGCCAATCTGGCGCCTTGGTTTATTGCCCGCTTGGCATCAAGCTCTGCGGCCACATCGGCGCCCCCAATTAAGTGGGTTTGCACGCCAGCATCTAACAGTCCTTGCTGCAGTGCGCGAAGAGGCTCCTGCCCTGCACAGATAATAACGTTATCCACTTCCAGACAGCGTGTTTCACCGTTTACTTCGATATGCAGACCTTGATCGTCAATCTGCTTGTAGGTGACGCCAGGGATCATCTGTACATTTTTGCGTTGCAATGAGCTTCGGTGGATCCAGCCGGTGGTGCTGCCAAGCCCCTTACCCACTTTGCTGGCCTTACGTTGCAACAACCAAATTTCGCGGGCCGGTGGATCAATTTCGGGCTTCATCAGACCACCGCGTTCGCGGTATTGGGCATCAATCCCCCAATTCCTGAGCCATGCCTCAGGAGCAGTACTGAGGGAATGTTCCTCTACCAAGAATTCACCCACGTCGAAACCGATACCGCCAGCACCGATAATGGCAACTTTTTTGCCTACGGGTTTGTGATCACGCAGAACGTCCAGATAACTCATTACTTTTGGATGATCGATTCCAGGAATATCCAGCTTTCGTGGTGCGATACCGGTTGCCAGAATCACTTGATCAAAACCGCCGCTAACCAAGCTTTCGACCGTTTGCGGGCTTTCCAGGTGCAGGTTCACGCCCGTTTTTTCGATGCGTTTGGTAAAGTATCGCAGCGTTTCGTAGAACTCCTCTTTACCCGGGATCTGTTTAGCATAATTAAACTGACCACCAATTTCCTTGGCCTTATCAAACAGGTGGACTTCATGGCCACGCTCAGCGGCGTAGCAGCTAAAAGCTAATCCGGCAGGGCCGGCGCCCACTACAGCCAGCTTCTTCTTGTGATTGGTCAGCGGGAAATTCAGCTCGGTCTCATAACCTGCCCTGGGGTTGACCAAACATGTGGCGCGTTTTTTCTTAAATACATGATCCAAACAGGCTTGGTTACAGGCAATACAGGTATTGATCTCATCAGCACGCTGCTGTTCGGCTTTGTTCACAAATTCCGGATCGGCGAGGAAAGGCCTGGCCATAGACACCATATCCGCATGTCCAGAGGCCAGCACTTTTTCTGCCACTTCTGGGGTGTTGATACGGTTACTGGTGATCAGCGGCACGGAAAGCTCTTGCTTAATGCGTTCTGTCACCCAGGTAAAGGCCGCTCTTGGCACCATAGTAGCAATGGTAGGTACCCTGGCTTCGTGCCAACCAATGCCGGTATTGATGATGGTCGCCCCGGCTTCTTCGATCATTTTGCCCAGGGCTACCACCTCTTCCCATTGGCTGCCGCCTTCGACCAGATCGAGCATGGACAGACGATAAATAATAATAAAGTCCTTACCCACCTTTTGGCGGATAGCCTTTACCACCTCAACGGGGAAGCGGGCGCGATTTTCAAAACTTCCACCCCACTCGTCCTGGCGCTGATTGGTGCGTGGACACAAAAACTGGTTAATCAGATAGCCTTCTGAGCCCATCACTTCCACGCCATCGTAACCGGCGAGTTTGGACATGGCAGCACAGTTTGCATAATCCTTGATGGTAGAATGGATACCCCGCTTGGACATTTCCCAGGGCTTAAAGGGATTGATGGGGGTTGGAATGGCTGATGGTGCAACCGCAATCGGATGATAGCCATAACGTCCGGTATGCAGGATTTGCATACATATTTTACCGCCATGGGCATGCACCGCTTCGGTAATGTGAGCATGCTCTTTAGCATGTGACTTTCGCGTCATACGCGAGGCGAAGGGAAATACCCAGCCTTGGCGATTAGGTGCTACGCCACCGGTGACAATGAGTCCAACGCCCCCGGCTGCACGTTCTGCGTAAAAGGCAGCCAATTTTTCCACACCGCCTTTTTCTTCTTCAAGGCCAAGGTGCATCGAGCCCATCAATACACGGTTTTTTAGCGTAGTGAAGCCCAGATCCAATGGGGAAAGCAGATTTGGATACAACGGATGCTTATTCATTATTTTACTCGACTGGTCATACCTGTTCGGAGTTTACCTCAACTCAGGGGAGGATTTCATCCGTTTTACTAACAACAAGGTAACAAAGACTAGTCTAGGCTGCACAACAGTAATGAACCAAAACGGCTGTCAGGTCATAAATCATTACATTTAGCATTTCTGGATCTTGTCGACTTTGGATAGGATACAGTTATCAAAAAGTGAATAGTTGTAGTTATGGCAAGTGCAAAGAGTGTAACTGTATCGATTTTCAGCGGCTTGTGGACCGCACTTAACTTTACCAGAAACCTGTTTTTCAACATCATTTTCATCATTATCGCACTGGCGATATTGGCTGCGATCTTTAGTGATAATGGGAAAATTGTGGTCCCCAAAGACTCGGCCTTAGTGCTGAATTTGCGAGGCGATCTGGTGATTGAGAAGACATCGGTCGATCCTTTTGAAAAATTCATGCAGGAAGCCTTCGACGAGAAAGAAGAAAATCCCGAAGTGCTGTTAAGAGATGTGCTTTTTGCCATCGACAACGCCAAGCATGATCAACGTATTAAGACCCTGGTGCTGGATCTGCACGCGTTACAGCGCGGCGGATTGGACAAGTTGGGTCAAATTGCCGAATCGCTGGAAAGCTTTAAAGAAAGTGGCAAGGCGGTTTATGCTATCGGCGACTATTTCAGTCAGGAACAATATTACTTGGCCAGCCATGCCAACCACGTTTACATGAATCCCATGGGATGGATGATTTTAGACGGTTATGGCCGCTATCCGCTGTACTTCAAATCTGCATTGGAAAAACTCAAGGCTACTACCCATGTATTTAGGGTCGGCACTTATAAGTCTGCCATCGAACCTTTTATTCGTGACGACATGTCAGAGGCGGCGCGCGAGGCAAACCAGGAGTGGCTTAATACGCTTTGGATGCAATACAAACAGGATGTTGCCAAAGCACGCAATATCCCGCTCACCCAGTTTGACGAAAAGCTGGATGCTTTCCTTGCAAAGCTAGAACAGGCTAACGGTGACTTTGCCCAATATGCTCTTGATAATAGTTGGGTGGATGCACTTAAAACCCGTGAAGAAGTGCGTAACGAATTAATTGAGTTAACCGGCAAAGATGACAACAGCAGGGGTTACCGCCATATCGGCTATGAACAGTATTTAAGCGTCATTAAGTCCCCCTTCCATTTGCCTGAGCAGGGAGATACCCAACAAGTAGGCGTGGTGGTTGCTAAGGGTACTATTTTAAACGGTACCCAGAAGGCCGGTACCATTGGTGGAGACAGTACGGCAGCACTATTGAGAAAGGCACGACAGGACAACAAGATCAAAGCAGTGGTGCTGCAAGTGGACAGCCCCGGAGGCAGCGCCTTTGCCTCGGAAATCATTCGTCAGGAAGTCGAGTTGCTTAAAGCTGCCGGCAAACCAGTGGTGGTGTCCATGAGTACCTATGCGGCATCAGGTGGCTACTGGATTTCTGCCGGTGCCGATGAAATATGGGCAGCGCCCAGCACCATCACCGGCTCCATAGGCATTTTCGGTATGTTTATGACCTATGAAAAAACCTTGGATTACTTGGGCATTCATGCCGATGGTGTGGGTACCACAGAGTTTTCCGGCTTTAGCCCGGCCAGATCACTTGATCCCAAACTTGGACAAATTATCCAGCGCAATGTCGAGCATGGATACGAGCAGTTTATAAGCCTGGTAGCGGAAAAGCGCGAGATGGATAAAGACAGGGTGGATGAAATCGGTCAGGGCCGCGTTTGGATTGGCACAAAGGCGCAGGAGTTAGGCTTGGTCGATAAGTTGGGCTATCTGGACGATGCGATTAAATCTGCAGCGGAGCTGGCCAAACTTGACCAATATGACACCCAATTTGTAGAGCGTGATCTCAGTCCCAAGGAGCAATTCTGGAACGAATTCTTCGGTAAAGGGGCCTCACTGTTTGGCGGAGCCCTGCGCGGTCAATCTGACAGTCAATTAATGGGACTGGTGAAACAACTGGTGTCTGAGTTTGAGGCCATGGCGCAACTTAATGATCCCAAAGGGGCATACGCCTATTGTCTACCCTGTAAAGTGTAGATAGGTTTAAAGACCCGCCGCATGGCGGGTTTTTTCTGTTTGAGCCGTTCAGTTTTAACGCTACTATCTGCAGTCTCTCAGTTTCAGAATAATAACAACAGGGACAGACGATGCAGAAAAATCTCAAACTTTATCTCCCGCTGCTGGTTGCTTCATTACTCGGCGCCTGCTCACCGGCACAGCAGAATCAAGCGCCTCAGACACCCGCAACAGCCCAGTCAAAAGTACAAAGTGCAGTTAAAGCGCCTCTCGCGGAAAAGATCGCCCATGAAATGACCATTCATGGTGATACCCGTATAGATAACTATTACTGGATGCGTGACGACGAGCGTAAAGACCCTAAGGTTCTGGCCTATCTTGATGCAGAAAATGCCTACACGGATGCAGTATTAGCGCATACGCAGGATTTACAGATTCGGCTTTTTGAAGAAATGAAAGGGCGTATACAAAAGGACGATGATTCCCCTGCCGTAAAAGACGGCCAGTATTATTACGCCACTGAAATGCGCGGCGAGAACGAGTACCCGGTGTATGTCAGAAGTCAGGATATGGATGGCAAGGGCAAAGAAGTCATTCTGGATGTAAACGCCCTGGCTGAAGGTCACAACTACTTTAATGTAAGTGGCATCAGTGTTAGCGAAAATGGGCAGCTGATGGCTTACGGCGAGGATAGCCTAAGCCGTCGAATTTACACCGTCAAATTTAAAGATCTGAGCACCGGCAAACTGCTTGACGATCAGTTGGAGGGCACCTCAGGTCAAATCATCTGGGGCAATGACAACCAGCACCTTTATTACATCAAAAAAGATCCCCAAACCCTGCTGGGATATCAGGTCTATCGCCATAAATTGGGGAGTGAGCAGAGCACCGATGAACTGGTCTACGAAGAACAGGATAAATCCTTCTACACCTATCTTGGCAAAAGTAAGGACAGCAGTTTTGTCTATATCAACCACGTTGCGACAGAGAGTAAAGGCATCTCCCTGATTGATGCCAATGATCCCAAAGCCATGCCTGTTGCCGTTGTGCCAAGAGAAGCAGGCCTCGAGTACCAAATTGGTAAACGAGGACAAGAGCTCTATATCCTGACCAACCTGGATGCCAAAAATTTCCGTTTAATGAAGGTGTCTATTGATAAACTGGGCGACAAGAGCCTGTGGCAGGAGGTGATCCCTCATCGTCCTGACACCAAGCTGGAAGAGATGGAGCTGTTTGACAACCACCTTGTCTACAAAGCCCGAAACTATGGTCAATCTCGTTTATTTGTACAGGATTTTAATGGCGGTGAACCTCGCCAGATTGCATTTCAGGATGACGCCTACGCCTTATACCTGTATGGCAACAATGAACTGGATAATCCTGGCGTACGCATCTATTACAGCAGCCTGACCACGCCAGGAACCCATTATGATGTGGATCTGCAGGAGCTGTCGCTGGTGATGCGTAAACAACAGCCAGTGTTAGGTGACTTTAACGCCGATAATTACCATTCTGAGCGCTTGTTTATCGATGCCCTCGATGGCGCTAAAGTGCCGGTGAGCCTGGTCTATCGCAAAGATAAGTTCAAAAAAGATGGCAGTAATCCACTCTACATTTACGGCTATGGCTCTTATGGCTCGACAATCGATCCCACTTTCTCCAGCAACCGCCTGAGCTTACTGGATCGTGGATTTGTGTTTGCCATTGCCCATGTTCGCGGTTCTGAGATGCTTGGACGCCCTTGGTATGAGGACGGCAAAAAGCTCAATAAGAAAAATACTTTTAATGACTTTGTAGATGCCACTAAGGCGCTGGTTGCGCAAGGTTACGGAAATAAAGATAAGGTCTTTGCCGTGGGTGGCAGTGCCGGTGGTTTGCTGATGGGCGCAGTGATCAATCAAGCCCCTGAGTTGTACCAGGGTGTTGCTGCACATGTACCTTTTGTAGATGTGGTTACCACCATGCTGGATGAGAGCATTCCGCTGACCACCAATGAATTTGACGAATGGGGCAATCCGAAAGAGAAAGAGTATTACGCCTATATGCTCTCTTACTCCCCTTATGATCAGGTGAAGGCACAAAACTACCCTAACCTACTGGTCACCACCGGTCTTCACGATTCACAGGTGCAATATTTTGAACCTGCCAAGTGGGTAGCCAAACTACGTGATATGAAAACCGACAATAATATTCTGCTTATGAAGGTGGATATGGAAGCCGGTCATGGCGGTGCATCGGGACGCTTTAAGCGGCTTTATGACACCGCCCTTGAATACGCCTTCTTCCTCGATTTGCTTGAACAGAAGCAATAAAGGCAAACGGGAGCTTCGGCTCCCGTTCTTCTATCTGCCAGTTAGTAAACGACATTGTCCTAAGCCGATGGCCAACATATACGCACAAGAGCCATTAAGGCTTTCTACAGAACACACGGAACCTGATGTGCCCGCCGCACAAGCCCCCTCATTTATCTGAGCTTATTCAGTAACCAAGGATAACTGAGTGCTTGGACCGTTAAGGAAAACAGCACCACAGCAAAGCCAATGGACTGGATAGTCCACCAGGTTTCCAATTCCAACGGCAAAGAAAGGACCAAAGCAATGCTAATGACTCCCCGCAATCCACCCCACCACAGCAAAAGCCCATTTCGCCATTGAACAGGTTCGCGTAAAACATATTTGCCCGCGGCAAAGGAAAAATACACGCCGATAAGCCTGGAAAGCATGGCTGCGAGAATACCCAATAACATTGCTAACCATTGGGAACTGAACATATCAAAAGTGACTACCAGGCCCATCAGGAAAAACACCAGAACATTGGCGATAAAGGCTAACAGATCCCAATAGGCTTGTTGCATTCCCTCTGCGGTGGCATCAATCAGCGATTTTTTTACCTGCAAAGCAGCCACAAGAACGGCAAACACACCGGACACATGCAGTAACGACTCAGCAATAAAGAACGCACCATAAGCTAATAACAGACACACCAGCATCTTTTGCCCGGCACTGAGATCAACATGTCGTAGAAGCTGCCCTGCAACGAATCCTAAGAGTGCCCCCGCCAATACACCACCAGCCAATACCCTAACCAGTTGCCATATGGTTTCCGCCACCGAAAATTGCTGTTCCAGTGCCAACCCGAGCACCACTGAAAAGAGAACGATGACGGTAGCGTCATTGAACAGACTTTCACCTTCCAATTGAGCCGCCAACGAAGGTGACGCTTTTGCCTCTTTTAGCTGAGCCACTACCGCCACAGGATCAGTAGCAGTGATCACCACACCAGCCAAAAGCGCCGCCATCCATGGAAAACCACTGGGGTGATTGATACCAAAATATAATATTGCAGCCGCGATGGTTGCGCTAAGTACTACGCCCAAGCTGGCGCTGAAAAGCGTCGTTTTTAAATGTGGACGTAGTACCTTTGACGGCAGGTTTAAAGCGGCCTCAAAGACCAGGATGGGGATCAAGATAAAAAGAATCAGCGGTTGAAAATTATGGTAGCGAATACCGGTATCCAGCCCCCATATGGGCACCAGATAGGACGCCAACATTCCCCAAAGCAATAGATGCAGGCTCAGAGGCATACGCGTAATCTTGCTGGTCAACACTGCCAATACGCCGCCGCTGAATATTAACAACAGTGTTGGCAACCATTGTGTGGTGATCATCTGCACACCTCAGGCAAAGACACAAGCAATGACTCAATGACCAGGCTTGGTCCATAGATCTTTCAAGAAAGACTTCACCTTCGCCTATTGAACTGTGGGAATTAGTTTTACCGCGGAGAAAAACTAATGCGCTGCAACACCCCATTGTGGAAATCGAGGGTGACCAATAAGCGTCTGGATCCCAAGTCATAGAAATATCGGGTCAAATTCACATAGCCATTGCCGACCATGACATATCCAACCTGCTCTTCGGAGGTTGGCAAACCGCATTTTTCTTTTACTGCATAGGTGGAATCGCCTTCCATGACCAATTTAGTATGGCATCTGAAAGACTCTGCATATGCAGCAGTAGAGATTACAGCTAACAGTGACAGCAACAATGCGCTGATGAGAATAGTACTTTTCATCGAATATGTCCTTTTCGCAGTGAGAAGCAAAGCCTTACCTAGCTTAGATCAACCTACTTAATCAGTGGTCAAAGTTCGCCAGATGGGCTGAAGTATGGCGTTAAACAGGCCTGCAATAAAATCATCGGATTTTTGCTTGGTCACTTCACCTGAATTAGCGTTTTGCTTGGCCCTCTGCTCCATATTCCCTGCTGCACCATCCAGGGTGTCGTAGACTACCTGGTCTCGTTGCACACTGGTACAGGCAGTGGTTGCCAGCAGCATTAACAACAAGACAGTTCCTTTAATTTTCATAACATTCCTTTTTAACTACTTTTCGACACAGATGATTGGAATTTTTCGCTACTTTTAATGCTTTTCGCCCATTTCTCTTTGTCGCCTAGGCATCCCATTGATAATGGCATAGATTTTTGGCAGGTTAAATTCCTGGGTGGCGAATTTAATCCCGCCATCTTCTCAAATCAGGATTTCCTTAGCATCCTACTTGCTGGTGTAAAGCCCCTAACAGCCTCTGAAAGTTCTTGATTGAAATTAGTCAGCAGGCGATCGCCATCCAATAAGATCCACAGAATAACCCTTCCTATAGTTTCAGCATCCAACATAATACACCCCTGGAATTCGTCTTGGCCAGAAGCTAACTGCAAAAACCAAGCGGCACTGACGGAAAGTAACAATTCCATTAAAATCAGACACATAGTCAGTCCCGATAGTGGCAAAGCTGTACGTGAGTACCTAGATATCTAAGGCAACTGCGAGAAATGATAACACTTAGTCGTAGCGCAGATTCTCTATTGGTTTTGCTGCGTCCCAGTACTCTGAGTTTTCTCCATTGGATTCAAAAGCGTCAGCCCAATTAATCCATTGCTCATTTACCAGTCGGTTGATATTTAAAAACTTACCGTAATTAGAAGCGGTTGCGTGTCCTTGCTTATCGAAAACGCGAATTCGGTAATATCCGGTATCAACGACGATGTCAGATGCAAGTTGCTCACGTTTTTTCACCCGAAAATTGATGTCTGCATATTTTTGATTTTGCTTCAACGATGCAAACCATTCCTTAAAATATACTTGTCCAGGGTTGCCAATATTGAGATCCAGCTCTTTACCAGTGGAAATGTATAAGCCATCATTTGAATAGGTTGCTGATGCAGCCTCTACATCTAGTTCTTGATAAGCTAAATTAAGACGCTCAAAAAGTTGATTTATCTGTTGATGTACTTCGTTTTCAATTGCTGTTACGTGAAATGAAACTAATAACGCCAGCCCCGCAATTATTTTACTCATTTTTGTTCATCTACCCGAATTTAAGTTGTAAAAGTAAAACATAACTCTTCCAAACTGAGGCTAAAATGGCATTACGCTGAAATGAAGCCTGTTAACGACGAATTGCCAAAATTGGAAAGTAGACAACAACCAACGCTTTGGCGTCCGGTAGCCACACTCAATGCTAATGGCCAAAAGAGCTTACCCCGGGAGTTTTTCTGAGAAACAAAGCATCAACATCTAAATAAACGTTCCGAATAGTAACTCATTCTGAGCAGAGGGCGGGAAGCGCGATACAGAACTTCCTTGTCATGGATGATGAGGCAGAGCCTCCATGGACGGATTCACGGCGTTTCTACATGCGTTCCCGCCCACTGTAGCACTAATAGGAACAGCTACTTAGAAAGAAAGCGGAGCAGGTATTTTGGCAAATGAAATATGCTTGTGTGGACGATCCATTCATTGGCTTGCAAAGACCCGGGTGCTTGATCCATACCAACAAGACTGGACACCTCGTTAAGCGATAGAATCGCAATCGAGGTGAAGCATGACAAAAGAATCCAGATCCCGTAAACGCCACGGCGAAGAGTTTAAAGCAGAAGCCCTGC
>NZ_JARHUG010000031.1:0-3353 GCF_029223185.1 Aliiglaciecola sp. CAU 1673
TGGGAGCCTGGCGGTGTGCTACTCTCACATGGGGAGACCCCACACTACCATCGCCGCTGTTACGTTTCACTTCTGAGTTCGGAATGGATTCAGGTGGTTCCGTAACGCTATGGCCGCCAGGCAAAAACTGTGTTAACAACTTGGAAAAGCTATTCGATAAAGGAAACTTGTAGCGTCTATTGGTTTGATGAAGCGCTTTGTGTGCTTCTTACAACGAAACTTGGGCGTTGTATGGTTAAGCCTCACGGGTAATTAGTACAGGTTAGCTTAACGCCTTACAACGCTTCCACACCCTGCCTATCAACGTCGTAGTCTTCAACGACCCTTTAGAGAGCTTAAAGCTCTAGGGATGACTCATCTTGGGGCTCGCTTCCCGCTTAGATGCTTTCAGCGGTTATCGATTCCGAACGTAGCTACCGGGCAATGCAATTGGCATCACAACCCGAACACCAGCGGTTCGTCCACTCCGGTCCTCTCGTACTAGGAGCAGCTCCCCTCAATCATCCAGCGCCCACGGCAGATAGGGACCGAACTGTCTCACGACGTTCTAAACCCAGCTCGCGTACCACTTTAAATGGCGAACAGCCATACCCTTGGGACCGACTTCAGCCCCAGGATGTGATGAGCCGACATCGAGGTGCCAAACACCGCCGTCGATATGAACTCTTGGGCGGTATCAGCCTGTTATCCCCGGAGTACCTTTTATCCGTTGAGCGATGGCCCTTCCATACAGAACCACCGGATCACTATGACCTACTTTCGTACCTGCTCGACGTGTCTGTCTCGCAGTTAAGCCGGCTTATGCCATTACACTAACCTCCTGATGTCCGACCAGGATTAGCCGACCTTCGTGCTCCTCCGTTACTCTTTGGGAGGAGACCGCCCCAGTCAAACTACCCACCAGACACTGTCCCCAATCCGGATAACGGACCTAGGTTAGAACATCGAACATACCAGGGTGGTATTTCAAGGACGGCTCCACGATATCTGGCGATACCGCTTCAAAGCCTCCCACCTATCCTACACAAGTAGGGTCAATGTTCAGTGCCAAGCTGTAGTAAAGGTTCACGGGGTCTTTCCGTCTAGCCGCGGGTACACCGCATCTTCACGGCGATTTCAATTTCACTGAGTCTCGGGTGGAGACAGCGTGGCCATGGTTACACCATTCGTGCAGGTCGGAACTTACCCGACAAGGAATTTCGCTACCTTAGGACCGTTATAGTTACGGCCGCCGTTTACCGGGGCTTCGATCAAGAGCTTCGCTTACGCTAACCCCATCAATTAACCTTCCGGCACCGGGCAGGTGTCACACCCTATACGTCCACTTTCGTGTTTGCAGAGTGCTGTGTTTTTAATAAACAGTCCCAGCCACCTGGTCACTGCGACCCCCAAACGCTTACGGAGCAAGTCCTTCACGTCCAGGGGCGTACCTTCTCCCGAAGTTACGGTACTATTTTGCCGAGTTCCTTCACCCGAGTTCTCTCAAGCGCCTTGGTATTCTCTACCTGACCACCTGTGTCGGTTTGGGGTACGGTCAGTGTTATCATAAGTTTAGAGGCTTTTCCTGGAAGCATGGCATCTGCAACTTCGTCACCGTAGTGACTCGTCTCGTGTCTCGAGATTGTGTACCCGGATTTACCTAAGCACACTCCCTACGCACTTTCACTTGGACAACCAACGCCAAGCCTGCATAGCCTTCTCCGTCCCCCCATCACTGATAACACCGGTACGGGAATATTAACCCGTTTCCCATCGACTACGCATTTCTGCCTCGCCTTAGGGGCCGACTTACCCTGCCCTGATTAGCATGGGACAGGAAACCTTGGTCTTCCGGCGAGGGGGTTTTTCACCCCCTTTATCGTTACTCATGTCAGCATTCGCACTTGTGATACCTCCAGCAGACTTCTCAATCCACCTTCAACGGCTTACACAACGCTCCCCTACCAAGCATGTAAACATGCTTCCGCAGCTTCGGTGTCTAGTTTGAGCCCCGTTACATCTTCCGCGCAGACCGACTCGACTAGTGAGCTATTACGCTTTCTTTAAAGGATGGCTGCTTCTAAGCCAACCTCCTAGCTGTCTGGGCCTTTCCACATCGTTTCCCACTTAACTAGAACTTTGGGACCTTAGCTGGCGGTCTGGGTTGTTTCCCTCTTCACGACGGACGTTAGCACCCGCCGTGTGTCTCCCGGATAGTACTCACAGGTATTCGGAGTTTGCATGGGGTTGGTAAGTCGGGATGACCCCCTAGCCCAAACAGTGCTCTACCCCCTGTGGTATTCGTCCGAGGCGCTACCTAAATAGCTTTCGGGGAGAACCAGCTATCTCCCGGTTTGATTGGCCTTTCACCCCCAGCCACAGGTCATCCCCGCCTTTTTCAACAGGCGTGGGTTCGGTCCTCCAGTTGATGTTACTCAACCTTCAACCTGCCCATGGCTAGATCACCGGGTTTCGGGTCTATACCTTGCAACTTAAGCGCCCAGTTAAGACTCGCTTTCGCTACGGCTCCCCTATGCGGTTAACCTCGCTACAAAATATAAGTCGCTGACCCATTATACAAAAGGTACGCAGTCACCTAACAAGTAGGCTCCCACTGCTTGTACGTATACGGTTTCAGGTTCTATTTCACTCCCCTCACAGGGGTTCTTTTCGCCTTTCCCTCACGGTACTGGTTCACTATCGGTCAGTTAGGAGTATTTAGCCTTGGAGGATGGTCCCCCCATCTTCAAACAGGATAACACGTGTCCCGTCTTACTCGTTTTCACAATTAACTCGTTGTCGTGTACGGGGCTATCACCCTGTGCCGCGCCACTTTCCAGAGGCTTCCACTAACTCATAAATTGCTTAAGGGCTGGTCCCCGTTCGCTCGCCACTACTAAGGGAATCTCGGTTGATTTCTTTTCCTCGGGGTACTTAGATGTTTCAGTTCTCCCGGTTAGCCTCAACACACTATGTATTCATGTGTTGATACCGCCGAAGCGGTGGGTTTCCCCATTCGGACATCTGTGGCTCAAATGCGTTTTGTCAGCTCACCACAGCTTTTCGCAGACTTACACGTCCTTCATCGCCTCTAACTGCCTAGGCATCCACCGTATACGCTTAGTCACTTAACCATACAACCCCAAATTACGTCGTAATTGGTGTCACACAGCCAGCAACTTTCATCAATTTCTCTTTCGAGAATACCAATGACGCTACAAATCGCTAAACTTGCTTTCGCTTTGTTTAGCTGGATGTTTTCTTTATCAGCTTTTCCACATTGTTAAAGAGCATTTAAGGCTTAAAAAACCTTAATCAATTCACACTCATAAGCGCGCATTCATTAAGGCATTTGTCTTCTTGAACTTGTCTGT
>NZ_JARHUG010000032.1 GCF_029223185.1 Aliiglaciecola sp. CAU 1673
CCTGTTTGGCTAAATCAATGCCATAGAAATAAGTTAAATCTGACATGGACGGTTCCTCTTAAGTTGGCCACCGCTAAAGCGTGGCACACCCCGGAAGAAGGGGGAGTCCATATCATTCGTTATGTAACACAGGAAAAATCGTGCAAAAGGAAGTGAGAGAAGAGCCAAAATCAGAGCTGAAGTCAGATGCAAGGAAAGCGGTTTGGGCGTTCCTTCTCATCAACATTTGTGTTGTTCTTCTTGCGTTAATCGGTGTAAAAGAGTTCGTTTTTGCAGCCATTTTTATTCAGCTTTCTCTTATTTTACTTTGGCTGCTGCCAGTCTTCCTATATCAGGTGCTCGTCAAAAAGCAGGCCGTGGTGCTATCTATGCTCAAAGCCTTGGCATCTTACAAGAATTTAATGGGGCAGGTTCAGTGGCCGTAGTGTTACATAACAAGTTGCGGAAGAGTGCCGCAAACAACACGGCAGGGACGCAAACTCGCTGGCTTGGCGCTTCGCGTAGTATAGCCAGCGGTTCGTGCCCCTTCGCAAAGCGTTATATGCCACACCTGACAGTTAAGGAATAAACTCGATTGAGAAAGGGAAAAGCCATATGGATTGCTGTTCTAATATTCATTTTTATCCTAGCGCCAGCGCTGAATTTTTATTGGACTTCGTGCTCCGAGACTTGGTTAGAGATGGTCCTTTGGGAAACCTATAGACCCATATTCAAGTTTCTTGAACCATACACCGGAAGTTTCTATCTGGCTGTTTGGCTAGGTTCCTTGGTTCAGGGAGCAACCTTAGTTATTACTATCAATTGGGTTTTTAGCAGGTTGGGGCGTAAAAGTGGCACATAACAAGTTGCGGAAGTATGCCGCTAACAACACGGCAGGGACACAAACTCGCTGGCTTGGCGCTGCGCGCAGTGTAGCCAGCGGTTCGCGCCCCTTCGCAAAGCGTTATGTGTACAACGAGTGATGGAAAAGTTCAGAGTCAGACCAGCCTACCAATCTGATGACCTACTCATTGAGTTCCGGGGAGACCATCGAAGTCGAGGATATCCCAATATTCGACGGATATTGGAAGTCGGCTTGTCTTCTAAACCCAAAAAGCATCCCAGTATCGATACTGCAATGTTAGGTGCTTCAACCGATGAATTTATCTCGCTGTGGGAATATGAGAACGGGGAGTATGAGTTGGATGACGATGTCTGGGCTTACTTTATATTGGCGCCTGATAACAATGCCCGAGTAATAAGTGACATTGTTGAAGTTTTGCTAAAGTCCGGTGAGTTTATTCGAGAGGAGACTGACCCCAATGAGTACACATAACAAGGTTTTCAAATCGCCCAAACTGCGGGCTGGGACGCAAACTCGCTGGCTTGGCGCTGCGCGCAGTATAGCCAACGGTTTGCGCCCCTTAAAACGGCGTTATAAGTTTTGAGAAATTATGAGTAAGCTGACAGAAGAATCCATAGAATTTGCTAAGAAGCATATAGAGAGCTACTACGACTCTGACTTCTTTCCAAAGGGTTTTGAGTATGAGGCAATCTGGCACTGCTGGGATGAAGTAAAGAAGTATTTGCTAGGTAGCAATATAGGCAAGCTACGAACAAAGCATCCTCTGACGATGGCCTCTAAAAAGCCATCTGGAAGTTATCGAATTGTCCATCAGCTAGAGCCGTTAGATACAATCATATATACAGCTTTAGCCTATTTGATAGTTGAAAAGATAGAGCTGGTGCGAGCTGACGAGAAGGTTGCGTGCTCTTATAGATTTGCAATTGATGACGGTGGTTTTTTCGAGAAAAACTCTGGATTCAAGACGTTCACAGATATGATAGAAAATCATTCTGAAGAATATGATTACATACTCGTCACTGATATTACTGACTTTTACAATCAAATCTATTTGCATCGCCTGAATAACGCAATAGAGCGAGCTGATCCAACTTTAAAAAATATAGCAAATGATATCGAGGGTTTTATTTCGTCAATAAACGATAAAGCATCTCAAGGTGTGCCCGTTGGACCCGCGGCCAGTATAATTATGTCCGAAGCAGTTCTCGTGGATATAGATGAATATATTTCAAACTTTGGAGTGGAACATACTCGGTACGTAGATGATATTAGGATATTCTCCGACTCAAAAGAGGAGCTAGAAAAAATCCTTGAAAAGCTGACTCTATATCTACATGAAAATCATCGTCTCACCTTGGCATCTGACAAAACCTATATAGAAGAAACTAAAAAGTATGTAGAAGGCGTTCTCCACAATCAATATGAAATGGAGAAAGTAGAAATATTTGACACTCTGGAAATATTCAATCCTTATTCTGGAGAGATTGAGTACGAGGAGGTTATTGTAGAGGAAAAGCCTGATTTAGAAGGGCATCTTGAACATATCGCAGATCAACTTTTAAAAAGAGATACCGTTGACCTAGGTTTAGCTAGAGCGCTCATTAGAAAAGCAAAGGCTAATCGCATTGAGTTTGTCGCCGATATAATTTTTAGCAATTTTGAGTTTTTCTCACCCGTGATAAACGATGTCATTTTGTATTTTAAGGCATTATCCCACAGAAAGTGGATAAAGGATAATCGAGATAACTTTGTTTCAATTCTTTCTAGTCCTGCGATGATGCAGAGTTTGGTTCGGTATTGGGTTGAGTGGTTTTTTTCAGGCGACGAAACTCTCTTGAAGAACCCAAAAATTAAGAAATTTATAGGGCAAAGCGAATTTGTCGAAAACAAGGCCTATGCAGCGTTAACCTCGAAAAACGTGGCTTGGGTTAGAGATAATAAAAATCGAGTCTTTTACGTTGGGGAAAAGGGTAAACGTGCAATATTAAGGGCAACAAAAATATTACCAAAAGATGAGCGTGATAACTGGTTAAGAAATATCGAGAAAAATACGCCCGAAGAGTTGGATCGATGGCTAATTAAATGGGCGATGGATACTGCCTAGCAACTTATAACAAGGCGCTGCTGATGGACAAATTTTCCGCTGCGCTCCAAATTTGCCGCAGAGCGCGGCGTTATGTTTAGGGTGTGACATCGATGCTCAATGACTCAAAGGCAGATAAGACGATAATTAAAATTTATTTGAGAATTATATGCTCTCTTTTCATCGCATATATCTCATATGATATTTATCAAATGCTAGACACAGGCCAGTTTGTCACAAAGAGTGGGGACACTATCTTCCTTGAAAGCAGTCCGTTTCATTACAAATTTGAACTTCTGTTTAATATTGCGTTGCTTATTGGCGGCATATTGGTGTTCATTACAGCACCAGTGAATCTTCCAAGTAATGGCGATGGCAAGTAACAACATCTAAAAGTTTGGTGTAACAAAATGGTGGCTTTTTTAAAAACTAAACATAACAAGTTGCGCAAGTTTGCCGCAAACTGCGGGCTGGGACGCAAAGCGTTAGAGCACACCGAAAATTCTACTGAAAATTTCAATATTCACCATCAGACTGACCGGCCTAGTCTTTCTGCTCTTTGGGATCGCTTGCGTCGCTGCGCCAACGCAAATAATTCATGCTGCCACTGGCTTTTCGATTACTCATTCGGTCGCTCTTATCGATATTCGTGCCACCTACGGAGGCATGTCGATTGGCGTGGCAGCTATCCTATTCCTACTTGCCTCATCGGCAGGCACGATTCGTGTTGGATTGTTCTCCGTTCTCGCACTAATGCTGGGCATGGCTGGCAGTCGGATCGCAGGCATTCTTATGGCACCGGTGACGAATTGGATCATGCTGTGCTACCTGGTTCTAGAAATCACTGTGGCGTCGCTATCAGCAATACTGATCTTCAAGGGGGCTCGTGCCGGTGGGCTCTAACTATGCTCTCGTTTGTGCCGCACAGCTTGGTCGTTACGCAACAAGATTGACTGACCTTAACTAAAGAGTGGGATCTTTAGGGTATTGAACTTAGAAAAATGAAAACGTGCCAGTCATAAGCCGCTTTTTGCGGAATCTTGATCGACATGTATTTCAACGATCACAATCCGCCACACTTCCACACTTCCACACTTCCACACTTCCACACTTCCACACTTCCACGCGAAGTACGCCGGCTATGAAGCACTTTGATCTGCACCAGTAAAAGTGGACACCGGTTAAGCTGCTAGTTTTTTCTCATAGTTTTCCGGGCTCAGGTAGCCCAGAGCACTGTGCCTTCTTTGCCGGTTGTAATCAACTTCAATGTACTC
>NZ_JARHUG010000033.1 GCF_029223185.1 Aliiglaciecola sp. CAU 1673
GGCGCTGGGGGATCCCCTCATAATTCAGGTCTCCCCAGCGTGTGGACCAGACGAGAATATTCGTGTAAAGCCCAGAGTAGACGTTGCTCAGAGATAAGATAGTTAGGCCGTTTCCTGACCTCCTTTCCCAACCTTACAACAGATAGAACAGGCCGATTGGAAACGGTGTTGGCCTGAAACTTCCGTTGCCATCCTACTTTTAAGGCAAACAAACCTATCCACCAGAGTACCAGGGTGGCCAGCAGAGCAATCAATAGCAGAATGTCCAAGCGCTTAGGGCAACGACTTTTACAATGTCGCAAGCCCATGCCGAATTGGGGACTTTTCAGGTCACGGAAGCTTTCCTCAATCTGCATGCGCTTGGCATACAGGTTGACGACTTGTTTGGCGCTGAAGTAGGCGGGCGGCAAGTTGGTAGCCAACAGCCAGGGCTCTTTACTGCCGGTTTGGTAACTGCGCTGCGCGGTGTGGGAACGGCCAGCCTTGGATGAGCGCCGGTCGGTTCGTCCTTTGGACTTGGCTTTGTACAAATGCAGTTCACAATCAATGGGGCGTTTACGCCCTAGCTGTACCGCGCCGATATGCTTAGCCCGACTGACTGCGGTGGGATAGAGGGATTTATTGCTGTGCCATTGGGATTGTCCCGCAGGCTGAAAGCCGACTTCTCCACGTATCCGCCCCAGCCAAAACCAGCCCATGACTTCCACCTGGCGAAACCAGGTATTACGATATCCGGCATCCGTCACAATCAATGGACAAGTGCCTGTTGGCAACACATCTGCCAACTCTTGCAAAAAGGCATTGTGGGATGCTGGAGAGTTATATTGGGCAAAGGTGAAAGTACGCTCATACAGTATCACCGAGCGACCACGGACACTGACGGAAGCCCGCAACGTCATCAACCTTAGCTGCTCCCGGACATCTGACCAATCCACTAATATAATCGGCATGGGATTAGCACCGCAAAGCAGCCGGGCGTGCCAGCGATAAATCTCGCTACGCTGCTGGTGTAAGCCGACATTCCCTAACAGTCGGTCCATGCGCTTGATATTGTGCTTCGCCGACACAGGCCCAGTGATGTTACGCCCCAACTGAGTGAGCGACAGTTGGTTACCACCTAGCAGAGAGGCGGTAGCCAGCATCAGGGAATCTACCCGTTTGGCATGAATTTCAGGGCATTGCTTCGTGAGCAAATCGTGTAAGATAGCAATATCACGCATGGTGTTGATTTCTAGTTGGTTTTTGGCGAAATGAATTAGATCATTTAGCACCATGCGTGTCTATCTTATTGAATCTGCTTTGTTTTATGAGGGGATTCGCTAG
>NZ_JARHUG010000034.1 GCF_029223185.1 Aliiglaciecola sp. CAU 1673
CAGGGCTTCTGCTTTAAACTCTTCGCCGTGGCGTTTACGGGATCTGGATTCTTTTGTCATGCTTCACCTCGATTGCGATTCTATCGCTTAACGAGGTGTCCAGTCTTGTTGGTATGGATCATAACTATATACCTGACCAGCCTTTCTTGCGGGCATGTAATAATCACGATTTTTGTTATGCTACTTATAGGAATAAATCTTATTGTGATAGTGACTTCTTGAATCAGATGAAGATGATTGCTGATAGGACTGCAAAGGATATAAATCAGGATTTTCTCATTCCTTTTGAACTTACGTATGGCGCTTTAATGTCTATGGCTTATACCTATCATTGGTTTGTCGTTAATGATGGAAGGGCATTGTTGGCATACTGTGCCAATAAGGGTTATGGATGTATGATGTTGCAAGGGGAATTAAATGTTGTCAGTGAAAATGGCGCGCCAATATCAGGGGCTGGTAATGAACGCATTTATGCACCTAACCTTTATGATGGACGAGGTTTTTGTTTAATGCCGGTCTACTACAGAACTTGCGCATATGGGACTTGTGTTCCAGATGTGTTATATCTTCCATGTCCCTAAGAGGTACTTCCATGAGTTATATAGAATTAGCTTTAACAAGCATTATATTTGGGTTGTTCCTGCTTAAAGTGAAAAGCCTGGTGATAAGAACAGTGTTGCTGATATTTGTGCCGCCCACTTTTTTGTCAGTAATTTTTCTATCTCAAGTACCAACTGAGGGAATAAATGATGCACCAATGACTGGTGTCGCGATTATTTTTGCATCCATTTATTCGGTTTTTATCTGTTTGTTGACGTTTGCAGTGGCGAAAATACTAACAACCTTGCGAAATAGATATAATCAGTCGTAGAAAAATTATGGTTACCTGCATTGATATGGCGTCTGCATCGCAGTCGCCTGTTTTATTTGCTACACATTGCCACTAAAGCATTTCAGTGACAAGGCTTGCCCTTGCGCTGCATAAATAAGAACGAGTGCCTTTAAATGCAAAAAAGCCGGCGCTTAAATAAGAACCGGCTTTAGAAGGTAACGACTCAATGTCAGGCGCTGGGGGATCCCCTCATAATTCAGGTCTCCCCAGCGTGTGGACCAGACGAGAATATTCGTGTAAAGCCCAGAGTAGACGTTGCTCAGAGATAAGATAGTTAGGCCGTTTCCTGACCTCC
>NZ_JARHUG010000035.1 GCF_029223185.1 Aliiglaciecola sp. CAU 1673
CAGTGAACGACGACTCATTAAGGAAATCCAGGTCAATGTCGCCTATCGCTGGTTCTTAGGGATGGGACTGACCGAAGACGTTATCCATCACTCCACGCTGAGTCAGAACCGCATTAAGCGCTTTAAAGACAGCGATATTTACCAGGCGATATTCGATAACATTGTTGGCCAAGCCTTGAAGCAAGGCTTAATAGGCGGGCACAGCTTATTCGCCGACAGCACCCACCTGAAGGCCAACGCCAACAAGAAGCGTTTCGATATCCAAGACTTGCAAGTCACGCCGAGTGCCTATTTAGAACAGCTCACCGAGGCCATCAGTAAAGACCGGGAGGCCGAAGGAAAAAAGCCCCTGAGGTGTAAGCCAGAGGCGGTTTGCACCAAGCCCACCAAAGTCAGCCGTACCGACCCCGACAGCGGTTATATGGTGCGGGACGAGAAGCCCAAAGGCTTTTTCTATTTAGACCACCGTATCGTCGATGGCCGCCATGGCATCATCGTTGATACTCACGCCACCGCCGGCAATGTGCATGACAGCCAGCCCATCATCGCCCGCCTAGACCGGGTGTTGGACAGCTTTCCGGTCAACCCTATCGCCATCGGCCTGGATGCCGGGTATAACACCAGTGCCATTTGCCACAACCTGGAGCAGCGACAGCTCATTGGTGTAATGGGATATAGGCGTCCGAACAAAAAGCCGGGGCAATATCCTAAACGTCTTTTTACCTATGATGCGCAAACGGATACCTACACCTGTCCGCAAGGCCAAACGCTGGCGTACAAGACCACCAACCGTCAGGGCTATCGTCAATATCACTCAGATGCTAAGCGCTGTACAGACTGCCCAGTGCGAGCGCAATGCACACAAAGCCAAAACCACACCAAAGTTGTGACCAGACATATCTGGCAAGCCAGTGTGGAACGCGCCAATGTGGTCAGGCTCAGCGAATGGGGCAAGAAACAATACCGACGACGCGCTGAAACGGTAGAGCGCAGCTTCGCCGACGCGAAACAACATCATGGGCATCGCTACTGTCGCTACCGTGGACTGGATAAGGTCAATATGCAGTGTCTGCTGGCGGCCGCTTGCCAAAATATGAAGAAAATGGCCCTGGCCAGGGCGAGTTAAGGATACCGCCCCTAAATCACACCTAAAAA
>NZ_JARHUG010000036.1 GCF_029223185.1 Aliiglaciecola sp. CAU 1673
TGATCTGCACCAGTAAAAGTGGACACCGGTTAAGCTGCTAGTTTTTTCTCATAGTTTTCCGGGCTCAGGTAGCCCAGAGCACTGTGCCTTCTTTGCCGGTTGTAATCAACTTCAATGTACTCGAACACCGCTTGGCGCATCTGCTCTCGGGTCATCAAAGGCTCGTCATGGATGGCTTCAACCTTCAGCGAGTGAAAGAAGCTTTCCACGCAGGCATTGTCCCAACAATTTCCCTTGCGACTCATACTCTGGCGTAACTGATATTGCTCAATCAGCCCACGGTAAGCCCAAGAGCAATACTGACTGCCACGGTCGCTATGAAGGATGACTCCCTGTGGGCGACCGCGCCGGAACAAGGCCATCTTCAGCGCATCACACACCAGGTCAGCGGTCATGCGCGGTGCCATGGCCCAGCCAATTACCGCCCTTGAGTACAAGTCGATAATGACGGCCAGGTACAGCCAACCTTCGCCGGTATACAGGTAGGTGATATCGCCTGCCCATTTCTGATTCGGTGCGTCGGCACTGAAGTCTCTGTCCAGCAGATTGGGGGCGACGGGCAAGGGGTGATTGCTGTCGGTCGTCGCCTTGAACATCTTTGCCGCCTTAGGCACCAGATTCTGGCGTCTCATACTCTCGGCAATGGTCTTGATGTCATGGCTGTGCCCCTGTTCTTTCAGCTCCACCTGGATGCGTCGCGCTCCATCCCGCCTCTTCGACTCAAAGAAGGCTTGCTCTACTCGCTGATCGCGCTGCTGTCTGGCCTGGGCGCGAGGGCTGGGGTTGCTAAGCACCTCCCGCCATTGGTAATACCCACTTCGCGAGACCTTGAGCATCCGGCAAAGGAAGCTCAGGGCCAATTGTTGGCGATGTTCATGAATGAACTGGAATCGCTCTATTTTGGATTTTTCGCGAAGTAGGCTGCCGCCTTTTTTAAAAAGTCGACCTCCATTTTCATCTCGGCCAGCTCGCGCTTGAGCTTGGCGTTTTCCGTTGCCAATGTGCTTTCCCGTTCAGTGGTGCCGGCTTTCTTCTCGGCCGCTGCACGCCACTGGTATATTTGAGCGCCGTGTAAGCCCAGTTCTCTGGCCGCTTTGGCCACACCGATTTTCCCGGCCAGTCGCAGGGCTTCTGCTTTAAA
>NZ_JARHUG010000004.1 GCF_029223185.1 Aliiglaciecola sp. CAU 1673
AAGCGCTTAATGCGGTTCTGACTCAGCGTGGAGTGATGGATAACGTCTTCGGTCAGTCCCATCCCTAAGAACCAGCGATAGGCGACATTGACCTGGATTTCCTTAATGAGTCGTCGTTCACTGGGGATGCCAAACAAGTAGCCGAGAAACAGGATTTTGAACAGACGCACCGGGTCAACCGCCGGACGCCCGTTATCTTGGCAATACAAATGCGCTACCTTGTCGCGGATAAATTCAAAATCAATGGCTAGGTCAATCAGGCGAACCAAGTGGTCCTGCGGTACGAGCTGGTCAATGGCGACCATTTCTAGTTCATATTGTTGGGGGGTTTTGTCTCTAAGCATGGTGAATCCATGTTGTTCACTATGCTCATTAGATCAAAGGCCTGGATCTGCGTCCAGGCCTTTTTCAACAGTCTGAGGGACGCTTAGCGTCCCTTTCTGTCTCTGAATAAGCCAAATAAAGTCAGTATTGTCAGCCAAGCCCAATGCAGGGTGCCGGCCTTTCGTTCTGTCTTTGGCTCCTCAGCCGAACAATCCTCTGCCGTACCGCCCGGAATAGGCACCAGCTTCACTGCGACCACGGCATCTTCCATTACCTGATTGCCGGCATCGTCCAGTACCGGTTGACCGGTGATATCCAACTGTGGGCGATTGATGGTAGCGGTTGCCGCAATCTCACCATTATCATTAATCCCATTGGCCTGAACCAAGGTATAAGGCGTATCACAACTGACCAGATTGTTCAGATCCTGAAAACTAGCCTCATTATGATCATAAATAAAAGCATGACGACGACGCACAGTGTTTCCGATTACCGAATCTACTTCTCCATCACCTACGACCAGCCCATGATTGTTTATCGATCTGCCAACAGACGATGAGCCAGGGAAGAAATCATCGGGGAAAACCAAGGTTTGCTCATCAATGTCATAGACAAAGAATTTGGTGCGGGCGTAACCATTGACATACTTGCTGGCCTGGCCGGTGACGATATTCTGGTTGTTAACTGCAGTGGCTACACTGGCAAAGTACTCCTGGTCATCAATAAAGCCACTTACCTGCTCGTCTTTAAATACTGCGGCGAAGGTTACAATCTGATTTTCATTACCGCGATATCTGTGGCTGGAGTAACCAACTGCCACCGCATTATCGTTCACATCCAGCGCTGCACTGGTGTAGCTTCGGGTATCATCACCGGCCGGTTCAAAGAGCAATCCAAACGTATGAGTGTCCAGCACACTACCCTGCGCATCCAATTCCCATAGGGTGGCTCTTGTTTTAAAACTTTCAACAATACCACCAATATAGGAGTCAATTAACCCACTGATGCAAACCTCTTCGGGCCTATCCCCACGAGTTTCTTCATCTGCACAGGCCTCAACAGCAGCGGTCACATTCGCTCCAGGCTCGAGCGCACTTCGGCCTGCAACAATACGGTTGTCACTGATGCCATTAGCTTCAGAGTATCCACCGAGTTCGGTTGCAGCAGATGCTAAAGGCACAAAAATACCATCAATGTTGGCAAATCCACGTCTACCAAACTCTCGATAGACCATGGTCTGCTCGTCACCATCTTCATTGACATGCTCAATTTTTTTAAAGGGTGCGCTGGCAATACCCACCCTGTCACCATGCTGGTTCATCTTTTGCGTCTGTGTATCAACACTGCGGCTGAGATATCCCAGTTCCGTATCCACCACATCAAAGGCCACCTCTTCTTCCAGCTCGCTGCCGGCACTTATGTAACTGCGATAGCGACCGATCTTTTGAAAAAATGGGTTTGAAATATTGTTATTGGAGCGCAGATAATCAAAAAGACGCTGTAAGTCAGTGGCAGAAATATCCCCATCTTTAACCGCATCAGGATCTTCCAGCAGATCAAGCAATGCCTGATTGTTTTCTAAGTCCAGCAAGGATAAGTCTATTTTGGGATTAAATGCATCTTCCAGGGTATAAGCCACCTGGCCATCACCACTAATATCCTTGGCAAAACTGTATTGACCGGCCGTGGCACCTTCCAGCGTCATGATGCGATATTCAGCGGCGCCACTGTTGGCAGCCATCAGACAGAGGCTTAGGGCGGATAAGGAATATAGCCTTGTTCTTATCATTTGATTTCCTGTTTTACTACTCGGTCATGCTCTCCAGCTCATCCCATCTGGCGTAGGCCTTCTCCAGCTTGTGTTGAAGCTCGGCCAATCGGTCCAGGGATTGCCGGGTATATTGGGCATCCTGTTTGAAAAATTCCGGATCGTTTATCTCTGATTGCAAAGCCTCAACGCTAAGCTCCAGTGCTTCGATTTCGGCGGGCAATTGCTCCAGTTCCAACTGCAGCTTGTATGATAACTTTTTCGTTTTATTACCAGAAGACTTTGTACTCTGCCCTTCTGACTTGGGCGTTTGACTCTGCAACGTCTCAATAGTTTCTGGCGCTTTAGATTTTTGTGACGAGGTCTGTGCTTTCTCTTGTTGCTCATACCATCGGGCGATGTCACTGTATCCGCCGACAAATTCACGGATCTGACCATTTCCTTCAAAATACAGGCTGCTGGTCACCACATTATCGACAAATTCACGGTCGTGGCTAACCAGGATCACCGTGCCAGGATATTGCTCCAAGGTCTCTTCCAGTAACTCCAGGGTTTCCACATCCAAATCGTTGGTAGGCTCATCGAGGATCAACAAATTACTGGGCTTGATTAATAACTTGGCAAGCAACAAGCGGTTGCGCTCGCCACCAGACAGAGAGTGCACCGGCGCATTAACCCGATCGGGGGTAAACAAGTAGTCCTGCAGATAACTCATCACATGGCGGGTGCGGCCATTAACGGTAATTTCCTTTTTCCCATCGGCAAGCGCATCCATCACCGAGGCGTCAGGATTCAAAGCCAAACGATGCTGATCGAAATAGGCAAGTTCCAGATTCGTTCCCTGGCGCACGGTACCAGCATCTGGAGTGATGTGTCCGAGCAGCAAGCGGATCAGGGTCGTTTTGCCAGAACCATTGGCACCGATGAGCGCTAGCTTATCGCCACGCATTACCACGAGATCAAGATGCTGCACCAACGGTTTGCCAGCAATGCTATAGCTTAGATCTGTAGCTTCAAAAACCAGCTTACCCGAGGCCTGGCCATCGGCAAGATTGACTTTGGCAGTGCCCTGACGATTGCGCCGTTGCGCATGCTCCTGTCGCAAGGCCTTCAGTGCCCTTACCCGTCCTTCGTTGCGCGTACGCCTGGCCTTAATGCCCTGACGAATCCAAGTCTCTTCTTCGCTTAGCTTTTTATCAAAAAGCGCATTGTGAGCGGCTTCTACCTGCAAATCTTCTGCTTTCTTATGCAGATATTGGGCGTAATTGCCGGGATAGCTGGTCAGATTGCCACGATCAAGATCCAGAATACGGGTTGCCATATTGCGGATAAAGGCGCGGTCGTGGCTAACGAAGACGATGGTACCCTTGAATTCCAGCAGGATCTTTTCCAACCAGCGGATAGTCTGCACATCCAGATGGTTAGTTGGTTCATCCAGCAGCAAAATGTCAGGCTCGGTCACCAACGCCCGGGCCAGTGCCGCTTTACGCCGCCAACCGCCGGATAGCGCAGACAAGGGTTGTTCGGCATCCAGTTCTAATTGTGCCAACACCTGTTCGATACGCTGTTCAAAACGCCAGGCATCCTGATGTTCAAGCTCAGATTGCAGTTTCTCCAGGCGTGCCAGTTGTTGTTCACTGGGATCTTTGGCCACGGTCTGAATTTGCTGGTGATAGGCTTTTAATAACTCGCCTGCCTCGGATAGACCTTCGGCCACGAAATCAAACACCTTGCTGCTATCCTGCATAGGTGGGTCCTGAGCCAAACGGGCAATTCGCACGCTGGCATCCATAATACGTTGACCGTCATCCAGTTGCATTTCACCGGCAATCACACGAAGCAGAGTGGATTTTCCGCAGCCGTTGCGGCCGACCAAACACAGTCGCTCGTTGGGCTGGATAACCAGTTCTGCTTTATCCAGCAGATGATAAGTGCCAAAGGCTAATTGAGCGTTTTTTAATTGCAGCAAACTCAAGATAGAAACTCTTTCAATTGTGTTTCATTAAAGGGCCAGTTGAGCTCTCTGCCCTTTTCATCTCGAAGCACCGGAATGCTGGTGCGATATTTGGCATAAAGCGATTCGTCATCCACGATATCCAACTCGATGATGGTGTGCGTGGGCGCGCAGGCTTTTACCAAAGCCAAAGCATCTTCACAAAGGTGACAACCGAGGGTGCCGTATAGGGTCAGGGCTTCATTCATGAGTCAACACAAAACAGTGATGGATTTTCGGATTACGTTTGAAATCTTCCGGCAGGGTCTTGGCGGAAATATTTTCCACTTTAAGGCCCAGATCGGCAATACCAGCGTCATCCAACTTAAAAGAGCGCAAGTTATTAGAGAAGATAATCTTGCCGCCGGGTTTCAAGCACCGATTTGCATCGCTTAACAGGGCGATATGGTCGCGCTGCACATCCCAGGTATTTTCCATGCGCTTGGAATTGGAGAAGCTGGGTGGATCGATAAAGATCAGGTCGTATTTCTGCTGATGTTCACGCAGCCATTCCAGGCAGTCGGCTTGGATAAAACGGTATTGGTACAGGTTACTCAAACCGTTTAAGGTAAAATTACGCTTGGCCCATTCCAAGTAGGTACGGGACATATCCACCGTTGTTACTGAACGGGCACCACCGATAGCAGCATGCACCGACACCGAGCCTGTATAGGAGAACAGGTTAAGGACATCCAGCCCTTTACTGGAGCGTTGCACCATCTGGCGGGTGATACGATGATCCAAAAACAAGCCGGTATCCAGGTAATCCCAAAGGTTTACATAAAACCTCGCACCATTTTCCCTAACCTGAATAAACTCACCACGTTGTGCCATGCGCTCGTATTGGCCTTTACCTTTTTGCTGCTGGCGCACTTTCAGCACAATCTTGTCATGTACTACATTCAGCACTTGCGGCATCACAGACAGCGCATCCATCAAGCGCTTTTTGGCCTTGGCTTCGGGAATGTCTTTGGGTGGAGCATATTCCTGCACCACCACATAATCGCCATAGCGATCCAAAGCCAGGTTATATTCCGGTAAATCGGCGTCATAAAGACGGTAGCAGTCGGTATCTTGCTGCTTAAGCCAACCTTTTAAGCGCGCCAGATTCTTATTCAGGCGATTGGCAAAATCCTGGCCGGCCGGGGCACTGTCGCGGATTTCACAGTTCTTTTCGTCAAGAATGAAATTAACCAGCTGACAGGCCAAGGCACCATTCATTAATTGATATTCTTTGCCCGCCATCAGCTTGAGCTGTTTGAGCAGATCGCGATTACTGGTCAGTAGTGACAGATGCCAATTGGCAAAATGGCGTTTCAGATGCTCACCAAAACGGCTAAATAACGGCAACAGCGCCGTCAATTCACCTAAACGCTCACCATAGGGCGGATTGCTGACCAGATAACCCGGCGCACAATTAAGCTGCCAATCACAGGCATCGCCCTGGTTGAATTCGATTAAGTCAGCCACGCCGGCGGCATCGGCATTGTGTCTGGCGATATTGACCATCTTGGCGTCAATATCATTGGCAAAAATCGGAGCTTCGGGAGTTTTGATCGCGGCTTTAGCCGTTTCGACAAGCTGTTGCCAGAGACTTGGCTGATGTTTCTTCCAGCGGGAGAAGCCCCAGTTAGGACGCTTTAATCCCGGAGCCTGGTTAGAGGCCATCAGCGCCGCTTCAATGGCAATAGTGCCGGCACCGCACATGGGATCGGCCAAAGGTTTGTCCTTGTTTGCAGCCCAGCCACTTCGAATCAACATAGCAGCGGCGATATGCTCCTTTACCGGTGCTTCACCGGCCTTCGCCCGGTAGTGACGCTGATGCAGGCTTTGGCCGCTAAGATCGATGAATATCCCTACCCGATCGCGCCATAAACGACATTGAATACGAATATCAGGTAACTCTTTACTGACATCAGGGCGTTTTTCAAACAGCTCCATAAATTGGTCTACGACCGCATCTTTGACCTTTAAGGCCCCAAACTGACTGTTGTTGATGGCTTTACTGGTACCAATAAAATCCACCACAAAGCGCTGTTCGACGGAGAAATGGCTGGTCCAGTTGACCGATGATGCGAGGCTATAAAGCGCCTCCGCATCTTTTACTTCGCCCTCTGCCAGTTGCAGTAGTACGCGGTTGGCCAATCTCGACCAAAGACAAAGCCGATAGGCATCCTCCAGCTCGCCATCAAAGATCACCTGACCAGGTTTGGTTTTGAGAGATAAATGGGGACAAATACCAGCGATTTCCTGCGCCAGCAGATCATCCAAACCTTTGGAAGTGGTGATTACAAACGAATACATGGCGATGCCGCAAAATTTAAAGGCAGGGATTATAAGGGAAAAGCGTGATGTTGTGTGGATCTATTTCGCCGAAAACTGGCTTGGATAGTTCACGCCCGGCGGCGAAACTCGGTGGTTTGCACCGCACCTTGCAAGCAGTCACGCATGACTTTGATGGCTTCAAATTGCTTCAGGGATTTTCCTTCATCCAGAGGCAAGGATTCATCAAGTAGCATGCACAAACAGCTTTCGCCTTCTTGCAGCACCAGCACTTGTGCTGCGTGCAGATTGCTGGTCAGGGTCGCCACTCCGACTCCGCTCCCTGCCATGCCACGTTGAAAAAACCAACTTTTGGGCATCAAGGGCTTGTGAAAACGCAATAAAGCGCAGGCGTTTAAGGCCGCCTGGGTTTTGAAAGCTGCAGTGAATTGCACTTCGTCGTCCAGTAAAAATGCAGCTTGGGAGTAGTTCTGATGATCTTCCAGGTCAAAATCTTCGAATGCCATTGGCTGTCGTCCCAACTGTTTGGCACCATAAGCCGACAGAAAGACCATCTCATCAGATAGTTGCATCGCCAGGCAAGCTTGCTGCTGGTCAAAATACCAACGCCATTGACTATCGGGACGCAACATGGAGTGAACTTCCTTTTTTATTTTTATTATTCATCGACACCACGCTATCAGCATGTATCTCTTTTTATTAATATTTTTTTGAAATAGCGAATAAGGATCCAGAATCGATCCTTATAAGGCGCGTACGATCTCTTTTACCAGTCCTGGCCCCTGATAGATAAATGACGAGTAGATCTGCAGTAATGAGGCACCCGCTACCAGACGCGACTTAGCAGTCTCGGCTGAGTGAATACCGCCCACGCCGATAATGGGCATGGCGCCGCCTAATGCATGCTTCAAACGCACGACCACGTCTTGGCTCATTGTGGTCAATGGCTCACCGCTTAATCCACCGGCCTCTTCACCATGAGGCAAATCCTTCACGGCCTGACGGGACAGAGTGGTATTGGTGGCGATCACGCCATCCATCTTGGCCACGCTTAAAGAGCGGGCAATGCTGTCAATTTGTTGATCGTCCAGATCGGGCGCAATCTTCACCAACAGCGGTACATATTTCCCATGGTTGTCGGCCAAGCGACTTTGCGCACTTTTAAGACCTGCCAATAGTTTATCCAGCGCTTCACCATATTGCAGGTTACGAAGGCCCGGGGTATTGGGCGAGGAAATATTCACCGTGACATAGCTGGCATGCTCATAGACCTTGTTCAGACAATGCAGGTAATCATCCAGCGCCTGCTCGTCCGGCGTATCTTTATTTTTGCCAATGTTGATACCCAATACGCCGTTGTAGCTGGCCTCTTTAACCCGCTCTACCAGATAGTCCACACCTTTATTGTTAAAGCCCATGCGGTTGATAATGGCATTGGCCTGTGGCAGACGGAAGAGTCGCGGCTTATCGTTGCCCGCCTGGGGTCTTGGGGTCACCGTCCCGACCTCAATAAAGCCAAAGCCCATAGCAGCAAAGGCATCGATACATTCGGCGTTTTTATCCAGCCCCGCGGCCAATCCCAGAGGGTTGCGAAAGGTCAGTCCCCAAAGCTCTACCGGCTTATCGGGCACAGACTGCGAATAGGCCAGTTTAAGCGGAGTGTGCTGGCTATGTTTGAGGAATCCCATGCTGAGATCATGAGCTTTCTCTGCATCCTGGCAAAAAAGCAACGGGCGGATCAATGAGTACATGTAATTGGCTTCATTTTTGAACGTTAAGATTAAAAAGCCCCGGCTAGGCCGGGGCTTGAATTATAAAGGATTTTTTATCCTTGTGGCTATCAGGATGCAGTGCTGCAGTTAAGACTCAACAGCATCAGTTCTCGCAGGGCCACACTGAACTTGGCAAATTCGTGGCTACCACTGGTCTTAAACTCAGACATCATGTGGTTCCAACGCTCCAGCAGCAGTTGATGAGTTTCGACCCATTTGTCCAGCAATGCTTCGGCATCGGCGGCGGCAGGATCAAACTTCAGCAACACCGACGTCAGTGAGCGCTGCTGCCAATCCAGTTCTTCACGATAAGAAGCGCGAGCCAGGGCCTGCCAATGGTTGGCCACTTCCTGACGGTTGATCTGATCCAGGAACCAGTGCAACTGCAGCCTGTTGCCCAGCTTGTAGTAAAGACTGGCCACCAATGAGACTGACTTGTCTTCGTTGGTGCAGACCTGCGCCAGATCCAAACAAGAGAACATATTGCTGAGGCTGGCCACCTTGAAAGCAACGGCATCTGGCACACCGGCTTTGACCAGGGCCTGGGTTTTTTCATTAAGCTCGCTGTATTCTGAATCTACCAGGTAATGCTCCAGGTTCTTGGACAGATCATCCTTGGTAGCCTGATAGAATCCGATGGCTTCTTCGATGTCCATGGATTTCACACCATGACGCAGATACCAGCGGGCACTGCGACGCAGGGTACGACGCATATCATCCAGCATTTTCAGCTGCACATCGGCGCCAATCTTGTTGTCCAGCTGTTCAATTTCACGCCACAGGCTGTCCATATTGAAGATGCCTTTTACTACTGAATAGGCATTCACCACTTCAGAAATGCTGGCACCGGTCTCTTCCTGTAAACGATGGACAAAGTTCATGCCCATGTCATTCAGCATATTATTAGTCAGTTTGGTGGCAATGATTTCACCCTTAAGCGGGTGTTGCTTCATTTGCTCCTTAAACTTGTCCTGCAGCATCTTGGGGAAAGCGCTTACCAGCAACTTAGCGTGGTAAGGGTTGTCAGTCACCTCGGGGATATTCAGTTTTTCTTTCAGTACCATTTTGCCGTAGGCAAGAAGTACCGCCAGCTCTGGACGGGTTAGACCGCGGTCGTGAGCCTGACGCTCTGACATTTCATCATCGGAAGGAATAAATTCCAGTTCACGGTTTAAACGGCCTTCGCGCTCAAGCCCGTGGATAAAGCGAATTTGCTCTTTCAAACGTGAGCCGCTACCCATTTCTGAAATAGAGATGGACTGGGTCTGACGGTAACAGTCTTTGATCACGATCTGTGCCACATCATCGGTCATCTCATACAGCATCTGGTTACGCTGTTTCAGCGTCAGCTCGCCGTTTTGTACCAGCGTGTTAAGCAGGATCTTGATATTAACTTCGTTGTCTGAGCAATCCACACCGCCCACGTTGTCAATAAAGTCAGTATTAACACGACCACCGTTGGCGGCAAATTCCACACGGCCAAGCTGGGTACAACCCAGGTTACCACCTTCACCAATAATTTTGGCGGTAAGGTCACGACCGTTTACACGAAGATCATCATTGGCGCGATCACCCACGTCGGAATGAGATTCCTTGGCACTTTTCACATAAGTACCAATACCGCCGTTCCACAACAAGTCTACCGGCATCTTCAGGATGTTCTTGATCAACTCGCTGGGCGTCATGGTCAACTGTTTGGTGCCCAACCACTTCTTCATTTCCGGGGTAAGCTTAATGGCCTTTTCGCTTCGGGAGAAAATGCCGCCGCCTTTGGAAATCAGATCCTTGTTGTAATCGGCCCAGTTCAGGCTGGGATCCTTAAACAGACGCAAACGCTCTTGATAGCTGCTTGCTGCATCCGGATCAGGATCGAAGAAGATATGCATATGGTTAAAGGCGGCCACAAGACGGGTGTGCTCGGAAAGCAACATGCCGTTACCGAACACGTCACCGGCCATATCACCGATACCAACACAGGTAAAATCCGTAGTCTGGCAATCAATACCCATTTCACGGAAGTGGCGTTTTACCGACTCCCATCCACCGCGTGCGGTAATACCCATGCCTTTGTGGTCGTAGCCAACGCTACCGCCGGAGGCAAAGGCATCGCCCAACCAGAAGTTGTATTCGGCTGAGATACCATTGGCAATGTCCGAGAAAGTAGCGGTACCTTTGTCGGCGGCCACCACCAGATACGGATCATCTTCATCAAGGCGCACCACATCTACCGGTGGCACGATTTCACCCTGCACAATATTGTCGGTGATATCCAACAAAGCACGGATAAAGATGCGATAGCACTCCTGGCCTTCTTTGAGGATCGCGGCCCTGCCCCCTTGGGTCGGCAGATCTTTACAGACGAATCCGCCTTTGGCGCCAACCGGCACAATTACGGTATTCTTCACCTGCTGGGCTTTTACCAGGCCCAGTACTTCAGTACGGAAGTCTTCCTGACGATCGGACCAACGCAAACCACCACGGGCCACTTTACCACCGCGTAAATGCACACCTTCGATACGGGGTGAATACACGAAAATTTCAAACTTGGGCAGCGGCAACGGCATTTCCGGGATCAGTTCCGGCAATACTTTGAAGGAGATGTAGGACTTGTCATTACCCTGGGCATCCAACTGATAGAAGTTGGTACGCAAGGTCGCCATAATCAAATCAACATAGCGACGAATAATACGGTCATCATCGAGGTTAGAAACCTTATCCAGGCTCTCTTTAACCGCAGCCAGCAAAGTCTCTTCTTTCTTCTCGGAACGCTTGATCTTGGGATCGAAACGCTGCTCGAAAAGCTGTACCAACAAGATGGCGATATCCGGATAGTTATCCAGGGTCCTGGCAATGTAATCTTTACTGAAAGAACTACCGGTTTGGCGCATGTATTTGGCATAAGCGCGCAAAATGGTGACTTTACGTCCGGTCATGCCGGCACCAAGCACTAAGCGGTTAAAGGAATCGTCTTCCAGTTGCTTGTACCACACTTTAGAGAAGGCGTTTTGGAACAGCTCTTGTGCCTGCTCAAGACTCATGCGGTTGCTGGTCGCATGTAACATGGAGAAATCCATGATCCAATTAACACTGCCATCGCTGGTTTTGACCTGGAAAGGACTTTCGTCAATGACCCTCAGACCGAAATGCTCCAGCATTGGCAATACATCTGAAAGGTGAATAGGCTGATTGCGGTGGAACAGCTTAAGCTTCACCATTGGGCTGTCGGCCGCCTCTTCCTGTGGACGGTAGAACAGCATATCCAAGGTGTGGTTTTCGTCGAGGCTTTCCAGCTTTTCGATATCCACTACTGCCATGGTCGGCAGATTGTTATCTTTGTAGCTGTGGGTGAAGGCATTGTCGTACTTCTGATCCAGCTTCTTGCCTTTGGCTTCGCCATGGCTGGCCTTTAAAGAGGCACTCAGCTTGTCGTTCCAGCTCTTGGTAAGCTCGATAATATTCTTTTCAATGTCCTTCACGTTAATTTCCACGTTGTTATTTTTGACCCGGACCATGTAGTGGGTGCGTGCATAGACGGATTCGGAGAAGAAGGTAGTAAATTCCACATCCTGCTCGCTACCGAAAGACTTCTTCAATAGTTCTTGTGTCTCTTTCCGTAACTGCGTGTTGTAGCGCTCTCTTGGCACATAAACCATGCACGAGTAGAAGCGTCCAAACACATCCTTGCGCACAAACATGCGGGAAATGCCGCGTTCCTGCATCTGCAAAATGCCAAGCACGATTTTGCCAAGTTCTGCTTCCGTCGCCTGCAGCAGTTCGTCGCGTGGATAAGTTTCCAGAATATTCAGGAAAGCCTTGTAGGCATGGGTAGTTTTCTCAAACCCGGACTGCTCGATCAGGTTGTTAATCTTGTCCTTAATGACCGGCACTTCCAGTGCACTGGCATTGTAGAAAGCGGCAGAGTACAAACCGATAAAACGATGCTCTCCCACTACATTGCCCTTTTCATCAAACTCTTTGATGCCGATGTAATCCATATAGGCAGGACGATGTACGCGGGATTTGGAGTTGGTTTTAGTCAGAATCAATGGGTGTTGGCTCAAGGTTTCCTGACGCGCCGACAGCGGCAGACGGGATAACAAACGCTCACGATTGCTGACAGAATTTTTCATCAGACCGAGACTGGAATCATTGTCTGCAATCCAACGATGATCACCCTCGATGGCCTTCGCCTGGTAATGACGATACCCCATCAGGGTAAAGTTGTGATTTCGGATCCAGCGTAAGAAACTGTGCACCTGACCGCAGCTGTGGTCGTCCATCGGACAAGGTTTCTTGTCGTAATTGGCAATAATGTCATCCAGACGCTGCATCATAGGTTGCCAGTCAGACACGGCTAATGACACTTCGTCCAGCACTGAGTGCAGCTCTTTTTCAATCTGCGCCAATGCTTGCTTACTAGTTTGACGGTCAATTTCAATTAAAAAGACGGTCTGTTTTTGCTTATCTTGATTATCTTTGTCCTTAGAATCGTAGAAAGCTTCCAGTTTATGGGCTTTGTCACGCTGGATGGCTATAGGACTGTGGATCAGCAAGTGTGCGGTGATGCTCATGCGATTGATGGCCATGCGCACCGAATCCACCAAAAACGGCATATCTTTGGTAATGATCTCAATAATGGTATGAGATGACTGCCAACCGTGTTTACCCACCTCTGGGTTAAACACGCGGATAAAAGGCGCTTTACCGTCATAATGATGAAATTCATTCCAAAGGCTCAGCGTGGCGCCATACATATCGCTGTCAACCCGGCTTTCTAAGTCTTCACGACTGACATTCTTAAACAGGATCTTAGCGAATTGTTCGACCAGCTCGGCCTGGGACTTATCCACCTTCTTGTGAATAAGCTTGTATACGTTTTCGAGGATTACAGAGTGTTGACTATTGGCAACCGTCATTTTTTTACCTTGTAATAGGTTTTTTTGTAAGGGGAATGTTAGACAATGAACTGACTTGTATACAGTTTCCCAATATTTTCGCCGATAAGTCTGTGCTTTGAAAGGGGAAATTATCTAAGGCAAGGTAAGGTTTGGGTAACTATTCAGGCTAAGAAAATAACAATTTATCAACTTCTTTGATATGGCTTTTGTTAATCCAAAACAATCCATAAATGGATCAATTTTACTTCCTATATGAAATTGCAAAAGCCAATCCCTGCGCCACTTGCAGCCGCACTCAGCAATAAAAAAGCCGGTTGATATGGCCCTCTTTCTGACCTCGTCAACCGGCTGTATTCAGCATGAAAAAATATATTTATTCAGCGTTATTTTTGTTTGTACCAGAACACACTGGCCAATGCTGGTAAGACCACAATAGCCCCCAACATATTCACCACAAACATAAAGGTCAGCAAAATTCCCATGTCCATTTGGAACTTCAGACTGGAGAATACCCAGGTGCTTACACCGATGGCCAAAGTCACACCGGTGAAAAATACCGCACTGCCGCGCTCCTTAAGTGCATCAAAGTAGGCATCTCTAACTGCCATACCCGATTTCAGTTTCTGACTCATGGTGGACAAGATATAGATACCGTAGTCCACACCGATACCTACACCAAGGGCAATAACCGGTAAAGTCGATACCGTCAGTCCAATTTGAAGTTTGGTCATCAGCGCCTGCGCCAGAACAGAAACAACATACAGTGGTATCACGACGGCCAATGTCGCGCGAAGCGATTTGAAGCTGAGTAAGCAAAGCAGGATTACGGCACCAAACACATAAGCCATCATCGGACTTTGCGCTGCTTTAACGGCTTCGTTCGTCGCCGCCATTACCCCCACAGGGCCGGAGGCCAATTTGAATTGCAGCGATTCGGTTTCGTACTCTTGGCGATATTCTTTCACAGCATCCACCACCCTACTGATGGTCTCTGCTTTGTGATCTTCCATAAAGAGGATCACCGGCATTACCGAACAATCACCGTTAAGTAAGCCCGATGAGGTATCTACTCTGGAAATAGATTGCACCAATGACTGCTGGTTGCGAGGTAATACCCGCCACTTGGGATTTCCCTCGTTATAACCAGCGTTGATAAGCTTCGCCACCGAAGCAAGACTCACCGTTGATTGTACGCCTTTAACGTTTTCCATTTTCCACTGGAAGGTATCAATGGCATTCATTACATCATAAGAAGTACAGGCTTCCGGATTGGTTTCCACCAGTACCGAAACGTAGTCCACACTGATGGCATACTTATCGGTGATTAACGCAGTATCCATATTGTAGCGAGAGTCTTCGTGCAGTGCCGGCGCCCCCGCATGCAAATCCCCAATCTTCATTTGCTGCGATTGCTGCCAGCCCAATACAAACAGCACAGCCACACCAACCAAAATGGCAATGGCCGTCTTTCCCTGTCCGCATATAGAAATGGCATGCCAAATCTTATTAGAACGCTCTTCCTTATTGGCAAACCTGGCGATATAAGAATCCCCTAACTTGATGTAGGACATCAGCACAGGCAACAGCACCAGGTTGGTCAGGATAATAACGGCCACACCCATACTGGCGGTAATCGCCAGTTCGCGAATGATGCCGATATCAATAACCAACAACGTCATAAAACCAATGGTGTCTGACAGCAGGGCCACGCCCCCTGGGATCAGTAACATACGAAAGGCTTTCTTAGAGGCCTCCACCACGGTAAGGCCTGCTACCACCTCTTTTCCAACAGAGTTGATCATCTGCACGCCATGACTGACGCCAATGGCAAAGACCAAAAACGGCACCAGGATGGACATAGGATCCAAACCAAAGCCGAGCAATGTCAAAAGTCCCATCTGCCAAATCACCGCAACGATGGAACACAGCAGCGGCAGTAAGGTTAACATCATGGATTTGGAGAAGAAGTACACCATAACAGCGGTGATTGCGATGGCAATGGCGAAGAACAGCAGAACGTCTTTGGCGCCATCGGCCACATCTCCCACCATTTTGGAGAAGCCGATGATATGGATACTTATCTGGTCATCTTCAAATTTAGCGCGGATTTGCTCTTCCAAATCAGCGGCAAAAGCCAGGGTATCCAGTTTCTCGCCAGTTTCAGGATCAAACTCCAATAACTGGGCAGTAACCATGGCACATTTGAAATCATCCGACACCATGCGGCCCACAATGCCGGCTTTGGTGATGTTATCGGATACCAAATTTAAACCTTCCCGATCCGATGAGGAAAAATCAGCAGGTATAACCGGACCACCGGAGAAACCGTCTTCTACCACCTCGGTAAAGCGTGTTGAGGCACTGTACAGCGACTTAACCTGAGAGCGATCCACTCCAGGAATAAAGAACAGCTGATCGTGTACGTCTTTTAAACGGTTGAAGAAGGTTTCATTAAAAATGGTGCTGTTCTTATCGCATACGGACACCAAAATATTGTTAGCACCACCGAAATTCTTCTGATGCTTCATGTAATTAAGCATGTAAGGGTGGTTAAGCGGAATATTTTTGGTAAAAGCAGCATCCAGCTTTAGATGGGTTGCCTGAAACAGGAGAAACCCTGTCATCAGAGTGAAAAAAGCGATCATCCAGGCACGATGGCGAAAGATGACGAGTTCTAGAAAATCAATCAACCTGGTCATAATCTGCGTTCTACTTCTTAATTACCTTGATGCCCACTTCGGATACTGCCACGACCTGTCCATTGACGGTCAGCCCGGCAATTATCGCCTTTTCGTCGTCAGTATGAAGAAGCTCCGCTTCTTCTCCCAACCACAATAATCTTCCATTGTTGCCCACTACCAGGGTCTGACGATCATTGAAAGAAATGATGGAATTAAAGGAGGCTTTCATACCAGTTTCGATCTGTACCCAGCCATCATCCTCAAAATACTCGAAAAGGTGGCCTCTTAAACCAGCGGCCAATAAACGTCCAGTCAGAGTCCTTTTGATATCAAAGAAGGACCCGAAGTAATCCACATCCATGGCGTGCCATTGCTTGCCTTGGTCATCACTGTAGGCCAGCAATCCCGCCTCTCCGGCGAGATAAAGCCTGTCACCATCGGCAGATACACGGTTGAAATGGGGCAAAATGCCTGACAACTCTTGTTCGTAGAGTTCCGGATCTTCAGCGCGAAGCTCTTCCAAATAAGCGATATCGTCCTCTCCCAGAAGTTCGGGATGAGGCTCTACTACCCATTGCTCACCACCATTTTCGGTGCGATACAACAGGCCATATGCGCCTATGGCAATACCCTGTTGTTTATTGAAAAAATGGACATCTAGCAGCGGTTTCTCTAACTCTGGCGAGAAACTTTGTACTTGCCAGGTCTTTCCACTGTCCTGGCTGTGCAGGATGACGGCATCATGTCCCACCGCCCAGCTTTCTTCACCTACGGAGAAAACTGCAGTCAGGGTGGCTTGCGTCGGCACATGCACTTGTTGCCAAGACTGTCCGTCCTCTGAACGCAAAATATGCCCGCGCTCGCCAACGACCAAAAAATAGCCGAGATCGCTTTGACTGATGTCCAGCAACAGAGATTGCTCGGCTAAAGGTGCCATAAAGGCTTGGTGAAGGGGTTTGGAGTCAGTCTGGTTGTCATCTTGTGCAAGGCTTATTTGAGTCGCCATCGAGATGACCAGCGTCAGGGGAACTAAGATTTTTTTCATATTTTCTTTAGTATTGTTGCGTCTCAAAAACAAAAACGGTTGGCAGCGCCAACCGTTTTACTGCTGTTACCTCAGCCCTTCTCGCCTTAAGGCCTGGGGCGTGAACTCATCATCACTGATCTGTATGCGAAAATCATACATCTTCTGCTCGTTATCCAGACCCAGAGCCAGGTAACGACGAGAGTTCAAATCGTGGTAAACATCTAATGTTGACCAGTTAGTTGGTACGTCATAATAGTTGATGCAGTACGCAAGCGCCACGCGATACAACTCATTACGGTTATCGTACATATCAGCAACCATGATCTGCCAGCTATCTTCATCGATATAGAACACACGTTTCTGATAGATATGACGATATTCAGGCTTCAGATTCGCTTCCACCACCCATACACGGTGCTTCTCAAAGCGTGTCAGATCAGGGTTGATATGACCCGGCTTCAGAATGTCAGCGTATTTCACTGAGCTGCTGTGCAGGTCGTAGTTGTTATAAGCAACGTACATTTCCTGCTTACCTTTTAAGGTCCAGGTATAGCGGTCTGGCGCACCGTTAAACATATCGAAGTCATCGGTGGTACGCAGACCATCAGCCGCGGTGCCGGGGGCATCATAGGCGATGTTAGGGGCTTTACGCACACGGCGCTGACCAGTGTTATAGGTCCAGGCCTGACGGGGTTCACGTACCTGATCCATGGTTTCATGCACCAACAACGCTGTACCGGCCAAACGGGCTGGTTCAGTGATGCTCTGCTTAAACTTCATCAGAATGTTGTCTTGCAGCAGTTTCTCGGGTGTCGCATCTTTGTCTGAATACTTCACCAGCAAAACGTCATCAAAACCAATCACGTTGTAATCACCAGAGGCCGTAGGAGCCGCCTGGCCACCATAACGTTGAATGGTTTGACCACGATAGCGAAGGATATGGTTCCAAATTGCCTCCACACCGTTTTGCGGAATAGGGAAAGGCACACCGACGGCTGCATTACGAATACCGTTACCGCCTTCAACTAACTCCGCACGAGTCGCGTTGGCTTTGGTCGCATCGTAGACAAACTGAGGGTTTGATGCAGTACGACGGGTCTGGTAAACCGGCATCTTGAAGGTGTCAGGATAAGCATTGAATAACGCCTTTTGACCTGCGCTCAGTTGATCAGCGTACTGCGCCATGTTGGCCTTTGTAATTTCAAACAAAGGCTTGTCGTCAGGGAACGGATTAGGATGATGATCACCAGGCTTGTAACCGGCAGGTGGCGTAGTAATTCCGCCGGTATAGGCTGGAATACTACCATCAGCATTGGCTGCCATTTCACCACCAAGAGGGGTCAAATCCTTTCCTAACTTGGCCGCTTCGGCATCAGACACTTTGGCCTGAACAAAGGTCGCACTCACGGCAAGACTTAGCGCCGTAGCGACTAGGGCTAACTTCTTCATCTAATATGGCTCCCTAGATAGAATACTTGATGTTGAAAGACACGAAATCCCTATCGGACAACTGGTTTGTCGTCCCTACTCCGCCCCAGAAGGCGTTGTGGGAAATACTCATGGACCACTTGTTCAGGTAGTCAAAGTCAAATGAAACACTTGAGGATTTGCGATCTTCGACAAACAGCGCAATAGGATCTGGGGTAATACCGTCAACGTCGTGCGCGAAAGTGGCACGGATAGACAGGTTCACACCATTGAAAGCGTTGTTAAAGTCGGCCTTGGCCAACAAACGATAACCCCAGGCATCTTCCGTTGGGAAAGGGTTAGTTTCCGGACCGTTAGACAGACCAGTGTGTAAACCTTCTTTGCCTGGAATAGGACCAGAGCGGCTCGTACCAGGGCCGTTTAGGCGCAGGAAGTCTTCATCAGGCATATCATCGATGGTGACGTAACCCACTTCTGCTAAGAAGGTCAGGTTGTCAGTCCACAGTGCGGGGCCAAACAGATGGGTAACAGAGAACTGCACCTGCGTGTTATCACGTAAGATATAACCCTGCGCTGTACCACCAGGTTGAATAACACCTGCAGGCAAATTATTGAACTGGGAAATATTGGCCAAATCTGGACGCAGACCGGCGTTAGCCAGCTGTTGCGGCATCGCGGCATATAGCAGCTCAACGTCGTCAATCTGCAGTGGCTCATCCTGGCGATAGGCCACTTCACCGGCAAAGGCGGTCTCGCCAATGTTGGTGTTAAAGCTAAAGCCGTACAGTTTGATATCTTCTGGGTAAACAAACTCAGCTACCGTAAAGGCATCTAGTTCAAGGATATTGTCCCTGTCTATCTGGTTTTGCGCCAGGTAGGCCAAGTCTCCACCAATCGCTGCGGCAGTAAAGTTTGACGCACGACCAGAAATCAGCGGACGCTGGCTATGGTAATTAATAAAGTACAGACCGAATTCAGTATCGTTAATGGCCTCGGAGAAGTAAGAGAACTTCAACCCGTATTGGCCCTGATCGTCGGCCTCTTGGTGCGCTGCATCGCTATATCCGCGCACCGCCACTTTGGTGGGAAATGCCAGATAAGCAGAAGACAACAACGCTGGGTTCACCCCACCACGCAACTGATCACCAATCTGGTTGAGGCGCATCAACAGGAAGTCGAGGTCAATATCCGGGTTTCCTGAGAAGCCCAACTGGATATTGGCATCCTGGCCGCCTTCACCGGCAAAGTCAGTAGTGGCGAAGTAGCTGCCGTTTTGTGGCAGACGGGTCTTTTCCCATTCGTACTGATAATAGAATGCCATACCGAGGTTATCTGTCAGACCAATTTGGGCATACAGCATACCTACAGGTATAAAGACTTCCTTGAGTTCAGCACCAGGGGCCAATGCACGTGCAGCATCAGCAGGGTTAGTGGTATTGATACCATGCTGAATAAAGGTGCTTTCACCCCAACTTACCACCTGGTCACCTAAACGCAGGGACACCGGCATGCCGCCCATATCGAAATCGGTGTAGAAGAAGGCGTCCAGCATGCGGATGTCACGACAGAGTTCGTCCCTAGCCGCTTCATCCTTACATGGATCCAATGGTCTATCGAAACCAGCTTGGGCAGAAACCGGATTGGTCCAAGGACGTTCATTATCCATTAACTCGAAGTCATAGAAATACATGGCACGGCCGAAGAAGCCCATGTTCTTGTATTTAATGTCGAGATCGTGAGTACCTTTAAACTGTGTGGAGAATGCCTCACCGGCATCGAAGTTAAGGTTTCCGTTGTCGTTGTTGGTAGAGTAGGACTCGTTACTCTGCGCCCAAATATCTCCTGATGGATATACCAGGTTGGACGTGCCGTTATAACCGGTCCAGTCAAAACGCGGGTTGTTACTGTTGCCGATCAATTTCCAGTCACGGTTCTCAACCCTAATCGCCGTACCCAGAGAAAACTGAGAATCGAAGCTAATCGTCCAGTCTCCGGATTCGGATTCCCAATTTACCGCCTGTACGGGTAAAGCCGCACAGCCAAGCAATGCCGCTATGCCCGCGGCTAAGGGTGATTTGTTGAACATGCGAGGCCCATTCTTCATCTTTTTTATTCTCCCCTGTACCTGCAGTAGGATAAGTGTGCTGCAGACCTATATGCCCTGTACCCAGTTAAAACACTGGATAATTAACAAAATCATTACATCATTTGTGAACGTTGGCAAGAAGAAATCGTACCAGTTAAGTAGTTGTCATTCTTTCCTTTTTAGCCTTGACCAAATATAGACACTAGGCAATTTTTTCAAAACTTTTCATCTTATTGTTAACGTCTACCACCAGTCTGAAGCGGCCCTTTAAACCGTTGTGTCCGATAAAGCGCCGCAAGGTTGCAGCCGGAATTTGCACATTCTCTCCAGACTCTGCCTCAAGGACAGCAAACCGCACCCTGCCCTCATACAAGGGAATACACTGCTCATAGGGTTTATTTAAACTAAAGAAATATTGCTTCATCCGTTGCCAAGTGACTTGCCTACTTTTTCAAACAGATCCCGGCTTAATCCCGGCTGGTTCATCAGCCTTGCCAACTGCAAACGAATTTTTTCCCGACGTGCAACATCAAGATGCTGATTCTGAATCAGCGGCGTCACTAATCGGGAGGCCACTTGCGGGTTGATAGGATCAAGCTTCAGCAGATAGTCGGTCAAGTACCGGTAACCACTACCATCGGCTTGGTGAAATGCCAGTGCATTGAAAAAGGCAAAAGTCCCCATTACTGCCCTTACCCGGTTAGGGTTACCGATATCATAAAGTTGATGGGCTTTGAGCAAATCCAGTCGTGACAGACAATCCTTGGTTTGAAAACCGGCATGCAAAGCAAACCACTTATCCATCACCAGATTGTCATGCTGCCATTTTTGTTCAAAATCCTGCATTAAATCTGCAAATAGGGGTAAACCCGCCTTTTGTGCCGCCTTAAGCGCGGCCAGACAATCGGTCATATTGTCAGATTGCGCATACACTTGGTTGACCAAATTATTCTGTTCGCCTGATGCAGCCAGATACAAAAGGCACTGACTACGCAAACGGCGCAAGTTGACTTGACCCGACTCATATTCATAAGGCCCCAGTTTGATTTGTTCAAACAATGCATACCATTGCTCTTGCAAATCCATGGCAAGGGCTTGCTTCACCTTGTTGGCGGCTGCTAATAAAGTATCTACATCAACACTCTCGACTTGTTGGCACAATGTCTCAAAGCTGGGTATGTCCAGCATCTCTGCCACTAATGCGGAGTTGTCTTTGGCTTGAGGCAATATCTCTGCGGCCATTTCAGTCAGAAAACTACAATGATGCCGTTCATTTTGCTGGTCGGCTCCGGAAGCAATATGATGTATAGCCTGACTAATGAGGGTTTGGGCACTGTCCCAGCGTACGAAAGGATCCTTGCCGTACATCGCAACGTCTCTGAGCTGCTCGCGACTGCATTCATGCTTGAGCTTTACCGGTGCAGAAAAGTTAGCCAACAGGGCAATACTTGGCGCTTTGCTCAGTCCTTCAAAGGTAAATTGTTGATGCCCTTGGGTAAGCGCTACTTGCCGGGTGATGACTTCATCAGGTCCCTGAATCAGCTCCAAGGCGATCGGGATATGCAATGGTTGTTTGTGCTTCTGATCGGCGGTCGGCAATGTCTTCTGATAAATATCCAGTTGCAGGGACTGCTGTTTCTCATCGTACTTTTCTTTTACTTCTACAATGGGTGTCCCTGACTGACTGTACCAGCGGCGAAACAGGGAAAGATCGACCCCATTGGCATCTTGCATTGCTTTAACAAAGTCGTCACAGGTTACAGCTTGTCCGTCATGACGCTGCACATACAGACCCATCCCCTTCCGATAGCCTGCTTCGCCTAAAATCGTATGCAGCATACGAATAACTTCAGCCCCTTTGTCATAGACGGTTACCGAGTAGAAATTATTCATCTCCATCACTTCTTCAGGACGGATGGGATGTGACATAGGCCCCGCATCCTCGGCAAATTGCTGCTCACGCATCACTTTGACCTGCTTAATGCGAACCATCACAGACGAGGACATATCAGTGCTGAATTGTTGATCGCGAAATACGGTCAGGCCTTCTTTAAGACTAAGCTGGAACCAATCACGGCAGGTGATCCGATTCCCGGTCCAGTTATGGAAGTATTCATGGGCAATGATGGATTCGATGTTGAAGTAGTCATCATCGGTAGCACTTGCCGGATCGGCGAGGACATATTTACTGTTGAAGATGTTGAGGCCCTTATTTTCCATGGCCCCCATGTTGAAGAAGTCGACCGCGACAATCATATAGATATCGAGATCATATTCCAGGCCATAGCGTTGTTCATCCCAGGCCATGGCTTTTTTAAGCGAGGTCATTGCGTGCTGTCCACGCCCGGCACGGCCTTTGTCGACAAAAAGCTGCAACTTTACCCGGCGACCGCTTTGTGTAGTGAAGCTATCCTCCACAAGGTCGAAATCACCTGCAACCAAAGCAAACAGGTAACTAGGCTTAACAAAAGGATCTTCCCAAAGCGCAAAGTGAAGTCCCTTATCCAGTTCACCTTGCTCTACCAGATTGCCATTGGATAGCAGATAAGGATAACGGGCTTTATCGGCGATAATCTTCACCCTGTACTTTGTCATCACATCTGGTCGGTCTAAAAAGTAGGTAATACGCCGAAAACCATGGGCCTCGCACTGGGTACAAAATGCACCGCCTGATTTATATAAACCGTCTAGAGATGTGTTACCGGCAGGATCGATGCGGGTATGGACTTCCAGTTCAAAGTGCTTGGGCACATTGTCCAGGGTCATGCTGGAAGAATTCTGTTGGTCTGGCCTGACTGCCTCGCCGTCTAGCCAGAGGCCTTCCAACAAAAGCTTCTCACCATCCAGGATCAAGGAACAGTCTTGTTCGCTGACCCGTTCAAATTGGCTCCTGGCTTTGACCAACGTGCTGTGGTCCTGCAGATGAAATTCCAGTTCAAGCTTATTGATACGAAAAGCAGGTGGACAGTAATCAGCAAGCTTCAAGGCTTTAGTGGCTTCGTTGGACATGACACTCTCAATAATATAAAGGCGGGACAAGCCCGCCAATTTAACTCAATGATCTATGGATCACGCCTTGGTTTGTTCCGGCACGGGTATGCGTAATATCTTGATTCCAGCATAAGCATAAATGATTGCCAATACCGGGTTTATCAAGTTAAAGAATGCAAACATGGCATAATCAAGTGGGTTGACCAACAGCACGCTGTGCATATAAGCACCACAGGTATTCCAGGGGATCAAAGGTGATGTAATAGTGCCGCCGTCTTCCAGGCTACGGGAAAGATTCAACTGATGAAGACCGCGTTTGGCAAACTCTTCCTTGTACATACGCCCAGGCATCACAATCGACATATATTGGTCGGCGGTGATCAGATTGGTGCCAAATGCCGTCAGGATGGTGCGAGTGGCCATACCACCCGCGCTTTTGGCACCTTTAAGTACAAAGGCCACCGCTCGTTTGAGCAATCCCGTTTTTTCTAACACTGCACCAAAAGACAACGCACACATAATCAGCCAAATGGTGTTTAACATGCTGGACATGCCGCCACCGCTTAGCAAATCGTCCAAATCCGGGTTGCCCGTATTGAGTTTTACGCCATCAAACAAAGCCGTCCATACCACAGTGACAGGCTTCAACCATCCCTGCATGCCCTCTGCAGCCAATTGACCGATTAGGTCAGGTTGAAAAATCACTGCCCAAATACCCCCTAAGAGCGCACCAATAGACACCGCAGGGAAAGCTGGCACTTTGCGGATTGCCATGGTGAGCAATACCACCAAAGGCACCAGCATCATTAAACCTAAATTAAATTGCAGCTCCAACTGTGCCTGCATGGCTTTAATCTTATCCAACGACGCTTCACCAGAGGCGTTAAAACCAATAATAAGAAAGAGCACTAGTGCAATCAGGAAACTAGGGATGGTGGTCCAAAGCATATAACGGATATGTTCGAACAATTCCGTTCCAGCTACTGCCGGTGCGAGGTTGGTGGTTTCTGAAAGGGGAGAAATCTTGTCACCAAAATAGGCGCCGGATACGATCGCGCCCGCCGTTACGGCTTCAGACATGCCCATGCCATTAGCCACACCAATTAAAGCCACACCCACTGTCGCCGCAGTGGTCCAGGAACTACCGATGCTCATAGCCACGATGGCACATATCAGGCAACTAGCCGCATAAAAGACCGACGGATTAAGCAACTCCAGTCCGTAGTAGATAAGACTCGGTACCGTGCCGGATAATAACCAGGTACCGATAAGGGCCCCGACAGCCAGTAAGATCATGATGGCGCCAAGGGACAGGGAAATACCGTGGACAATGCCTTCCTCGATATCCTTCCAACGAAATCCGTTTTTCAAACCAATAATAGCGGCAATGCCCATGGATAAGAGCAAGGCAATCTGATTAGGCCCGTAAGAGGAATTGTCCGAGAACAGGATCACCGAAGAGGACAACAGAACCACTAATACCGCAATGGGGATAAAAGCGTCCAATAAGCTGGGTTCACGGGTTTGAGACATCAACACTCTCCATGGCGGCTAATTTGCCGTTACAGAAAGCCGCTTTAGCGGCTTTGATTATTATTATTTATGTAGTGCGTTAGCAGCAGCTTGTCAGCCCTGCAACGTCCTGTAAAACATCAAGACGATAACAACGGGGCAAACGAATTGAACATACCAAGGCCATACTCGCCAAAACAAACCTTTGTGCACATCGGCATCGCTTTGCTGTAACTCTTTCAAGATTTGATCGCGCTTCCATACCCATCCCGCGAAGATGCACAGAGCAAGCCCTAAAAGCGGTTGACTGTATTGGGTGGTAAAGGCAATCACCAAGCCGAATAAGGTACCAAAATTCAAAGAAATAACAGCGCTACACAGGAAAATGGCGGTAGTCAGAAGCCACACCGAGCGACGTCTTGGTAAGCCACGATTCTCCACTACATAGGCAACCGGCACTTCCAACATGGAAATTGAAGAGGTTAATGCCGCGATAGTCATTAGAATGAAGAAAGCCAGTGCGACAAAATTACCGATCCCTCCCATAGTCTCAAACAGCGCAGGCAACACGGTGAAAATTAGGGTGTCGCCCTCAATCAAAGTCCCGCTGTCTGAGAAAATCTGTACGCCATTGTGCAGGGCAACATACATGGCAGGAATGATCAGCAGGCCAGCTAAAATAGCGACGGCAATATCTACCAAAGCCACCGCGGCTCCCAGGCTGGGTAACTTTTCTTGCTTGCTGACATAGGAGCCATATACCAGCATCGTCCCCACCCCCAGTGACATGGAGAAGAAAGCCTGGCCCATGGCATTTAGTAATAACTCTGGATGGAGGGCTTTAGAAAAATCAGGCAGCAGGTAGACCTTTAAGCCTTCGATGGCACCTTCCTGGGTTGCCACATAGAGAATCAAACAGAGGATCAGCAGGAACAAAGTCGGCATTAATCTTACCGACCAGCGCTCAATGCCTTTGGCAACGCCACCGGTTACGATACCGGCAGTCAGGAGCATAAAGAAACCACAGAAGATAATGTTACGCTCAACGGAGAAGGTGGTCATCCACAATGAAACCGCATCAAGGCCAACCATATTACTGAGCGCTTCCAGGCCATAAGCCATCATCCAGCCGCCTACGATAGCGTAAAAGGCAAGAATGAGAGACACGGTAAGAAATCCCCACATTCCCGTGGCGCGCCCCCAACGACTGCCGGATATCTTACCTAATGCATCCACCATATTGGATTTAGTGGCGCGTCCGATGATCAGCTCGGCCATCAACACCGGGTAAGCCAACATAAAGGCAAGCAGGATATACATGACCACAAAGGCAGCACCACCATTACTAGCCACTTTAGTGGGAAACCCCCAGATATTCCCTAGTCCTACGGCCGATCCGGCAGCGGCCATAATAAAGCCGATGCGAGATGAAAACTCTCCCCTTGCACTCATGTTCTTACCTTGTTTTTATTGTTGTATGTTCATTTAAGGCGGTTCCTTGCCCCAATTATGCAATGACCTCAATGGTCAGCTGCGCAGACCAGCAGCTCAATTACAAAACAGGGCTATAAAAATAGCCCTGTTTTGCTTTGTCTGTTAACGATTATTTGCTTTGGAACGCGTATTTACCTGTGCCCACCATATCAAAAGTGATAGCAGCAGCCTCGTTAAGGAAGGGGTCAATATTCTCCAAGGCTTCAGGCAGGTCATCTAAATTCTCGACCTTCTCCAGTCCCATCCTGGCCAAACGCTCATTGGTTCTGGCCAGCGCCTTTGCTTCTTGCTCCTGCTTTTCCTTACGACGCACAGACTCCACCAATGACAAGGTCTTGTCGTCTTTTCTGGCTTTGTATTCTTTAATATCGTCCATTAAATAGGCAAATTCGGGATCAGTAGCAATGCGTTCCTCATGATGCTTATTCACATCCTGAACCACGTTTGAGGCATCACCAAAAGTAGCGTAATTTGCTCTTGGGATACTGTCCCATGGCAATGCGTTCTCTTCACGGCTCTCGCCCCATTCTTGTGGCTCTATGGGTGATGGGAACATAATATCCGGTACTACCCCTTTATGCTGTGTGCTACCACCATTTATGCGATAAAACTTTGCAATGGTGAACTGCACACTACCGAGCGGGTTGTCGAACAAGTCATAGATACGTCCCAGGCCCCGATGCTGCTGTACTGTTCCCTTTCCAAAGGTTTGTTCACCGATGATCAAGGCTCGGCCATAATCCTGCATCGCCGCGGCGAAGATCTCTGATGCAGAGGCGCTGTAGCGGTCTACCATGACGGTCAATGGGCCTTCATAAAAGACCAAACCGTCCATATCTTTCTCTTCACGGATGCGTCCGGCACTGTCACGAATCTGTACTACAGGTCCTTTATCGATAAACAAGCCGGTGAGCAAGGTTGCTTCCGATAAGGAGCCACCACCGTTGCCGCGCAAATCGACGATAATGCCCTGCACTTTCTCTTCTTTCAGTTTATCCAGTTCTGCTTTCACATCTTGATGCAGATTGTTGTAGAAAGAAGGAATGGTGATGACGCCGAGCTTTTCGCCCTTGTGTGGACCACTTTCTGGAACATGCACAGAGGACTTGGCGGCACGATCTTCCAGCTTGATTTTATCCCTTACCAGACTGATCACCTCAGGTGTGGCCTTATCAGACGTACCTTTTAAAATCTGCAGGCGCACGGTGCTGCCTTTGGGTCCTTTGATCAGCTCTACCACCTCATCCAAACGCCAGCCAATCACATCCACAAAGTCTTCATCATCCTGTGCGACACCAATGATTTTGTCCTCAGGCTTCACCTGCTTGGACAAATCGGCAGGCCCACCAGGCACGATTGAACGAATGACGGTATAGTCGTCATCTGATTGCAGTACCGCACCAATCCCTTCAAAGGACAGGTTCATCTCCATTTGGAAACGCTCGGCGTTACGAGGCGACAGATAGCTGGTATGAGCCTCAATACTGCGTGCGAAGGAATTCATCACGGTCTGAAAAACGTCTTCGCTTTGGGTTTGTTGCAAACGCTTAATGGCACGGTCATAGCGTTTGGTCAGGACCTCTTTTGTACCTTCCCAATCTTTACCTGCCAGCTTCAGATTCAATGCATCGTGCTTGACCCTTTGACGCCAAAGTTCATCAATTTCAGCCTGATCTATTGGCCATGGCGCATTTTCCCGGTCGTAATAAAAAACATCACCGGGCTTTTCGAAATCAAAAGGCGTTTCCAGCAGTGACAACGCATAGTTGAAACGCTCTACGCGGCGAGACAAACTTAGACGGTAAATATCAAATGCCGCTGACAAATCACCTCTTTCCAGTGCTTCGTCGAAGCCATTACGAAAACGTTCTAGCTTACTGATGTCATCAGCAAGAAAAACATTGCGGCTGGGATCCAAAGCCTCTACATATCGATCAAAGACCTTGGCCGACAGCGCATCGTCCAACACCACAGGCTTGTAGTGTGCACGAGTGAAGAGGGTCGATATTCGCTTTGTGGCAACGGCATGTTGCGATTCCTGCTCCAAGAGCGGCAGGTCATCTGCACTGGGTGCCGGTGCAACAGCCCCAGCGCCTGACCCCACCATGAGAAATGCGGTAGCTACAGAAACACGAATCGCTATATTCATCTTATTACCTCTTTGGACGGGCCAACCTCAGACTCTCTGCGGGCACTTTTACTACCATGCCTGAGTTTAGCTGAACATGAACGCCCTCTTTTCCAACTTCTGAAATAGTGCCGGGTACTGGAAGTTTGCCAATTTTAACGGTGACTTCAGTACCACTAACCAAATCTGAGTCAGTCAACTTTTGTGGCGGGCTCTTCCTACTTGGTTTTGCCTGCTCTACTTTAGTTCCATCAGCCGCAGATTTTGTTTCTGTTTTAGCTGACTTTTTGTAACGAGGTTTTGCAGGGGCATTTTTTGCGGCCTGCTCTTTCTTCTTCTGCACGACTTTTTGCTTGCTTTCCGCCAACTGCTGCTGCGCATGCTCAGCATGTTGCTTCTCAATGACGTCACCAGCATTGCCATCCAAGTCAACTCTGCTCGCCCCCTCCACTATGGCATGCAGATATCGCCAGCTACTGGTGTAATGACGCAAAGACGCACGAAGCAATGTCTTGCTGATTCTTTCATCTTGATTGAGTCGCTCTGCGAGATCCTGAAAAATACCAATTTTCAGTGGCTTAGCTTGACCTTCTAAGCTAAAGCAGGCGGGAAAGGTTTCAGCAAGAAAGGCGATGACCTCTTTGCTGTTTGAAAACTTCTGTGGGCTATCCATTCAATTCGTTCTAAGTAAGTTTATTCGGAGTCAGTGTGGAGATGCTCATCATCCCAAGTTGCCAATAGATGGTCAACCCAGTCAATCAGTTCTTCCTCGTCAATATCCAGTAAATACCGGTCTTCACGCCAGCTTTCCCAGACGTGATGAAGCATTTTTTCCAACTGGTGGCTGTCGATATCCTCATCCACCTTATCATACAGGCAGTGCAGGATATCATTTATGCGGTCGGCCGCATCCTCTGCTTGTTCATCCCAAACATCCATATCATCAGGCGTTGCCAATACCACATGAATATCAATCAATGATTTCACTCAAGGTGCTCCTCGAGTTGATGCATTAGTGACTGCAGTCCTTGCAGATCTTGTTCATCAAATCTGGCGAGGCTGGGACTATCGATGTCGAGCACGCCAGCCAGCTTACCTTTGAGGTAAAAAGGAATAACCACTTCAGAGTTAGATGCAGCATCACAAGCGATGTGACCATCAAACTGGTGCACATCCATCACTAACTGCGGCTTTTCTTCTGCAGCGGCTGTACCGCACACACCTTTCCCCAAGGGAATGCGCACGCATGCGGGTTTTCCCTGAAAGGGGCCTAATACCAACTCATTGCCTTTGAGCAGATAAAATCCTGACCAATTGATATCGTGCAGATGCATCCAAAGCAATGCACTGATATTGGCCAGATTGGCGATAAGATCAGACTCGTCTTCCACCAAAGCCACGGCTTGCTGGCTAATTTCACGGTATAACTGGGTTTTTTCGATGGGCATAAGCCACCATTGAGAGCACTATGTCGGGGGCCTAAAAGTTACCGGGAATTTCAGTAAATGCAAGGGATTTCCCACTATTGCAATAACTCGAACTTCACTTCCACCTGCACATCGACGGAAACTTGACCAGGCAGAGATGGCGAGGCATCCCGTAACATCTTTGCCCCTTCCATTTGTATGGGCATGGGCTGATAACGAGACAGTTCGTTAACAGACATCACCTTGCCGATTTTAGCACCTAAGGTATAAGCCAATTTGGCGGCGCGCATTTCCGCATCTTTGACTGCGAACTCCAAAGCACTTAAATACAGTTGCTGTTCATTTTCAAATCCGTGCCTGAAACCATCTATGCGGCTGGCACAAAGGCGCATCACACCATCCAGTATTCTGTCATAGACGGTAAAGTCTCTGAGACTCACCTGGATCTGACGAGACAACGAAAACCCCCTTTGCTTCATTCCGGCTTCTGAATGTTCATACCAGGGATGCAACTGAACTTGCATAGATTGAATGTCTTTTGTAGCAATGCCCTGTTCGGTTAAAAATTCCACCATCTTCGATGTGGCGTCAGATACCGCCGTATTCAGCTTGCTAACCACCTCACCTTTTTCTTCAATGTAAACACTAAACTGAAACAGATCTGGCTGACGACTAACACTGGCCTGCCCGATGACACTGATATGATTACCCTCGGCTTGTACCGCGAAACTCAAAATCAAAAAGAGACTAGCTATCCAACCTTTCATGCATTTCTCCGAATGTATTGTCTTCTGGGTCAGCTTAAAGATAGTGGCTGAATTAAAAATGAATCTTACAAGTTTTTTTCGCCACTTAAAGGAAGCAAAAGACCAGGCTAATGATTCATTATTACCTTAAGTAGACGAATCCCCAAGCAATTAGAAAGAAAGTAACCCCATCTCCCACAACTTACTCATCTAATTGATATTTAAGTACTTTGGCACATAATCAAAAGGTTACGCGATACCCCTTCAGATGGGATTTTTGCATGAAATTAAGAAACCCACTTAGTTCAACTTCGCTTTAGGGTAGAATTCAGAAAAAAGTACCTGCAAGTGAGTCAAAAGGTCCGTGCAAAGCGCCATTGAATTCCCCGAGGCCCTCCTAAACCACCTCCAGAAAGTCATGCCAGCCTCCCTGGACATGGAAGATTTTGTCAATTTTTGCCAGCGCCCCTTACGTAAAAGTATTCGCGTAAACAGCCTGAAAATATCTGTGCAGGCATTCGTGCAAAAAGTCCAGCCCCTGGGTTGGCAACTTACTCCCATTCCCTGGTGTGAAGAAGGATTTTGGTTAGAGCGCCCCAAGGAACAGGAACAACGTTTACCTTTGGGCAACACCGCTGAGCACATGACTGGTCTTTTCTATATCCAGGAAGCCAGTTCAATGCTGCCACCCATCGCCCTGCTGCAAGGCAAAACCGCACAATGGGTGTTGGATATGGCAGCGGCACCAGGATCAAAATCCACACAGTTGTCTGCCATGATGCAAAATCAGGGGTTGTTGGTTGCCAATGAGCTATCGTCCAGCCGAATCAAATCCATGGTCGCCAACTTTCAGCGCGTGGGCGTAATGAATACGGCCATAAGCCACTTTGACGGACAAGTGTTTGGTCAATGGTTACCGGAATGCTTTGATGCAGTGCTACTCGATGCTCCCTGTGGTGGTGAAGGTGTTGTTAGAAAAGATCCTAACGCATTAAAAAATTGGTCAGAACAGGCCGTTGAGGATGCCTGTGCATTGCAGAAAAAACTCATTGAGAGTGCGTTTAATGCCCTTAAGCCCGGTGGTACCTTGGTGTACTCCACCTGTACCCTAAATACCCTTGAAAATCAGGACGTTTGCCGCCATCTGCTGGAGACATATCCAGATGCTGCAGAAACAGAGTCATTGGCGGGGTTATTTGAAGGGGCAGAAAAGGCGCTTACACCAGAAGGTTATCTGCATGTTTGGCCACAACTCTATGACAGCGAGGGCTTTTTTGTCGCTCGTTTCAGGAAAACACAATCTCTGGTGTTACCGGAGCCGGCTAAAAGAAAAGCACAATTCCCCTATATTGCGGCCGGCAATAAAGAAAAAAGAACGCTGGAGGAATATCTGCGAGCTCAATTCGGATATACCTTGCCCGACGATGCCCTGATATACATTCGGGACAACGATTACTGGTGGTTTCCAGCCACATTTGAGCGCGTAAAAGATCGTTTTCGCTTTGAACGTATCGGCTTGAAATTAGCGACCCTGCATAAAAAGACCTTTCGCCTTAGTCACGACGCGGCCATGGCATTGGGTGCCTCCTTTACTGGCCAGCAAGTTTCTCTGGATGTCTCTGGATTGGTCAGTTTTTTCCAAGGCAGAGATATAGAAATGGATAAAGCACTGCCTCAGGGTGAAGTTTTGGTTACCTATGAGGGGACTCCGGTAGGATTGGGCAAAGGCATTGGCGCAAAGTTGAAAAACGCCCTGCCCAGGGAGCTTGTGAGGGATGACGCGCTAATCACCTGGTAAGTAGAGTCAGCGTAAACAGCAGCATTTTGGCGTGTCTACGTGGGAAAAATAAGCTGGGTATATACCTGTGGATAATCACTGGACAGGCTGTGCAACAGTACTTGATAAGGCCACGCTATCCACAAGACAACTATTTGTTTTATAGAGAATTTATCAATTAGATGGAAAATTAGTTTATTTTTTGTTCGACGCTGTTCTACAATAACTGTCCGGCATCGATAAACACCTTTGCACAGCCAATCGTGAAGATGCTTCTCCGATTTTCAACCTTGAGTTAGCGCACGGCTCGTCTAAGAGCCATTCCCCTAACCCAGGTCCCCATGGGCCCTGGGTTTTTTTTATTCTGCAAACTTACGGATCATGCCTTCTTGCATGGTTGACGCGACCAATTCACCCTTCTGATTAAAGATTTGTCCGCGAACCAATGCCCTGGCATTGCCACAAAAGGGACTTTCCATGCTGTAGAGCAACCAGTCATCGAAGTTAAAAGGACGATGAAACCACATGGCATGGTCAATGGTGGCCATCCTCAGGCCCTTCTCCATCAAAGACATGCCATGGGGCTGCAAAGCCGTGACTAAAAAGTAATAATCAGAAGCATAGGTCAGACAGCTTTGATGCATTTTCAGGTCATCCCCTAAGGGCTGACTGGCACGCATCCAGACATCGCGTCTTGGCTCCGATTTTTGGGGTGCCATAGGGTTAATGGCTTGTACAGTACGCATATCTATTGGCTTATGGTAAGCCAGTTTTTCGACCATATTGGCGGGCAGCTTGTCCAGTATATTTTCATAAAAGGCAATATCCGCTGACAGGCTTTCTGGTTTGGGAACCGTTGGCATCGGTGCATACTGATGTTCCAGTCCCTGCTCCGCATGCTGGAAGGAAGCCGTCATATAAAAGATGGTTTTACCGCCTTGTATGGCCTTTACTCGCCTTGTCGCGAAGCTTCGCCCGTCACGAATAATCTCCACATCGTACACCACCGGGTGATGCGCATCCCCGGGAAGCAAAAAGTAACAGTGCAGAGAGTGCGCTACACGATCCGCCTCGACAGTGTTTTGTGCCGCAGCCAACGCTTGTCCCATCACCTGTCCGCCAAATAAAGCCCGAAAGCCAAGATCCCAGGATAGCCCCCGAAATAATCCTTTTTCCAAAGGCTCCAGGGTGAGTAACTCGGTCAGGGCAATATTTTTCATGCTTGTATTCCTCACACAACGCTGCCTTGCACTGGATTACGGGGATAGAATTTATCGGGTAAGGCATCCAGATGTTCAAAGAAGCGCATGTCTTTATATGGCAGCTTCATAAAACCAGAAATCCCCAACCCCTGGATATTGGGAATATTGTTAATTAATTCAAGTAGTAAGGCGCGAAAACGACTTTCCTGAGCATGATCCAATAAGGTGTAGTAGCTGTGTACTTTAAGATGCAGCGGCAAGGCTTCAAATATAATACAGCCAGTGTGATGGATCCCATTAAGCTCAGCAATAATATCCAGGATGGATTGGGGTAACTTCAGCAACTCGTCAGGATCATCGCCATCCTCAAAATAGGAGTGCATCCGGCTGCGATCCTCTATCACCGACATGGGACTGACATCATAAGGAATCCGCATTTTCTCGGCCGGTAAAAAAGGCTCATCAACGCTGGCACGTTCTATGTGCAGGGTATCCCGGGCATTAAACAAACAGGCTTTAAATACCCCGATACGGTGAATAGCCCGCCCCAACAGCACCACATTGTTTACCGCTACCTCAAAAGAACGTTTCATGGCTGGATCAAAGAGGTTTAGGCTGGAATCAATATATATTCCCTGTGGGTGCCAACGCACTGCTAGGCCACCTACTACAGGATACTTCCCTAAGCGACTGACTGCGGCGACAAAGGCCTTTTCCGTTTCCCCCATGCCCTGCATATAGTTTTTGTAATAACGCTCAAACTGGGCATCATTGATGTATTTAAGCTCAGACTCCACTGACTCAGCGCGCAAAAACGATTTACGTGAACTGTACACCACTGTATCGATAGCTTTCGTTCCTTTATGCGTCCAACAGGGAATAAGGGGCAGATACTCTTGCGAATCGATCTTGGGAAACACCAACTGGCGCATAAATTTCATATTGGTAAGAAAGTAATCGCCGCCCCTGCGACGCTCCTGGGGATCATCACTCATCATCGCTGTCAGGGTTTTGGCCAGCTCCATCGGCAAGCTCAGCGAATTAGGGGTGATCACCTTACGCCCGAAGCGGCAAGACTGACCGCTGGCCAACGCATACAGGGTGCTGGCTACTCCCTGCTCGTCAAACCGCGGACTGGAGAGTGCACCATCGAGCTGGTCATCACCAATAAAATACACATCGCCCAAGCGGGCATTGGTCTGCTGTAAGTCGCTGGACATCAAATCCATAATATTGGACTGCACATGCTGACCGCTGGCATCCAGTTGGGCGAAAACCGACGAGCCCCAATCGATAAGGGCCACCTGCTCTGTTTCAGGATCAAACACCAGATTCGAGGGTTTAATATCACCATGCACTATAGGTTTGGCGGCCCCCTGATAACTGTTGGCCCTGAGTGCAAGCAAAATGTCGGCAAGCTGAGCGGCAATCTTAACAATCAATCGGGCACTGAGCGGGCCCTGCTGTAAGGAAAATTGCTCCAGATCCAAGCCTTTTGCACGCTCCATCACCAAAATAGCCTGCTTCTTGACCCGCTGGAACTCTTCCAATTGCGGCACATGGGGATGATCCACCTGGCTTAGCATAAAGGCTTCCTCTTCAAGCCTGTCCTGCACATGCTGAGGCAGATTAATACGCGAAAACTTAAATACCAACGCTTGGCCACGCTCGTTGATACCGCCGAAGGCAAAGCCAAACGCTCCTTTGCCAATCAGTTCAATATGGTGGTAACCGAGTAATTCAAGCTGAGCGGTACAAAGCGCGATCCAGTCCTTTAATTTTTGTGCATCCTGGTGCGACAGCAGATAGATAGACTGTTCATCAGGGATGTAAAAATGCTTGAGTTTTGAATCAACGCCCGACATCCCTGCCCCTTACCCTTGGGTGTTACGCAGCCATTGACAACGCGCCCCGGCATCCGGCGAATCACTTAAACTGGTTGGCAACACCTGTAGTAGCGATTCTACTTGCTCATCAAACTGCCAAGGAGGATTGATAATCACCATGCCCGAGCCATACATGCCAAAATCATCTGGTTGTGCGCCAACCCAAAGCTGAATATTAAGCACCTGCTCTACCGGTAATTGGCTTAACCCATCCAACATGGTCTGGCTTTTATCTCTGGCCTTCGCAAGCATGGGATACCAAATCGCAAAGGTGCCACCGGCCCAGCGCTTTTGCGCCGCTTTTACCGATTCCACTACTTCCACATAGTCCTGTGGCAGTTCATAAGACGGGTCAATAAGCACCATTCCCCTGGCCGGTTTTGGCGGGCATAGCGCCACCAAGCCCTCAAAGCCGTTGCGATGGTGAATGTGCACGTTGCGCCTGTCTTTAAAATTGGCTTTAAGGTTCAACACTTCCTGATTGTGCCACTCCATCAACTGCAAGCTGTCATGTTCCCGGCAGAGTCGAAAGGCCAGTTCTGGTGAGCCGGGATAGCGATGCTGCTGATGATATTCGCCGACCAAAGCCTGATAACGACAGATATGGGGATTAGCTGATTGAAGTTGCATCAACCTGTCAATGCCCTGCTCATACTCAGCCGTTTTTTGTGCCTGCTCGCTTTGCAAATCATAAAGGCCGGCACCGGCATGGGTGTCGATATACACAAAGGGTTTGTCTTTCTGAGCCAGTTTTTCCAATAAAATCAACTGACAAAGGTGTTTAAGCACATCTGCATGATTGCCGGCATGATAACCGTGACGATAACTCAGCAAGGGAGGATTCCAATAATTTCTATTGGGCCCTAGTTTATGGGAAATTAAATCCGGTCGATAGGGCTGCCATAGTGCTTGGCAAGACAAAACCTAACCAACACCTGGCCAGCAGCATATTAACTTCGGCATTATCGTTAAAATCTAAAGCTAAAAGAAAAGACCGCACGTCTTCCAGGCTGAGGCAGACGAGAATTATACCAACCTAAACTGCCATTCCAGGCCAATGGATTATCCTGATCAAAGCCAATGTCACTCAATAGCTCCGGTTCCAAATCAGGTGCGCCGGCATCGGCCTCTCTAATTCCTGGATGATAATATTCTTTATCCAACAGGTTAATCACCCGAAAGGACAGATCCAGGTTATCGATTAATACCGCTTTCCAGCCAAGATTCAAATCCACTGTGAAATAAGAAGGAATATGATGAACCGGATTACTGCTAACAGTATCCCTTTCGCCCACATAGCGGGCCGTTAAGTTGACATTGAAGCTGTCATCGCGTTGCCATTGTAACAGTGCCCACAGTTTTAACTTGGCCAAGTCGCCGATTGCACTGTTTCCCAGTAGATCGCCGGTCAGTGATTCAAATTGCTCTTCTTCAGTATCCAAGTAATAGCTGGCGTAAGCGCTTAACTTCCAAGGCCGCAGGGCCATAGAATCGGGCTGATAAGAAAAATGGTAATCTAGCCCTAGAATTTGCCGACTGCCGGCATTTCTTGCCCCGCCAGTAAAATTAATCACTGTATCTTCATTAAAAATCTTATACAGAGTAACAAGATGGCTGCTGTTGCCGGCTGAGTATCGAGCACTTGCCTCGAGGGTACGGGAACTCTCGGGTTTAAGCGAGGGTTCGGAGCCTGAGCCTGTCCAAGCCCCATACAAACTGCGCGGGGTAGGCTCTTGATAGGCCTCCCCGTAAAGGAATTTCAGGTTCCATGGATGACTGTTGCGAACATAGGCCGCCCGCACATTAATATTGCTTCCATAAACATTGTTGTTATCCCAACGAATGCCTGCGTTAATGCTGTCCTTGTCATTTAATCGATACTTACTTTGTACATAAACACCGACATCCCGCCATTCCACTCTATTATTTTCGTCAGCGTACGCATCAGCTGGCGGTGAAGGCAACCGCTCTTGCACACCCTGCTCAGAAAGCAAAGGAGAGATGGGCCCGCTAAATGTCCGAAAGTAGGCTTTCTGAAGGTCTTTTATCTCATATTTTGCGCCTGTCACCAGTGAAAGCTTATCATTCCAAGTGATGTCAAAGTCTTGGAAAAGTGACCAACTGTTGCTCTCAGTCAACCAGTATTGAAAATGTAGCATACGAGCAGCTTCACCAGGCATAAGCGTAATACCGCCAATATCCTGAGACATGTCACTGTCGTTAGTGACATTCCACGCTTCCACATCATAAGAGTCATTGTCCACACCGTCGGCGCGGTAGCGCAATAATGTCTTGCTGTTCACCCGTTCACTTAACTTTTTATTAAGCCTTGCATAAACGCTGTATTGGAAAAGCGGCCAGGGACTATTCGAAAGGATCTTATCAGCCGGATACACTGTGCCGTAGCCGCTGTCTTCCAGAGCATACTGAGCAGCGAGTTCCAGATCTCCGATGAAGAGGCGCGCATCAAGCCCTATATTTCTGATATCAGAGGAAAAACGACCCTCGCCCAGGCCATTGGGGGTAGTAAATGCCCCCCACAACGCCTTGTTTTCATAATGCTCATCTCTGAGCCAATATGTGCTGTTATTATCAATGCGGTTTTTAAGATCTGCACTCTCGTACCGGACCGCAATAGAAGCCGCAAACTTTTCAAACTCGTGAAACGCAGAATAATCTGCAATAAAGGACCCATCGGTGCCAATGCGATTGTGCGCCACAACCCGGTCAATGGAATCCGACGATGGATGCTTAGTAATTATGTTTATGACCCCCATAAATGCATTGGCGCCATAAACCGAGGATGCGGGGCCATAAACGACTTCAATTCTGTCTATGTTGGATAGCGGCAACGCGGCCATCGCGGTTGTGATACTAAAATATAAGCTGTTGAAAACAACGCCGTCGATCATGACCAAATAGGGTGTGCCAATAGTGTAACGGTAACCCCGCATATAATTTACAAAGTAAGTATCACCATAAGGACGCACCATCTCCATACCGGGCAAATCATCTAGTACTTCCGACAAGTTCTCATAACCACGCAAAGCAACATCGGTCTTATCAATAACAATCACCGTGGCCGGCGCATCAGCAATTCTTTCTTCGATATTGGAGGCTGTTTTGACTTTTACATCGAACAAGTCATCAAAACTTAAGCTGAACAGTTCATCAGGATCGGCTCTTTGCGCCCAAAGTGGCGAGCAATACAGAACAAAAAAAAGACAAGCAAGGGGTGATGCTACTTTACTCATATAGATACGTCTTTTGCTTTTAAGAAAGATTAACAAGAACAGCGCGTTAGACCAATTTTAAGTGAAAAGAGCTTCTTTTGAAAAATCTGAGAAGCTTTTAGTGCATGCCTGTTTTAAGTCTGAGTGAATTGCAGAGTTGCAAATGAAGTTGAGGTCCCTTCGTAATCCAGTTGCTGTCGCTGCTGCATAAAAAAACCCGCCGAAGCGGGTTGTTTTTCTTTATTTCAGCTCACTGAGCATAGACAACGGGTTTTCCAAGTAAGATTTCCACAAATTGGAAAAACGTACCATGGTAGCGCCATCGATAATGCGATGATCACCTGACCAACTGATATGCATAATGTTGACGGCTTTGACGTTATCGTTCTCATCAAAACGCGGCAAACGCTGAATTTTACCCAGGGCCACAATAGCCGACTCAGGTTTATTGATCACCGGTGTCGCGACTGTGCCACCGAGCACACCCACGTTGGAAATGCTGATTGTACCGCCTTTAAGATCTTTGTTCTCCAGTCTGCCTTCACGGGCTAAATCAATCAGGCGACTGGCTTCTCTGGCCACTTCCAACAGAGACAGGTTCTGCACCCCTTTGATATTGGGTACCAGCAGACCAATCTTGGAGTCGACCGCCATGCCGATGTTGTGATCATCAAAGTAGGTCAGCTCGGTACAATCCTCATTCACCTGGCTGTTGATGATGGGGAACTGCTTCAGCGCTAATGACATGGCTTTGATAATAAAAGGCATAAAGCTCAGCTTTACGCCTTGCTGCTCAAACTGTGGTTTGAGCATGGCGCGTGCGGCCATCAGTGCATCCATTTCAATCTCATCACTGACGCTGAAATGCGGAATGCTAAAGACAGAGGCCGACATTTGTTTGGCCATAGCCGCCTTAATGCCTTTTATTGGTTCGGTGCGTTTGCCACCGCTGACGGCGACTACAGGTGTCGCTACAGAAGCAGAATCAGGCTGAGCTTGAGCCGGTGTTGCCAGACCATAAGCCTGCACATCTTCTTTCATCACCCGGCCTTTTTTACCACTGCCTTTTACCTGGGTGATATCAATGCCCTTCTCTCTTGCCAGGCGTCTCACCGCCGGGCTGGCTAAGGCTTTGCCGGGTGCGGCTGCATTTGGCTCAAATTCACCACCGCTAAATTTCGACGCAGGGGAAGCAACGTTGGCTGCAACCACCGATTTGGACTCCGCTGATGCGCTTGACGTTGCGGCCTGAGCTTCACCATGTAAAGCAATAGCAAACAGCGGGCTATGCACTTTGGCGGTTTCACCTTTTTGGTAATAGAGCTTGACCACCTTGCCGGAGTATTTAGACGGAATCTGCACAAGCGCTTTGTCAGTCATCACATCAGCAACGGGCTGATCTTCAACAATTTCGTCGCCCTCTGCCACTAACCACTCCACCAGCTCACATTCGACAATGCCTTCGCCGATATCGGGCAGGATGAAATCTTCAATATGCTCGCCACCGGCAGGCGCTGCTGCCTTTGGCGCTATTTCAGGAGCAGATTTGGGTGCTTCTGCCACAGCTGGCGCTGGCGATGCGTCCTCATCATCTACGTCCATGGCAAACAGTGGTGAATGCACTTTGGCAATCTCACCTTTTTTGTAGTAGAGCTTTTTAACGACGCCGGAGTGCATAGCAGGGATCTGTACCAAGGCCTTGTCGGTCATCACCTCAGCCACCGGCTGATCTTCCTGGATGCGATCCCCTTCAGCAATCAGCCATTCCATCAGTTCGCACTCGACGATCCCTTCACCGATATCGGGCAAAATAAAGTCTTTCATAACCAATATCCTAGTAGTTCACAGTGCGTTTGATGGCTTCGAACACCTTGAGGTGATCAGGCATATATTCTTTCTCATGGGCCAGAGGATAAGGCGTATCCAGGCCACAGACCCGAGCAATAGGTGATTCCAAATTAAGGAAACACTTATCCTGCACGGTGGCGGCAATTTCACTGGCAAAGCCACCGGTTTGCGGTGCTTCATGGGTGATCAGCAGACGGCCGGTTTTGACCACTGAGTTACAAACGGTTTCCGCATCCCAAGGCAGAATACTGCGAAGGTCAATCAGCTCACAAGAAATCCCTTGTTCCGCTGCCATTTCAGCAGCCTTTTCAAGAATTTCCATCTGCGCGCCCCAAGCCAGCAACGTAATATCACTGCCTTCTTTAACTACCTCGGCTTTTCCTAAAGGCAACTCATAGTCATCCTCTGGTACTTCACCCACCGAGGCGCGATAAAGGCGCTTAGGCTCCATAAAGAGCACCGGGTTGTCATCACGAATGGAAGCCAGCAGCAATCCCTTGGCCTGATAGGGGTTACGCGGAACCACTATCTTGATGCCCGGCGTGTGGGCGAAATAGGCCTCTGGAGATTGTGAGTGATAATGACCACCAGCAATACCACCACCATAAGGGGTGCGGATGGTCAGCGTGCCACAACTGAATTGGCCACCAGAGCGATAACGGAATTTGGCTGTTTCATTGACGATCTGGTCAAAGGCCGGGAAGATATAATCACCAAATTGGATTTCGGCCACCGGCACAGAGCCTTGTGACGCTAAACCATTGGCAAAACCAATAATTCCCTGCTCGGTTAAGGGTGTATTAAAACAGCGCGCCCGTCCGAATTTTTCCTGTAAATTACTGGTAGCACGAAACACGCCGCCAAAGTGACCAACATCTTCACCGAAAACCATCACCCGTTCATCCTGGGTCATGGCCGTAATCAGAGCATTATTTACTGCTTGTAGTAGATTCATTTTGGCCATGATTACAGTCTCCCTGAGGTCTTAGGATAGGCCTCTGGATATTTGGCCATGTGTTTCTTAAGTTCTGCCAACTGCTCTTTTAGGTGCCATGGCGGTGTGTCGTATACATCTTCGATAATTTCATCGATAGCGCAAACTGGCACTTTTTCTACGCGCTTAAGCTCTTGTAACACTTCCTGGCGCATCATCTCTAAGTCTTTGGTTTCTTGTTCTTTATCCAACCAGCCTTGAGCATCTAACCAGGCTTCAAGGCGTGCGATAGGATCCTTTTGCTGCCAGCGCGCTTCTTCCTCTTTTGAGCGATAGCCGGTAGGGTCGTCAGAGGTCGAGTGCGCCGCCAGACGGTAGGTCATGGCTTCAATCAATACCGGGCAGTTATGCTCAAGAGCCAGCTCTCTGGCGCGTTTTGTAGCGGCATAGACAGCAAACACGTCATTACCATCCACACGGATAGTTTTGATGCCGTATCCCAGACCACGGGAGGCGATACCGTCACCGGCAAACTGTTCTTCAGCGGGGGTAGAGATGGCATAGCCGTTATTCCGACAGAAGAAAATCACCGGGCAATTCAGCACTGCTGCCATGTTTAGTCCGGCATGGAAATCCCCTTCCGAGGCAGCACCTTCGCCAAAATAACAAATGGTAATAGCCTCTTCGCCGGCCATTTTCTGGCCGTATGCATAACCAGAAGCCTGCGGGATCTGAGTTCCCAGAGGTGAAGAGATGGTCATAAAGTTCAGTTCTTTGGCGCCGTAATGAATAGGCATCTGTCTGCCTTTGTTCGGCTCTTTCTCGTTACTGAACATTTGGTTCATAAATTGTTCGGTGGTGTATCCGCGATAGGCCAATGCACCTTGTTCACGGTACTGGGACATAATCATATCCTTGTCCGAGAGGGCCGCGGCACTCGCTACACTGGCGGCCTCTTCACCGGTACTGGCCAGATAGAAACTGATCCGCCCCTGGCGCTGTGCAGCCACCATACGCTCGTCCAAAACGCGGATAAACCGCATGGTACGGTAAATTTTCAATACATCTTCTTGAGCAAGCTGTGGCAACTGCGCCGCTTGATGGGGCGTGCCATCGCTCTGCAGCATTTGCAGCATGGGAATATCGATAATGCCTTTGTCGATAATATTAACGTTATGACTTAAGCCAATGTTGCTGAGATGATTTCTGTCTTTCATGGGATGCCTTTGGAAAATGGGCGCCCCGGCCCTGTTGACGGATGGCAATATACTAGTTGAGGGGCCGCAACATAGCGTTGCTTTTTAGTGACTCGCCGTTAAATGAAAAGAAGATAATATTTCCAACTCACCCACTGCATTAGGATATTCATCCTAGTTTTTACATCCTATCTACTATCACAGTACATCCTGGCAACAATGCACGTTTCTGTGCAGCTGTTTTTTACTTTGTGAATGATCTTTTCCGGGGGAATTATTGTTACTAGATGTTGCTACTTGTGCTAAATATAGCACTGTCGTGCCCCGCGCTACGACCACCTATTATTGCGTGCGGAAAACGCAGTACCGCATGTAAAAAAACTAGAAAAATACATTTCCCTCAGCAACAAGGGAAACGGAGGTATTCAGTGAGACATCAACTCTCTACCCTTATTTCTGCATTACTGGTCTCCGCTTCAGCGGTATCGGCACAAAGTTTTGCAGAGACATTACAAGTAAATAAGGGGTTCAAACAGGGAACAGACGCCGAATTAAAAGCGGTGTCACCTGCCAGTATCAAACAGAAAGCTTCACAAGATGGCAAGAAGAGTAAATTCTTCAAAGAAGCAGATTTGGACCATGGCTATTACGATTACATTGTCAGATTAAAAGGCGAGCCGGTTTCCACTTATCGCGGAGACTTGGCAAGCTATCCTGCAACCCATGCGGCATTCACCAGCAAGCGCTCGGTCAGTACCCATGCGCCGGTGAAATATAAGCTAGATGCCAAGTCGCCCGAAGCCCGTCAATACGCCCAATTTCTGAAAAACAAGCAAAGTGATTTTATCACCAGAGCCCAAAATGCGGTTGCTGGTGCTAAGCATGTCACCAGTTTCCAATACGCTTTAAATGCGGTTGTGATGCGTATGACACAAACCCAGGCAGAGAAACTTTCTCGTCTGTCTGATGTTGCTTTCGTTGAACGTTCTAAAATCGAAAAGCTGCACACAGATGCGGGTCCTAAGTGGATAGGCTCTGAAGCAGTTTGGAATGGCACGGCCACTGGCACAGCTTACAAAGGCGAAGGTGTTATCGTGGGTATCATTGATACCGGTATCAACACTGATCATCCCTCATTTGCCGATGTGGGTGCTGACGGTTATGACCACACCAACCCTTTTGGTGCCGGCGTTTATAAAGGTGACTGTGAAACCGATGCATCTCTTTGTAATGACAAGTTGATTGGTGTTTACAGCTTCCCTGAAATCACAGGCGAGTATGAAAATTACGCACCTGGTACACCACAAAACGGTGAAGACCACAACGGTCACGGATCACACGTTGCCAGTACCGCTGCCGGTAACGTGCTGTTGGATGTGCCCTTACTGGATGCCAATGGCACACCGAATCCAGACTTTAGCTTCCCCAGCATGTCAGGTGTTGCGCCCCATGCCAACGTTATCAGCTACCAGGTATGTCGCCCAGGTGAGCAAGATGCCATCGGTTTCTCTGGCTGCCCCACCACCCTGGTATTGGCTGCAGTTGAGCAAGCCATTGTTGATGGCGTAGATGTACTGAATCACTCCATCGGTGCTGCTAACCTTTCACCTTGGGAAGGCTCCAAGGGTCAGGCATTTTTGAGCGCCCGTGAAGCCGGTATTGTGGTTGCTAACTCTGCTGGTAATGACGGTCCGGATCCTGAGACAGCCTCATCTAATGCCGCCGCTCCTTGGGTGTTGACCGTAGCAGCTTATAGCCACGATCGTTCCAGCACGCCAAAAGAGCTGAAAGATTTCAGCGGTGGTGACACCGAAGCGCCAGAAGCCATAACTGGATTGGCACAAACCGGCGGCATTACTGCCTCTATTGTATATGCTGGTGATTACCCCAACGCCAACGATCCAGAGGGAGATCCTGCACAATGTTTGCAACCTTTCCCTGAAGGTACTTTCAGCGGTGAAATCGTTATATGCGACCGCGGCACTATTGCTCGAGTAGACAAAGGTAAAAACGTCGATGCAGGCGGTGCCGGCGGTTTGGTGCTAGCTAACATTCAGGGTGGCTCAAACACCGTTGCAGCAGACAATCATGTGTTGCCAGCAATCCATATCGATGCAGATTCTGGTGATGCGTTGAAAGCCTGGGTTGCCAGTGGAACTGGTCATATGGCGACCATTACGGCCAGCTATATCACTAACGATCCCGCTCTAGGCAATATTGCAGCAGGATTTACATCCAGAGGGCCTAATAACTCTCTGGAAGATGTTATCACACCAAGCATTGCTGCCCCTGGCTTGGCTATTTGGGCAGCTTATGCAGACGATCAGCCGGAAGGATTCAAGGAGATACCCGACCCATCTGATTTTGCCTTCCTGCAAGGTACCTCAATGGCCTCGCCGCATATTGCTGGTGCAGCTGCCCTATTGAAAGGTGCCCGCCCAAGCTGGACCCCAGCAGAAATCCAGTCTGCATTGATGTTGACAGCCAATCAGAACACCCTCAAAGACGATGGCGTTACGCCGTCTGATTTCTTTGATATGGGTTCGGGTATGGCCAACGTTGGCGCCGCCGCCTCTATTGGTCTGTTGATGGATATCAGCATCGACGAATACCTTGCTGCCGATCCGGCTGAAGGTGGCGATCCTAAAGCGTTGAACTTGCCGTCGATGGCTAATGCGCGTTGTGTGGGTGCTTGTTCATGGACCAGAACCGTGAAAGCCACCAAAGACGGCAGCTGGTCTGTCTCCAGTGAGACTATGTCCAGTGGTCTTGATGTGACGTTCAGTCCTGCCAGTTTTACGCTGACAGCAGGTCAGGAACAGCAAATCGAAGTACACGTGGATGCCTCTTTGGCAGAGTCTGATGTCTGGGCCTTCGGTAATTTGGTACTAGCCGGTGATGCAGAAACTCTGCGTATGCCGATTGCGGTTAAACCTACCAATGGCAACTTGCCCAGCAAGGTTGAACTGGAAGCGCATCGCGATGCCGACAGCTACTTACTAACCGGACTACAGGCGCTTGAAATCACGAATCTGACTGTACGCTCATACGGTTTGGTGAAAGCCACACAGGAAGACGCAACAGTTGTTCAGGACAGTGACAACGGCGATGTCTTCGACGATGTGGAAGATGGTGTTAAGAGCTACCTGCTGGAAGTGCCTGAGGGTGCCAAGCGTTTGGTCGTAGAGACTATCTTCAGCGAATCTCCGGATCTCGATCTGTGGGTTGGTCTTGATGAAAACGGTGATGGAGTGGCTCAGGAAACCGAACTGGTGGCTTTCAGTGCCACAGGTAGCGCCCTTGAGAAAGTCGACCTGCTAAATCCTGCCGCCGGCAATTACTGGGTATTAGTGCAAAACTGGCAAGCCAGCGCAGAGGATGCAGAAGATGCCTTCACCCTGGCCCATACGGTGATTGACGGAAATCTGAATAATAATCTGACAGTAACCGGACCTTCAGCTGTAACCGCCTTGGAGGAGTTTGAACTTCGACTTGGCTGGAACCTGGCCATGGAGCCTGGTGATTTGGTATACGGTGCGGTTGATTTAGGCAGCAGCGCTGAACTGGCTGGCAATCTTGGTTTGCTGTCAGTAGATCTGATCAGAGGCGAAGATGATGTCCGACTCTCTTCAGATGCTGATACAACGCAACGACTGGTTGCTGGTGACCAGGTAACCTTTACGGTGGACCTTGCAGGCAACTACACAGCAGAAGATCGCAATTATCTGCTTGAAGTGAATTTACCCGCAGGTGTCAGCCTGGTAGCGGACAGCGTCTCACCTGAAGGTGAGTTGGTTGGTAATACCCTGAGCTGGGAAATTCTACAGCCCAGTTTGTTGGGTGTGGAGCCAAGCTACAATATGACCACCAATGCCTCAGACGCCCAGTGTGTTGCGCCTTTCACCGGCAATGAATATCTGGATCTTGCCGCATTTGGCATTACCCCGGGCAGCGCCAACGGCGATAGCACCACTGCCACCTACAACGTTGGGGCCTACTTCTTGGGTAATCTGTATTCAAGCGTGACCCTCACCGACGATGGTTTTGTGCTGCTTGGCAACACTAACGTAGGTTCAGAGCCATGGACTAACCAGCTAATGCCAGATGCTACCGCGCCCAATGGGCTGGTCGCTCCGTTCTGGCGTGACATGGTGTTTGATGTCGACAACGGCTCTACCCTGTCAGTAGCCACTGCCGGCTCTAAATGGACCATCCTTGAGTATGATGACATGATGTCTTACTACGCTGATCAGGGTGTCAATGATGTGTTGGATTTTGAAGTTATCTTCAATAATTCACCGGCAGAGGGCGAACCTAACATTATCTTCGCCTATGACAATGTCACTCACCATATTGGTGATGGATTGCCTGTTTCCATTGGCTATGAAAGCGGCTCAGGTAACACTGGTGCCACTTACTACCATGTATCCCCTGTAGAGGGTGTGCCATCGGTTGGTAGCATCGAGGCCGACATCGTGGATAACCGCATGATCTGTCTCTATCTGCAAGCGGTTGAAGGGGATAAGCAATTGACCTTTACCGTACAAATAGACGAAGACAATGCCGGCGGCCCATTGGGCATTCAGGTACTTTCAAGCCTGCCTGACACACCTGGAACTAAGGCAACCTCTGCCGCAGTGGCAACAGAGATTCAAGTGGAAGGTCCACCTGTAATCAGCACCAATGCTCCGACTCAGATGATGGAACTGAGCACTTATGTTCTGAGTGTTAACGCGCAGGATCCAAATGGTGACGCGCTGACTTATGAGGTCAGTGTCGATTCCAACCTGGTACAGATCAGTGGCAGTGCACCAAACTATACTTTGGCTGCATCTGGTGTATCTGCAGATACACCAGTAACACTGACTGTTTCAGTAAGTGACGGCAAAGCGACCACAACCCAAACCGCGACTATTGTGGTATTGAATGAGAAGAGCAGAAGCTCAGGCTCACTGGGTTGGGTATCTTTGTTATTGCTGCCCCTACTGTGGGTAAGACGCAGAAAGGCCTCATAAAGGCGTCTGCATTAAACAGCTTATCAGGTAGTTTGCCTGATAAGCTGGTAGCAAAAAAAAACCGATGAACACATTCATCGGTTTTTTTGTTCTACTTCGAACAGATTAGCCGGCCGACTAATTAAAGCTCTTCTGGAGCGCCAGCACCATGGTATGTCAATTGTAATTCCAGAGCTGTTAGGGATGGCTGTTGTTTCAGCTTTTCATAAAATGCAGCAAAATCTTCAGCGTCTTTTGCATCAAACTGGTAGGTACCAGTCGCCAGTTCTTTCAGAGAGCATGGTGCAATGCATAATGATCCTATAAGCGCTTTATCGCTACTTTTCACAACCAACAAACCATTTACCGTTGCCCATTGCTGAACAGAGGTGTCGAAGACTTTATCTCCTACTTTTAATGGCAGAGATGTCACCCTCATCTTTACTCCATTGATAAGCAGGTGCGAAGGCTTTTTGTCTAAAGATGACATTATTGGCACAGTGGTTTTGGTTGACGTTTCAACGGCTTTAGGCTTGTCTTGTTGTTCTTCCAGCACGACTGTTTCCGCAGGTGGTTGTTTTGCACAAGACACCAGCAATATAACCCCTGGCAGCAACCATCCTGTGTTCCTCGCTCGAAATCCAAACATCTCGATAATTTCCTTCTACTTTCTGAAGTGTAAACGGAGTCGGAGTGTATCAGCATTTATTCATATTTTTGTGTGTGTAAATGTAAATTTTGCATTGCAAATGATCGGTAGTTCGCGTTATATCACCTACTTGCCTTGCCTGGGTACACCTTTGGTGTGCTTGATCCGGTAAGAGCTGTTAACAATAGGAAAGGGAATAATAATGAATAGATTTCGTCCAACCATACTCGCCACTATGGTCGCCTCTGCTATGACTGCGGGCCTCGGCTCAGTGGCAATGGCAAGCCCTCAACAGGGCGTGTTTTTCGATGCAACAAGTCAGTCTTCAAAGGTATCCATTGCCTTTAGTTCACAAAAACAGTTAGCGGAGCAGCCTACCCGTTCAGGTGCCAAAAGCCAGTTCGATGCCCAGCTAGGCAAAGCCACTTTTGTCTGGGGCGGTGTAGAACAAGCCAAACCTGATATGGCGTTGATCGCACCAGAGCAGCAAAGCCAGTATGCGGCAGGCTATTATCTCAATGCGCTGACCGGCATGAGTACCAGCAAAAATGCCACAGTAAAAGCAGAGTTAGCAAACCTGCATGACACCAATCGCGGTGCCATTGTTGCCAAGTATAAACAGACGGTGCATGACATCGAAGTATTCAACCGTGAATACAATGTGATGATGGACCGGGAGTACAATCTGGTTGCTGGCTCTGGTTACTTTGCCGATGGGCTGTCCAACAAGCAATCATTTGCCCTGCTGGCCAATTTCCAATCTCCTGAGCAAGCCATTGAAAAAGCTTTTAAGGAACTTGGCAATGTAGATGTCAGCCTGGTGAAATCCAAAGATGCCTCCGGCTATGTGGTCTATCACGCAGAATCCAGTGACGCCAGCAAAGAAGTTATCGGCCAGCCTAGAGCCAAGAAAGTGTTCTTTGAACTTAAAGGCGAATTGGTTGCCGCCTATTATGTAGAAGTGCAATTGGCTGACAAAGGTAGTCTGGAAAGCGATTATCACAGCTACGTGATTGAGGCCAGTTCCGGCAAGGTACTGTTCCGTAAGGATCTGCAATCCCATGCTGCAGACTTCCACTACCGTGTTTATGCAGACCAAGATGGCTATCCGTGGGAAGGTCCTCACGGTAATGTGCTGCCGGCAGAATCCGCCAATCAGGTAGATAAGACAGAGATCCTGGATGCGCCCATGGTGTCTTTGACGCATTATGGCAGAATCAGCACTCAGGACCCTTGGCTGGCTGATGATGCCACCATAACATCAGGTAATAACGTTTTTGCCTATGCCGACGTGGTTGCTCCCCAAGGCTTTACTGAGGGAGATTTTACTGCCGAAGTCACCTCAAACAATACTTTTGACTATCAGCTCAAAGGTGAGGAGGGTGCCAGCAGCTTTAACAACCGTAAAGCTGCCATCGTTAATATGTTCTTTATGAACAACTTCCTGCATGACTTCTTCTATGACCACGGCTTTGATGAAGCTGCCGGTAACGCCCAGTTATCTAACTATGGCCGTGGCGGTGTGGAAGGCGATCCGCTAGAAGTGCAAGCCCAGGACTACTCGGGTCTTAACAACGCCAATATGTCCACCCCAGCAGACGGTGCCAGTCCGCGTATGCAGCAATACCTGTATACCAGCAAAGACGCGGTTGTCGGTGAAAACTTTGGTGCTGTAGTAACGTCACACGATAGCATTGGTTTGCTACTCTCCAGCCAAGTGGCGTCATTTGGCCCACAGCAATATTCTGACGTTGCCGGCGAAGTGGCTGTGATTGATGATGGTACTGGCACCGTGACAGACGGCTGTGAGCCGGCCGTCAATGGTGATGATCTGGCCGGTAAGATTGTGATGATTGACCGTGGAGGCTGTACCTTTGCTTCCAAGGTTCTCAATGCCCAGAATGCAGGGGCTACCGGCGTATTGGTCGTGAACAATGCCAACAATGGTACACCTGCCCCAATGGGCGGCTCTGACTCTCGGGTTACCATCCCCAGCATTGGTCTGAACTATGAGGAAGGTCACAGCATCTATGACCTGCTAGGTGCCGGCGATACCGTTACCGTTGAGATGTTCAATGACTTTGCCCTGAAAGATTCTTCTTTCGACAACGGCATCATTGCCCACGAATGGGGACACTACATCAGTAACCGTTTAGTGGGTAACTCATCCGGTTTGATCAACTTCCAGGGTCGTGCCATGGGTGAAGGCTGGGGTGATTTCCACTCTTTGATGTTTATTGTTAAAGAAGAAGATATCAACCTTGATGGTAACGATATGTTCCAGCGTCCTTACGCGACCGGTACCTATGTGGAAGACTTCTACCGTGGTATCCGCCGTCTGCCTTACACCACAGATATGAGCATCAATGGCCTGAGCTTCCGCCATATCACTGAAGGTGCAGGTGGCGATATCGGTATCCCAGGTACCAGTGTGGCTTCACCTCATGCTGCAGGTGAAATTTGGGCCACCATGCTATGGGAAAGCTATGTTGCGCTCATTAACGAACATGGCTTCTCAGAAGCGCAGAAGCGCATGGCCGATTACCTGATTGCCGGTTACAAGCTAACCCCAATTGCCCCCACCTACACCGAAGCCCGTGATGCTATCCTGGCGGCTGCTTATGCTAACAGCACCAGCGATTATGCGTTGATTTTGGGTGCTTTCGCTAAACGTGGCATGGGCTTGGGCGCTGTGTCTCCAGCACGTTACAGCACAAACCTGCAGGGCGTAGTGGAATCTGATAAGACCCAATTGGCGACTTATCAGGTAGCAGATTTCAGCATCAATGAAACTTATGATGGTGTTGAACTGGGCTTCTGCTCCAATGACGGCATTCTGGATAAAGGTGAAACCGGTACAGTAAGCGTTACTATCAGAAATGTGGGTAGTGAGATGCTCTCTGGCGTTCAAGGCCAACTGGTGGTGACCAGTGGCCATGATGTGACTTTTGAGAATGACGGCTTGATCACCTTCGGTGATATGGCGCCATTCCAAAACGCCGCCAGTGGCGCCATTAAGATGACCCTGAATGATGCTGACACGGCTGACGAATTGGTTATTGAAGTGCAGTTCCCGGAGTTGGCCGAAAACGATGAAATCGTTGAAGCCAGCAGCCTTGCAATTGCCACCACCGTGAACATGGACTTTGAAGACCGTGCACCTGTGGGCGGCAAAGCCACAGATGACATGGAATCCGTGTCCTTGTTCAACGACTGGCGTGAAAACGTTATGTTCGGCGGCGACATGGCCGAAGGCACCCTGGATGTGGATAACGGCGGTAACGTGGGTTTCTTCGCCAGCTTCGGTTACGACCTGGGCGAGCAGACGCTGTTCCTGAACAACAATGGCTTCCAATCCGATGTGGCCATTGAGACCAAGCCATTCCAAATCGGCTACGGTGGTAACTTCGAAGTTAGCTTCTGGCACTTCTATGGTATTGAAGAAGATTATGACGGCGGTGTCGTTGAAATTCGTATCAACGACGGCGAATGGGTTGACGTGACGGAAATGGGTGGCGTATTTGATGTGGGCTATGTGGGTGAGCTGATTGAAAGCACCTCACAGGCTCTGCAGAACCGCCCCACTTTCACTGGCCGCAATCCATGGGGCAACATGGAGCGTATTAACTTTGGTTCAGCCTTAAACGGTAACCGTGCGCAGTTGCGCTTCCGCATTGCCACCGATACTAACGCTACTGACTTCGGATGGTGGATTGATAATGTTACCTTCAGTAATGTTTTAACCAGCGTATTCTCCGATGTGGTAGCCGGTGATAGCTTTGCTTGCGACAACTCGGCGCCTAAGCTGACGGTTCCTGCATCCCTGTCTATGACTGAGGGCCAGGCTGGAACCATTACAGCGGTAGCAACCGATCGTAACGCCGGTGACTCGCTGACATACAGCTGGACCCAGGTAAGCGGCCCAGCTGCCACCTTGTCCAATGCCAATACTGCAACCCTGAGTATCACCCCCCCCTCTATCACCGCTAACAGTCAACTGGTATTCCAGGTAACTGTTTCTGACGGCAAAGAGAGCGTTTCGGCAAATTCTACGGTTAACCTGCAGAACGTCACTCCACCCGTTGTCTCCGATGAAGGCAGCAGCGGTGGCTCGATGGGCTGGTTGTCCTTGTTGCTTCTGCCACTTACCTGGCTGCGCCGTCGCAAGACTGCCTAAGACTGGTAAATTAGGATAGTGTTAAGGCCACCTTCGGGTGGCCTTTTTTATGAATAATGCGTCATATAGCAGACATCTCCAACCTGGCTTCCCAGAGCAATCCGCTGTAACTCGGAGATGACAATGGTTGATAGCATTGACCTTCTCCCCAGATTTTTTCCATACCAAAAGGTCATGAGCGTTTTTGAACGTCGGCAGAATGCGGGCAGCCAAAAGGGGAAAGTGGATGCCCATAAAAAAACCTGCACTTGGCAGGTTTTTTAGTCATTCCAGAGAGGTATCTCTTTTACAAAGACATACCCAGGCGCTGGGCAACTTCTTCATAAGCTTCAACAACGCCGCCGAGGCCTTGACGGAAACGGTCTTTGTCCAGCTTCTTGCGGGTCTCTTTATCCCACAGACGGCAGCCATCAGGGGTGATCTCGTCGCCCAAGGTGATTTCACCATTGAACAGGCCGAATTCCAATTTGTAATCCACCAGCAACAGTCCAGCTTTGTCAAACAGCGCTTTGAGCACATCGTTCACCTTATAGGTGAGCTCCTTCATTCGCGCGATTTGCGCTTCAGTTGCCCAACCAAAGGTTTTAATGTGGGATTCGTTGACCATGGGATCATGCAATGCGTCATTCTTAAGGAAGAACTCAAAGGTTGGAGGTGTCAGTTCACGTCCTTCTTCGACACCCAGACGACGCACCAAGGAGCCAGCCGCCAGGTTGCGTACCACGCACTCGACCGGGATCATATCCAGCTTTTTAACCAAGGAGTCATTGTCAGAAAGCAACGCTTCAACCTGAGTGGGGATACCGGCTTCTGCCAATTTGCTCATGATAAAGTGATTAAACTTATTGTTAATCATGCCCTTACGATCAAGCTGCTCGATCTTTTGGCCATCAAATGCCGACGTATCATTGCGAAAGTGCAGGATCAAACGTGAGGCATCATCGGTTGCATAAACGGTTTTTGCCTTACCACGGTAAAGTTCGGCGCGCTTTTCCATTATCAGGTTCTCTTGAGTTTAGGGTTAAATATCCAGATCATCATCGGCCATGGTCTGGGAAAACGGGTTATAAAGCTGAGTCATCAAATCGGCTGCCAAGGGTTTGCTTTCTTCATCCATGAACGTCACGGCAGTAACGCCTCCCTGACGATTTACCTGGAGACGATATTCTTCCTGATCCAGCGGCAAACTATCATCGTTGCCCCACAAGCGGCTCCACCAACTGCTCTGTGGCCCTTCGTACTTGACGAATAGTAAACCGTTAGATTTATCCAAATCCTTAACGTTGAAGCCTAGCTTACGCAATACCAGCTGCAGGCGCGTCCAAGTCAAATCATAATCACCGGACACGATAAAGGCTGGATCGCCATTGGCATTGAAGCCCATCTCCATTTCCATACCTTCACGAATCAGTCGCATACGCTTGGCATCGGCCAGTTGCAGTTGCTGCTGATAGTGGCCAATAACACTATTCAGCACTTCGACTTCGTTACGACGCACAGCTTCTGAATCTAAATCGGCACTGGAAATCACCTTGTCACCGCGGGTTTCCATATAGTCGCGCAAGGATACATCCAGGGAGGCTGTACGGCCGTGGGGCTTTAGATTGAGTTTGAATTCAAAGCGACGTCCCAGTTCACGCTCAGTTTTGGTCCAACTGTACCAACTGCCTTCCTCTTCTGTGGCGACCATCCAGTCGGTCAACAGCAAGCCTTGTTGTTTATCAAAGGTGTCAACGCCAATGCCTTGCTCATCCAGAAAGCTAATCAGGGAATTCCAGATAGCCGTGTCCAGTGGTGTGGAATCGTCCACCTGGTCGAAAAATACAGTGGCAGAACGTTTTCCTTCTTCCACATGAGAGCCGGTTACCAGGGGCAATACCAAGGCTGGTGACCTGACTTCCAGCTTATCGCCGATTAGCTGGCGCGGTGCCTGCTCACCTAGGGCTGGAATGGCATAGTCCTTGGTGAAAGCAGGGCTGGACAGATTCTCAGGGATCCTGACATTCACCCGTTGCTGTTCATCCAGATAACGGAAATCGCCATTGGCAATTCGCCTTTCTTGCTGTGTGGTGCACGCTGACAACACACCCACCAACACCAATACTGACAGAGCATTACGGCTCATTAAAACTCCTTATGACAATACGCCGATGTTTTTCATGACTTGTTCGATGGCGTTTTGATGAATTTGTTCCGGTAACACCAAGGGTAAACGAAGTGCCGGGCTTGGCATCAACCCCATTTTATAGAGCGCCCACTTAGGCATCACAGGATTGGGTTCGATAAAAAGAGCGTGGTGTAACGCGGCAATAGTAGCGTCCAGAGCCCTCGCCTCTTCTGCCTTGCCACTGGTGGCCAACTGACAGAGCTTGGCCATGATGGCGGGAACGATATTCGCAGTAACAGAGATCACCCCATGACCGCCCTGCAGCATAAATTCACAGGCGGTGGGATCATCACCACTGAGCAGGATAAAATCGTCACTCAGTTTGGATTTTAATACCTGCAAACGCTTTAAGTCGCCGGTGGCTTCTTTAAGGCCAATAATCTGGGGGTGTTTGGCCAACTCAACAACAGTGTCAGGCAGCAGATCGGTGACGGTACGTCCGGGCACGTTGTACAGAAGGACTGGCAGGTCAGTGGCATCGGCAACCGCATTGAAATGCGCCACCAGGCCACGCTGTTGAGGCTTATTGTAATAAGGCACAACACTGAGTACCCCATCAACCCCAACCCCAGCAGAAGCCTGACTGAGCTCAATAGCTTCCGAGGTAGAGTTGGCACCGGTACCGGCAATCACCGGCACACGTCGGTCGCTGTATTCAACGATCTTGGCTACCACTTTGATATGTTCATCGAAAGGAAGGGTTGAGGCCTCTCCGGTGGTCCCCACTGCGACCACTCCGTCAGTGCCTGCATTGATGTGAAATTCGACCAGATTTTTCAGCGTTTCATAATCAACTTGGCCGTTATCCGCCATCGGCGTGACCAACGCCACCACACTGCCTTTGAACATTCTCGCCCCCCAATTTTAAGGGCATAATGGTAATGACCTCACCTGCCAAACACAAGCGGCGATTCCCCTCCTGGCGAAAATAGTTAAACCTTCCTGAACAACCTATTCAGAGTTTTCAACAAAACCAATCAACTGTAGAGAATATCGACTGTTATGGTAGACTTCGGCGCCTCCTACAGTATTGCGTAACTCATATGAAGCAGCAGTTAATCGTCACCATTCTCGGTACTGACAAAATTGGCATACTCAGCACATTGGCTGCGGCCGTGGGGGCTTGCAACTGCAATATCCTGGACAGCCGCCAAGCTGTCTACGGTCTGGACTTTTCACTGACCATGATTTTGGAAGGTACGCAAAGTGCCATTACCAAAGCGGAAATGACCTTGCCCCAGGTCTGTCAGCAAAATGATCTGCTGTCAATGATGAAGCGTACCAAGCAGCACTGTAAACAAGACCTGCTGTCTCTGGCCGATGTGGAGTTTTCCGGGCTTGACGCTTTGGGCGTACTGCGCGATATCACCGCCTTTTTCGCCAGCGTTAATGTGACTATTACCGCATTTCGGCTGAATACTTATACTGACAGCGACACTCAATCAGAAATGATTCGCTGCAATATGGTGGTCAGCATGCCAGATACATCAGATATTGAGCGTGTTTCACCGGCTTTTAGTGAACGCTTAGCCAGTCTTGGCTTACAGGGAACCATCAAACTTAAGCACTGAGGAAGCACATGAACAGAATAAAAGAAGGCCAGAGCGCCCCGGATTTTAGTCTCACAGATGACAAGGGTAATACCGTCAATCTGCAGGACTTGAAAGGTAAAAAGGTACTTGTTTATTTTTATCCCAAAGCCATGACCCCTGGCTGCACAGTGCAAGCCCAGGGACTGCGTGATTGTCAGGCAGATCTTTCTGATAAAAACGTCGTTGTGCTTGGTATCAGCCCGGATCCTGTCTCTCGCCTGACAAAATTCGTTGAGAAAGAAGGTCTGAACTTTAGGCTACTCAGCGATGAAGATCATAAGGTAGCGGAAGCCTTTGGCGTTTGGGGACCCAAGAAATTTATGGGTAAGGAATACGATGGCATTCACCGCATCAGCTTCTTAATCGATGAGCAAGGCAAGGTAGCCAAAGTTTTTGATAAGTTCAAAACCAAAGATCATCACCAAGTAGTTCTGGAATCCTTAGCTTAGAACTCGTTGGCGCAGTCGATTGATATCAACCCTGCGCCACCTCTTGCTTTATTGCTGCTTTTTCTGACCACGCGTTGAATACCGCCTTTACCAGGGTCGCCAGCGGAATGGCAAAAAACACGCCCCAGAATCCCCACAGACCACCAAAAAACAGCACGGCGATGATGATATAGACGGGGTGAAGACTAACGGCCTCAGAGAACAGTAAAGGCACCAGCAGATTGCCATCAAGCGCCTGTATAATGCCGTAGGCTATCATCAGATACCAAAACTGAGGCTCCAGCCCCCACTGAAATAGCGCCACCGCGGCGACAGGAAAGGTGACCACCGCGGCACCGATATATGGGATAAGCACGGACAACCCTACCAATACCCCCAACAGCAGTGAAAAACGCAGATCCATCATTGCAAATGTCACCGCTGACACTGTACCAACGATGAGGATCTCAATGACCTTACCGCGTATGTAATTGACTATCTGCACGTTCATCTCAAGCCCGACTTGCTTTATCAAACGTCTGTCTTTAGGCAAAACTCTGGACACATTCGTCAGCAACTCGCCTTTATCCTTGAGCATAAAAAACACCATCAGCGGCACCAGAATGAAATAAATCATCAGTGCCACCAGGCTGACCAAGGAGCTCAGAGAAGCAGAAAGCAGGTTCTGTCCAAGACCCATGACCCGATCATTAACTCCGGCCAAGGCATTTTCAATATCATGCCGGTTCAGCAGACCCGGATAGCGATCAGGCAAAGAAGACAGCCACATCTGTGCTTCTGCCCAAATCGCCGGTAATTCCCTTAACAGGTTTGTGCCCTGTCGCCATACCACTGGCAACAACCCGATACAGGCTAATACGGTTAGCCCGACAAATAGTAAGATCACCAGGCTTGTCGCCCAGGTGCGGCCCATCCCCATGCTATCGAGCTTGGACACTGGCCATTCGAGCAAATAGGCCACCACCACCGCCACCAGCACAGGAGCCATCATATCGCCCCAGAAAATCAGCAAGGCAAATGAAAACACCAGGATAAGCAGCAGTGTCACCGCATCGGGGTCAGAAAATTTACGCTTATACCATCCGCTGAATAGCTCTAACATGTTTCCTCAAAGTGCAGATATTTAGGTTTTGTGGTGGTGTGTCTTGAGACTATGGCGCACCAAAATGTGCATTAATAAAGTCTGCGCCATTATCTGCCCTAGCCAGCACCATGATCAAGGGAACTGTTCCTGTTAATGTGATGTATCACATTAACAGGCGATGACTGGACATACCTTAAAGGGCAAAATGGCAGTATGATGTCTGTATAAGGAACGCAATTCGGCACAGTATGACAGATTCAGCACTGAAGGATATTATCCGCATCAAGAAGGAACTTAACTGGGGAGAGCTGCCCCCCTTTTTTCATATGGTTTCCAGCACACTCGGTGAACTGGACGGCTTGTTCAGCCATGGCTTTGATAATGCTTTTCGGCGCATTATTGACAGACGTAATTGGGAACTCGAGCGACTGCAAGGCGAAGAACTCCCTGACGGCACCATTAATGTAAAACATCATCCTCGTCTGGCACTGTACCGCCGCGTATCCACGATGGGCTATGAAGTCCGCTGTTTCCCCCTGGCTTTGGATAAAGAGGTGGATCAGTACGTTAAAGACCATCCACTAATGGAGTTCAAGGTGTGGGATCCCAACGGCATGCGTATATTGCTCAGGGTGCCCAAACTGGTCGAGTTCGTTCACTATGCCTATACCCAGGGCGACAAAGCGGACCGCGCACTAGTCAAATTTGCCCATTACGTGATAGAAAGGGTGGTATTGGAACTCTCCACCCATGTTCTTATTGTCAAAGACGATGGTCAGCGCATCAGCGAAATTGCCGGTAATTTCGGCGATGACTTCGCCCACTTGATAGAACAAAAGCTCAAAGCGGAACTAAAAGCTAACCCGCTGTCTCAAAACAGTCCCTAGACGGAATAAGTGAATCTATGTATCGCCCCTTGTTGATCTGTTGTCTGCTAAGCCTTCCTTCTGTTGCACAAGTTAAAGTGTCAAATGATAAGAACACCTTGCCGGAAATCGGTGTGGTTGCCTCCAATGCCATCAGCATCGACAAGGAACTGCAAATCGGCCAGGCCCTGATGCGTCAATTGCGCTCCCGTGCCCCGTTGGTAGGCGATCCGCTTTTAGAAGAATATATCCAGGATTTGGGCAATCGCTTGGTTGCTCAGGCCGACAACGCTAAGTTTCCATTTAAGTTTTTCCTGATAGCCAATAAAGAAATTAACGCCTTCGCCTTCTTTGGAGGGCATGTTGCCGTGCATACAGGGTTGATTATTGAGGCCGACACCGAGAGCGAGTTAGCCTCGGTGATTGGCCACGAAATTGCACACGTTACGCAAAGGCATATAGCGCGTAGCATTGAAGCCCAGCAGAAAGCATCTCCCCTGCAGTTAGTGTCGGCTTTGGGTGGAATATTGCTGGCCATGTCTAACCCGGAGGCAGGTATAGCCGCTATCAGTGCAGGCTCTGCCGCAGCACAGCAGGCGGCCATCAATTACACCAGAAGTAATGAAAAAGAAGCGGATCGGGTTGGCATCGATATTCTCTACAGAGCCGGCTATGATCCTGCCGCCTCGGCCAACTTTTTTGGAAAATTGGCGGCCAAGTACCGTCATCAATCCAAACCACCCGCTTTTTTAATGACTCACCCTTTACCTGAGAGCCGAGTTGCCGATGTCAGAGCACGCCAAAGCGACTATCCTGATGTCAATCTTGGCCCTAGTTTGTCTTTTCAGTTGGTAAAAGCCAGGCTACAGGCACGCTATGGTGAAAATCAGGAACTTAACATCCAACGTTTCCGTGACTGGCTTAAAGAAGCCAGGCATCCGGTAACCGTGCAAGCAGCCAAGTACGGACTCGCCCTGTCGTTGCTGGCGACCGAAAAATTGGATGAAGCCGAAATGCTGATCTCTGAACTCAGGCAAGAGGCACCTGAAAATCTGTTCTACCTGGATACCTTCACCGATATCGCGATCGAGAAAAAACAATATCAACAAGCTATCGAGGCGCTTCAGGCTCAGTCAGAGCGTCAGCCAAGAAATCGCGTGCTGGTGCTAAACCTGGCCAATGCTTTGATCAAAAACAAACAACATGATGAAGCTGTCCGTCTGCTTAAAGACTATTTGCTGGTCAATCCAGAACACCTGCTGACCTATCAGCTTCTTACCGATGCTTACGGTGAGAGTCGAAAAATGATGGAGATGCACCAAACCAAAGCCGAATTATATGCCCTGGTAGCGGCTTATCCCCGAGCCATCGATGAACTTCAAACGGCATATAATTACACTGCCCAAAGCACTCTGGAAAAGCAGCGTATCAGAGCCCGCATTGAGCAACTACGCGAAGAAGAAAATCGCTTAAAGAGCTTGTAACTGGGTCAGGATTTGCCACAAACCGTCACTGGTTTGCTCCCCTAAGAGTTGCCTAGCCACTTTGCCATCAGGCCCGATAATAAAAGTGGCAGGTAACCCCTTGGGCATTGGATTAGGAAGATTGGGTAGCGGCTCTGGAAGCACCAGTTCAAATTCAATATTGTAGCGTGTCGCCAAATCCTGCAGCGCTTCTTTGTTAAGAGGATCAAAACTCACCCCAAATAACTTCACCGGTTTGTCACCAATACCCTTTGCAAAAGCATTGAGTTCGGGCAACTCTCGTAAACAGGGAGCACACCATTCGGCAAAGTAATTGATGACCACGTAGTGATCTTGCAGTTCTGACCAGTGGTATTGCTCTCCCCCGAGGGTGGAAAAGTCTGCTTTATGCCAATCATAACTGACCAGGCCGGCGCCTAGTGCCAATAAACCTATGGTCAAGGCGATGAGATTTTGCCGCAAAGTCTGTCCTCCATCCGGTCCAATCGCTAAAATGCCGTCACTACGGACGTTTAATTGGTGAAAAGCATGTCACAAATTCAAATTCTGCATAACCCCAGATGCTCTAAAAGCCGCCAAACACTGGCACTAATCGAAGAAAAAGGCATCAGCCCGCAAGTCGTGGAATACTTAAAGTCGCCACTGAACAAGGCGCAGTTAGAGGCTCTTAGGGATAACCTTGGCTTGGCCTCATTCAGGGAAATGATGCGCACCAAAGAAGATTTATATAAGGAGTTATCCCTTGCCGATGCCGGTGAAGAGCAGTTGCTGGAAGCCCTTGTTCTGCACCCTGTTCTGTTAGAGCGTCCAGTGGTGATCAATGGCAAGAGAGCACGCATTGGGCGTCCACCTGAACAGGTGCTGGAAATCCTCTGATGGCCTATGTATTGGTTCTTTATTACAGCCGCGGCGGCAGCACCCGCAACCTGGCTTATAAGATCGCTCAGGGCATCGAGGAGTCAGGGTTAGAAGCGAGACTTCGCACCGTTGCGCCGGTGAGCGATCACATCGGTCAAGCGCAACCTGCCGTGCCCAATGATGGCGACCCTTATGTCAGCGAGGAGGATTTACGCCACTGCTGCGCCCTCGCCTTTGGCAGTCCAACCCGCTTTGGCAATATGTGCAGTGCCATGAAATATTTTTGGGACAGCACCAGTAACTTATGGCTACAAGGCGCCCTGACCGGCAAACCTGCTTGCGTATTTACCTCGACAGGCAGTCTGCACGGCGGACAGGAGTCGACACTATTGAGCATGATGCTGCCATTACTGCACCATGGCATGCTGATTCTGGGCGTCCCTTACAGCGTTCCAGAGGTCAACAGTACGCATAGTGGAGGCGGTCCCTATGGTGCTTCCCACGTTGCCGGATTGCAAGATAACCCGGCGCTTGAACATGATGAACAACGTATTTGCCTCGCTTTAGGTAGAAGGCTGGCAAACATCGCAAAAAATTTGGAGAAACAATGAGCATGGCACCACTGACTAAATTTTTGCGATTTCTGGCCCTTTTTTCTTATTTGGGCCTCGTGATTTGGGTGCCGCTGTGGCACTTTTTATTGAGTGAGGGCATCGGTTACTCGGTCACTTTTATTGCCTTGATTTACGTACTCCCTCTTTTATTGCCGCTGCGGGGGATTGTTACCGGTAAGCCGTACACTCACGCCTGGGCCAATTTTGTGCTGATGCTGTATCTGATGCATGGCCTGACCAGTATTTATGCGGTTGAAGGTGAGCGCTGGTATGCAGCACTGGAAATTTTATTGTCCTCACTGGCCTTTATCGGCTGTACCTTTTATGCCAGGTTGCGGGGCCGGGAGTTGGGGCTGGGGTTAAAGAAACTCAAAGAAAGCGAGTCATAAGAGCATGAAAAAAATCGGGCTGTTTGCCATAGCGCTGCCTTTTATTCTCACCGCCTGTGGCGGCGGTAACAGCGGTAGTGGCGACGGGGATTCGCAGCCACCGCCTCCCCCCAGCCTTAGCATTCAGGGCCCAACCGATGTCACACAAGGCCAGTCAGTGGCCTTGATTGCACTCTCTGAGGGTGAACTTGCATCCATTTCATGGCGTCAAAACGCCGGGCCCTCCGTGGATATGCAGACGTCTCAAAGTCAGGTGCTCGCTTTTGAAATACCAGAAGCCGGAAATTATGTATTCGAAGTACAGTTGCAAAGCCAAAGTGGGCAGCAGCTAAATGCGCAATATTCCTTCAGTGCACAACAGGCCAGTACGCCAAGTGCCAATCTTCGCTTAGATCATGTGGTTGCCGAGGGCGCAAAAGTTTCCTTACGAGCCGACTACACGGGTCCCCAACAGGTCACCGCTATTACCTGGCAGCGTGTTTCCGGCCCCGCAGTGACAACCAGCCACAATCAAGATGGTGGGCCTCAGCATTTGCTGTTTTATGATGCGCCAAGGGTCACTGCCGACACCCTGATGCAGTGGCAAGCCACTCTCACCTTAGATGATGGCTCGCAGGTCAGCGACAATGCCTATGTACTGGTTAAGAACCTCGACATTAACAGCGAGGGCTTTTTCCCTAAATACGCCAGTCGTATCGTCACCTCAGAAGTACATCCTTATCGTGCAGACAGCCCTTATGCAGCCGCCTTAAAAGACTGTGTTTACAACAACCGTCTGGCCAGCGCTTGCAGCTTCGCCCGCCTACCCCTTCTTGGTACAAAACAGCCCAACCCCAGCATAGATGATGTTTTGGACAGGCTGCTGGTTTCTCATCGTTGGATGGGGGATAACTTCAAACGCTTTTTAGAGCAAAGTGAAACGGCGCCCGATATCCTTAAATTATTGGCAGCCACCACCGCTATTGTCATCACCTATGATACCAGGCCCTCTTTTTATTGGACGGCCACAGGTGCAATCTACCTTGACGCGGCTAATCTGTGGCTAACGCCAACACAACGTGATGTGCTCAATGATCAGCCGGATTACCGCACGGATTTTGGTAAGGACTTGGCCTTTACCATGCCCTGGCGGTATGTAAAGAACCAGCAGAGTTTTTTGGTCAGTTACCCGGCCGCACTTCGGCAAACTCGTGCCTTTAGGGATATGGAAGCGCAATTAACCTGGTTGCTGTATCACGAGTTAGCCCATGCCAACGATTATTTTGCCTGGCATCGCTGGGCGGGGCTTCGCGAGAGTGACAACCCATTGTCTTTCAGTAATGCCAACGCCCCCTCCTCGCGCCACGTCAGTCAACAATATGCATTGCAGTCAGAGGCCATGCGCAGCCTGGCCCAGGTCAGCTTTTCCGGGCAAGCGGCGACTGCCACCCAAAAAGCCTATCTGCCCATGGATATCGAGCAGTTTTTCGTCCCTGATGTGGCTACCGATTACTACAGCTACACCTCTGAAAGAGAGGACTTTGCACTGGCTTTTCAGCATTTCATGATGGCCCTCAGACTAGGCGCAGAGGCTGATGTAGGAATTCTGGCAAGCCTTAATAACCCGCAGGCACTGGTCAGTTGGGGACAACGTAATCGCCACAACAGCGATGCTATTCGTCCGAGAGTAAAGGCAGTGGTGGAAAGCATTTTTCCTGAGCTAGATGCCACGACCATTCAACTGCAGCTTCCAGGTCCTCAATTGATGCGACGCAATGAGAGTTGGTGGGATAATCTTGTCCTAGAGGATGCGCCTCAACGTTCAAGAGAGGTGGGAGAAAATAAAATAACCCAACCCATGAACGGACCAAACCTGTGGCATCCACCAGGCTTAAGCGCCGATAATTAGAGCCCCAGGGCTTTTTTGACGAAGGGGATGGTCAAGCGTCGCTGCGCTTCAAGACTGGAATTGTCGAGCTTATCCAACACTTTCAGCAGAGTCGGCATGTCCCGATGACAGTGATTAAGTAAAAAGCGCGCTACATCCAGCGACATTAACATGCCGCGACGATGGGCCCTGACAATCAGAGCTTCGGTTCGTAACTCATCACTTAAAGACTTGAGGTGAAAGCTCAGCCCCCAGCTCAGCCTCGAGCGCAGATCGGCCAGTTCAACCGGTAACTGGGCAGGACCTTGCAAGGCGCTGACCAACAGCTTGGCATGGCCACTTTCCTTGACCCGATTAATCAGGTCAAATACGGCGCGCTGCCAGTCGGCTTTGGCAGCCAGCAGGTGAATATCATCGAGGCATATCAGATCAAGCTGCTCTAAATCATTGAGCACATCGGGATGCAATTCTCCCAAGTCTTTAAAACTGATGTAGGCAAAAGAAAGCTGCCTCACGCCACATTCTGTACAAAGCGCATAATGCAGATGGCTCTTGCCGCTGCCTGACTCACCGCTGACATAAGTCAAAAACGGCTCTGGTGTGCTAAGCCAATGCTGCAAATGTTTAATCAATTGCAGATTTTCACCGGCGATAAAACTTTCAAAGGTTTCATCGTCAGGCATTTGCACAGGCAGAAACAATTGCCGATTCATCAGGGCGCCCAAATAAATTGCAGCTCTGACACCGGCTGACCAAAGGGATCGAGATAGCGTTGAATATGCCTCTCCAAAGAAATGGCATTGAGCAGATCCTGTTCACTGCCCATCAAGCGTACTTCAAAAATACCCTGCGTTCCTTGTAAAGTTTTTAGTGTCACTGAAGAGACTACAGACAAACTGGTGAGCAAGCGGTCTACCTCAACATAGGTTTTGATGTCTTCCAGGTTATTGAATTGCAAGAAGACGACTTGAACGTCGGCGGCGCCTTGCCCACCAATAACAAATCGACTGGCCAGCAAATCGGCCTGTAGCTCTACCATTTGCGTTAACAGTTGCTCGCGGGAGTCGCCGTTCAAGCTTCCCATTTCCCTGTCCTGACCGAGCGCAAAGTTCCAATCCAACTGCCACTGTGGCTGGATCTCTTCTTTTTCGGGCATCATTTGATATAAACGCGCCACGATAATGGCTTCAACTTGGTATTTCTCGCTGGCCTGCTGTAACACGTCCACAAACCGGCCCCAGACATCATAAATGCCAACATTATTAAAGGTATCCAGCTCCAAAAGCGGGTAATTGATGCGGATCCCCCGTTGTTTTGCTGCTTTTTGAATGAGCAGACTGTAGTCGTTAGGACGCTGCTCATAAAGCAGGCTTCTTTGCTGATCTTCAGGGTTTTCAGTGGCAAACCACAGCAAGGTGGAGGGTCTTCGACTGCCCCAAATGGGGAAACCCGCTGAACGTAACAGCTCATCCACTTTTTGCTGGTCAAATATGGCATGAAAATGCAATTGCCCGTCGATAGTTTCAAAGCGATATTGACGCAAGAAGTCCTCGGCCTGACTTAGCTTTCCTGTAACGGCTGGGCTTTGCAGCACATCGCGGTTGCCTCTGACTTTGACCAGTACTTGTCGCATGGCCTCACGCTGGGCCTGCTGCTGGGCGCTATTTCGCTGGCTGTCGATAGCAATACTGGCCTCATAAAGATCCTGCACTACCGCCGCCTGGGCACTGCCAATCAAGCAGCACAACAACCAAGCGAAACGCCAACATCTCTTCATAACAGGTCCATGATCCGCAATCGAAGCCGCTATTGTTATTGAAAACTAGAGAAATTTCATCATTTCTTTGGTATCCGAATAATCTTGCAGCAAGCTGCTTATATTGCACCTGCGTCATTCACCCAAGACAGATTTACTGTTAAAATCCGCACCAATTTTCCCGCCATAGCAACCTTGAGGCCCACAGTGAGCGAATCAAAAACTTCCCTGAGTTACAAAGACGCCGGTGTTGATATCGATGCAGGTAACCAACTGGTTGAACGTATTAAGTCTGTTACCAAAAAAACCCAACGTCCGGAAGTCAGGGGTGGCTTAGGCGGCTTTGGTGCATTATGTGCCATTCCACAAAAGTATCGTAAGCCACTGTTGGTTTCTGGCACCGACGGTGTTGGTACCAAACTGAGACTGGCGATGGATCACAAACGTCACGATGGCGTCGGTATCGATTTGGTTGCCATGTGCGTCAACGATTTGATTGTACAGGGAGCTGAACCCCTGTTTTTCCTCGACTACTACGCCACCGGCAAACTGGATGTTGACACTGCCGCTGCCGTTATTACCGGCATCGGCGAAGGATGTGAGCAAGCAGGCTGTGCACTGATCGGTGGTGAGACCGCCGAAATGCCCGGGATGTATCATGGCGAAGATTACGATATTGCCGGATTCTGTGTGGGCGTAGTTGAAGCTGATGATGTTATCGACGGCAGTAAAGTGAAAGCTGGCGACGCCTTGTTGGCCGTTGCCTCATCTGGCCCCCATTCCAATGGCTATTCACTGGTGCGTAAAATTCTGGAGGTCAGTAAAGCCGACCCGCAGGCCGATCTGCACGGCAAACCTATTATCGATCATCTGCTGACCCCCACCAAAATCTACGTTAAGTCTGTCTTAAAGCTGATTGAACAACTCCAGGTCAATGCTATCTCCCATATCACCGGTGGCGGCTTCTGGGAAAATATTCCCCGGGTATTGCCCGATGATGCCAAGGCCGTAATCAATAGAAACAGCTGGCAGTGGCCTGCCATTTTCGATTGGTTGCAACAACAGGGCAATGTCAGCACCCATGAAATGTTCCGTACCTTTAACTGTGGCGTGGGCCTGATCATCGCGGTACCACAGGAACTGGCGCAAAAAGCAGTGGACTTGCTCAATGCCGAGGGTGAACAAGCCTGGGTGATTGGACAAGTGGAAGCTCGTGGCGGCGATACGCAAGTAGAGATGCGCTAATCCATGAAATCTATTGTGGTGTTAATCTCTGGCAACGGCTCCAATTTGCAAGCCATTTTGGATGCCGTGGCAAGTGGACAGATCAACGGTAAGGTTAGCGCTGTGATATCCAACAGTGCCGATGCTTATGGTCTTGAGCGCGCCCGCGCTGCAGAAGTCCCGGCCTTGGTGCTGAATCACAAGCAGTTCGCCGATCGAGAAAGCTATGATCAGGCCTTAATGGCCAAGATTGATGAATATCAGCCGGACTTGGTGGTACTCGCCGGGTTTATGCGCATCCTTACCGAGGATTTTGTTGCCCACTACCAGGGGCGCATGCTCAATATCCACCCCTCTTTGTTGCCCAAGTTTCGTGGTCTGCATACTCATAAGCGGGCCATTGAGGCCGGTGAAACAGAGCACGGCGCCACGGTACATTATGTTACCGCCGAGCTGGATGGAGGACCGATTATCATTCAGTCCAAAGTGCCGGTTTTTGAGGATGATAACGAAGAAGATTTGACCCAACGAGTGCGCCATCAGGAACTCAGCTTGTATCCGCTGGTCGTAAAGTGGTTTTGTCAGGATAGATTGGAACTACGAGAAGATGGCGTATATCTGGACAATGAGCGAGTCCCTCAACAAGGGCACGCCGCTGACTGAGTTGATGATTTTAAAAATGTTTGGCTTGACCAGGCTTGGAGCGAAAGTGCTGTTGGGGAGTTGGATGCTCCTCTTTAGCGCATCTATACTGGCTTTGGAACTGTCACCCTACCAGGCAGAATATGTGGCCTATCGCTCAGGAATGACGCTGGGCGAGGCCAAACAACAACTTTCCCATTTGGGTCGTTGCCGTTACAAATTGACTTATCAGTCAGATGCCTCGTTTTTATTTCTCTCTGATCACCGAAAGGAAGAGAGCCTGTTTTCGGTGAATGATGATCGCATCATCCCCTACAAATACAGCTTTCAGCGCACTGGCACAGGCAAAGACAAAACCTTGAATCTACTTTTCGATAACCAGTCGCAGAAGATCTTGGTCGAAAATGACAATTCGCTGCCCTGGCAAGGTGAAATCGATAACCAGCTTTATCAACTCTTAGTCAGAGATGGCCTGGCATCGGGGGAAACTGAGTTCAGTTTTCGCATCATCAATGACAGAGGCGAATTAAGAGAACAAAGTTTTCGGGTGCTTGGCAAAGAAACCCTGTCACTCCCGTATGGAAAACTGGACACTCTGAAACTGGAAAAAGTGCGAGAAAACAGTTCCCGTGAAACCTACATTTGGCTGGCACCGAGTCTTGACTACCTGATGGTGAGACTGTTGCAACTTAAAGACGGTAGTGAACAAGGAGACATTCAGTTACAGCGATACCAGTTGTTAGCTCCATCTGCGCAACCTGAGCCCAGTCAAAGCCCGTAAGGATTTTCCCTCCGACACCGGTCTCAATGCGCCATTTTAGTGCAAATCGTCTTGCCCTCACTCACCTATACTGTACGTGGAACACGCAGTTTGCTGTAAATCTGTCCGGACAGTGCAAGCTCGCCCCAAATATGAGCATGCCCTCTTGATTTTTTGATCCGAACAGCCTATTTTTTCGTAATCTGGTCAGACCTCTTACAACTGGAGTCATCATGCAAAGTGCTATTTGGATTCTGTTGGTACTGGGCGCCTTAGGCGTTGCCAGCTACTGGCGGTTAAAACTTAACGTCGCGACCCTACTGGTTGCTGCTGTCATGGCAGCCGGTACCGTCGCGGGTGAAATTGGCTATCTTGGCTGGCTGCTGTTTCTTGTGATTGCACTGCCAATCAACCTCAGCGCCGTTCGCAAACAATACCTGACAGCTCCGCTTTTCAAGCTATACAAAAAAATCATGCCGGAAATGTCACGTACCGAGCAAGAAGCCATTGATGCCGGCACCGTGTGGTGGGACGGCGAAATATTCAGTGGCAATCCAAACTGGGAGAAGCTGCACAGCATTCCTCAGGCCCGTTTGACACCTGAAGAACAAGCTTTCCTCGATGGCCCCGTTGAGGAAGCATGCCGTATGGCCGATGAGTGGGATATTAACCACAAGCGCGCGGATCTCTCCCCTGAACTGTGGCAATTCCTGAAGGACAATAAGTTCTTCGCCATGATTATCAAAAAAGAATACGGTGGTCTGGACTTCTCTGCGTATGCGCAATCACGCGTGCTGCAAAAGCTGTCTGGCTCAGGTATCGTGCTGGCGTCCACTGTCGGTGTACCTAATTCATTGGGCCCCGGTGAATTGCTGCAGCACTATGGTACGCAAGAGCAGAAAGATCATTATCTGCCGCGCCTTGCCAAGGGTGAAGAAGTCCCCTGCTTCGCCTTGACCAGCCCGGAAGCAGGCTCTGATGCCGGCGCGATCCCCGATGTCGGGATCGTTTGCAAAGGCACCTGGGAAGGCAAAGAAGTGCTGGGTATGAAGTTAACCTTCAACAAGCGCTATATTACTCTGGCACCTGTGGCTACTGTAGTTGGTTTGGCCTTTAAACTGCAGGACCCCGAGGGTCTGCTGGGTAAGGAAAAAGAGCTGGGGATCACCTGCGCGCTGATCCCATCAACAGTAGAAGGCTTGGATATCGGCCGTCGCCACTTCCCGCTGAATATTCCGTTTATGAACGGCCCTATCCGCGGCGAAAACATCTTCGTTCCGTTGGATTTCATTATCGGTGGCCCCAAGATGGCCGGCCAAGGCTGGCGTATGCTGATGGAGTGTCTGTCAGTAGGACGCTGCATCACCCTGCCCTCTAACTCAGCCGGCGGCACTAAGTCTGTGGCTCTGGCAACCGGGGCCTATGCCCGTATTCGCCGTCAGTTCAAACTGCCAGTGGGTAAAATGGAAGGGATTGAGGAAATGTTGGGCCGCATTGGCGGCAGTGCCTATCTGATGGATGCGGTGACCAGCATGACTACCAAAGCCCTGGATATGGGTGAAAAACCCTCCGTCATCTCCGCCATTTGTAAATATCATCTGACCGAAAAAATGCGTCAGGTGGTCAATGACTCCATGGATGTGCATGGCGGTAAAGGCATTATCCTTGGCCCTAACAACTACATCGGTCGCGGTTATCAGGGTGCACCCATCGCCATCACTGTGGAGGGTGCCAATATCCTGACCCGCAACATGATGATATTTGGTCAGGGCGCCATGCGCTGTCACCCTTATGTTCTTAAAGAACTGTATGCGGCCAAAAACAGCGATGCACAAAAAGGACTGGATGAGTTCGATAGCGCCTTGTTTGGTCATATCGGCTTTACCATCAGCAATCTGTTCCGCAGCCTGTGGTTCTCCTTAACCGGTGCCCGCTTTGCTGGCGCGCCATTTAAGGACGAAACCAAGCACTACTACCAAGTGATGGAGCGTTTGAGTTCTAACCTGGCGTTTTTAACCGATGTGTCTATGGGCTTGCTTGGTGGTGAGCTGAAGCGCCGTGAGCGCCTGTCAGCGCGTTTAGGCGATATCCTCAGCTATCTGTACCTGGCAACAGCAGTGCTCAAGCGTTACGACGATGAAGGACGCCAAAAGGCCGACCTGCCTTTGGTGCATTGGGCCATGCAGGACAGCCTTTACAGTGCGCAAGTGGCCATCGACGAATTGTTGGACAACTTCCCTTCAAAGGCACTTGGTTGGGTGTTGCGAGCCATTGTCATGCCGTTTGGAAAGAGCTTTGGCCGTCCGGGCGACAAGCTGGATCACCAAATTGCCAATATTCTGCAAACCCCTTGTGACAGCCGCGATCGTTTGGGTAAAGGCCAGTACCTCTCTCGCGAAGAGAACAATCCTCTGGGCATGCTAGAGCAGGCGCTGGACGATATATTGGCCGCAGAGCCTCTGTACGACAAAGTGTGCAAAGCGGCCAAAGAGCGTCTGCCCTTTATGCAACTGGATAGGGTTGCTGCCAAAGGACTGGAACTGGGCGTGTTATCTGAGCAAGAAGCCGAGTTAATGCGTCGCGCCGAGCAAGGTCGTTTGAGAACAATCAACGTGGATGACTTTGATTCTGCTGAGTTGATGGCGGATAAAAGCCTGCTCGAGAAACCAAAAAAATCGAGCAAGGCCGATAAAGCCGCTTAATCCTACCTAAAGCCCTGCACCTGCAGGGCTTTTTTCTAGACTTACCGCACACTTGCTGCGACGCTATTAGCAAATAGCATTTCGCCCATACTCATATGCAACAACACTACCCTATCGGTGTTCCTGGTCAGCCATGGCAGGAAAAAGAAAAGCAGCAGTGGCTCGCAATGCAGTCCCAGAAGCGCAGTTACCACGAAGACGTCCTTTCGCAGATTGTCCACCTGCGGCATTCCTATGAGGTAGAGCAGTATGGTGAGTTGGATTACGCACAGGAGCATTACCCGCTGTTTGCCATTAAATCCAGCGATTGGGATCCCAATTTGCCTACCATATTGGTGACAGGTGGTGTCCACGGGTACGAAACCAGCGGCGTACATGGTGCCCTATCTTTTATGACATCCAAGGCGAGTGACTATTTTAGGCAAGTTAATATTGTGGTTACCCCCTGCGTCAGTCCCTGGGCCTATGAAACCATCAATCGCTGGAATCCAAGCGCCCTGGATCCCAATCGCTCATTCTATAAAGCCAGTCCTTGTCGGGAGTCTGCGCTATTAATGAATTATATAGAATCACTGGGCGTTTCTTTCGCAATGCATATCGACCTGCATGAAACCACTGACACCGATAACAGTGAATTTCGACCGGCGCTCTCAGCAAGAGATGGCATTGAGCAAGCCGTATGGGATATTCCTGATGGATTTTACCTGGTAGCCGACAGTCAGCATCCAGAGCCAGATTTTCAGACCGCTATTATTAAAAATGTCAGCACCGTCACCCATATCGCCCCTGCAGATGCCGGGGGGAAGATCATTGGCGTTCCTGTCACGCAACCGGGCGTTATTGACTACGATGCGGTGCCGTTGGGATTGTGCATGGGATTAACTCAGGCAAGATGGCGTACGACCACTGAGGTCTATCCGGACAGCCCCAAAACCGATCCTGAAAATTGCATTAAAGCCCAAGTCGCTGCGATTGAAGGTGCCATAGAATACGTTGTCCAGCAGCGTAGGTAGGCAATTAAAACAGCATTGATGTGTCGCGAAACGACAAGGTCGTGCAGAAAAAGTTTGTTCTGGGACGAAAAGATAACTGAATAGAGATGGCGGAGCGGACGGGACTCGAACCCGCGACCCCCGGCGTGACAGGCCGGTATTCTAACCAACTGAACTACCGCTCCAACGGTAGATTTTCTGCTTTCGCAGACACCTTATAAAGGTGTTGAGATTATCCCAGGTGGCGGAGCGGACGGGACTCGAACCCGCGACCCCCGGCGTGACAGGCCGGTATTCTAACCAACTGAACTACCGCTCCAGCATGGGATATTGTCGATTCAATGGAAGTGGCGGAGCGGACGGGACTCGAACCCGCGACCCCCGGCGTGACAGGCCGGTATTCTAACCAACTGAACTACCGCTCCAGTTTTCCATATAAATCAACCAGTTAACACCGGGATACCCCTGTGCTCAACTGCGGCGCAGATGATACGGGTTCACCCATAGTGAGTCAACCTCTTTTTGGCGGGATCGGGGCTATTTATCCCCCTCAATAGATCGTTTGCACTTTTATTGCGCAAGATGATGAAAAAAGGCGCTACGCAGCCTCTTTTTCCTTCTTCTTTTTGCTTGGAAGCAAGCGAACAATCTTACTCAATACCCCTGTTGTGGGTTTCTTAAGCGTGGTTTCACCTTTGGCTTTTTTCACCGGCTTGCGCTTACGCAGCATAAACCACCATATCAGACCGCCCCCCACGCACAGTACTAAGGCATTCGCTAACAGCACGATTTGTACTACGTCCACTTTCTCTTCTGGAGGAGCCTGAGCAAACTCAGCCATACCCTGATCCTCAGGCATGGCTTCATCAATGGCTTGGGCATTATCCATCATCGCGGAATCGGCTTCGGCATCATTAAGAGCAGCCTCGCCCTCCTGCCCCGCCGCAGAAGTTTCCTCTGTCAGTCCTCTTAAGCCTGGTTCCTCAGACAGAAAACTAAACTCGGGGACATCCAAAATGAATTCCCGACCATTGACGGTGCTGCCATAGGCCGTGATTTTGGCGCGAAATACACCGTACTCGTAGTTAATGACCTCATAAATACGAGGTTTATCATTGACTTCGGTAATGGAGAAACTCATGACATCGCCATTGGGATAGCGCAACTTTCCATCAATAAGCAAGGTTGTAATGTCCACCAAGTCACGGTCGGCATCGATAATCAGTTGATGACGGCCCTGTTCGCCATCATCCAGTACCACTGACCAATTAATGGGTGTCTTATGCAGTACCAACGGCTCGCCTACCACCTCTCTGGTGTACATGGGAGTGATCAAGCGATAAATCGGTTTCCATTGCCCATCGGCGATAGCGAGATTGAACTGGCCACTGAATACGCCGTCCATAGGGTATTCATCCATGCCCATGCCATTATCCTCAAACTGCGCCACCATCTGCGAGTCTGCACCAAAATTGGTGTAATCATGATTATTGGTACTGACAAATTCCACCGTCAGTTGCACCACATCTCTGAACATATTGTTTTCGATGGGCTTACCGCCATTGGTCAGGTGCGCATTAAGCTTAAGGATCTCGCCTGCAAGTAGTAAATCCGGCAAGGGATCCACATGCAACTCGATATCGCTCATCACCATTACCCGGCTGTTCGGCAATATCGGCCCAATAGCCTGCCAGGGCCCGGGCATAGGTTTTTTCAGTTTAATCAGATCAAAGGTGGCATCGTCATACCAATCCACTTTATCGCCATAGTCCCGTCCCTGGAAAATCTTGGAGCCATCGGGCCTGACTAAAACAATAGGACTGCTGCCATATTCACGAAAAAAAATCAGTGACACCTCATCGATTTCATGATCAATACGAAAACGATTTTTCAGCAGCTGAATACTGTTCAAATAGCCTTGATCAAGCATGCTGATGGGCGATGGCTGCTCTGCCTTCTCCTTAGCGGGCGCTGCTGTGCCCTCTTGGGCGGCAAGATTGGCGCTTATCAATAAGCAAAAGGCAACGAGGGCAAATCTGTTCATCATTTTCCCATTATTGACGCCAAAGGCAGGGACCTCCCTTTCCTTCGACAATATCGAGACGACGCTCATGCTGTTCCATTTCATCGGCGCTGGCACGGATAATCTTTAGTGCCGGACGATTGTTATTGAGACGAATAATGCTTTGTTGTCGAGATTCCTGTCCGGCGTTTTGCTGACCGGACAAATTCAGCGCCGTCTGCCCACCGGTCATCTGCAAATAGACATCGGCGAGGATCTCGGCATCGAGCAAGGCGCCGTGCAATGTGCGATGGCTGTTGTCGATGCCATAGCGCCGGCACAGGGCATCCAAGTTATTTTTTTGTCCTGGATGTAAATCTTTGGCTAATTGCAGGGTATCGAGCACCGTACAAAGACTTTCGGTGTGCTTAACAGGCAGACCTATGAGGGCGAATTCATGGTTCATAAAGCCCACGTCAAAGGGCGCATTGTGGATGACCAACTGCGCGCCTTGGATAAACTCGATAAAGTCCTGGGCGACATCTTTAAACAACGGCTTGTCGGTCAGCATCTCATTGGTAATGCCGTGAACTTCTATCGCTTCCTGCTCGATTTCACGTTCAGGATTAAGGTACACATGAAAATGGCTACCGGTGAGGCGGCGATTGATCAGTTCAACACAACCGATTTCGATAATTTTATGTCCCTGCCTGGGATCGATACCGGTGGTTTCGGTATCCAGTACTATCTGTCTCATGCTTTAGGCTCGAATGCTGTACATCGTCTTTGTGATCATTATACTGCCCACATCATTTCTGTCTCGCCCTTTATGGATGAGTCTCACTCAGCAACATCACACAGGCAGCCATTGGACGCTAATGCATGAAGAAAATTGATATTTATACCGATGGCTCCTGTCTGGGAAATCCTGGTCCTGGCGGCTACGGCGTGGTCATGCAGTATGGCAAACACCTAAAAGAGCTGAGTCAGGGTTACCGTTTGACCACCAATAACCGTATGGAAATGATGGCGGCAATTGCAGCCTTGCAAGCGCTCAGGGAAAACTGTGACATCCGTTTGTCTACCGACAGTCAATACCTGCGCCAGGGGATCAGTCAGTGGATCCACAACTGGCGAAAAAATGGCTGGCGCACCGCCGATAGAAAACCGGTGAAAAATGCCGATCTGTGGCAGCAACTGGATCAGCTGGTGCAATCGCACAAAATCGAGTGGTTATGGGTAAAAGGTCACGCTGGTCACCCACAAAATGAGCGCTGTGATGAATTGGCGCGTGTGGCTGCACAGGGAGACAACCTCATCGAGGATAAGGGCTTCGTTCCTGTCCAGCCCTAAAAATTACTACCAATATCCCACCATCTTGCCCAGATTTTGATTCCGCACCATACGTTGGTGCGCTTGTTCCAAATCGCTCACCTTATAAGTGGAGTCAAGAGGGACTTGTAATCTTTGCTGGGCAAAATCCGGCCCATGCTGCGCAAGCAAATCGGCAACCAAGTGCGCTTTATACTCATCACTGCGATTTCTGAGGGTTGACCCCATCAGCGTCGCCCGTTTCTGCAACAGTCTGCCCATATCAAACTCTTGCACTAAGCGTCCGGCCAGCATCGCCAGCTGCACAATACGACCGTCCAAATTTAGGAGTTTCAGATTACTGTTGGTTTGTTTACCACCAACAATATCGACAATGAGATCAACACCTGGCCATTGACCAAGGATTTTTTCAACCACATCCTCAGTGCGGTAGTTGACCAGCAGGTCAGCTCCCAGGGACTGGCAAAATGCCAGTTTTTCCTGACTTGAGGCAGTCACAGCCACCTTCGCACCCAATACCTTGCAAAGCTGAATAGCGGCGCTGCCCACGCCACTGGCGCCGGCATGAATCAGCACTTTTTGACCGGCCACCAGCTGTCCATTTCGAATCAATGCTCCATAGGCGGTCAAAAAAATCTCCGGCAGCCCGGCCGCACTCTGCATGGACATGCCATCAGGAATGGGCATCAGTTGAGCGGCTTTGACCCTGACCAACTCGGCATAGCCGCCTCCGGGAACCAAGGCACAGACTTTGTCTCCTGGTTTCCACCCCGTCACGCCAGCCCCCAATTCGGCCACAGTACCGGCGACTTCCAAGCCCAACACAGGGCTCTCTCCCTTAGGTGGAGGATACTTGCCTTCCCGTTGCAACAGATCGGCGCGATTAATGCCGAACGCCTCAACGGCAACAATCACTTCCTCCACACCTGCTTCAGGTGCGGGCATCTGTTCAATTCGAAGTGTCCCTGACTGATAGTCAATAAAACGCATTACTTCACCACAAAGCCAAGCGGCTCTTCCTGGAACAATTCCTCAACGGCCAGTTGTGTTACTTCAGCATTAGGCGGTCCTTCTTTAAGAAACTGCAGCAAACTGTCGAGTCGATCCCTGGCACCGCAAGCCAGTACTTCCACCGAACCATCAGACAGATTCTTGGCATAACCACTAATGCCCAGAGCTTGGGCTTGTTGCTGGGTACTTTTGCGAAAAAACACCCCTTGCACCTTGCCTTTTACTCTTACTTTGATGCACTGCTTCGCCATGGCGACCTCCTTTGTGGCCTCAGTAACACGTTTTCTTATGTTATTAAACCAACCGGGGACTCATATCCTTTCGCAATTAGGGTAAAATGCCCGCCGTTTTTTTGGATTACCTGGATCATGCTATGCCATCCACTTTGATATTGCATCCCGAGCGCGATAAATCCCTGTTGCGTCGTCATCCCTGGATTTTTGCCAGCGCCATCAAATCGCAAAAAGGTCGGGCTCGATTAGGCGATACGGTGGATATTCTCAATCATGAGGGTAAATGGTTGGCCCGGGGCGCCTGGTCGCCACACTCACAGATCCAGGCCCGGGTATGGACTTTCAAAGAAGACGAAGTGATCGACAACGCCTTCTTCCTGCGCCGTATTCAAAGCGCTTGGGAAGGCCGTCAGGAACTGATTGCCCGCCAGGGACTCACAGGCTGTCGCGTGGTTGCTGCGGAATCTGACGGACTACCAGGAGTCACTATCGACAAGTACGCCGACTTGCTGGTCTGCCAGCTATTAAGCGCCGGGGCAGAAAAGCATCGCGACAAGATCCTTTGGGCCTTGGATAAGCTGTTCCCCGAATGTGCCATTTATGAGCGCTCCGATGTGGCCGTCAGGCAAAAAGAAGGGTTGGAGCTACTGGTGCAAATGCACAAAGGCAAGTTGCCGGAAGAAGTGATTATTGAAGAAAACGGCGTAAAGATCCTGGTTAATCCGGCGCAGGGCCATAAAACAGGTTTTTATCTGGATCAGCGCGATAACCGTGCGGTTGCCGCGCGCTATGCCAAAGACAGACGGGTGTTAAATTGTTTTAGTTACACCGGCACTTTTGGCAGCTACGCCCTGGCAGGCGGTGCCCGCCATGTGACCAATCTGGACGTGTCAGACAGCGCCCTTACCCTGGCCAGGCGTAATCTTCAGATCAACCAACTGGACGAAAGTCGCAGTGACTTTATCAATGCCGATGTATTTGATGCCCTTCGCAAGTACCATCAGGATGGGCAACAGTTCGATCAGATTATCCTCGACCCGCCGAAGTTTGTGGAAAGTAAGGCTAATTTGACCCGCGCCTGTCGTGGCTATAAAGATATTAACCTGTATGCGATGCAGATCCTGTCGCCCGGCGGTATCCTCTGCACCTTTTCCTGCTCAGGACTGATGCCGACCGAACTTTTCCATAAAGTGGTAGCAGATGCGGCGCTGGACGCAGGCCGCGACGTGCAATTTCTGGAAAGATTAAGCCAGGCCCCCGACCACCCGGTGGCCAGCAGCTACCCTGAAGGTTATTACCTGAAAGGCTTGGTTTGCAGGGTGCTTTAACTCATCTCAATGATCTCGACACCGACCAGGTAACTGTTGTCGGTGCCGGGCGTGCAGCGAACCACCCGCGCTTTGGCATTGAGAGACGGGATCTGGCTGTTGGTAGATTCCAGCGATGCCTGCACCAAAGTACCGGGCTCTATGGACTCTTCCACCTCAAAGGACATGCCAGTGGCACTCAGATCTCTGCAAATCGCCGACAGACTGCGACTTGACTCATCGTCTGTCAGGCGCAGTTCGCAGGCCGCATTGACCATCATCCTAAAAAAATCACGCTTGTCATCATAGCCGAGCATTTGCTTCCCCTTGCTTCTGGCTTGGTTGCCATCTGTTATATTGCGGCCCATTGCCGATGTCAAACAAAACTCTAGCACTGTTCCAAATGGTTTTGGATACGCTTTTCCGATATTGGGTATGCTGTACCCAATTGCTGAGCAAAAAGGGATACGCGCAGTTCTTGCAACATCCATTTGACCTCTGCCAGAGCCACAGGCACAGGCTGACCCTTTGGCAATTTATTCAACTTTGCCTGCCAGGCGGCTTCCACCTTTTGCAAAACCAGTTGGTGTTGCCGATCGCGGTTTGGATCGATAGGCAGTTTTTCCAGGCGCTTGGCAATGGCTTGCAGATAACGATTCCAATCATCCAGGCGTTTCACGCCGATGTCGCTGACAAATCCGGGGTACACCAGCTGCGCCAGATTGGCTTTAATATCCCCCACTGCGTTAATCATGTTCAGCGGCACGTTACCTTTGGTCTTTTTATGGATTTCGTGGGCCAGAGTCAGGCCCTTTTCCACCTTAAGCGCAATAGACAACACCTGCTCGTTAAGCTCGGCACGCACTTTATCCCTTAACGAATTAAAAGCCTGAGGATCTCTAATTAATGCCGCTTCGCCGACCAGGGCATCCACCGCGGCAGCAATACAGTCATCGATAAGGGCTTGCACCTGGCCAAAAGGATTAAAATACAACCCCAGCTTGGCCTTGTTGGGTAATTTATCCTGCAGGTACTTAATCGGTGAGGGCAGATTCAATAACAGCATGCGCCGAAGCCCTTTGCCGTGGGCATCATCGGCTAAGTGCGGCTGGTCAAACAGACGGATAGCCACCTTGCCCTTATCATCCACCAGCGCCGGATAGGCTTTTACCTCATAGCTGCCCTGCTTATTGATGTATTCACGCTCAAGGGCACCAAAGCTCCAGTCGTCCAGGCCAGATTGCTCCAGCTCAGGGCTTGCTGCCTGCGACAGGGTTTGTTTCACCTTACCCTGCAGTTTTTGTTGCAGCAGGTGTAAATCTCGACCTTGGGCGACCATCTTGCCCTTTTCATCCAGGACTTTGAAATTCATCTTTAAGTGGGCAGGAAGCTCGGCCAAAGCCCATTCATCGGCGGTGATCTCAACACCGGTCATTTTCTTTAACTTGGCGCTCAGTGACTCTAAAAAGGGACTCTCATCCTGCGACAATGAAGATGCACAAGCCTTGGCGTAATCTGGTGCCGGGACAAAATTCTTGCGTAATCTTTTGGGCAAGGATTTGATCAAATGCACAATCAACTCTTCACGAAGCCCTGGCACTAACCAATCAAAACCATTGGCTTGCAATTGATTTAAAATCGGCAGAGGCACTAACAGGCTCACCCCGTCATCCTCATCCTTGGGTTCAAAGTGATAACTTAACGCCAATGTCAGGTTGCCTTGCCGCCATTTTTCCGGGTAATCCAGTTCACTGATATGACTGGCATCCTGGCGCATCAGGTCTTGTTCACTAAACTGCAGCAGGCTTGGGTCTTTTTGCTTTTGCCACCACTTACGAAAGCTTGCTTCTGAACAAATGTCATGGGGCAGCCGATGCTCGTAAAAGGCCACCAGATCTTCTTCATCGACCAGAATGTCCCGGCGCCGACATTTTGCTTCGAGGGTTTCCACGGCATCCATCAGAAGCGCATTGTGGGTCAGAAAATCGAAATTCAGCTTGGTATCCAGATGCACCAGCGCTTCGCGGATAAAGATTTCACGGCTGGTTTTGCCATCGATGCGACCATATTGCACCTTTCGGCTGGTCACAATATCCAATCCAAACAAGCTCACCCGTTCGTTGGCGAGCACCGCGCCTTGCTTTTTCGACCAATGGGGCTCTGAATAATGACGCTTGATTAAATGCCCAGCCAAGGCTTCCAACCAGGCGGGATCAATCTTAGCCACACTTCTGGCAAAAAGACGCGAAGTTTCCACCAACTCTGCCGCCATCACCCATTTGGGCGGATGCTTAGCCAATCCCGACGCCGGGAATATCAAAAATCGACTGTTACGCGCGCCCAGGTATTCGCGCTCCTTATCTTTAAAGCCGATATGTGAGAGCAAGCCGCTGGCGATGGCTTGGTGAATAGCATCATAATCAGAAGGTTCACTGTTCACCCTAAAGCCCAAATCCACAATGGCTTGCTTAAGCTGACTGACAATGTCCTGCCATTCGCGCATGCGCAGATAATTCAGATAATGGGTCTTACACCATTTTTTCAGCTGATTGGCCGTTAGCTGCTTCTGTTGTTCACGAAAAAGTTGCCACAGGCGCAAAAAGGAGAGGAAATCTGACTCTTTTTCCTGAAACTGGCTATGGGCTTCATCGGCGGCCTGACGTTTATCATGTGGCCTTTCTCTGGGGTCCTGAATACTGAGTGCCGCCCCAATCACTATCAGCTCGCTCAAACAATTGAGCCTGGCTGCTTCCACCATCATTCGCGCGTAGCGTGGATCGACCGGTAATCTTGCTATCTGCCGACCAATGGGCGTCAATACGGCGCGCTGACGTCCTTTACCTGCAGCGGTAGCACCGAGCTCCTGCAGCAGGGTGAAACCGTCGTTGATATGGCGCGAATCCGGCGCTTCCACAAAGGGAAAAGCTTCCATATCGCCTAACCCCAGGGACAGCATCTGCAAAATGACCGATGCCAGATTGGTGCGCAGGATCTCGGGATCGGTAAATTCCGGACGGCCCAGATAATCCTCTTCGCTATACAAGCGAATACAAATCCCCTCGGATACCCGGCCACAGCGTCCGGCCCGCTGATTGGCAGAGGCTTGCGAGACTGCCTCGATAGGAAGTCTCTGTACTTTACTGCGATAGCTATAGCGCGACAGCCTGGCAAAACCGGGGTCGATCACATACTTGATGCCAGGCACCGTCAATGAGGTCTCTGCCACGTTGGTGGCAAGTACAATGCGCCGGCCGGCATGAGGTGCGAAGATCCGGTTCTGCTCTGCTGCCGATAATCTGGCATAAAGTGGCAGCACTTCAGTTGCTTTCCATTGCTGACGCTTAAGCCCTTCTGCGGTATCGCGAATTTCCCGCTCACCGGCCAAAAACACCAAAATATCGCCCTGACTTTCCCGACCGAGCTCATCCACTGCATCAATAATGGCTTGCAACTGATCTCTGTCGCTGTCGTTATCTTCCTGCACAGGGCGATAGCGGATCTCCACCGGATAGGTTCGTCCACTCACCTGGATAATGGGCGCATTTTCGAAATGTTTAGAGAAGCGCTCAGGATCGATGGTGGCGCTGGTAATGATAAGCTTCAGATCCGGACGTTTGGGCAAGAGTTGTTTAAGGTAGCCCAAGATAAAATCGATATTGAGGCTGCGCTCGTGAGCCTCATCAATGATCAGGGTGTCATATTGATTAAGAAATCTGTCCTGCTGTATCTCGGCAAGCAGAATACCGTCAGTCATTAACTTCACATAGGTGCTGTCGCTGACCTGATCAGTAAAGCGCACCTTATAGCCCACAGCCTGGCCAAGTTCGGTGTTCAGCTCCTCTGCAATCCGGTTGGCAACACTTCTGGCCGCCAGTCGCCTGGGTTGACTATGCCCAATCAGCCCGGCGACTCCGCGTCCCAGTTCCAGGCAGATTTTGGGCAACTGCGTGGTCTTCCCCGATCCGGTCTCCCCGGCAATAATCACTACCTGATTATCGGCAATAGCCTTGGCAATCTCGTCTTTGTGTTCGCTAACCGGTAAAGGCGGATACTCAAACTTTGGTTTGGCCGCTAATCTGGCTTCATAACGTGCAACCGACTGCGCTATTTGGGCCTCGAGCTTGGAGATGGCCTGGGCATCGTCTTTGCCTTGCAGTTGACGTAAGTGGCGCCAAAAGCGATGACGCTCTGCGCTCATGCAGCGTGATATCTGTGCCTTGAGAGAATCTTTATGCAAACGAATAGGACCTGCAGCGATTTGCGAAGGCGCAGATCCTAGAAGAAGGCGGAGAAGATTTCCACCATTGTAAGAGGTTGAAAAACTTGCCCTTAACCAGCGCGCTCGTAACCGGCGTGCAGCTGGATATCAATGGCTTTAAGCACATTGGCGCGGGTAATAACGCCCAGTAACAGACCATCATCGTCCACCACAGGGTAAACCTTGGGTTTAACCCCAAGCATCTGCTGGCCCAGTTCAATAATGGACGCATAAGGCTTTACCGATAACACATCCTTGCGCATCACATCCTTAACCCTGGCGACCTGCTCTCGGTAATAGCTTGATTCTAACATTTTAGTCAGGCAATCCTGCTCCGATAGAAAACCCAACAGGCGCTTTTGCTCATCAATCACAGGACCACCGGTTTGATGTCCATTAAGCAATCTTTCCACCGCTTCTGCCACGGTCATATCCGGATTGAAGGTAACAGGTCTGTGATTCATGTAATCGCCGACTTTCAAAGATTCCATTTGGACTCCTTCTGATGTTGCTGCCTTGGAGATCTCCTCACCCTAAAGATAGCCTATGGCAGTGATCTCCAATGGTTTTTCTGCGATTTATTCGCCGGCAAAGATCCCCACCGTCAGTTTGCCTTTGGTATCAATAGACGCACGATACATACCGCTGGTATTAAACGGCATGCTCACAGCGCCCTTACTATCGACCACTATCACGCCGCCCTCACCACCGGCTTCTTTTAGCACTTGGTTGATCACTGTATCTGCCGCGGTCTTGGCATCGATATTCTGGTATCTCACCCGGGCACAAATATCGGCGGCCACGTTGTAGCGAATAAAAAATTCGCCATGGCCAGTGGCTGACACCGCACAACTTTGGTTATCGGCAAAATTACCGGCCCCGATCACCGGCGAGTCGCCTATGCGGCCATAGCGTTTGGCGGTCATGCCACCAGTGGAGGTGGCAGCAGCAAGATTACCCTGACTGTCCCGGGCAACCGCGCCTACTGTGCCGAATTTATAATCGGTATGTACTGGTGAAATCTGTTGGAATGCCAATTTTTCCTTAACATCGAGCAATTGCTTGTAGCGCTGTTCATTGTCGAAGTAGCCCGTAGAAGCACGCTCAATATCATGTAACCAGGCGAATTGTTCAGCCCCATCACCACTTAAAAACACATGATCGGATTTTTCCATGATCAAGCGTGCCAGTGTAATGGGATTCTTTACATGTTTAACGCCAGCTACGGCACCGGCGGCACGATCTTTCCCGTCCATAATCGAGGCGTCTAATTCATGCTCACCGTTGTAGGTATACACTGCGCCGCGACCCGCATTAAAAAGTGGGCTGTCTTCCAAAATCTTGATAGTTTCGGTGACCGCCTCGACAGCACTTTTGCCCTGTTTCAATAATGTATGTCCGAGCGTGACTGCCTCTTCCAACTTTTGCCGGTAAACGGCTTCCTGCTGTGGGCTCATATGCTCCCTTTTTAAAGTACCGGCCCCACCATGGATGGCGATCGACACGTCTTCAGCCACTACTTGGCCTGAAAGCAATTGACTGGCTAGGATCAGAGGAACTAAAGGAATGTTTTTCTTCATTATTTTCACCAGAAGACAGCGGGTAAGGCTCTCAGACTAGCAGAAGTAAATGATTCAGAGCAAAGGTTGAGTTTGGCCCTTGGATCTGTTTTGATGCGGGCCAATAACGCATTGATTCGGAAATATCTTTGTCTACAGAAAGTCTTTTTTGGTATGACCTTGAAACCTGGGGCGCCAATGTTCAAAAGGACCACCCTGTTCAGTTTGCCGGGATCAGGACCGATCTTGAGCTGAATGTGATCGGTAAACCACTTAATCTGTTTTGCCAGATCCCCAGCGATTACCTGCCCCATCCCATGGCCTGCATGATAACCGGCATTACTCCGCAGCAATCTTTGCGCGATGGCATGGTGGAAGCCGAGTTTATCAAACGTATCCATCAGGAATTCAGTCAGCCCAATACCTGTGTGGCGGGATATAACAGCCTGCGTTTCGATGACGAAGTCATGCGTTACAGTTTTTATCGCAACTTTTACGACCCTTATCAGCGGGAGTGGCAACAGGGCAATAGTCGCTGGGACATCATTGATATGGTCAGGGCCTGCTATGCCCTGCGCCCTGAGGGTATAGAATGGCCGCTTCGGGAAGACGGCAGCCCCAGTTTTAAATTGGAAACCCTGACCGAGGCCAATAACTTAGTGCATCAGCAAGCACACGACGCACTCAGCGATGTCAGGGCCACCATCGCCTTGGCCAAACTCATCAAAGACAAACAACCCAAGCTCTACCAATATCTTTTTAATCTGCGCAGCAAACAGCAAGTTCAGGCACAGATTGATTGTTTTAACATGACACCATTGGTGCATATTTCATCCAAACTGCCGGCCAGTCAGGGCTGCTGCACGTGGATAGTGCCGGTTTGTCAGCATCCCAAGAATAAAAATGCAGTGGTGGTGCTGAATCTGATGTTGGATCCCGGCCCATTGTTGGAATGGGACGCCCAGCGTCTGCGCGAGCGACTTTATACCCCTGCCAGTCAATTGGATGAAGGCGAAGAGCGCCTGCCCATTAAACTGCTGCATATAAACAAGTGCCCGGTGATTGCCCCTGCCAAAACCCTGACAGCAGAAAATGCAGAGCGTCTTGGCATCGACCGGCAAAAATGTCTGGATAACCTTAAATTGTTAAAAGAGGCGCCGGGGTTAGTGCAAAAACTTCAGGAAGTCTTTGAAGAAGAAGCCATGGAGCGACAGCTTGATGCCGACCATGCACTCTACACAGGCGGCTTTCTTAGCGATGCAGACAGGGCAAAGTGTGAACAAATCCGCCAATTGGCGCCACAGCAGTTAGGCGCGCGTGAATGGCAATTTCAGGATCCCCGCCTCAATACATTATTGTTCCGTTACCGGGCCAGAAACTATCCAGCAACCCTCAATCAGGATGAACTGGAAAAATGGCAGCGACACAGACAATACAGACTGCTGGACAACGATTCCCCGGCCAGCATCCATCTTGAAGAATTTCTCTTGGAAATTGAACATCTTGGGCAAGAACACCAGCAAGACAGCAATAAACTGGCAATTTTGCGGGCACTGTATCAATATGCGAAGAATATTTAGGTAATCCTTATGTCAAATTGGACGATAACCTAATAGTCGCAGTAGTTGGGCTGGAGCATGAAAGGCGTAACTCTCTCTCTTGAAGAAAATGGAAAATTTCTGATGCTTGGCATCGATACTCAGCTTTTGCAAGAAAAGCTGGATGGACAGGCGTTGCTGAGTTTTATAAAAAGTAGCCAATATGGCAGCTATTTCCTGTTCGATGACAACATCAAGAAATTGGCCAAAGACTCGCAAAAAGCCAAAGATTCTAACCTTGTTAAGCAGTTCAAAGAAAAAGTTGGCGAACGACGTGACGCCGAGGTCAAGTTCAAGATCCAAGATGCGGATATGGTGGCTGAACTCACCGTCATTACCGCCTTTGGCGGCAGCAACCCCAACTTTGCCCAACTGATTAAGCAAGCCCAGCAGATGGGTATCAAACGTGGTTTGGGTCGACGCCAGTTAATGGCTATCGTTAAAGAAGCCAAGTTCGCGGCCCCCGGCACAGAAATCAAGCGCATCGTTGCCAAAGGCCTACCCGCGCGAAATGGCCGAAACTCCAAATTACATCCCCTTGTACCTAATGCCCTTGAGCGTATTCTCAGGCCGCAGGAGCTTAGCGTCAGTCGCGTGGACATGCGTAACCTTGGCGATGTTATCTGCGTCAAAGCAGGCGCTCCCGTGCTTCGCAGGCTCGCGCCCGGTAAGGGACGTTCCGGCTATACCCTAAGGGGTGAAAAGATCCCTGCCACAGCAGGCGAATGGGTGAAGTTTTCTCCCGGTGAAGGCACCAAACTCAGTCCTCATGACGAGAACCTGCTATTAGCTGAAATTGCCGGGATGCCGAAGTTTCGTGATGACGTGATGACCGTCGATCAGACCTACATCTGCAAAGGGGTCAATGTCGGTACCGGGAATGTGAACTATGAAGGGGCCGTAATCGTCAATGGTGATGTCACCGAAAAGATGATTATCGAAGCCAAAGGCGATGTCACCATTAACGGTTTTGTTGAATCTGCCACCATTAAGTCAGGGGGCGATATCATCATCACCCAAGGTGCTATGGGTAAGCAGAATGAAGTGGGTAAACAAGAGTACAGCACCAAGTTGATCGCTCAAGGCAGCGTCCATATCCAACATGGGCAGGGTCTCGACATTGCCTGTGCAGGCAATGTCACTGTGGGTAAACAATTGGCCCATAGCCGTATTGTCTGCCGTGGAGGTGTGATTGTAGGTCCTATCGACAATCCCAATGGCAACCTGTTCGGCTGTGAAATTCAATGTCGCGACTCGGTACGTGCCGGCACCATTGGCGCGGTATCTGGCTCCAGTCTGTATGTTGACTTCAGCGACGGATACAATTATCTGGTTGAGCGTAAGGACATCCTCGATGACTTGCTTAAGGTCATCACCAATAACTTTCTGCGCCACAAAGGCAAGATAGATATTATTCAGAAGAAAAAGATGCCGCCTGATATCGCCCAAAAAGTCAGTAAGGCACTAAAACTCTATAAGAGTGAAGAGCAAATCCTGGGCTGGCTACATGGTAAAATTGAGCATCTGAGCAAGGCCAGAGAACAATATTTGGATATGTCCAGGTTGGTAGCCAGTAAAAAGATCCATGCCGGTGTGGTGGTAAAACTCAATACCCGAACCTGGAAAACGGATCGCGAATACAATCGCGGCCATATCCACTACTTTGAGCACCAGTGGCATTTTGAAGGTAACTAGGCCAGCGAACGGCTGGCCTTCGATTCGCTTTAGCGCTTCAGCCGTGCCTTGAGGCTCGACGTATCCCAACGAGAGCCGCCCATCGCCTGAACATCGGCGTAGAACTGATCCACTAAGGCGGTTAAGGGCAAACTGACATTCAACGCTTTGGCCTGCTGCAAAGCAATATCCAGATCTTTACGCATCCAGTCCACCGCAAAGCCAAATTCATATTCCCCTTTAAGCATGGTTTGATAACGGTTTTCCATCTGCCACGACTGCGCCGCACCTTTGCTGATCACCTCAACTACGGCCTCACAATCCAGGCCCGCGGCCTGTCCAAAATGCAGCGCCTCTGCAAGGCCCTGGACTACACCGGCAATACAAATCTGATTCATCATCTTGGCCATTTGCCCACTGCCACAAGGACCAAGTAAGCGTGAAAAACGGGCATAAGCAGCCATTACCGGCTCGGCTTTGGCGTAGGTAGCCGCTTCTCCGCCCACCATAATGGTGAGCTTGCCGTTTTCCGCTCCGGCCTGACCGCCGGAAACCGGGGCATCTAAAAATCCAACGTGCTGTTGTGCTGCCTTCTGCTGTAACTCGCGAGCAACTTCTGCTGAAGCCGTGGTGTGATCCACCAACACAGCCCCGGCTTTCATGCCCGCCAAAACACCCTGCTCACCCAGTACAACAGCCCTCAAATCATCGTCATTGCCCACACACACAAAGACGAAATCACAGTCTTTCGCCGCCTCTTTAGGCGTAGCGGCAAACTGACCAGCATATTGCACAACCCAGTCTTTGGCGCGGCTTTGGGTTCTGTTATACACCGTCACTGGGTAGCCGGCACGCTGCAGATGCCCCGCCATGGGATAACCCATCACGCCCAAACCAATAAAACTGACTTTCATACCCCTTTTCTCCTATCTTTTTTCGCTGAGGATTTAGTATCCTCTTGAGTTCGCAGCGCATTTATTCAGCCGCCACACTTTATAGCAGGAAGCCTATGTCATCTATCTATGATTTTGAAATGCCCTTAAATACCGGTGAATCTAAGTCGCTGGCAGATTTTAATGGTAAAGTTCTCCTTATTGTTAATACCGCCAGTCAATGTGGCTTCACACCGCAGTATGAGGGACTGGAAGCCCTGTATCGCGACCTCAAACCACAAGGACTGGAAATACTGGGGTTTCCCTGCAATCAATTTGGTGCTCAGGAGCCGGGTAATGAGCAGGAAATTCAGCAGTTTTGCTCGGTAAATTTTGGCGTCAGTTTCCCCTTGTTTAAAAAAGTGGATGTGAACGGCGAGAACGCTGCCCCCCTCTTCAGTTACCTCAAGGAGCAGGCTCCTGGCTTTATGGGTAGCAAGAGTATCAAGTGGAACTTCACCAAATTCCTGGTCAACAAAGAGGGCAAAGTGGTTAAGCGTTATGGCTCCATAACCAAACCCGAAGAAATCCGCAAAGATATCGAAGCGTTGCTTAAGGCATAAGTATGACCAGCAAGCCTCTGAGAGTCGGTGTTTTCAGCAGTAAGGTCTACGACAGACAATACTTAACAGCTGCTAACCAGGGACGGCATGAGTTACTTTTTCTGGACACTCGCCTGCAGGCTGACACCCTGCCTCTGGTGAAAGATATTGATACTGTGTGTGTTTTTGTAAACGATCGGCTGGACAGTACAGTCATTGAAGGGCTTAAAGCGCATCAGGTCGGGCATATTGCCCTTCGCTGCGCCGGCTTTAATAACGTGGATTTAGACGCCGCCAAAGCAGCAGGCATCAGTGTCTCACGCATTCCTGCCTATTCCCCGGAGGCGGTGGCTGAGCATACTTTGGCACTGATCCTGACCTTAAACCGACGCTTGCATAAAGCCTACAACAGAGTCAAAGAGGGCAACTTCTCTCTCGATGGCTTGTTGGGGTTCAATGTGCATGGGAAGACCATTGGCATCATCGGCACCGGCAAGATTGGTATGGCATTTTGCCGACTATTACAAGGCTTTGGCTGCAGGGTACTGTGCCATGACATCCAGGAACAGGCCGATATAGGCGCGATAGGCGCCCAGTATGTGGACTTGGACAGGCTTTTTGCAGAAGCGGATATTATCAGCCTGCATTGTCCGCTGACCCCTGATACCCACTATTTGATCAACGATCAGCGTATTGCGCAAATGAAACAAGGGGTAATGCTAATCAATACCTCAAGAGGCGCTATGATCGACAGCCAAGCGGTGATCAGAGGCCTGAAATCCGGCAAAATCGGCTATCTCGGACTGGATGTGTATGAAATGGAAGGTGACTTGTTTTTCCGGGACTTATCCAATGAAATCATTCAGGACGACGTCTTTTTACGCTTAGCCACCTTCCCCAATGTTCTGATCACCGGGCACCAAGGCTTTTTCACTCATGAAGCCCTGACCCAAATTGCCAACGTGACCCTCAACAATCTCGATGCCTTTGCCAAAGGCAAGTCAGATCCTAATACCTTCCTGATTAGCCAGTGACCGGGCGGGCCAGCAGATGGAAATACCGGCCAAGCCACAGATAGGGATGTTTGTCGCCATAGGCCAGCTCGCTGGCCTTTAGCTCTTCATAGTGACTTTGCTGTAATGACTTGTCTCTGACATAGTCATGGAAACAACGGATCCCAGCCTTGTGAAAGACGTCCCAACCGGCCTTTTCAAAATAACCAATCACCTCTGCTGGATACAGCGAATTATTGGGATTCAGACGCACACGATTAGGCACAATAAAGTCTTTTTTGATGTAATCGAAATTGCCATAGATCAGATTGCTGAACAGGTGCGCATCGCGATTGAAGAAACTTAAGGATAAACAACCTCCTGGCGCCACCAGCTTGAGCAAATGATCGACTGTGTCAAAGGGTTCGCTCAGCCACTCTAATACCGCATGGCAAATCACCAGATCAAACTGCTCTGTCTCTGGCAACGACACTATTGGACCACAGTGAAAGCGCACATCCCCCGCTGAACTCAGTTTGTCTTTGGCCAAGGTCAGCGCATCTTCTGACACATCATTCAATAGCACCTGATGACCCAGTTCGAGCATGGATTGTGTCATCACGCCGGTCCCACCGCCCGCATCCAGCACTTTTAAAGGCGAAACAGGAAGATGTTTACTCAGATGGTGTAACAGCAGTTCATGTCGCAGTTTTCCTTTACTGGTCCCGTAGATATTGCGATCGAACTTCTCAGCAATCTGGTCGAAACTCTGGTCTTTCTGAGTTTGTTTATTCATCACGCTGACTCAGGCTGGATTGTCGATATCAATAAAACGCACATCAACATCGAACTTTTGGGCCAGTAATTCGCCCACGGCTTTTGCGCCATAGCGCTCGGTAGCATGATGGCCAGCGGCAAAAAACTGAATGCCGCATTCTCTGGCCACATGAATAGTCTGTTCTGAGACCTCACCACTGATAAATGCATCTACGCCCTGCTCTGCCGCTTGTTCGATAAAACTCTGGCCGCCCCCAGTACACCAAGCAACGGTGTGGATAGTACCGCCATGCCCTTCGACCAACGGTTTTCGCTCAAGCTTTTCTTCAATCCGAAGGGCCAGTTGCGCAGCCGTTAATGCTGTTTTAAAGCGTCCGCGCATGGCCACACTCTGGGGATTATCTGTCTCCAGTCCCCCTTCAGTCTCAATATCCAGCAGCTTTGCAAGTTGCGCATTGTTGCCCAGCTGCGGATGGATATCCAAAGGCAGATGATAAGCAAACAGACTGATATCATGAGCCAACAGTGCCTGCAGGCGACGCTTGCGCATCCCTACTACGCGGGGGTCTTCCCCACGCCAGAAAAAGCCATGATGCACAAAGATGGCATCAGCTTGCTGAGCAATGGCCGCATCAATCAGGGCTTGCGAGGCTGTTACACCGGTAATGATGCGGTTAATCTGCGATTTGCCCTCAACCTGCAAACCATTAGGACAATAATCTTTGATGCGCTCAGGTTTGAGGGTTTCATTTAAGAATGACAACAGGCTTTCGCGGCTTAAACTCATGGTGCATCTCTGTTCAACGGCGACACTGGCCGAAAGTTAGACTTTGAAGGGCAAACAAGGTATAACAAGCTCTTCTGCTTTTCCAATCACTTAAAAAAGAAAGGTAAAAAACCACGTATGAGCAAGTTGGACAAAGATCAGGTAGTCGCCCAGTTTACTGAGGCATATAAAGCCGCCCACGGCAAAGCGCCACAAATTGAAGCCAAAGGTGGCTGGTATAGTGTCGATGGTGGAAAGAACCTACGCCTGGCACAGCTCGAAGAGATGATTGCAGAGCTAGGGGGCGCCAAGGCAGCTCCTGCTAAGGCTGAGAAGAAAGCAAAGCCTGCTGCAGCCAAACCAGCAAAAGCGGCCAAGAAGAAATCCGGTGGCAGTTTCTCTGTAAAAGCATATTGGGCGGAACAGTTAGCCGAGAGAGGCCAAAGCGGTCGCCAACCTCGATAAGCCTTATCGGTTATGAAAAAAGCGGCGTCATGCCGCTTTTTTTGCTTTTTAAGAGGCCTGTTTCTCAACTTCTAAAAACTGAGAGAAGCGCTCTTTGGTTCTGGTCACCGCCTGACGATGGTCAACCACCGGTTTCGGGTATCCGGTACCCGCAAATTCTTTCCATTGCGACGGCTCATGGATAAATTTATCCGGTACGCTCTTAAGCTCGGGTAACCAACGCCTGATAAAGCGACCTTTTTCGTCATACTTTTTGCTTTGAATGGTGGGATTAAAGATCCGAAAATAAGGTGCGGCATCGGTACCTACCGAAGCACTCCACTGCCAGCCCCCATTATTCGATGCAAAATCGCCATCGATAAGCTGTGACATAAAATAATCTTCCCCCCAACGCCATGGCAGAAGCAGATGCTTGCACAGGAAACTGGCGGTGATCATGCGAAGCCTGTTATGCATCCACCCGGTTTGATTCAAACAGCGCATGGCAGCGTCGACAATGGGATAGCCGGTTTTCCCCTCTTGCCAAGCCTGAAGAAGGGCCTTGTCATCATCCCAGGCAAAGTCATCGTATTTCTCATTAAAGCAACGAAAACGACAGACATGGGGGAAGTGAAACATCACATAACGATAAAAGTCCCGCCAGGCTAGTTCTCTTAACCATAAGAAGGCCCCATTTCCGCTCTCATGCACTTTTTGGCCGAAGCGATTGAGCATGACTTGATAGAGCTGATGGGGCGACACGATGCCAAGGGAAAAATAAGGCGAAAGGCGACTGGTTCCTTCTGCAGCAGGAAAGTCACGCTGCTCCTTATAAGCAGACACAATCTGCATAAAGTCTTGTGTATTTGCATCGATGACACTGTCTTCTACTGGCCAATCCTCTGCACGCTCTTCAAGCAGGAAGGAGGCTAACACTTCATCGTCTGCAGGCGCATCTATTCGCTTGCCAGGAAATGACGGCTTGCCAGGTGGAATTCCTTGAGTTTGTAACTGTTCCAGCCATACCTTGAAGTATGGAGTGAATACCTTATAGGGCGCCCCTTGCTGATTAAGCACCTGATCAGGCCGCACCATGCACGTGTCGTGAAAAACGCCGATATTGATGTCATTTTTCTGTAATCTGGCTTTAACGGCACGATCACGACGTCTTTCATCGAGTTCGTATTCTGCATTGAAGTAAAGATCTTGAATCCCCTGAGCCAGACAAAAGTCAGCCAGTGTATCTGGGATATCGGCGTTGCTTTCTACCGTCAACAAATGCAGAGGCAGGCCTTTTTCTGCGAATTGCCCACGAAGAAACTGCAATCGTCTGGCAAGCATATCCAACTTACATTTAGCCAAACCATAAGATGCCCACTGCCCTGGGGTCAGGATAAACAACAGTTTTACCTGCTGATGATTTTCCAAGGCGTAATGTAGCGGGCTATGCCAGCCCGTGCGCAGATCGCTGCGCAGCCATACCAACGCGGACATATCAGCCTCTTAAACCGAGAGTCGACGGGTAGGGGTCAAAGAATGCTTGCTGCTGCAAATAGTCATTTGGATAACGACGCAGATAATGCTTAAGTAGCGTCAGTGGCGCCATCAGGGGCAGGTGTCCCAACCGGAAAGCTTCAATTTGTTCACAAAGTTCGTGCTTATCCGCTTTATTAAGATGAGATTTAAAATACCCCTGGATGTGCATCAGCACATTTGTCTGTTTCTTGCGATTAGGGACTTTTGACAACGCCTGCATCATCAAACCCAGATACTGCTCAATGGCACTTTCCAGGTGCACCTTAGCGTTGGCTACAAGCCTGCCTAATTGGCGATAGACAACCGGGCTGTAGGACATGATAAGTAACTTGTAACGACTATGAAATGCGACCAAAGACGACACAGACGGGTTTGATGCCACCTGTTCACGAAATGCCTGGTAGGCAAAAATACGCGTAACAAAACTTTCCCTGAGCCCGGCGTCGTTGAGCCGACCATCTTCTTCCATTGGCAGATGGGGAAAATGCTGCTTAAGCAGTTGCACAAACAGCCCTTGGCCATCCTTGCGCTGTAACTCCCCTTCTTCTGAGTAGACTTTAATGCGCTCCATGCCACAACTGGGTGACTTGGCGGCCAGAATATACCCATCTAAAGGGGCAAGCTGTTCGAGGTGCTGTGAAAAGAAGCGCTGCATTTTGTCTGTGTGATCGATGGAACCGTCCTTCGAATCGGTCAGACGAATGCCGTGGGCGGTTTCACGCAAATGAATGGTAGGTCTTGGCACCGACATGCCCATACCCACTTCCGGACAAAGGGGCACAAAAGAAACGTACGAGCCTAGCTTGTCCATCACGAAACTAGACCTTTTGTGGCCGCCATCGTAACGAACCTTACTCCCCATCACACAAGCACTTATCCCTATTTTGGGCATCGCATACTCCAACAGTTTTTTGAATCCTTATGACCAAGATTCTAGTTAAATTTCAACTGCTTTGGATACGATATGTATAAGGATCAGGATCACCCTGCTCGGCGAGTCACATTCCCTTTAGGGGTGCGGGTAAGGCCATAGATAACATCTTCCCGAGGCAGAACAATCAGGCTCAGGCCCAAATCACCTTTACCCAGTTGTAGCTTATTACCCTCGAGGACACGCAGTACTTTGGCTATTTTACCTTGATGTACACCGCGTTTAATAAAGACATGACGACCGGTCAGGTTGCCCGGTTGGGAGAGTGCAGAGACAAAATCTTTTGCCGCTGGCATGATGACCTCTAATGCAGAAGAATCCCCAGAATAAGGTTTCTGCAATTCACAACAGATTATTCTGCTGTTGGAGTAGCTGCATTGGTTAAGAATTTTAGAGTAAGCCGTAAAAAACGAAATGGGCTTCGCGTATCATCCTTTATGCGTTGGTATATACGCACATAACTAACACGGCCATACATACAAAAAACGCACCTTACGGTGCGTTCTTATTATGAAGCCGGTTTGGTATTTTCCACCCGGCTTTTCAGCTTCTGTCCAGGGCGGAAAGTCACTACCCGCCTGGCTTTGATGGGAATATCTTCCCCCGTCTTCGGATTTCGGCCCGGACGCTCATTTTTCTCGCGCAGATCGAAATTGCCGAAACCGGATAATTTCACCTGCTCACCGGACTCCAGTGCTTCCCGGACTTCTTCGAAAAAGGACTCGACCAGATCTTTCGCGTCACGCTTGTTAATGCCAAGCTTTTCGAACAAATGTTCCGCCATATCGGCTTTCGTCAGCGCCATAAACGTCAATCCCTCAGAGATGCCCCAAACTCATCTGACAAGGCTGCCAGAATCTTATCTACCACAGCTTGAATCTCATGCTCTTCAAGGGTTCTCGCTGGGTCCTGTAAGGTTAAAGAGATCGCCAGGCTCTTGCTGCCTGGGTCAATTCCCTTGCCCCTGTACACGTCGAACAAGTTTAGGCCAACTAGTTGATTTCCGCCAAATTTTTCTATGCAAGACAGAATATTTGCGACCTCTACATTTTCTTGAACAACAATCGCGATATCACGCCTGTTAGACGGGAATTTAGAGATTTCTTTGGCCTGTGGCAAAGCACGTTGACTTAGCGCATCCAACAACAGTTCAAACACAAAAGTACGGCCGTTGAGGCCCAATGTCTTTTCAAACTGCGGATGTAATGCCCCTACCCACCCCATCACTTCGCCGTTACGCAGAATGGCCGCTGACTGACCGGGGTGCAAAGCACTGTGCTCCATTGCTTTGAAGCTGAAAGACCCGATCTGCGCGGTACTGGAAAGTAGCGCTTCGACAGCCGCTTTGGCATCGAAGAAGTCCACCGCTGTGCTGGGCAGATCCCAATGCTCTGACTGACGCAGGCCAGCCAGCACACCACCGATGACTGACTCCTGACGCACGGCCGCCTCGGCAGAGCTGTCAGGCACAAACCTTAACCCTGTCTCAAACAAAGCAATTTGGCTCTGCTGGCGTTTTTGGTTGTAGGAGACCGACTGCAGTAATCCCGGCCACAAGCTGACGCGCATAGCAGACATTTCCACAGAGATAGGATGCGGAAGCACCAGCGCCTCATATTGTGGGAACAGCTTTTGCTGAACCTTGGGATCCACAAAGGAATAGGTGATCGCTTCCTGGAAGCCCAGGCTGACCAGACGCTGCTTTAACAACATCAGCGGCGTCTGTTGTTCCTGGTGGGTGGCCATTTTGAGGCTCGCGGTTGGCGACACTACCGGTACATTGTTGTAACCAAATACGCGCGCCACCTCTTCTATCAGATCTTCTTCAATCGTGATATCAAAGCGATAGGCAGGGACGTTCACTGACCATTGCTGACCATCGTCGCTGACCTCAAAGCCCATCTTACTGAAGATATTGGTAACTTGTTCGGCATTGACTTCGATGCCCAGCAAACGGCTCAGACGTTTACGACGAAGGCGCAGGGACTTGGCCTTAGGCAAGTGTTCATCACTCTTGGCTTCCACGATGGGACCGGCTTTACCGCCAACGATCTCAAGCAGCAGCGCAGTGGCTCGCTCCATGGCTTCACGCTGTAACGTCGGATCCACGCCACGCTCGTAGCGATGCGAGGCATCGGTATGCAAACCATATTGGCGGGCTTTGCCCATCATAAAGTCAGGGGCAAAAAACGCGCTTTCCAGGAAGATGTTACGGCTCTGTTCGGTCACACCAGAGGCTTTGCCCCCGAAAATGCCGGCCATAGCCAGGGCTTTTTTCTCATCGGCAATCACCAGCGTATTGTCGCTCAGGGTAACTTCGTCACCATCGAGCAGCACCAGTTTTTCCCCCGCCTTGGCAAGGCGCACATGGATAGCCCCTTCAAGCACCTCATTGTCGAAAGCATGCATAGGATGACCAAGCTCAAGCAACACATAGTTGGTCACATCCACCACCGGATCGATACTACGCACACCACAGCGGCGCAATCTCTCTTTCATCCATACCGGGGTTTTGGCATCCATATTGATGCCTTCAATGATTCGCCCCAGATAGCGGGGACAGGCGGCTGCATCATCCAAAATCACGTCGCGATGCGCTTCGATAGTCACTGGTGATTCAGTAATAGCCGGTCCACAAGCAGTCAGCTGATTTAGCACACCCACTTCACGGGCCAATCCTTTGATACCGAGGCAATCGGCGCGGTTAGGGGTTAAGTCCACCTCAATACTGACATCATCCAGTTGCAGATAGTCACGTAAATTCTGACCAACGGGTGCATCAAAGGGCAGTTCAATAATGCCATCGTGATCTTCAGAAAGCCCCAATTCAGACGCCGAGCACAACATACCATGGGAAGGCTGACCACGTAGCTTAGCCTTCTTAATCTTGAAGTCTCCGGGCAATACCGCGCCGACGACAGCAACAGCTACCTTAAGGCCCTGACGGCAGTTTGGCGCACCGCAAACGATATCCAACAACTCGCCCTGCCCCACGTCCACTTTGGTCACGCGAAGCTTATCGGCATCAGGATGCTGTCCACATTCCACCACATGCCCTACCAATACATCGCTAAACTCCGGTGCCACTGGCTCCACGGCATCCACTTCCAGACCGGCCATGGTGATCTGCTCGGCCAATTGTGCTGGTGAAATGGATGGGTTTACCCATTCTCTTAACCACTTATCACTGAATTTCATTGAGCAAACTCTTCCTATTTAAACTGTTTCAGGAAACGCAGGTCGTTTTCGAAGAAGGCACGAAGGTCGTTGACCTCGTAGCGCAGCATGGTCAGGCGTTCTACGCCCATACCAAAGGCAAAACCTGTGTATTCCTCAGGATCGATATTCACTGCCCGAAGTACATTGGGGTGCACCATGCCACAGCCCAGAACTTCCAACCACTTACCGTTTTTACCCATCACATCCACTTCGGCAGACGGCTCGGTAAAAGGGAAATACGAAGGACGGAAGCGGATCGACAGTTCGGCTTCAAAGAAGTTATTCAAAAAGTCGTGCAAGATGCCTTTGAGTTCGGCAAAGCTGACATTTTTATCCACCATCAGGCCTTCTACCTGGTGGAACATGGGCGTATGGGTCTGATCGTAGTCGTTACGATACACCCTTCCCGGGGAGATGATCCGAAGTGGCGGCTTCTCGGTTTCCATGGTGCGTATTTGCACGCCGGATGTCTGCGTACGCAACATCAGATCAGGATTGAAGTAGAACGTATCGTGATCGGCCCTGGCCGGGTGATTCGCCGGGATATTCAAAGCATCGAAGTTATGAAAACCATCTTCGATTTCAGGACCGGCCTTAACAGAAAATCCTAACTCGCCGAAAAACTGCTCGATACGAGCGATGGTGCGGGTTACAGGATGCAGGCCACCGGTGGCTTTACCGCGACCAGGCAGGGTCACGTCTACCTTTTCCTGAGCCAGTTTGACGTTCAGTTCTTCACGCTGCAGGAATTCCTGACGAGCGTGGATCATCGCCTGCACCTGCTGCTTGGCTTTATTGATTCTCTCGCCTGCGGCAGGACGTTCTTCTGCCGACAACCGGCCCAGACCTTTCAGCAGTTCTGTCAGGTGGCCTTTCTTGCCGAGAAATTCCACTCGAACCTGATCCAAGGCGACCAGATCGGCTGCTGCGGCAACCCGCTGTTCAGCCTCTTTGCAAATGGCTTCAAGATCCATGCTTTCCCCAGTGTTATTTATAATGATTTCAGTAAATACCGACTCGATTAAACAAACCCTCTGGCTCCACGCTGAATGATTCAACGAGTGACAGCCGGGTGCTCAGTGAGAATCTGTTGCTCAATCGACTAGGCATCAAACAAAGCCTTGAATTCTACACGATCCTAGAAACCTAGGAACAGGCTTAAAACAGCAAAAATCTTAGGTTATCTGTTGTTTTTGGAGGAAGTTACCCAGCTTTTTGAAAAACCAATATTCAGAAAAAGAAAACGGGGAGCATCCGGCTCCCCGTTTCCCGAAAGAACTTAAGCTTAAAGGTTGAATTTAAGCCAGTGCGCCTTTGGCCGCGTTGACCAGTGCGCTGAATGCCGCTTTATCGTGAACCGCGATATCGGCCAGGATCTTACGATCGATCTCGACAGAGGCTTTCTTCAGACCGTTGATGAAACGGCTGTAAGACAGACCATTCTGACGAGCGGCCGCGTTGATACGGGCGATCCACAGTTGACGGAATTGACGCTTGCGCTGACGACGGTCACGGTAGGCATATTGACCTGCTTTAGTAACCGCCTGCACCGCTACGCGGTAAACACGTGAACGTGCACCGTAGTAGCCTTTAGCTTGCTTCAGAACCTTCTTGTGACGCGCGCGGGCGATCACACCACGTTTTACTCTTGCCATTATTCAGTCTCCTAAGCTTAAGCGAACGGCAACATGCGTTGGATCAACGCAGTATCCGAGTCATGGGCCAGTTTCTTGCCACGCAGATGGCGCTTACGCTTGGAGCTCTTCTTGGTCAGAATGTGACGCAAGTGAGACTGTTTACTCTTGAAGCGGCCTGAAGCTGATTTCTTGAATCGCTTCGCAGCACCGCTTTTGCTTTTCATTTTAGGCATTGCTAAAACTCCGCATTGTTTAAGTTACAACTTGGTAGCAGGGCGAACAGATGCGCAGTCATCTGTTACTTGTAGGCCGTTGCTTACCGCTTGGTTGGGGCGAGCACCATGATCATCTGACGGCCTTCCACCTGTCGGGGGAAGGACTCGCAGCTTGATACGTCTTCCAAATCACCTTTAACGCGATTGAGAAGCTCAATACCAATCTCTTGGTGAGCCATTTCACGTCCGCGGAAACGAACTGTGACTTTGGCCTTATCACCCCCTTCTAGAAAGCGACGCAGGTTGCGCAGTTTTACCTGGTAATCGCCTTCATCAGTGCCAGGGCGGAATTTAACCTCCTTGACCTGAATTTGCTTCTGTTTCTTCTTCTGCTCTTTCTGAGCCTTACCTTTCTCGAAGATAAACTTGCCGTAGTCCATTATTTTGCAGACCGGTGGCTCTGCATTTGGACTGATTTCGACTAAGTCTAATTCCACTTCAGCCGCTGCACTCAGTGCCTGAGAAATGGAAACGACGCCAATCTGCTCCCCTTCCACTCCAATCAAACGAACTTCTTTTTCTCTTATCTCTTCGTTTATGCGGGCTTTTGCCGAGTCTTGGCCTCTAGTGTTAGCGGCTTTAATATGTGATTCCTCCAGGAAAATTAATCGATATTGCGAGACCGGACTTGCTCCAACGCCTTAGCGATGAAGTCTTCAACTTTGAATTTGCCCAAATCTTCGCCTCTGCGAGTCCTTACTGCAACCTCGCCGGCTTCCATTTCTTTATCACCGACAACCAGCATGTAAGGAATACGCCTTAAAGTGTGCTCGCGGATTTTAAAGCCAATCTTTTCATTTCTCAAGTCAGACTTCGCTCTAAGCCCCGATTCTCGCAACTTTTTCACAACTTCATTGCTGTAATCAGCCTGATTATCGGTAATATTCAGTACCACGGCCTGCATGGGAGCTAACCACAAGGGGAAATAGCCAGAATATTCTTCGGTCAAAATACCGATAAAACGCTCCAATGAACCCAAGATGGCACGGTGGATCATCACCGGCACTTTACGCTCACCATTTTCCGCCACATAAGTACTGCCTAAGCGTCCGGGCATAGAGAAGTCGAGCTGCACCGTGCCGCACTGCCATGCCCTATCCAGACAATCATGCAGGGTAAATTCAATCTTGGGCCCGTAGAAGGCGCCCTCTCCCGGCAAATACTGGAATTCGATACCATTGGCATCCAATGCATCAGCCAGGGCTTTCTCGGCCTTATCCCAGGCTTCGTCCGAACCTACACGCTTCTCGGGGCGAGTGGACAGCTTTACCGCAATTTTGTCAAAACCGAAGGTTTGATAAGTCTCGTAGACCATGCGAATGCAGCCACTGACTTCTTCGAGGATCTGCTCTTCGGTACAGAAAATATGGGCGTCGTCCTGAGTAAAACCACGTACCCGCATCAGGCCATGCAAGGCACCAGAGGGTTCGTTGCGGTGACAGCAACCAAACTCGGCCATACGCAGTGGCAGGTCGCGGTAGGACTTGAGGCCCTGATTAAAAATCTGCACGTGACCGGGACAGTTCATCGGCTTGATGGCGTACATGCGCTTTTCCGATTCGGTAATAAACATGTTCTCGGCATATTTATCCCAGTGACCGGATTTCTCCCACAAGGTACGGTCCATCATCAATGGCCCTTTCACCTCGTCATAATCGAAGTTACGCAGTTTCTCGCGAACAAATTTTTCCAGCTCGGTGTAAATGGTCCAACCGTCGTTGTGCCAGAACACCATGCCAGGTGCTTCTTCCTGCCAGTGGAACAGGTCGAGCGTTTTACCAATTTTACGGTGGTCACGCTTTTCAGCTTCTTCCAGGCGCTGCAGATAGGCTTTCAACTGCTTCTTATCGGCCCAGGCGGTACCATAAATGCGCTGCAACATTTTATTGTCGCTGTTACCACGCCAATAGGCCCCTGCTACCTTCATAATTTTAAAATGCTGGCAGAAGCGCATGTTAGGTACATGCGGACCACGGCACATATCGATATATTCTTCGTGATGGTACAGGCCCGGTTTGTCGTCGCGCTCGATGTTCTCATCAAGAATTTGCATCTTGTAGAATTCACCACGCTTCTCAAAGGTATCGTGTGCTTCTTGCCAGTTAACTACCTTCTTGACCACGTCATAACTGGTATCGGCCAGTTCTTGCATACGCTTCTCAAGCTTTTCCAAATCATCCTGACTCAGCGCATGATCCATATCGACATCATAATAGAAGCCATTGTCGATGACCGGACCGATGGCCATCTTGGTGTTAGGCCATAGCTGTTTAATGGCATGGCCAAGCAGGTGTGCACAGGAGTGACGGATAATCTCTAATCCTTCCTCATCCTTGGCAGTGATAATTTGCAACTTGGCATCCTGATCAATCAGATCGCAGGCATCCACCAATCGACCATCCACTTTACCTGCGATGGTAGCCTTGGCTAATCCGGGACCAATATCGTTGGCCACGTCCAGCACAGAAACAGGGTTTGCAAATTGACGTTGACTGCCGTCGGGAAGCGTAATAACAGGCATGAAAAATCCTCAACAGTGGTGACACAAACCAAGCGCCACTTGTCTTTATAACGAAAAAACACCCGGGCGGGTGTTCACACAATCCAGTAAAATGTCTGTTACCATCAGACCCCGCAACTATATCCATTTGGACACACGGATGCAATTTCTGATTCTGCTGGTTTTAGCCAGCCTCATGCCCTCTATGGCGTTTGCCGATTGTGTGGCAGGCTTTGATGGTTGGAAACAGGCAAAAAAAGCGCAAGGCGTGACCGTCAGTAAGCGTCAATTGGCTAACGGCCAACTGGAAGTCTGTGCATCAACCGCAGTGAGAACACAACTTAGCGCATTTATTCTGCTACTACGTGACACCGAGCATGCGCCGCAGTGGATAGCCAATGCCCATCGCGTCACCCTACTGGAGCGTCCTGCACATAATGTAGATGTGGTACACAGTATTTTTGATTCGCCCTGGCCGGTCCAAGACCGCGATCTGGTGACACGCTCGCAATATCAGCAAGATGCTGACAGCCTGGTATTAACCCTGCAGGTACACTCCGTACCAGATGCATTACCTCCCTCTCCCAATACGGTGCGAATGGATAATGTTCGGGGAGTATGGGAGTTGACCCCTTTGCAAGAGGGTTGGGTGGCCATACGCTATCAGGGAGAAGGCGATCCTGGCGGCAATATTCCTAATTGGTTGGCGCAACAAATACTGGTTAGCAGCACCTTTGAAACCTTTGCAAACCTCAAAAAAATGCTGCCTTTACCCCAGTATCAGAATAAACCCTTCAGAGATATCAGAGAGTTAGTGATAAACACCCAAAATTCAGCGGCGATACCCTAGTTCTGATCCATACTAACTAAAAAATGAACCATGGCTGTTTGGATATGTGGCATTTTATCAGCGAACAAATCAGTGAGCAGTTAGGTCAGGATTTTATCTGTGATGATACCCGCCAGATTAACGGGGCCTCACACACGCAAAACTTTCGTATCTCAGACGGAAGGTTACGTTTTTTTGTCAAAGTCGCCGAGCAGTCCGCACTACCACGTTTAGAAACAGAAGCCGAGGGTCTGGATCATTTGCGTCAGGCCGAAGGTTTTATCGTGCCTAAGGTGATTTGCCTTGGTACCGTCTCTCAGCACAGCTTCTTGGTATTGGAATACCTTCATCTGCAGGAAGGCTCCACAGACAATTGGTTGGAATTCGGGCGCTGCCTGGCCAGATTTCACGGGTTGCAACAACAGGAAATGTATGGCTGGCAGTCGGACAATTACATAGCCACCACCCTACAGCCCAATGGCTGGCAAAAGAAATGGTGCCAGTTTTTTGCGGAACAGCGGATTGGTTACCAATTGCAGTTATTGGCCGAAAAACAGCTTCTTAAGGTAAAAATTGATCAGGTAGTGGAGTCCATCCGCCAATTGCTTGCCGGTTACCTGCCACCAGTTTCTCCATTGCATGGCGATTTGTGGCAAGGCAACGCCGGATTTTGCCGTCACCGCCCAGTGATTTTCGATCCGGCCTTTTATTATGGGGATCGCGAAACTGATTTGGCCATGACCGAACTCTTCGGACGTTTTCCGCAGGCCTTTTATGATGGCTATGAGGAGATTTGGCCCCTCGAAGAGGGGTATCAGTATCGTCGGCCGGTCTACCAGCTTTACCATACCCTGAATCATGCCCTGCTCTTTGGTGGGCAATATCTGCAAAGTGCCAAAAGCCAACTGCAGAATCTTGAAGGCTAACGACTGGATCACTGTATCTGCTGTCCGCATAATAAGGACAGTCTTCTCATACAACGTATAACTCTATGGAAAATAAGGTCATTTTTATCAGTGGCAGTGCCAAGCGTTTAGGTGCAGCCATGGCCAAACACCTACACAGTCTTGGCTACAATCTGGTTTTGCATTGTCGACAGTCAACCGAGCAGGCCGAAGCGTTAGCCACCAATCTGAATACACTCAGGAGCAACAGCGCGAAAGTGGTGTCGGCCGACCTGTGTGATATGGGTAATCTGGCCAACCTGGCAAAGCAGATCGTCGCCTGCTTTGGACGACTCGATGGTCTTATTAACAATGCTTCCAGTTTTTACCCAACGCCCATGGGACAGATCCGCCTGGAAGATTGGCAGCAGTTGGTCGGCTCTAACCTTCAGGCCCCACTTTTTCTCAGCCAATACCTTGTTCCCTATCTGCGAGCGCAAGGTGGCGTGATCATCAATATGGTTGATATTCATGCTGAAAAGCCTCTGTATGAGCACTCTGTCTATTGCCTGGCGAAAGCCGGATTGGTCTCTCTGACCTACTCTATGGCGGTTGAACTGGCCCCTGAGATCCGCGTGAATGGTATTGCGCCCGGCGCCATACTCTGGCCTGAGCATGCGCTTGAAAGCGGGGAAAAGCAGCAGGTGATCAATCAAATCCCACTAAAACACTTAGGATCGGAGCAGGATATCGCGCAGGCAGTCGCGTTTTTATTAGATGCCCCCTACATCACCGGACAGATCCTCAAAGTGGATGGCGGACGAAGTTTGCATGGCAGTGGCAAGGTCTGATCTTGCACCCTTGCCGATCCTGACCCAGACTCAAAGCACCATTAACAGAAGATTCAAGCAAAGGAACAGACTATTCCAACCATTTCGGAGGAGGCATGAAAACCAAAAATGTACAGATAGATTGTCCACAATGCGGACATTCCTTGCATCTGTTACTGGATTACAGCCAGGGCGACCAGGACTACTACGAGGATTGCAGTAACTGCTGCCATCCCATCCATATTGCTATGCACGTGGATGTTGAGCATAAGAGGTTGGCCCTTAGGATAAACGCTGACGACGAGCAATATTATTGAGATTAAAAGGGTATTCCAGAGTCTGTGCCTGTTTGCTGATGTGCGCAGGAGTATGGGCTCTAAGCGGATGTTTTTTTGAACCGGCCTTACCTAAACTCCTGAATACCTATGGCACACGGCTAGCGACCCTCCTGGAAGCCAATGCCCCACCCTGCTGCAATACTCCCTCTTTACCGTCAATTCCTACTTTGGAAAACAGTGCAAAAGAAGTGACCATTGAGCTCCGTACCTTCTATGCGCTGCGTCATTGCGATGTTTACAGTTTAGTGGCAGAGCGAAACACTGCCCTTGGTAAGCTGCAAAGTCCATCACAACGCTACCTCTACGAACTGGCTTTGCTGCAGGGATTAGCGCGTTGTCAGAGTCAATTGAACGACAACAATATCAAGGCAGAGATAGACACCTGGATAGAGCAAAAGCAAACACAATTACCGCTGAGTTTTGCCAATTTGATGCACAGTACTGAAATCAGGCACAGTTTGGCGTTGGGAAATGGCTATATTGATGGTGAAGAAGATGGTCTAAGTCAGAGCATGGCCGGATATCAGTACTTACAATCACTGAGAGATCCAGGGCCTGGATGGGAAAACAACCACAAGCTGGAAACTCACCTACAGCAACTTCAACGACAGGCGCTTCCTGCCAGAATGTTTCGCTCGTCTTTGTTAATATCGGAACAACTTGAGCGCATCACCGCCATGTTACATGAACAAGCACCGCAATGTTCAACTCCTCAGGAGAAGCAAAAAGCGGAGTATTTAGTGAATGTATTCAAACTTTTCTTTATTGACAGCCTGCAACCTATGGCCGGCAAATTGAATCACTATCACCACCAACTCATTCCCGTTTTAAAGAAGCTGACTGCTGACAATCCCAATCTGGGACCTTTACAACTTTGGATAGCTGCGCGATACCAACAGGATTTCAGTAACTACCAGGACCAATGGCAGAAACACGTGCAATGGTGGCAGGCTTTTTTGAAACGATGCGAACTTAAGGCCCCTTTTCCTAACAACGCATTAGCCCCTGGCTAACCACCTTAACTTCCACTGACGAGGGGCCAATACCAGACAAGCAATCAGCGTTATTGCCAGGGCAAACAGATTAATCGCAAAGACCATGTCATCTTGGTGTTTATTAAGGAATTCCAGTGGCACAGAATAATGGAAACCAGCATGCAAGGTCAGCCAGAAGTCCTGCGCCTGCACGTGAACGCATTGCATCAGGTAGAAGGGGTAAAGTAGCCATTTGGACATGTCTTTACGCAGTATGGCCAAAAATGATCCGGAGATCCCCAGCGACACAAACAACGCGTTAAACACATAGAACTTGGAAAGATGAAAGCTGTCATGCAGAAAGTCGAAAAAACTTGCCAGACTTAAAGACATACTCACGACGCCAAGCAACGCCACATCCATTTTCTGCATTGAAAATCCCTTTTTCCTGAAACTAGCCTACTGCACACACATCAAATGGAATTTTATTGATTGATAGTTGATGGTGGCGACTTCTAAGTTGGGTGTATTTTACCCAGCCTTGTTAAAAAGTCAGCATGAAATGTAAAGATTTCGGGTTTTATGCGGCTTTTGTAAGGGATTTTGGTTCTTAATCAGTTGGTTAGGGGTTTGGTTTTTTGGGAGATTAGGGGAAGTACGGTACGGAAAACCGGAATAACAGTAGAGGATTGTGAAACACTTCCTGTGTTTCACCGCTTCGCGGCCAGCTAGGCGGCTCAAACCAATTTCTCGTCTGCCGCGTTAAGAATAAAAAAACGTGGCCCGCGCATCGTCGCATCGTCGCATCGTCGCATCGTTTGAAATGCTAATTCGAGGGATTACTCGGGCTGTCCATGCCCTCGCCCTTCAGGCCATCGCGGACTGCGCGATGTTCCACCAATGGGTATGGAACCCATTGGAACAGCTTTAGCTGGCCTGCTTGCAGGTGAGCCATAGGGATATGGCGAATAAAACGCTCCTGGCAAACTGGTCGAACCCGCGGGGGTGTTAAACAAAGAAGGTTGGGATGTTGCTGTTTGCCTAAGGCTGTACCGCGAGGGATTGTGAAACACTTCCTGTGTTTCACCGCTTCGCGGCCAGCCGTTCGGCTGTCCAAAAACGCTCCTGGCGTTTTTTGTCGAACCCACGGGGGTTCTCACCCCCGGGGCTTTCGCCGGGGTTAAAAACAAAAAGGCCCACGCTGTCGCGTGGGCCTTTTTGTTTTTAATATGGCGGAGAGCGAGGGATTCGAACCCCCGGACGGTTTAACCCGTCGCCTGATTTCAAGTCAGGTGCATTCAACCGAGCTCTGCCAGCTCTCCGTGAAGTGGGCTGCATACTAATGAGCTTTTCCCACCTTGTAAAGGGGTATTTAGTCCACTTTTGTTTGTTTGACGCATGTTTAGTCAGTTTGGCTTTTTTTAAACCGAAACCTAAGATCTTTTCGGTGCCGCCACCGGTATTCCTTGAAAAAGGGAACCAAAGCCCATAAAAATACACTATTGGAATAAGCGGTCATTTTTTAGTGACTGTTCACAAATCGGAGCAAAAAATGGAACAGAATACCCTTTATCGCAGTACGACTGAAACGTCGGCACTGCAAACCAACAAGGTGTTGCGTAACACCTATATGCTACTGGCCATGACCCTGTTGTTTAGTGCCGTGTGCGCCGGTATCAGCATGTCCATCGGCATTTCTCCGCTCGCTTCCCTGGGCATGAGTATTGGTGCTTTTGTATTGCTGTTTGTGGTCAATAAAACTGCTGACAGCGCGGCAGGCATTTTCTGGGTATTTGCCTTTACCGGTCTGTTGGGTGGCTCTTTGGGCTTCACCTTGAACCTTTATGCCGGCCTTCCAAACGGCCCCGAACTGATTATGCAAGCCTTCGGCGCCACAGCCCTGGTGTTCTTTGGTTTGTCGGCTTATGTGCTGACCACCAAGAAAGATTTCTCTTTCATGGGCGGCTTTTTGATGATTGGTCTTATCGTTGCCATTGTGGCTGCGATCGCCAATATTTTCCTTCAGATCCCGGCCATGAGCCTGGCCATCAGCGCCGGTATTGTGTTGATTATGTCTGGCCTGATTTTGTTTGATACCAGCCGTATCATTCATGGCGGCGAAACCAATTATGTGCGTGCCACCGTCAGCTTGTACCTGAATATCTACAACCTGTTTGTTTCTATTCTGCATCTCCTTGGCGCCTTCGGCGGCGACGAGTAATTAACACACAGCCCGGTCCCCGATTCTCGTTATAACTGAAATCGGGTACCGGAGTCTCTTCTGTTTGACTATGGCCAACTTCACTCTCGTTGTTACCTCTCCCCCCTTTGACAATCAAGGCAGCGAAAGCGCCTTGTCTTTTGCCGACGCACTGTTGGCAAAAGGCCATATGCTCAATGGCGTGTTTTTTTATCAAGCAGGCGTTCATCACGCCAATGGTTGGCAAACGCCCCCTAATGATGAGATGAACCCATTTAAGCGATGGTCAGCCTTGGCATCACAGTATCGGTTTCCCCTGCATGTTTGCATTACCGCTGCTAATCGCCGTGGATTGCTGGAAGAAGACAATGAAGTGGTAGAGGGACATAACCTGCTGTCGCCCTTCTTAGCCAGCGGATTGGGGCAATTAGTGGAGCTTTGCGAAGACTGTGACCGGGTGGTGCAATTCTGATGTCAGCGCAATTTGGTCTGCTTTTCAGAAGCGCTCCCCATGGCAATGCTAATGGTCAGGAAGCACTGGATTTAGCCTTGGTCGCCGGCACCTTCGGGCAGGATGTGGCGCTGTTTTTTCTGGATGACGGCGTGTTTCAGCTGATGAAAGACCAGCATCCAGAGCACATTGGCCGCAAAAACTATAGCCGTACCTTTGCCGCCCTGGAATTTTACGATATCAATCAGATTTATGTGTGCCAGGTTAGCCTTAACGAGCGAGGACTACATAGTGCCGATCTTTGTATCGAGGCTGAGGTGCTAACGAGCGAACAATGGCAAGAAAAAGTGGCTGACTGCCAGCATATTCTGAGTTTTTAATATGATCCTGCATTTGGTAAAACAAAGCCCCTACTCTTCTTACCATCTGAAACAGTGCATGCAACGAATGGCCGATGGCGATGCATTGCTGCTGATGCAAGACGCTGTTCTGGCGCTGAGTCAGGATAATAAAGACCTCGCCTTACTGGCCCAAAGAGGTGCATTATTTGTGTTGTCAGACGATTGTAAGGCCCGAGGCCTACAAAACAATTACATTGGCTGCACCATGCTGGACTATCCAGGCTTCGTCGATTTAACCCTGCAATTTGACAAGGTCATCAGTTGGTAATGGAAAACACCTTGAATTACAACGGCCGCCAGATTGCCTTGGATAAGGCAGGATACCTGATTAATTATCAAGACTGGGATGAAGGATTAACGCCGATACTGGCAGAGCGTGAAGGTATAGTCCTGAGCGATGCCCATTGGGAAGTGATCAGGTTTGTGCGCAATTTCTATCTGGAATTTAACACCAGTCCTGCTATACGTGCCCTAGTGAAGGCCATGGCGCAAAGTCTGGGCGAAGATAAAGGCAACAGTCGCTATCTGCAGCGCCTGTTTCCCGACGGTCCGGCTAAGCAAGCCACCAAACTGGCAGGGCTGCCAAAGCCAGCTAAGTGCCTCTGATACTTTGATATCATACAAGTCCGCCGTAAACCGTCACAAAAAGCTGCCATAACAAATACAATACTAAGCCAATGGAAACTCCCATCGCTGCGTAGTACAGCAGTTTCATCAACAAGCGCACTTCAGAAGTGACTTTCATCAAGGCCTGAATCTCCACAGGTTAATCGTTGTTATTAAAGCAAAAAAAAGCAAAACGGGCCATAGTGGCCCGTTTCTACTTCTAAAGCGTTTTCTCGCTTACATAATCTTATCGATACCGCCCATATAAGAGCGCAGCGCATCCGGCACTTCAATGCTGCCGTCTTCCTGCTGGTAGTTTTCCAGAATGGCCACCAGGGTGCGGCCCACAGCCAAACCAGAGCCATTTAAGGTATGCAGCAACTCTGGTTTACCGGTTTCCGGATTACGGTATCTTGCCTGCATACGTCTGGCTTGGAAATCCAGCATATTGGAGCAAGATGAAATCTCACGATAACAATCCTGGGCCGGCAACCACACTTCCAGATCGTAAGTCTTACAAGCGCCAAACCCCATATCACCGGTACATAAGAGCATTTTACGATAAGGCAGACCCAACAGCTTGAGGACCTTTTCCGCATGCTCAGTCAATTCTTCCAGCGCATCGAAGCTGTCTTCAGGCTTCACCAATTGCACCAGTTCCACCTTGTCGAATTGATGCTGACGGATCAAACCGCGGGTGTCCTTACCGTAAGAGCCTGCCTCGCTGCGAAAACAAGGGGTATGGGCAGTCATGCGGATAGGCAGTTGTTCTGCGGGGAAAATCTCATCCCTGGCAATATTGGTCAGCGGCACTTCTGCCGTTGGAATTAGCGACAAGCCCTGCCCTTCTTCTGTGGCCGGTTTGGTATGGAAGAGATCGGCACCAAACTTGGGTAACTGTCCTGTGCCATAAAGGCTGTCGGCATTAACCAAGTAAGGCACATAAATTTCCTGGTAATCATGCTCACCGGTATGCAAGTCGAGCATAAATTGGGTCAATGCACGATGCAGACGGGCAATTCTGCCGCGCATCACCACAAAGCGAGAACCAGTCAACTTAACGGCAGTTTCAAAATCCAGGCCTTTGTCCAAATTAGTCGCCAGATCCACATGATCTTTGACGTCAAAATCAAAATGACGAGGCGTGCCCCAGCGGCTGATTTCCACGTTGTCATTTTCATCTTTGCCCACCGGCACCGATTCATGAGGTAGGTTTGGTAGCGTAGAGGCAACCTGCTCAATTTCTTCAAGCAGTATGGTGAGTTCTTGCTTGGCGGCATCGAGGTCATCGCCGAGTTTACCCACTTCGGCCAACAAGGGTGCAATATCCTGACCGGCTGCTTTGGCCTGACCAATGGACTTGGAGCGCACATTACGCTCGTTCTGCAATTCCTGTGTACGCACCTGTAGTTCTTTGCGCTTTTCTTCCAGAGCACTGATGGTGGCCACATCAAGGGTAAAGCCACGGGTAGCAAGGCGTTTGGCCGCCTCGTCGATATCGGTGCGCAGATACTTGGGATCTAACATGCTAGTTCGTCAACCTTTATACAAAATCAATTGGATACCTAGCCATGCTGCCACCAGGCAACATAGCAAATTCAATAATATGTTCAGCGCCGCCTTTATCCATGCACCTTGCTGTAACAACAACAGGGTATCCAGGGAAAACGTGGAGAAGGTGGTCAGGGCGCCAATAAAACCAATGCTCACAAAAGTACGCCAGGGGTGACCGGCCACCGCTTCGCTCTCGATCAGGCCATACATGATGCCTAAAAAACAAGAGCCAAAAATATTGACGGTGAGTGTACCAAATGGGAATCCTTTACCAAACCATTGCAGCGTCTGCTCGGAGATAAAGTAGCGCAGACAAGCGCCCAAAGCACCGCCCAGGGCGATGGTGGCATAAAGCGTAAGACTATTTATAGCGACGCCGTTCACTGCTTTTGTCCTGCTCACGCAGATAAGCAAGCTTCTCTGCTATTTGTTTTTCCAATCCCCTGCTGCTGGGATGATAATACTGATTGTCCTTAAGATCTTCTGGCAAATAGCATTCCCCGGCGGCATAGGCACCTGGCTCGTTGTGGGCATAGCGATATTCTTCACCGTAGCCTAAAGACTTCATCAACTTGGTAGGCGCATTACGAAGATGCACTGGCACTTCATAGTCAGGCCGTTCGCGGGCATCCTGACGTGCCTGATTAAAGGCCATATACACCGCATTACTCTTAGGCGCACAGGCGCAGTAGATAATGGCCTGGGCAATCGCCCGTTCGCCCTCTGCCGGGCCCACACGCTGAAAAATATCCCAGGCATTTAAACAAATCTGCAAGGCACGGGGATCGGCATTGCCAATGTCCTCAGAAGCAATGGCCAACAAGCGCCGGGCAGCTTGCAGCGGATCGCAGCCGGCTTCGAGCATCCTGGCGAACCAATACAAGGCGCCATCGGGTGATGAACCACGCACCGATTTGTGCAGCGCTGACAGCATATCGTAAAAACGGTCACCACCTTTATCAAAGGCTGTCACTTTGCCGCCTGCAGCCTCGCGCACTGTGGCCAAGTCAAGCACTTGCCCTTGCGCAAAGTCGGCGGCCAATTCCAGATAATTGAGCAAGCGTCTGGCATCCCCACCGCTTTGTGTGATTAGCCACTGCTTGGCATCGTCATCCAAAACTAAATTCCCATCACCCAGAAGTGGCAGAGCACGTTGGATAATCAGCGCCATTTCCTCTTCATTTAAGGCTTTTAACAGGTAAACACGAGCACGGGACAGTAAGGCCCCGTTCAGTTCAAAAGAGGGATTTTCAGTAGTGGCACCGACGAAGATCACCGTGCCATCTTCGATATGCGGTAAGAAGGCATCTTGCTGGCTTTTATTGAAGCGATGTACCTCATCCACAAACAACAGCGTCATCTTGCCCCGGGATTGGGCCTGATGGCGGGCGTTATCGATGGCCTGGCGAATATCTTTAATGCCAGAGGTAACTGCCGAAATGCGCTCAACGTGGGCATTACTGTAGTTAGCCACCAATTCAGCCAGTGTGGTCTTGCCGGTACCGGGCGGCCCCCACAAGATCATGCTGTGCGCTCGTCCCCGCTCCAATGCTTGTCGCAGCGCCTTACCTGGCCCCAGGATATGGCTTTGACCCACATAATCCTCCAGGCTTGTGGGCCTGAGCCTGGCTGCAAGAGGAATATAAGGCTGTGACTGGGCGAAGAGATCCTGGGTCATAGTGGCCTATGGCTGATTCAGCCCCTCGGCCTGGATGCTACGTTGATCATCTAATTCATAACCTTGTGGCAAGCTAAACCTGAACAAATCAGCAGAAAGGGGTTGGTTTTGTTTAATCTCTTTAAACAGCAGTTTGCTGTTTTGCGATTGTCTGTCGAGCATATCCAAACCCACCAGCGTCTGTCCTTTAAAATGCAAGGTCAGGCTGACGATCTGACTGTCATCCTGGGTACTGGTAATGGTGTATTGCTCGCCTTTTTTGGCCACTTTGAAATCCTGCCAGTGCTTGCTGTCAGGCTCGGCCAGTAAAATCAATGGGTTGTTGTCGATGGCTTGCTGCTGATCGATGGCAATCACCTGCTCCACAAAAGGATCCACATGCCACACAGCATTCCCGTCGGCAATCAGCAGTGTTTCATTGGGCGCATCCACTTGCCAATGCAACTGATTGGGCTGCTTTAAGCGAATACGGCCGGTCGCGTTTTGTAATTGTTCGCCATTACCATCCGTCACCGTCTGACTGAATACCGCATCAAAGCTGGATAAGCTCTTAAGCCGAGCTTTAAGCTCAGGCGCGGCCTCTTGTGCCATGCCGGCAAAAGTAAAAAGGCCCAGACAAAGAATCAGCAGTTTTTTCATAGTGCTCTCAAAAGTTTTTACCAAGACCAGTTTGCCAATGCGGCCTGACAATAAGCTGAACAGCAGACGGTTTTGCAATATCACACCGGCGGTGGTGCCAGCACTTCACGGTTGCCGTTATGGCCTTGGGCGCTAACCACTCCGCTCATTTCCATCTGCTCAACGATACGCGCCGCACGGTTGTAGCCAATGCGGAACTGACGCTGTACGCTGGATACCGACACCCTGCGAGCCTGAGTGACAAAAGACACCGCTTCGTCGTACAGCGGATCAGACTCACCATCGTCGCCTTCAGCTTGTTCACCCGGCAGCAGTACTTCGCCACTGCCCTCGCCGCTGAGGATTTCCTCAATGTAGTTAGGCTCGCCTCGGGCTTTCCAATCGGCTACCACGGCATGTACTTCATGATCGTCTACGAAGGCACCATGCACACGGGTTGGTACACCGGTACCGGGCGGCAAATACAACATATCGCCCTGACCTAATAAGGCCTCTGCGCCCTGCTGATCCAAAATGGTCCGCGAGTCGATTTTTGAAGACACCTGGAAAGCAATACGGGTGGGAATATTGGCCTTAATCAGACCAGTGATCACATCCACAGAAGGACGCTGAGTGGCCAGAATAAGGTGAATACCGGCCGCCCTCGCCTTTTGTGCGATACGGGCAATAAGCTCTTCCACTTTCTTGCCGACAATCATCATCATATCGGCAAATTCATCTACGACCACAACGATGCTCGGCAGCTTTTCCAGATCCGGCGCCTCAGGCTCCATGCTCTGCTCAGGTTTCCACAAAGGATCTTTGATAGGCTCACCGGCCTCTCTGGCCTCTCTAATCTTAGCGTTGTAGCCTTTTAAGTTTCTGACCCCAAGGGCCGACATTAAGCGGTAGCGACGCTCCATCTCACCCACACACCAACGAAGGGCATTGGCCGCTTCCTTCATGTCGGTGACCACTTCGGCGAGCAGATGCGGAATGCCCTCATAGACCGATAACTCCAGCATCTTGGGATCGATCATGATAAGACGCACATCTTCGGGGCTGGATTTATACAGCAGGCTTAAGATCATGACGTTAACGCCAACAGACTTACCCGAGCCAGTCGTACCGGCCACCAGCAAATGGGGCATTTTGGCCAGATCCACCACCACCGGCTTTCCGGCAATGTCTTTGCCCAGCACCATGGTCAGGTTGGAGGCGGAATTTTGGAAAGACTCGCACTCAATCACTTCGGATAGTCTGACCATTTCACGATGCTTGTTGGGCAGCTCCAGGCCGATAACAGACTTCCCGGGAATGACTTCTACCACACGCACCGAAATAGCCGATAACGCTCGGGCCAGGTCTTTAGACAGCGTCGATATTTTGCTGACTTTTACCCCAGGAGCTAAGTCCAACTCAAAACGGGTGATCACCGGCCCTGGCTGCACATTCACTACCTTGGCTTCGATACTGAAATCCGCCAGCTTTTCTTCTACTAAACGGGAGACGGCTTCCAGCTCTTCGGGGGAAATAGGGTTTTTGACCTTATCGGGTCTGTCCAGCAAGGCAACGGAGGGTAATTCGCCATCAGAGGCTGCTTTCAATGCTTTGGCAGGAACTACGGGCTTGGCCTTAACCGCAGGTTTGGACGGCGCAGCCTTAGTGGCAGTCATCACCGGCTCATCGTCCCACGGCAAGTCCACATCCGGCGCGTCGGCTTCCCACACGGGGTTAAGACGAGGCTCCATCCTAGGCTCGGTTTTAACCTTTGCCTGCGTCTTTACTTCAGGCTCCAGCTTATCCTCAGGCAAAGCAGGCTCATCAGACTTACCGCGGCGCCAGAACCATTTGGATTTTTCGCTTGCGTCCTCTTCTAACTGGCCGCTTTGCTGCAGCTCATCGTCCCCTTCACGCTTGAGCCACGAAGGTAAGGATAAGCCGGTTAAGGTGGTCGGTAAGTCAATGAGCCACTGACTGCCTTTAATCGCACCAGCGCCGAGTCCGTCAATAATGCTGAGCCAGGAAATCCCGGTCATCAGCGTAAAGCCGGTACAGAAGAAGCATAAAAGCAGCAAAATGGTGCCGGCCAGATTGAAATACGGCAGCAAACGGCCACTGATGGCATCGCCCACAAAGCCACCCGCAGAGAAAATATAAATATCGTCAAAATTCAGGCTGGCAAGGCCCGTTGCCCCTACCAGCAGGAGAATAAAGCCAATCAGGCGCAAGCCGATGGTCAGATAATCCAGCTCTAACACATGTTTGGTTTGCTGAAATAAAAACCAGCCCAACAAGGCTGCACCAAAGGGGAACATATAGGCGATGTAGCCGAAGCTATTAAGGAGAATATCGGCCAACCAGGCACCGATGGCACCGGCCGCATTGTGAACCTCTTCACGATAGCCAGCCTGACTCCAACTGGGATCAGCGGGGTCGAAAGAAGCCAAGGCGAGCAGAACATAGAGTGCAAACGCACTGCTGATGATCATACCCACTTCCATAATCCGTTGGAGACCGGAGAGACGCGCCATAGTCATTAATAATTATTATAAGAATTGTTCAACTGCTAACAGGGGCCAAAGATATCAGCCATTGTGTCAAAATCCTAGCCAAAGAGTGTGGCAAAGCAGCATTTATCAGGGCTTGAGGTTAATTTTTACCACACCTGTGTGTTTTACCTCCTCCATCACCACATAGGTACGGGATTCACTCACCCCCGGCAGGCCTAACAGTGTATCGCCAAGTAGCTTCCGGTAACTGGACATATCGGCTACCCGCGCTTTTAACAGGAAATCGAAATCCCCGGCCACCAGGTGACATTCCTGAATATCGTCGAGTTTTCGGATAGCAGCAGAAAATTCTGCAAAGATGTCTGCCGAGGTCTTGGTTAGAGTGATTTCCACAAACACCAGCATTGCGGCGCCGAGTTTATTGGGGTCAACCCTCGCATGATAGCCTTGGATATAGCCTTGCTGCTCCAGGCGACGCACTCGTTCAAGGCAGGGCGTGGGGCTTAAACCTACACGTCGGGATAATTCCACATTCGACAATCTGCCGTCTTTTTGTAGTTCTACCAGTATGTTGCGATCGATTCGATCGAGGTGTTTGGGTGTTTTAACCAGCATTATTTTATATCGCCATTCCAGCTTTTTGCATGATTATATCCTGCAAGCGTTATGACTTCAGCACACTCTTCTGACAATCTTTGCCTATACTTCGCGCTTTAAACCCCGTTAGAGGCCAGAAGAACATGTTGATCGGTGTACCCAAAGAGATAAAGAACCACGAATACCGCGTTGGCTTGACCCCTGCAGCGGTAAAAGAATTTACTACCCATGGCCACCAGGTGATGGTGCAAAAAGATGCCGGTACTGCCATCGGCTTTTTGGATGAACAATACATTGCTGCCGGTGCCACCATGGCCGACGATGCCAAGAGCATTTTTGACAAGGCTGAGATGATCGTTAAGGTCAAAGAGCCACAGCCGAACGAATGCAAAATGCTGAGCAAAGGTCAGACCCTTTATACTTATTTGCACCTGGCTCCCGATCCAACACAAACAGAATTGCTGGTGGCCTCCGGCGCCACCTGTATCGCCTATGAAACCGTAACCGACAGCCGCAATGGTCTGCCTCTGCTGGCTCCCATGAGTGAAGTAGCCGGCCGTATGTCTATCCAAGCCGGTGCTCACTACCTGGAAAAAGCCCATGGCGGTAGCGGCACTCTGCTCGGCGGCGTGCCTGGTGTCGCCCCCGGTAAAGTCTTGATTATCGGTGGTGGCGTGGTCGGTACCAATGCTGCCAAGATGGCCTTGGGTATGGGCGCCGATGTCACTCTGCTGGATCGTTCTTTGCCACGCCTGCGTGAACTGGACGATATCTTCGGTGGTCAGGTGAAAACCGTATTCTCTACCGTCGATGCCATTGAATACTATGCCACTAAGGCAGACTTGGTGATTGGCGCTGTGTTGATCCCTGGTGCCGCCGCACCTAAGCTGCTAACCGCCGAACATATCCGCAATATGAAAGAAGGTTCAGTGGTAGTGGATGTGGCCATCGACCAGGGCGGTTGCTTCGAGACTTCTCGCGCCACCACGCACCAGGATCCGGTCTATGTGATTGACGGCGTAGTGCACTACTGCGTAGCCAATATGCCAGGTGGCGTCGCTCGCACTTCTACTATGGCGCTGAACAACGCTACCCTGCCCTTTGGTCTGGCTCTGGCCAACAAAGGTCCCAAGAAAGCCATGCTCGACGATGTTCACCTGCTAAACGGCCTGAACGTGCATGAAGGCAAGGTTACCTACAAAGCGGTGGTCGATACCTTGGGCAGCAAGCTCAATCTGACCTACGCCGATGCGCGCACCGCGCTTGGTGCCTAAGCACAAACGCTAAAAAAGCGCCCAACGGGGCGCTTTTTTATTTTACTTGGCTCAGTCTATGGAAGTCTGCTTAGTGCCTTCCCCTCCGGTCACCGGTGAAAAGTGGGCGGCGCGTACCTTCCACTTGCCTTTTTCTTTAACATACACCTCCGTGACCCTGGTCAAATAATGGGATGTACCAGGGGAGCCAACCGGCTTCATATAGCCTTCCGAATAATACATGGCCACGGCCGACTTACCTTCCTCCAAGGGAATAACCTCGATATGTTTTGCCGTTAAACCGAAATGTTCGAATTTCTGCACCGCACTGTTAGCCGGTACCCTTTGCATCAAGCCACCACTTGACCAAAATTCCAGGGCGCCTGCGGCTGCCACGGTGTCTGGCTGCGACTGCATGCTTGCCTTAGTCTCGGCATTGGCCATTTCGATGGTTTGTTTGACCTCGGCAACGGTGTCTGCCAGGGCAATAGTAGAGATACTGCACAAAGAGATGAGCAAGTATTTGACTAATTTCATTTTTCTTCTTCCATACGCGAGAGGAAGAGTAACTATAGCCCTCGCTCAGGCTGTCATTAGACCTAAAGCTGATAGCAAAGCTGTTTGATAGACAAATTGGGCTCCCTGAGCGAAGGTACCCTGGGTTGCCTGTGCCGGCTTAGCCGGTCCTCTGCACATCTTTTATGTGGGATTAAGCCTGGCGCTACCCTGTCCCTATCCGCAAACTACCATCTGGCTTTGGCACCACGAACATCAACGTGAATAAAAGGCCCACGGTAGGCATTAGCGCGGTAAATGCCCAACCCGCCAATCATTGGCCGATAGCCGGGCACATCAAAATGCCCTTCTACCAGGTCATACAACACCTGGGCATCTTTGACATCGATTTTGCCATCCTTGTTTAAATCATCCATGGTGCCGTCTTTGGGGGATTCATCGATATAAATATCTGCCGCCCCACCCCATTGATGCCGGGAGTTTTTGGTATTGCCAATGGATTTATTGTAATAAGGCGTACGATAGCCGCTCATGATCACAAAGCCCTGCGTGGCATAGCCCTGATCCACCGCCACCTTGGTCAGATATTCGAGCTTACGTAACAAGCGGGTTTGCAGTACCACATATTTCGGAAAGCCTTCCGCCTGCTTACATAAAAACTGTTTCAGCTGGTAGTTTGGGGAAATCCATAGATCCTGATTGTGTGGAGTGACCTCCACATAACCTTCTGGCGGCTGATAAATATTCAATCCCTTGTATGGATCCCGCGGATACTGGCCAATGGTATAGCCATTGAGCTTACCGTTTTTTACACGGGCCGCGGGGTACATCACAAAGATCCGAAGTTCAACCTTCTGATTGTCCACGGTGGTGACAGTGAGCTGATAATCGCCGGGCGCAATAGGCGCAATGTAGTTATGGGTGCTTAGCACCGACAGTGGCGCCTCATTAATACCACTTAAGGTAAAAGGAATAGCCTTTTTACCTTTAAATACGCTGATGGGCAGCTTTTGCTGTGGCAGCACAAAGAAGCTCATTAAACGGTACTCTGAGCGCCACTCTCCCACCTGCACTTCCAATCCACTCAGACCATCGTCAAATGCAAAGAGCGGCAGGCTGAGCAGAAGCAGCAGCCAAAGACAGCGTTTCATCAAGATCCCTTTATAAAAGTATCAGCCAATGCCTTGGAAATGGCCGGGTCGCGCTCGTAAAGATCATGACGATAATGAATCCGTTTGTCATCGTCTGCCCAAGCGGTCCAATACTGAATATGCACTGGTACCGGCTCTCTTAATACCACCGTACTTTCCTTACCGCTGGAGAGCATTGCCTGGATTTTGGCTTCATCCATGGTGGTGTGGTTTCTGGCAATCACTTCCAAAAGCTCCATGGGTTTTTCCAGTCGGATGCAGCCAGAACTAAAGGCCCGGGAAAACTGCATAAACAAGGTAGGATCATTGGTGTCATGCAAGTACACATTATGCTCATTGGGAAACATAAATTTGATCTTACCAAGGGCGTTCTTATCCCCTGGAAGCTGGCGAATATGGTAAGGGAAGTTGCTGGCACTCAGTGCACTCCAATCCACCTGGGTGGGATCGACCACCACCTGATCTTGCCCCCAGCCCTTTAACAACAACATATTCATTTCACTTAAGTACAAGGGATTGGATTTAAGTTTGGGCAGAATATCTTTGCGGGCAATGGAAGGGGGGACACTCCAACTGGGGTTAACCACGAAGTAACGCATTTTGTCCGAAAACACCGGCGTTTTGCGGTAGGTTTTGCCGACGATGGTCTTCATCAGCAACTGTGTCTGGCCCTTAAACACATAGCGAAGGTTAAAGCTGGCGATATTCACCGAAACATAGAAATCTTCAAACTGCTCAGGATTCCAGCGCCAACGCTCCATATTCACTTTGAGGGTGTTTTCATCACCGAAATAGGTGTACATCAGCGCTTGCCGGGTGGCAGGTCCCACAACACCATCGGCAGCCAGTGAGTGCTCCTGTTGAAATTTGGCCACCGCATTTTTGATATCGGCAGTAAATTCTTCACCCACCAGCTCAGGTGCGAGATAACCAAACTCCGCTAAGATCCGGCTTAAGTGCCCCACTTGTGGGTGCACATCTTTGACTTTCAGGCTTTTGTCCATGATAAAGGTTTTCAGCGACTTACGTTCTTTTACCCTAGCAAGCTCCGCTTCTAATAACTTATAGGCTTCTTGGTGGGGCCCCAGGCTCGCAAACCACTCGCTTAACGGCGTTTTGGCAGCAAAGCTGGCCAGCAATGATTTCAGCACCTCGTCTCGCACTTTCCACTGGCTTTCTAAGCTCTGCGGATTCACTTTGCCGAATTGATAGTGGGTGGCCAGGACCAGCAGTCCGTCACTTAGCATCAGTTCAAGGTCAATCTGCTTGCCCTCATCGGCGCGCAGATCGCTTGCTAACAGCCGCCCCACATTATCATTATGATAATGTGCCGCCGTTAAACCCAGCGCATCGGCCTTTTCAATCAGGGATAACGCTTCTTTTCCTGTACTATTAAGCCGTCCTTCCTTATCAATCCATAAAGGCACCGGACCTAACTGATCATACAATTTTACCAACGCCGACGGGTCGATCAGCGGTAACTCACCAGTAGCCTCTTGGGCACCAATGGTTAAAAACTCCAGACGATGCTGAAATCTGTTGTTGATGGCACCCAGACTGACCTGACTGGCAATTAAACACGTTACTAAAAACAGAATCTTGATAAGGTTCGACATAAGGTGTTCCCTGTTTTTCCCATATCTGATGTTTACCCAAACCCTATTAACGTTAGCAAAGCTGTGGCCTAAATGGCTAATTAAATCAATTGGATATTACTTTACCTTGTGTTCCACAAAGACCAAAAAGCGCCCCCAATGCCTGGGGCAATCATTATGGCCACAGGCTTCCTGGTGAAAAGTAAGATCTTTGGCCACAGCCGCCAGTTGCTGTGCGTGAGCAAAGGGGATCAGATCATCCTCTTTACCATGATAGAGATAGAGTGGCACCTCAAGGGCGGCTACTACCTCCAGGTTGTTGTATCGGTCTTTCAGCAAAAATGAGGGGAAACCCTTCTCTTTAACCAACTGTGCCAGGGTAGAGAAGGTTGACTCCAGTGCCAGTGCTGCCACCGGCCGGTGCTTTGCCAGCAGCGCAGCAGCCCCTCCGCCGATGGAGCGGCCATAGGCAATAATGCGCTTCCTATCAATCGCCGGATGTTCGCTGATGGCATCAAAGGCCGCCAGCATGGTGTTTTTAATGGAAGACAAATTGGGCGAGCCGCCCGCATGACCATAGCCGGGATATTCCACCAACAACACGGCTAAACCCGCCTCGCGCAAAGTTTCAAACTCACCAAGCCACATCTCGGCGGTTTCCGCATTGCCATGAGTAAAAATCACCGCTGCAGCGGGTTGGTGGTCAACAGCAGGCAACATTAAATAGGCATAGCTTTGTTCAAGCGCCAATTTCTGAGCATGGGACGGCAAAGTAGCCGGAGGCGGGGTTTGGGGAGCCGGATAAAGCAAGTGCCCTTGAAAGGCGTAAATCAGCCAAAGCAATCCGCCAAGCAAGACCAATAATGCCAAGATACTGCTCATAATGCGTTTCACGCCTGTTCTCTTATGCTGAGTCCACTGCGCCAACCATAGCCTAAGGCGTTGCATAATACGCAAATACCGAGGATGGTTTCGCCAAATTTTTATTTTGCGTTAATGTAGATAATACAACCAATTAAGCTCAAGGAAGCGGCTATGCCGGCAGTAAAGCGAATCGTGCTGGATGTGCTTAAACCCCATGAACCCAATGCCCTGGACTTTTCCCGCCGACTGGCAGCAAGTGGTAAAGACTATCGGGTATACCTGATGGTGCTGGAGGTGGACGAAAAAACCGAAACCCTGCAAGTAGAGGTTCAAGGGACAGATATTCAGTGTGACAGCCTGTTCAGCGTGATCAAAGAGATGGGCGGTTCATTGCACAGCATTGATGAGGTGGATGTGTTTAGTGATGAACAGCCTTAAGCGGAACTTGCTGTGACATTACTGCAGAAAATCGGCTTTTTGCTGGAGCTGACCCGCACCCAGGGTATTATTCGCCGCTACATGGTGGTCAACGGTTTCGATGGTGCATTGACCATGCTGGGACTGCTTATCGGCTTTGTTATCAGTCCCACCCATGATCTCAAAGTGGTGATCAGCGCCTGCCTCGGTGCAGCCGTGGCCTTAGGGGTCAGTGGCGTGAGTAGCGCCTATATCAGTGAATCGGCCGAGCGCCAGCATGCGTTAAACGAACTACAACAAGCCATGGCCAAAAATATGCAGGATACGGCCCATGGCCAGGCCGCCCGCTGGGTACCGCTGGTTGTGGCGCTGGCCAATGGCTTTGCCCCCTTTTGCCTGTCTCTTTGTATCCTGCTGCCACTGTTTTTAGCCAACCATGGGCTTCAACTGCCGGCCTCCCCCTTGACTATCGCTATCGCCATCGCTTTTGTACTGATCTTCTTCCTCGGAGTCTATCTTGCGAGATTAACCAAGGCGTCCTGGCTTAAAAGCGGTTTGCAAACCGCATTGGTGGCGGGGGTGACCGTAGTGCTGATTTATCTTCTGGCAGGAGACTAAGATGCAGAACCCCCGCTGGTTTCACCTGGATAGCAAAACTGCATTCGAAGAACTAAAAAGCAGTGAGGATGGCCTGGCCGACAGCGAGGCAGCAGCGCGACTAACTCAGTACGGTCCAAACCGTTTACCCGAAGGCAAACGCCGGGGTCTTGGTGCCATTATTCTTGGTCAGTTCAGTGACTTTATGATTTTGGTGCTGCTGGGGGCCGCGCTGGTCTCGGGCCTGATTGGCGATCTTAAAGACACCCTCGCCATTGTGGTGATCCTGCTATTAAACGCCATTATCGGCACGGTACAGGAATACCGGGCGCAGCAGGCGCTGTCAGCCCTTAAAGCCCTGGCCGCCCAGCAAGCCCTGGTGCGCCGAAACGGCCAGGTAAAAAAAATCGCAGCATCACAGTTGGTACCCGGCGATATAGTGCTACTCGAAGCCGGTAATCTGGTGCCTGCCGATGTGCGTCTGATCCAAAGTGAAACCCTGCAAGCGGATGAATCGGCACTGACCGGTGAATCCCAGGCCGTAACCAAACACACCGAGGCACTTAAAGACAAAGAATTGCCCATAGGCGACAGGTTGAATCTAGCCTTTAAGGGCAGCCTCATCACCCGTGGCAAAGGCGAGGGGGTGGTGATTGCCACCGGTCGTGAGACCGAATTTGGTCAGATAGCCAGCCTGCTGGCCGAAGAGAAAAAAGCCAAAACCCCACTTCAGGAGCGACTTTCCACCTTTGGTCGCCATCTTGCCCTGGCGGTACTAGCCATCTGCGCGGTGGTGTTTGTGGCCGGCCTGCTGCAGGGCCAGCCTGTGCTGTTAATGCTGCTGACCGCCATTAGTCTTGCCGTGGCCGCCATTCCCGAAGCGCTGCCGGCGGTGATCACTATTGCCCTGGCCATGGGTGCCAGACGCCTGGTCAAACACCATGCTTTGGTGCGCAATCTGCCGGCGGTAGAAACCTTAGGCTCAGTGACTTATATCTGCACCGATAAAACCGGTACCCTCACCCTTAACCAAATGACGGTGGAAAAAGTCTTTGCCGACAATCAACTTTTTGAACAAAGCGCCTTCCCCGATAACGATATTGGTCAGGCCCTTGGCAAGGCCATGGCACTGAACAACGATGTCACCAAGCAAGATGAAAAGACACAAGGAGAGCCTACTGAACTTGCCTTGTATCAGGCAGCCAAGAAGCAAGGCTATGACCGCCCGTCATTAGAACAAAGCCTGCCTCGGATTGGCGCGGTGCCCTTTGACAGCGATCGCAAGATGATGACCACCTTGCATCAGGACGGTGAGAAAGTGGTGGCCTATAGCAAAGGGGCGCCGGAGGTGGTGCTGGCACTTTGTGAATCGGCGTTATTGTCAGCGCAAGGCGGCGCCTGGCAGGCAGGAGATGCACTTCAACAAGCCGAGAAATTGGCCAATGAGGGCTACCGGGTGCTGGCCCTGGCCTGTCGGGAATTCACCCACAAACCCGATGACAAAGACGCCACAGCTATCGAGCAGCAGCTTCAGTTTATTGGCTTGGTGGCCCTTATTGACCCGCCCCGCCCGGAAGTGCCCGATGCGGTACAAGATTGTCTTACTGCTGGTATCAAGCCAGTAATGATCACCGGCGATCATCCCGGCACGGCGCTGGCCATCGCCAAGCGCCTTGGCATCTGTGAAACCGACAAGGTGGTCACAGGTACTGATTTGGACACACTCAGCGAGCAGGATTTTGCCAGCCATGTCATGGATATCCGCGTCTATGCCAGGGTAAGTCCGGCGCAGAAGCTGCGTATCGTCAAAGCGCTACAGGCCAAGGGCCAATTTGTGGCCATGACCGGTGATGGGGTGAACGATGCCCCTGCCCTTAAACGAGCCGGTATTGGCGTGGCCATGGGCCAAAAAGGCACCGATGTGGCCCGCCAGGCAGCGGATATGGTGCTCTTGGATGACAACTTCGCCACCATAGTGCGGGCGGTGAAAACCGGGCGCAGGATCTTTGACAATATCCGCAAATTTATCAAAGACACCATGAGCTCCAATTCAGGGGAAATATGGACCCTATTGCTGGCGCCTTTAATGGGCCTGCCTATTCCGTTGTTACCCATCCATATCCTTTGGATAAATCTGGTGACCGACGGTTTACCGGGCCTTGCCTTTAGCGCCGAAAAGGCCGAACCGGATGTGATGAAACGTCGTCCGCGTCCGCCCGATGAGAGCATTTTCGCCCATGGTATGTGGCAGCATATTGTCTGGTTTGGACTTTTTGTGGGCGGCATTTCCATTGCCTCACAGGCCTGGGCGATGTCCAACGACATGCCCTATTGGCAGACCGTGGTCTTTACCGTTCTGACCCTGTCACAGCTATTCCACTCCATGGCGGTCAGAAGCGAGCGCGCGAGCCTTTTACAAATCGGCTTTTTCAGCAATTTGTATATGATTGGCGCGGTAACAGCGGCGTTCTTGCTGCAATTGGCTGTGATCTATCACCCCATGCTCAACGATATTTTCTATACCCAACCCCTGCCACTGGATGTGATGCTGGGCTGTATCGGCGTTTCTTCCTTGGTACTGGTAGTGGTAGAAGTGGAAAAATGGATGATGCGCCACGGCTGGCTTTATCAGAGCAAGACGATAGGCTGAGGAAAACACGAAAAACACCAGATATCGATCTTATCCCCAGCAATTTATCCTCACTATCTATCTGACCGAGTGTTACAAAACCTCATTCACTCATTCTTAAGAATATCCTGAATCGCCTCATAAACCCCCAGAGCCAATTCCTTATCACCCCCCGACTGATTGACCAGGTGCTCTAGTGTTACCCAACCGATGCTTTTTAGATGCTCACCCTTATATTCCTGCATCAAATGTTGCATTTGGCACAACTCATCGAAAGTTGTGACAGGGGTGCTATGTAGCATTGGATTTGCTTTACAGACGTTATCAAGATGCTCTAAATGCGCCTTGTAAAGACTCGAGGGGCTCAGATCTGAGGCAAAATATTGCGAAAGGATTCTGGGACTTTCTGAAATACTATTCTTTTGGTCACAAGTTGTAGAAACCAACACTGTTCCATCAGACATCAATGTCTCTATGTCGATAATGCCAGCCTGCAATTGCGGGACATAGTAGAAGGCGCCAATTGTCTGGCACCCTTCCCGATACATAGTACGAATAAAGGTGCGAACCTCGCCGCTACGGCTAATGGTTTCATCTTCCATATCGGCCAAGTAAACAAAGCCCAGATGCTCAAATTCATGCTGGGTTTTCTGATAAAAATCCATATCCAAATCAACAAAGTCTTCGCAATTTGCCTGAATGAGGACATGCTTCTCCCCATATCCACTTCTGACCGTTTCAAGGATGTTATGCGCTATCTGTTGATAGTCTGGTGCTTCTGAATGGACAAGTTCCCAGCCATCCACTTCACCTTCGTATTTTTTTGCGAGTTGCAACAGCGCTTCAGCAAATTGCGTCATGTGTTCGGAGGCGGGAATCAGCTGGATAAATAAATCACACAACCATAACCCGGGGAAGGCTTCTTCAATCTGTGCATCAATTTCATAACCATCGGACAGAAGTTCATCGACAACTGCCTGGCTGTCAGGCTGTCGCTGAAAAAACAGTCGGAAAGAAAGGTGTTCTGGATTGTCTGCTGCAATAGCATGTTCTGCCAGTGTGGAACGTATTTCATCGGCGAGTTGGCAACCCGTTTGATATCCCTGTTCATCTTCGAGCATAGCAATGTCCTTATCAAAAAATTATTTCCACCCTTCTGAGCAATAATTATTGCCAAGGAGGGAGCCACTTACACTTTATCCTAACCAACAAATTCGTTTTAGAAGGTATATAAATTCGTACCTAGTTGCAATTCATGGTCTTTACTATGTTGACCTGTTCAACTCTCTATCAGTTTGGCTGACTTAATAATATTGCCTATAGTCAGTTGAGATCTTGTCGCTAATTGCACACATCTTCAGCAAAACAAAAAATAATCAGGAAAACGAAATGCGAGCTAAAACATGGCTTGGAGTGGTGTTGGCCATACCGTTTAACCTCTATGCTCAGCAAGGCTTTGTTTTAGGAGCAGGCACCAACGTAGGCCGCGGTGATCACGTGCCTATGGACTTCTATAGAGTCAGTTATACAAGAGATTGGGACAATACCCTTTATCATTATGGAAACTGGCGGTTAAAGGCACATGTTGAATTTTCGCTTATTCGCCTGCTCGCCGATGTGGACGTGAAACGAAAGTTCGCAAGTTCTACCCTTACCGGGATAGCAGCCACGCCTGTTTTTCGCTTTAGCCGGGAGCCTTTTGCCAATGGCCTAGCGCCCTTTGCCGAATTAGGTATCGGCATTTCCTATTTTTCAGACAGCAAAATACAAAGCCAACCCTATTGGTACAGAGATTATGGTAGCCGCTTCCAGTTTGAGGACAGACTTTCCTTTGGCTTTCTTTATCAGAATAAGTATCGCCTTTCCTTGGACTATACCCATTACTCTAACTTTGACATCTCCCCTCCGAATGAGGGGCTGGATTTGGTCAGTGCCTCTTTGGGTATTGTGTTTTAAACCGTGAGAAACCAATAAAGACACAAAAAGCACTAAATCTTCATTATGAGTTATTGCCACAAGCCGGTATTCGCTCAATGCTGCACTGCAAAACTCCCCGAGCCCACTGCGTCTTTGTGGTGAAAAGCCAGCGAAGAAAAAGGCAAAACGCCAGCCCCAGGGCTGGCGTTCTATCAACCATTTGATATCAGCAGCTCAGTATTCCCGCCAAGCCGTCACAGCGGCCAAACAATCAGCAGCAGCGGAATACTGATCGCGACCACAAGGATTTCCACTGGCAGACCCAGCCTCCAGTAATCGCCGAAATGGAAGCCGCCCGGACCCAGAATAAGGGTGTTGTTCTGGTGTCCGATAGGAGTGAGGAATGCACAGGAAGCACCAATGGCCACCGCCATCAGAAAGGTGTCGGCGCTAACCCCCAGCGCCGCCGCAGTACCGATGGCTATCGGACACATTACTGCCGCGGTAGCGGCATTGTTCATCAAGTCAGAGAGAAACATGGCGACGATCAAGATAAGCGCCAGGGAGACAACGGCGTGGCCCTGGGACACTTCTGTCAGGATAAAGTGGGCGATCAGGTCGGCAGTGCCGGTCGACTCCATCGCGCCGGCTACGGGGATCAATGCCGCCAGCAGCACAATCACCGGCCAGTCGATGGCCTTGTATACCGCGCGTGGCGAAACCGTCCGAAACACCATCGATGCCAGCACGCCGATGGCGAAGGAAATCATCGTTGGTAGCAGGTTGAAGGCGGCAAAGCCCAGGGCCAGTGCCGTGATGATGCCCGCCACCCAGGCTTTGCGGGCGTTGGGGATGCGCAGATCGCGCTCGGCCAGCGGCACGCAGCCGTTGTCGGCAGCAAACTCCGAAATCGCTTCGGGCGAGCCATTTAGCAGCAGCAGGTCCCCCGACTTGAACTTGATCTTGCGCAGGCGCTTCATCGAGAGTTGGCCCTGGCGTGACACGGCCAAAAGGTTCAGCCCATAGCGGGTGCGCAGCAGGATATCGCTGGCCGAGTGCCCAACCAGCGGGGATCCCGGCAGTACGGCAAGCTCCAGTAGCACAATCTCACTCGACGTCGCGCCCTCTTCCTTCTCACCCTTGGTGCCCGTTTCGCCCGCGTTCTTGTTGTCTTCCCTATGGCTTTTTGCTGTGTCGTCCTGCTCGTTCGATTGTGCGGATTGTTCCAGCGTCAGGTTCAGTGTGGATAGCGCATCGGCCAGGGTTTCAGCATCAGCCTCGAGCACAAGGATGTCGCCGGCACGCGCCTTGCGCCAGGGACTGGGTGTGGTAAGACGAACATCATTAAGGACCATGCCAATGACTTGCGCATCGACTTCATCAAGCGCTGCTTCAATCTCACGCAGGGTCATCCCTTCGGCCTTGCTGTCTTTGGGCACATGCGCCTCGGTGATGTACGCGCTCGATTCGAAACCTTCGACCCCGGTTTGCTTACGCTTTGGCACCAGGCGCCAGCCAAGCAAGGCGACGAAAGCCACTCCGGCCACGGCAACAACCAATCCTACCGGCGTGAAATCAAACATGGAAAAAGTACCGGCGCCGGTCTGAGTGCGAAAAGCCGAGACGATCATGTTTGGCGGCGTGCCTATCAAGGTCGTCATACCGCCCAGGATTGTCCCGAAGGCCAGCGGCATCAGCACCTGACCGGGTGCCAATTCCAGGCGACCGGCCAACTGCATGGCCACCGGCATCAACAGCGCCATCGCGCCAACGTTATTCATGAAGCTCGACAGCAGCGCCCCCAGCCCAAGCAGCGCGACCATGCTTGGCGTAACGCCCGCTTGCGCAGGCAACACGGCGCGCGTCAGCGCCCCCACCGCACCGGAGTTCTGCAGGCCTTTGCTAAGCACCAGTACACAGGCGACAGTGACAACGGCCGGATGACCGAACCCCAAAAACGCCTCATGTGAGGGCACCAACCCGGCCAACACACAGGCCAACAGCGCCCCCATGGCTATCATGTCGTGGCGCCAGCGGCCCCACAGGAACATACCCACCGTGGCGAACAGGATAATCAGTATCAGTATTTGCTCGTTTGTCATGATTGCTGCCGCAATCGGCAAGGGGGGTTAGCGAGCATTAGGTTAAGCCCGGCGTCTCAGCTGCGTAACGCAGGAGCCATGCGGACCGTATGCCACTTGAAGGATGGGTTCCTCTACACATTTTCCCAGGAGCTGCCTGAAAACAGCGACTGCCTTAGGCCAAACCTCATTCATGAATTGATCACCATCCGGGGTAACACTCTGATGTTTGGTAACTCTAGTTTCTTATGGAACGGATGTGAAGGTAGAGTGTCCGCGCTGGCGTCTATTCAAACACCGGATCTAAATGTGATGGGAATTCACCCAAGCGATGTAATGACGGCACAATCTCCCAAAGCGACATCACGACCGTTGCAAAGCGGCAACAAATTCTGGCAGTTGTACCGGGTCGTTGAACAACAGTATCCGCCTTGTATCCAGCCCCTGCAGCAAGGCATCAAAACGTGCTTGCTGGTTCGCTCCATCTAATAAGCGAATAGCGAAGCCAAGTACCTGTTGCGGATATCGGCGCAGCATCTGTGCGTAAACTTCTGGATCTTGTTCGCCGCTGTCACCAATTAGAATGAAGTGGCGCTGGGGGAAGCGCTGCAAGATAGATTCGATCTGCGCCGGCTTGGTTTCTTTGCCGGATTTGAACAGATTAAAAAAATCGGTATCCCGAAAGCGGACATTTTTTAGTGCGTAGCTGGCCGGGGGAAGCATGGACTGCTGGCGAAAGGCTTCCAGCACAGGATACAACTGCCAGGGACTGGATGAAACAAAATGAAACTGCAGGCCCAACTGGGCCAATTGCCGATAGGCTTCTGGCATACCCGGCACGGCTTGAAACGGCTGATAAAAGGTATTATTCATTAATGCCGCACGATTTGTAACTTCAGTGATTTTCACCGTGTCGTCGATATCGCTGATTATCGACGTCCCCAAAGGCGCCAGTAATCGCACACGACCAAAGAATTGCCGCTTATCATCAGGCGCAGTCAGCAGATGGAATGACAGATAGCCTTCACTTGCGCATTGGGCAACTTCATAGGCCGGAATGGTCAACATGCTTTGAAAGTGACCATTTGGCGCCGACGCAGCCAATGGCAAATCTTTGTTGCAAAGCCTAATCCAGAAGCTCTTTCCCCTTTCATTGTCGGCAAACAACAGATTGATTCGCTCAGAAAAAATGGGCTCGATCTCGGCCGTCAGACGCAGCTGATACTTCCCCTCAAGCAAGCTTGCCGCCAGTGCTTTGCGGGCCACGCTTTGAGGATTCTGGTAGACCCAACCGTGAATCGGGATCTGCCACTGATCTCTGTTGGCATCAAAGCTGGCATCGGAAGGAAAAAACACGACGGTCTCGTCTTCGCTTAGGGGAAACGACGGAACATCGGCAGCCTGGAGATTAAATAGGCTGAGCAGTCCCGGAAACCCAGAAGCGATCGTCCAACCCGAAAAGCGACGACTCATATTACGCACTCTCCTTCTGCTTCGTTACCCTAGTGCTGCCGATTTTATAGCGACCGATTTTCTACTACTTATTCTTTGTGAAGAACTGGATTTATACACCAGGTACAACAGCGCACAATAGGCGCAACGCAACCTGTCATACTTCAGATTTTAGGCTTTTTGGGAAAGCAGGATGAACCATGAACAGGTATCAACAGCTCACCTCTGAATTTCATCACGCTGTTAAAAAACAAAGTACAATAGCGCCAAATTGGGCTTAGATAATTGGTTTTGGACCACAGTCCCTTGTTAGTTGCCAAAATGCCAGAACGCCAAAAATATAACCACGAGATAGAATGCGAAAACAACAAGATTGGACGCCGAACTATCGCTTTGAGGCGCTGCTTGTGTGAAGCCTGACTCGTCTTTGATTTTGTCAAAATCGAAGGTTGCAACTGAAAGAGGATTGCCAGTATACAACTTAACCTCTATGGCCCCTGCGCCCATTGCTAGCTCTCTGAAAGCCCTATTCTCAATCATTGTAAGGCCCCCTTCTGTTTTCTCCATTGGATGAACAATGACCCTGGGCCTTGGACGCAACGACTTGATTTTGCTTAATTGTTTAAAAGCATGTTGAAGTAATTTTTCGCCCACGTAAAAGTCAGAAAGTAACACCCTTGGATGAGAAAAGGGGTTAACCGCCACCTCATTAGGCCTCAGAACCTGGCTGGCTTTCTTGCCAATTCCTGTGATTGATTTGGCTCCGTTCTCAGCAGTCTGAATAACGACGATAGGTAAATCATCAAAGCTCTCATTGTTCGAAACATCGGTTACCTTGATTCTGTTCTCCCAAATCTGCACATATAACACTGAAGCGAAACGAGAGAGAATTCGATTTAACATCCGATGTTTCCTTTAGCGACTAACAACTTATTATACCGACCATACAAGGTCTTGTTCCTTGCAGTTACTTTACCTTGCAAGGCCAAACAGTCCAATGTCTGTATCACGGTCTGAGACTTTCAAAAACGCACCTATTCGCGCCCTTTGTGGTCAAAGGATGGAATCAGCACCCAAAAGGCCCAAGTAGTAAAATACACCCTTTAAAATCTCCGTGCTCTCTGTGTCTCTGTGGTGAAAAACCAGCAATCAAAAAGCAAAACGCCAGCCCAAGGGCTGGCGTTTCAACAATTTAAAGCAACGCGGTGATGCGCTTCGGCTTAGTATTCCCACCAGCCCTGTTGCCACCAGGCCAGGAATTCTTCGAAGTCGATATGACCGTCATTGTTTTCATCGATCATGGCGAAGGCTTCTTCTACCACTTTGACCTTGGTCTTAGGGGATAAGGCGGTAAGTAGTTCAATAAACTCACCCAAATCGATCATGCCATTATGATCGGTATCGAAAAAATCAAATTCCTTACGAACCTCAGCCACTTGGCTTTCGCTCAATACTTGTTCAGACATACTGCATCCTACGGTGAAGGCAAATTTCCTAGGCCCCCAGTTTACTCTCAGGGGCCTGGTTGTCTAGCCTGAACTGACTTAGTTGACGGCTTGCCCGGCTTTGGCAGCCTGATCTTTGGCGCGGCGATCGGCCTGTTTCATCTGACGACGTTTAACCATGGCCTTATGGGCGTCGCTGCCCACATGCTCTTCGTTACGCTCTTTGGCCAGGCGAACCTGCTTTTCACGCTCACGGAAGCGGGCAATTTGCTCGTCGCTATGGGTGCCATGGCACTTAGGACAGCTAACGCCCTGCTCAAACAGCGGGCTTTGCTTATCTTCATCGGTAATCGGCAGACGACAGGCATAGCACTGGTCAAAGTCGCCACGCTGTAAATCGTGATTGACCGCCACGCGGTTATCAAACACAAAGCAGTCCCCTTGCCACAGGCTCTGCTCTTTAGGCACTTCTTCCAGGTACTTCAAAATGCCGCCTTCGAGGTGATAAACCTCTTCAAAACCCTGCTCTTTTAGATAGGCAGTGGATTTCTCACAGCGAATGCCGCCGGTGCAGAACATGGCCACTTTCTTATGCTTGGCCGGGTCCAGGTTCTCGGCCACATATTGTGGGAATTCACGGAATGTCTTGGTATTGGGATTGATGGCATGCTTAAAGGTACCAATTTCAATCTCGTAGTCGTTGCGGGTATCCACCACCACGACCTCGGGATCACTAATTAACGCATTCCATTCGCTGGGTTTGACATAGGTACCCACTACACGGCGAGGATCGATACCTTCCACGCCCATGGTAACGATTTCTTTTTTCAGCTTGACCTTGGTGCGATGAAAAGGCTGTTCTTTGTCGTATGAAATTTTAAAACTGATGGGGTTAAGGCGCTCGTCGGTATTCAACCAATCCAGCAAAGCTTTGATACCCTCTTCGGTACCGGAGACGGTACCGTTGATCCCTTCTTTGGCCAGCAACAAGGTACCTTTAATACCTTGGGCTTCCATTTCATTTAACAGGGGTTGGCGCAGGGCCTCAAAATTATCCAGGGTGACGAATTTGTACAGAGCACAAACGACAAAAGATGACATCAGATTTTCCTCTATGCGATCTGGAACGTAAAACCAGAGCAAAACACCAGACAGGCGTTAACCTGCCAATTCGGCGCGCATTCTAATCCAATCCCATAAAATTTTTAAGGCTTTGTCAGGTTTTGGGGCAGAAAAATCTCGGCCAGCATACAGCGCACGCTGCCACCGCCGATGGTTTCAATGGTAGGGATATCCAGTGGCACCAGTTGGCCGAACTGCTCTAACTGGGCTTTTTGTTCATCGCTAAATGCTGCAAAGGCTGAAGAGGACATCAGGATCAGCGCCTCGCCCTTGTCATTCTGCACTTCCAGCACATTGCCGCAAAAGGCATGCAGCTGCGCTTCACTGATTTCAATGATCTGGTGGGTTGCAGAGATGGCCTTTTTCACACGTTTTTGATCACCCGGTACGATGACATCGGTGCATATAATGGCAAAGTGTTTGCCTACAGCCATCATTACATTGGTGTGGTACACGCTTTGGCTATTTTGCATGCGGGTATCGAAGGCTTCAGCCCGCAGGTTGCGATGGGCACAGAAGGTTTCCAGCACATCGGCATGACAGCGCTGGGATAAGGCGGCGTAAACTATGCCATTGACCCTGTCGAGCACCATGGCGCCGGTGCCTTCCAGATAATGCTCGTCCTGGGCGTTATCCCGGCAATCCCAAACCGACTGGATATTAAAGCCTGCCCCGGTCAGACACTGACGCAGTCGCTGTGGCTGTACTTCCATACGACGGTTTTCCACCGCCATCGGATAGAGCACTAATTCGCCATCATCATGGGTACTAAACCAGTTATTGGGAAACACCGCATCCGGGGTTTTCGGACCGTCTTTTTCCACTGGCAACGTCAGGATATTCACCCCCAATGCGCACAGTTTTTCCACCATAGCGTCGAATTCGGCCATGGCCAGGGTGCGGATTTCCTGGGTTTTCAAATCCAGATGCTGCTGAAAGCTATTGTCCTCGCCGGTTTGCTCGTTAAACGCAAAATGTACTGGCGGCACCATCAGTAGGGTCGAGGTGGTTTGCTGTGCTGCTGTCATACGATGCCTTTGGCCTTTTCGAATAAACGATAAAAGTTATCAGTGGTGATTTTAGCCAGCTCTTCCACCTGAATACCCTTGAGTTTGGCAATAAACTCACCCACTTCTTTCACATAAGCCGGCTCATTCGGCTTACCGCGATAAGGCACCGGCGCCAGCCACGGGGAGTCGGTTTCAATCAGTAAACGCTCCAAGGGTAAGGCTTTGACCACCTCCTGAAGCTCTTTGGCACCGTTAAAAGTCACAATACCGGAGATGGAAATATAAAAATCCATAGCCATAGCAGCCTGGGCCATTTCCAGGGTTTCGGTGAAGCAGTGCAGCACGCCTTTGGTATGGGCGGCTTTATGGGCTTTAAGCAAGGCAATGGTGTCTTCGCGGGCATCGCGGGTATGAATAATTAATGGCTTGCTAAGCTCGTTGGCGGCCTTGATATGGTCGATAAAAGAGGCATGCTGCAAGGCTTTGGAGTCGGCACTGTAGAAATAATCCAGCCCCGTTTCGCCGATGGCTACCACCTTGGGATGGGCGGCTTTGTCCAGCAGTTCCTGATAATCGCAGCGATCTTCCTGATGCAGCGGATGCACGCCGCAGGAGAGTGACACATCATCAAAGCTTGCCACCGTATCGGCCATGGCATCAAACTCACGTACCGATACGCAAACACAGAGGAAATGCTCAACGCCGCGCTCACGAGCCCGTTCTACCGCCCTATTCAGCTCGGCTTGGGACAAATCCAGCCTGTCTAAGTGGCAATGGGAATCGACAAACACTAAACACTCCTACTCGAAATACCGGCTAGCTGACTTAACAGCCCGCTAAGCAACAATGCTTTATTAATACCAGGATGGGTTAATTGCTTACTGGCCACCAAACTTGCTTGATACAAGGGCCACCACTGGTTGAATTGCGGCCCTGGGGGCTTGCTTTGACTTAACAGCCAATGCTGTAACCAATGCACAAAACGTGCAGCCTGCTCCTGCCAATGACCGGCCACCTGCACCGCGCTGGTACTCCCCTGGCGAAGCCCATCTAGCGCCGTAATAAAATCCTGGTACCCTAAGCCCGCTTCAGCATTGGCCATTTGCCTTAGAATCAGGGGAGAGGCGTAATACATCTCCAGCAAGGCAGGCTCAGCCACAATCTGCTCAGACGCCAGCCAGCGGCCACAATCGGCCTTGTCGGGCTGTGGCAACAGCAGCTTTTCACAGCGGCTTAAAATAGTCGGCAATAAGCGGTGTGGCTTGGCACTGGTCAGGATCAGATAAGTTTGCCTGGTAGGCTCTTCCAGGGTTTTTAGCAGCGCATTGGCTGCTGATTCCGTCATGCTATCGGCTTGATGGATAATCAACGCTTTGGCACCGGATAGCTGCGCGGTGCCCTGCAGCTTTTCGATGGCCTGGCGGATATCGTCCACCCCAATCTGCTTCTCGCTTTGCACCTGATGAAAATCCGGATGGGAGCCGGCAGCAAACAAAAGACAGGCCTGGCACTGACCACAGCCTCTTTGTCCCGGGGTTTTGCATAGCAAGGCCTGGGCTAACTGCACAGCCAGGTCGGCTTTACCTAAGCCCTCAGGCCCCAGCAGCAACATACCGTGATGGCACTTTTGCGCGTCCATACGCGAAAGCATCTGGCCCAGGAAAGTGTCAAACCAGGGATAACAGGCTTTCAGCTGAACTTTCAGCTGGGCTTGTGGCTGCGTATTCATCGCAAAAACTCATCCACAATGGCGATAATATCCTCTTGCACCTTGTCCATGGACTGCGCGGCATCGACGATGCGAATGTGCTTGTCACCATTGGCCAGCGCCAGGTACTTGGCGCGGGTGCGTTCGAAGAAACCAAGATTCTCTTGTTCAATCCTATCCAGTGCGCCGCGCCCTCTGGCGCGCGCTAATCCCAGCGCAGGATCAATATCCAGATAGAGGGTCAAATCCGGGGTAAAACCTTTTAAGCTGATGGCGCGAATGGCATCCAGCAGACTGTCGGACAGCTGTCTGCCGCCCCCCTGATAGGCACGGGAAGAAAGATCGTGACGATCGCCAATTACCCATTTGCCTTGGGCCAAACCGGGCTTAATCACATTCTCCAATAGCTGGCAGCGCGCGGCATACATCAGCAACAATTCAGCCTCGATGGTGACCTTTTCGTCCCAGGGCTGCTTCACACATTCACGAATGGCTTCGGCCATGGGCGTGCCGCCCGGCTCGCGGGTACAGACCACCTGATGGCCGGCAGCGGCGATATGTTGTCTTACCACCTCGATGGCGCTGCTTTTACCGGCGCCTTCCAGGCCCTCGATGACTATAAATTTACCGCTCATGCCTCTCTCTTTCCCAGGGCCAATGCCATTATCGTTTCAGCTGGTATTGTCTCACCGCCTTGTTGTGATCATCAAGGTTGGTGGAAAACACATGGGTGCCGTCATTTCGCGCCACGAAGTAAAGTTCATCACTTTGCAGGGGGTGTAGCGCCGCTTCCAGGGAAGCCACTCCCACCATGGCAATAGGCGTTGGCGGCAGGCCTTTGATCACATAAGTGTTATAGGGGGTGGGCTCTTTCAGATCTTTGCTGCGAATATCTCCGTCAAAGGCCTCGCCCATGCCGTAGATCACCGTGGGGTCGGTTTGCAGACGCATATTCTTACGCAGCCGGTTCACAAACACCGCGGCGATCCTTGCCCGCTCCTCAGGTACCGCTGTTTCCTTTTCGATAATGGAGGCCATGATCAGCGCTTCGTAGGGCGAGTTATAGGGTAAATCGCTTTCTCTGCCCTGCCAGCTTGCCTCTAAGGCTTGCTGCAGGCGTTCGTAAGCCTGTTTGACAATGACTTCAGCCTTGGTCCCATTACGAAAATGGTAGGTATCAGGCATCAACCAACCTTCCAGGTTTTGTCCCTCTGGCTGCCACTGGGCAAGCAGGGATTCAGTGGATAGGGTGCTGGCATCTAAATGCGGATGTTGGCGAAGACGCTCCAGCCAGTCTTGCCAGCGCAGACCTTCAATCAACGGAATCGCAAAAAGCTTCTCTCGCCCCTCAACCAACATCTGAAGCAGCTCTGAAGGCCGCATACCGGGACTGATTTCATAGGTGCCGGCCTTGATATTGGCCAACTGTGGCTGGCTTTTTATTAGCAGCTTCATGGGCCACTGTTGTGCTATCCAGCCGTGCTTCTGGAGTCGTTTTAGCAGTTGATGGGCGTTTTCCCCTTTTTCCAGGGTAAAAAGCGTTTTTGCGTCAACACTCAGGGGCTTTTGAATTTCCTTGGTCCAATACTGATATCCAAAAAAAGCACTAAGGGCGGCAATAAAAATAAGGCTGACCAGTACTAACAGGCCAATTCGAATCGCTTTAGGCAAAAGTCCACTGCTCCTGAAACTGCTTGGCAAGCTTCACATCATATTCTGTATTGTCGAACTGCCGCACCGGCACTATTCCCATCAGGCTATTGCAGATAAACAAGCTGTCGGCCTGATGTACCCCTTGCACTTTCATGCGTACTTGTTCCACCTTGTGTCCGGCTTCGGAAAATTGCTGCAGCAGGTATTGGCGCATCACCCCTTCAACCCCGGCATAACGAAGATCCGGGGTAAACCAGCGCCCATGGCTGCGCCAAAACAGATTAGCGGCAGAGCTTTCAACCAGCATCTCATCGGTGTCACAGACCAGGGCATCATCCCAATCACGTTTAACCAGATCTTGCTTTATCAGCACCTGCTCCAATCGATTCAGATGTTTTATTCCAGCCAAAAGCGGCTGTTTGGCCAAGCGCACCGGGCTTAACCCCAATACCACGCCATGAGCACGCCACTTGGCATAATGCACAGGCAAGCTATGCAGACTCAAGGCCCAATTGGGCTGACAAGGTTTGGGCGGCGTATAGCCCCTGCCCCCTTCTCCACGGCTGATCCAGACCTTAAGCACCCCGTGGTTGGCTTGCATGCAGTAATCCTGCACATGCTGCTCAAGGACCTGCCAGTCATCAAAGGCAATATCCAGTCTTTTCAGACCGCTTTGCAGACGTACTTTATGCAAAGGCCAAAGCTGCGGCTGTCCTTCGGCAATACGAACAGTGCTGAACAAACCGTCACCATACTGTAGTGCCCTGTCAGACACCGACAGGCTGTTGCTAACTTTGCCGTTGATAATGGGATCCATGGGTGCCAATAAAAACAAAAAAGCCTGGTATACCAGGCTTTTTAACAGTTGTTAAGTTATTAAGAACGCTTAAACAATAGGGAGCCGTTTGTACCGCCAAAGCCGAAGGAGTTACACAGACTGAACTCCATCTTCACATCGCGGGCGGTATGGGGCACAAAATCCAAATCACAGCCTTCGCCCGGATTTTCCAGATTGATAGTCGGCGGGATGGCCTGGTCGCGCAAGGCAAGTACGGAGAAGATGGCTTCCACCGCACCGGCAGCACCCAGTAAGTGACCGGTCATAGACTTGGTGGAACTGACCGGTACCTTATAGGCCTGGGCACCGAACACGGATTTAACCGCCGTGGCCTCGGCCAAATCGCCTGCTGGCGTTGAGGTGCCATGGGCATTGATGTAACCCACTTGTTCCAGGTTGATTTTGGCATCCTGGATAGCATTACGCATGGCGGCTGCAGCACCTGAGCCATCTTCCGGTGGTGAGGTCATATGGTAGGCGTCGCCACTCATACCAAAACCGACCAGTTCGGCGTAGATTTTGGCGCCACGGGCTTTGGCATGCTCGTAATCTTCGAGCATCATTACACCGGCGCCTTCGCCCATGACAAAGCCGTCACGATCTCTATCCCAGGGGCGGCTGGCCGCTTTAGGGTCGTCATTACGGGAAGACAGGGCTCGAGCCGCAGCAAAGCCCCCCAGTCCCAATGGTGTAATTGAAGCTTCTGCGCCACCGGCCAGCATGGCATCGGCATCACCATAGGCAATGGTACGTGCAGCCACACCGATATTGTGCACACCCGTTGTACAGGCGGTGACGATATTCAGGTTAGGACCTTTAAGCCCTTCCATAATGGACAAGAAACCGGAAATCATATTGGTGATGGTCGAGGGCACAAAAAAAGGCGAAATTTTGCGTGGGCCACCAGAGAGTAACTTACTGTGGTTCTCTTCAATCAGCCCCAGGCCGCCAATGCCTGAGCCGATGGCGACACCGATGCGACCGGCATTTTGCTCATTCACCTGTATACCTGAATCTGCCAAGGCTTGTTTACCTGCGGCAATACCATACTGGATGAAGAGATCCATTTTTTTGGTCTCTTTTTTGGGTACATACTGCTCAACATCAAAACCTTTTACTGCACCGGCAAAACGGGTGGAAAACTGACTGACGTCAAAGGAATCGATATTGCCAATGCCGCTCTCACCGGCAAGCAAGGCTTTCCAGGTGGAATCAACATCAAGTCCCAGTGGCGATAGCATGCCAAGACCAGTTACAACAACACGACGTTTCGACACAATGGCCTCCGCGAGGAATAATTAATAGGCAGGAAAAGAAACGGCTCCATAAAGAGCCGTTTAAGTTCTGCTAATTCAACTTTTCAAACCGGATTAATAACAACCCGAGCGAAATCAAGCGAGTGCTTGATTTTGCCGCCAATTAGGCGTCTTTGTGGGCGTTGATATAATCGATGGCAGATTGAACTGTAGTGATTTTTTCAGCTTCTTCGTCTGGAATTTCGGTATCGAATTCTTCTTCCAGCGCCATCACCAGCTCTACAGTGTCCAGAGAATCTGCACCCAGATCATCAACGAAGGACGCTTCAGGCTTGACTTCTTCCTCTTTCACGCCCAATTGTTCTACGATGATTTTTATTACGCGTTCTTCGATGTTGCTCATAATTCTAGTTTTCCCTTATTAGTGAGGCTAGATGTAAATTTGCGAGTAGTGTATTCAGCAACTTCAGGCCTTGCAAGCAAGACCATCAAGTTTTTCTCTGGTCAAACCACAATCTAGCACAGTTTTTCAACAATAAAAATTTTTCAACTTTTCACTTCATATCTTCGTCTGTTCAACGAAGATAGCGACATAATTACTAAAGCCTGATCCAAATCAGGCCATCAACATACCACCGTTCACATGCAGTGTTTCACCGGTGATATAGGCCGCGCCATCGGAGGCCAGGAAAGCCACTGCCGCAGCAATTTCCTTGGGATCGCCCAGCCTGTTGGCCGGAATATCCTTGAAAATGGCTTCGCGCTGCTCGTCGGTCAGGGCTTTGGTCATATCGGTATCGATAAAGCCAGGCGCGACCACGTTGACAGTGATGCCACGAGAAGCCACTTCACGAGCCAGGGACTTGGAAAAGCCAATTAGTCCGGCTTTCGCCGCTGCATAGTTGGCCTGTCCGGGGTTACCGGAGCTGCCCACCACCGAACCGATGGTGATAATACGGCCATAACGCTTTTTCATCATACTGCGCAGCATGGCTTTTGACAGACGGAATACGGAGGTCAGGTTAGTGTCCAGAATGCTCTGCCACTCGTCGTCTTTCATGCGCATCAACAGGTTATCGCGGGTAATCCCGGCGTTGTTCACCAGAATGTCAATATCACCGAAGGTGGCTTTGATTTCATCCAGACAGGCTTCCATCTGCGCCACATCGGTCACATTCAGCACCCGACCGGCACCATGTTCACCCAGATAATCACTGATCGCCTGGGCCCCATTTTCAGAGGTAGCGGTACCAATTACTTTGGCGCCCTGCTCTGCCAGCATTTGCGCGATGGCTTTACCTATGCCTCTGCTTGCGCCGGTCACCAGAGCGACTTTGCCGTTGAAATTTGTCATTTACTCACCTTTTTCCATAAAAGATTGCAAAGATGCCGGGGTATTGATGGCATCCGCATTTAAATTCTTATCAATGCGCTTAATCAGACCACTTAGCACCTTACCTGGCCCCACTTCCATCACCTCTGTGATGCCCATGGAAGCCATTTTCTCGATACTTTGTGTCCAGCGAACCGGACTATAGAGCTGACGAACCAAAGCATCCTTGATCTGAGTGGCATCATTGTTCATGGCCACATCAACATTGTTAATCACCGGGATGACAGGTTGATTAAATTGGATATCAGCCAGTGCTTTGGCCAGTTTGTCGGCTGCAGGTTTCATCAGCGCACAGTGCGACGGCACACTTACCGGCAACGGCAAGGCGCGCTTGGCACCGGCGGCTTTACAGGCTTCACCGGCGCGCTCCACAGCGTCTTTATTACCGGCAATGACCACCTGACCAGGGGAATTAAAGTTAACCGCAGAGACCACTTGCCCTTGTGCGGCACTTTCGCAGGCGGCAATCACCTTATCATCATCAAGGCCAATAATGGCAGACATGGCGCCAACGCCCATAGGCACGGCTTCCTGCATTAGCTGACCGCGCAGCTCAACCAGTTTCACCGCATCCACAAAATTCATCACACCAGCGCAAACCAAAGCAGAGTATTCTCCGAGGCTGTGCCCGGCCAGCACTTGGGGTTGCGCTGCGCCTTGGGCCTGACATAAACGCCATAGGGCAACGCTGGCAGCTAACAACGCAGGTTGGGTTCTGTGAGTCGCATTCAGCTCAGCCTCAGGCCCCTGCTGAACCAACTGCCACAGGTCGTAACCCAGGGCTTCGCCTGCCTCATCAAATGTTTGTTTAATGATGGGGAATGTCTCGGCCAACTCAGAAAGCATACCCACACTTTGCGAGCCTTGACCGGGAAATACAAACGCCAAATTCGCCATTATTGTTCTCCTGTTAGATGTTCTTTTGTTATTGAGGAGCGAATGGGATAGAAGAAAAACAGAATAATAGCAGCCATTGCCAAAACAAAAGGCCCGGCCAGATCAATTGGGCCGGCCTTTGTTTTCTATAAGGCTTTATTCGCTCCGTTATAGAGAGTTAGTAGCGCACCAGGGCTGAGGCCCAGGCAAAGCCGCCGCCAAAGGCTTCAAGCAGCAGATTTTGCCCGCGCTGAATGCGTCCGTCACGGATGGCTGTGTCCAGTGCTGTTGGCACTGTGGCTGCCGAGGTATTGCCAAAGTGTTGTAAGGTCAGCACCACCCTTTCCATGGGCATATCCAGCTTCTTGGCCGTGGCTTTGATAATGCGGAAATTGGCCTGGTGAGGAACCAGCCAATCCAAATCGGATTTTTGCATATTGTTAGCGGCCAGGGTCTGCTCAACCACTTCGCTGAGTTTGGTTACCGCTACTTTAAAGACTTCATTGCCTTTCATGACGCCCCAGTTTTCATGCACCGACTCGGCCACGCCGCGGGTCGGGTTGCCCACGTACAGCAAATCGCCAAAGGAGCCGGCAGAATGGATATGGGTGGAAAGGATGCCGGGCTCTTCGCTGGCTTCAATAATAGTGGCCCCAGCGGCATCGCCAAACAGAATAACCATGGTGCGATCAAATGGCGCAACCAGACGAGTTAAGCAATCGGAGCCGACGATCAGAATACGTTTGCACATACCGGTCTTGATGTACTGGTCGGCCACACTCAGGGCAAAGCAATAACCAGCGCAAGCCGCCGCCACATCAAATGCAGGAATTCCGTCAAGATCCAATAATTTCTGGATATCACAGGCGGCACTGGGGAGGGCTTTTTCATGGCTGGTGGTGGCACAGATAATCATATCCAGGCTTTTAGGATCGATATCAGCCGCTTCAATGGCTTTTCTGGCAGCTTCAGCGCCCATGGTCGCGACAGTCTCGTCGGCGCCGATAATACGTCTTTCTTTAATGCCAGTGCGATCGGTGATCCATTCGTCATTGGTCTCCACCATTTGCTCTAAATCGGCATTGGTGCGCACTTGGCTTGGGTAATAACTCCCGGTGCCTATAATTCTCGAATACATGGGTTAAGGCCTTTCCATTAGAAGTTTTTCTATTCGGTGCTTTATTTTGGTTGGAACCTGCCTGGAAACCTCTTGCGTGGCCTCTCGGATGGCGTATAAAAATCCCTCAGAGGAGGCATTTCCATGGCTCTTTACAACAATTCCGCGCAATCCTATCAGACTCGCTCCGTTGTACTGGTCGGGGTTCACCCTGCCATAGATCTTCCGCAGTATGGGAAGCGCCATGCGCGCCATCAGCTTTGACAGCAAATTCTGCTGCGACACCCGTTTTACTTCGTTAATGATAAGCTTACCCAAGCCCTCACAAGCTTTCAGGGCAATATTGCCAACAAAACCGTCGGTAACCACCACATCGGCCTTGTCGGTGAAAATATCATTGCCTTCTATATAACCGATGTAGTTAATACTGGGGACAGCGCTAAGTAACTGTGCCGTATTCTTGACCTGGTCATTGCCTTTGATCTGCTCTTCACCCACGTTAAGCAGTGCGACCCGGGGTTTGTCGATGCCTTCTACGGACTCCGCCATGACCGAGCCCATCACCGCATATTGGAATAAAATTTCAGAATCGCAGCTGACATTGGCACCGAGATCCAGCAAAAAAACTTTTTTATGACTGGTGGTGGGTAATGAAGATATCAGCGCGGGACGATCGATGCCGGGTAAGGTTTTGAGCACGTAATAGGCCATGGCCAGCAGGGCACCGGTATTACCGGCACTGACACAGGCATCCGCATCACCTTCTTCCACTAACTCCAACGCTTTACGCATCGAAGAATGGGATTTATTGCGAAGGGCTGAACTGGGTTTTTCACTCATGCCCACCACTTGATCGGTATGCACAATTTGCATGCGTTTAAGTGGGGCATTGGGATAACGTTGCAGCTCTGCCGCCAGCATGTGCTGATCGCCACAAAGCAACAATTTAAGATTTGGGTTTTCTTTTACCGCAAGAATTGCAGCTTCAATAGTAACAGGGGGGCCATTATCGCCCCCCATCATATCTAACGCTATGGTTAGATTGGACAAAGTCTATCCGCCAACCCGAGGGTTACAGAGAAATGACTTTTTTGCCCTTGTAGAAACCGTCTGCTGTGACGTGATGACGACGATGCGTCTCGCCTGAGGTGGAATCTACAGACAAAGTTGCCGCAGTCAGGGCGTCATGTGAACGACGCATGCCACGCTTAGAACGGGTTTTACGATTCTGTTGTACCGCCATTACCTACTCCTGCTCTCGCTTAAGTTCTTTCAACACCGCAAAGGGGTTTGGACGCTCAACGGCCGGTTCAATCTCTCCAAAACTCATTTCGTCACTATTTCGCTTGCAATCTTCTTCTGCGTGGAAGGCTACAATAGGCAGTGCCAAAATCAGCTCATCTTCGAAAAGCTGGAGGAGATCGATTTCTCCATGGTCATTAACCTCGACCGGTTCGTAAGCTTCCGGTAGTTCATCAATATCTTCTTCGGCTTTGACGGGGCAGAAGCTGAAGGAGACGTCCAAAGAATGAACAAAGGACTCATTACATCTCTGACAGATAAGCGATACTGTGGTGGACAAGTTGCCTTCGAAGAAAACCAGTCCCTGCGCGTCTTTATCGAACCGGAGTTCAACGTTGACTTCGTCGTCCACTGCAGCCACTACTTGCTGCAACCGTTCCATATCTGATGTCATCATCACACCCCTGAAATAAGAGCGTTTGATAGCATTTTTGATAGGATCGAGCTGCTTGGGCAGTTTCACTTTCTGCATAGGGCGCGCATGATATAGCCACTTAGGCCTTGAGTCAAAGAAATTCTATAGCGCCAGGCCCTATAACGCCTTGAATCTGGGTGATTATAGGCCTCCGCCATGGTTTTTAAACAAACCATGCAAAAATACGATTGAAACGACTTTTTCTGAAGCCTCATCAGTCAGCAGGCTTTTATCCTCTTCAAATCTATCGATAAAATGACCCCATGATATCGTCGAGACCTTGCCATGGAATTGATTCTTGCCTCTACCTCCCCTTTTCGACGCGAGCTATTAAGCCGTTTGGGAATACCATTTAGATGTGTATCTCCAGAGGTGGATGAAACTGCAAAAGAGAAGGAACCTGCAGATCAGTTGGTTGCCCGGTTGGCAAGACTCAAGGCCGAAGCCGTGGCAGCAAGAGTATCCGGCGCATTGGTTATAGGCTCTGATCAAGTGGCCGAGCTAAACGGGCAAATCTTCGGCAAACCTCATACTCATGAAAATGCGCTGCGACAGTTACGCCTTGCCAGTGGCAATACTGTGCAGTTTCATACCGGACTCTGTGTGATGGATACCACAAGCGGCGTGCAACAAATTTTAGTAGAGCCCTTTGAGGTCACCTTTCGCCCATTGACCGAACAGCAAATAGAACAGTACTTGCTGCGTGAGCAGCCTTATCAATGTGCGGGCAGCTTTAAAAGTGAAGGGCTGGGGATCTGCCTGTTTGAAAAAATGCAGGGACGTGATCCCAATAGCTTGATTGGCTTACCTTTGATGGGGTTAGTCGACCTGCTGGCGCGCTTCGGTGTCGATCCTCTAACCCAGTAAATAGGCTTGCAGTTCGGTCAGCGAATCGGCAATGGTTAAAGGACTATGGGCGGCGAGTCTGGCCTCTTCATGGACGCCATGACTCATTGCAATACGATCCATTTTAAGTTGTTCGGCCATCTGCATATCGTATGTGGTATCGCCAATCATCACCGCATGCCGGGCATCAATCCCGGTCTCCAGCAAGATCTCCGATAACATCTGAGGATGTGGCTTAGAAGCAGTTTCATCGCCACAACGGGATGTCACAAAGTAATGGCCGGTAGCCGTTTCCTGCCATACCCGATGTAAGCCGCGTCGCGCCTTACCGGTCGCCACCGCCATCAAGACCCCTTTGCTTTTGAGGTTATCCAGCAGATCATAAGCGCCTGCGAACATGGGTGTTGGGGTGCTATCCCGCTCCACATATTCTTCACGGTAACAATCCAACAACAAAGCGGCTTGAGTCTCTGAAAGTGCACCGAATAATCTGACCATCGCCGGCTGCAAACTGATACCGATAATATCCTTTACCGCTGCTTCTGAAGGCACAGGCAAGCCTGCGCGACGGGCAGAAGTTTGCATAGCAGAAACGATACGTGCACCGGAATCCATCAAGGTTCCGTCCCAATCGAAGATGACCAACTTATGCATGGCTGAGATTTTTCAGTACCTGGGAGAGCTGCGGATCTAACGGCGCGATCAATGTTTGTCTCTCACCGGTTTTGGGGTGCATAAATGACAAACTGTAGGCATGCAAAAACAGTCGGTGTAATCCTTTTTCCTGCATAGCAAGGTTAAAAACCTCGTCGTTGTACTTATCATCGCCGCCGATGCAATGACCGGCATACTGGCAATGCACACGAATTTGATGAGTACGCCCGGTCACCGGAAAGGCTTCAACCAAAGTGGCCTGCTCAAAGCTTTGTAACACGCGGTAGCGGGTTTCCGATTCCTTACCGTCTTCAGCCACCGAGACCATGCGCTCGCCTGATTTAAGAATGTTTTTTCTTAATGCAGCTTTGACTTTATTGCGGCTGGCGGGCCAGTGTCCACTCACCAATGCGTGGTAGCGCTTGTCGACCTGCTTTTCACGTAATTGTTCATGCAGAGACTTTAATGCTGAGCGGCGTTTAGCGACCAACAGGCAGCCGGAGGTATCACGATCTAATCGATGAACCAGTTCCAAGAACTTTTGTTCTGGACGCAGGGCGCGCAAAGCCTCAATCACCCCGAAGCTCAGGCCACTACCACCATGAACGGCCATGCCTGACGGTTTATTGATGGCAATCAGTTGGTCGTCTTCAAACAGGATATATTGCTCAAGGTTTGCCACCTTATTGAGCTTCACCGAAGGCAATTCCTGCGGCTCAGCCACCTTCACCGGTGGAATCCTGACCTCGTCATGAGCCTGTAGTTTGTAGTCGGGCTTTACCCGTTTTTTGTTGACCCGTACTTCACCCTTGCGTAAAACACGATAAATCAGACTCTTCGGCACACCTTTAAGGAAAGTGCGCAAAAAGTTATCGATACGCTGCCCTTCAAGTTCAGGATCGACTTGTACAAGCTGTACTTTTGTTGGATTGGTCTCTGTCATAGTGGCGTCATTCTACCTCAAAGCCAGCCTGTGAGGGCGAGATTTTTCTTCACTTTTACGCCATTTATTGGGTTTTAAAGCCCATTCGCCAATAAAGTCATCAACAAGGTTGAATTGGCAGGCTTTCACAGCCAGTTTACCTTGCCTGTTTGCGAGATTTGGTGCGATAATCCAACCAGCTGCTTTTTATGGCTTTTTAAGTGCCCTAAGAAGGAGCCAAAAAATTATGATGCATGGGCCTGAACGCGAGACGGTTTGAGTTACCTCCCGATCTGCGACTGCACCAGCCACGAAGAGTGTAAAAGTTCGTGATGACAGGTACAGCAGAGCCACAGCATCCTCAATTATTTTCAAAAGATTGCTATCGAAGCACAGATAAAGACCAGTTTGAAATCTGCATGGCCAGGTGCCGTGCAGATGTAAAAATTAGTATTTAAAAAATGTAAACGTTGTATATGGCGCAGCCATCCCTAGGCAAGCCTACAGTCGGGAGACTGCAGAATGCTCACCGCAAACCTGGTGGCGCTCTGTCCGTCGATAGTGATCGATATGTTTATCGAGTCACAATATGAAAAGAATGTTGATCAACGCAACTCAGCATGAAGAGTTGCGTGTGGCCCTAGTAGATGGCCAAAAACTCTACGATCTGGATATCGAAAGTCCAGGACACGAACAGAAAAAAGCCAATATCTATAAAGGTAAAATCACGAGGGTAGAGCCCAGCTTAGAAGCGGCCTTCGTAGATTACGGCGCTGACCGCCACGGCTTCCTCCCCCTCAAAGAAATCGCCCGCACCTACTTTCCCAAAGGATACAACTTCGAAGGCCGTCCCAATATCAAAGACGCCATTAAGGAAGGTCAGGAAGTTATTGTTCAGATAGATAAAGAAGAACGTGGTCAAAAAGGCGCGGCCTTAACCACTTTTATCAGTCTGGCCGGCAGTTATCTGGTGTTGATGCCCAATAATCCCCGTGCAGGTGGCATTTCCCGTCGTATTGAGGGTGACGAGCGCACTGAACTCAAGAGCGCCCTGAATCAGTTGAGCCTGCCTGACGGCATGGGCCTGATTGTACGCACCGCCGGTGTGGGTAAATCTTATGAAGAGCTGGAATGGGACTTAGGGGTACTACTGACCCATTGGCAGGCCATTGAAGAAGCCTCCAAAACCCGCCCTGCCCCTTTCCTGATCCATCAGGAAAGCAATGTAATCGTGCGCTCCATTCGTGACTATCTGCGTCGCGATATCGGCGAGATCCTGATTGATGATACCGAGATTTTTGATCTCGCTAAGCAGCATATTGATCTTATTCGCCCCGATTTTGCCAGCCGCGTAAAGCTTTACAAGGGTGATGTTCCCCTGTTCAGCCATTACCAGATTGAGACTCAGATCGAATCCGCCTTCCAGCGCGAAGTAAGATTGCCCTCTGGTGGCTCTATCGTAATCGATCAGACCGAAGCGCTGACCTCTATCGATATTAACTCCGCCAGGGCGACCAAAGGCGGTGACATCGAAGAAACGGCACTTAACACCAACCTTGAAGCTGCCGATGAAATTGCCCGTCAATTGCGTCTGCGTGACCTAGGTGGCCTGTTGGTTATCGACTTTATTGATATGACCCCGGTACGTCATCAGCGCGAAGTAGAAAAACGCCTGGCCGATGCCGTACGTCATGACAGAGCCCGTGTGCAACTTGGCCGCATTTCCCGCTTTGGTCTGTTGGAAATGTCTCGTCAACGTCTGCGTCCTTCTCTGGGTGAGTCTGCTCACCATGTGTGCCCTCGTTGTAACGGCCATGGCACAGTGCGTGGAACAGAATCGTTGGCCCTTTCCGTGCTGCGTATCATGGAAGAAGAGGCAATTAAAGAGCATACCAACCTGGTCGAAGCACAGGTACCAGTCAGTGTTGCTACATATTTACTGAATGAAAAACGCCGCGCGGTACGCAGTATCGAAGAACGCCATGGTGTGAGATTGCTGGTTCTGCCCAATCCCAATATGGAAACGCCGGCCTATCGGGTAACCCGCCACAAGCTGGATGACGAACAATTCGAAGTCAGCTACCAGGTTAGCCTGGATGAAAAAGCGGAAGATAACAGTGTACGCAATGTTGTAGAGCCTACGCCAAGAGAAGTGCCAGTTCTGCAGACGTTGGCCACGCCAGCCAAGGCCGCACCTGTAGCGAAAGAGGTCGTTCAGGGGCCATCTTTGTTTGCACGTATCGGTAACTGGCTGGGCGACCTGTTTAAGCAGGAAGAAGAAAAACCGAAGAAGGCCTCTTCAGAGCGCCAGCAGTCTTCACGTCGTAAGCCTCGCCATGAACAAGGTGGTCGCGGACGTCGCAGCGAGGGAAATCGCGATAACAGAGCCGAAGGCGCCCGTGAAGATGCACGCCGTGAAGACGGACGCAGAGCTGACAGTTCGCGTGGCCGTGGCGATCGCCGTCCTCGTAGCCAAGACAAGCGTCAGGATCAGGGCCGCAATGAAATACGCGAGGATCAGCGTACTGACCGCAAAGACACTCGTGGCGATCGCCAAAAGCCAAGGCGTGAAGAAACGGAGTCCATGGACAGAAATGAGGGCGAACAACAAGCCGGCGCCCGTCAGGAGCAAACGGCGCAAAGACGCCAGCGCCGTGATCGTCGCCGCAGTGTACGCGTTCAGGATACCAATGCAGTAGAAACTGCTCAGGCTGTAAACGCGGCGGAAGACACGACTGCTGAGCGTCATCCAACCCCTGCACCTGTGAAATCGGTAGCCGACGAAAATCTTCCGTCAGACGTGGTCAGCACTGAGAGTGACAATCAGGAAGATGAAAACACCGGCTCAACTAGCCGCAACCGCAGCCGCCGTTCTCCTCGTCATATTCGTGCTGCTGGTCAGAAGCGTCGCCGCGAGCAGGAAGAGGAAAATGTGGAAGCTAACACCAACCAGCAGGACCAACTTGCGCTGGATGTTAGCGATGAGCAGCCTGTTGAGGTGTCTGTAAAGTCATCACAAGAAGCCGAGTCCATTCAGACCGAGACCATTCAGACCGAGACAACTCAGCCTGAGTTGGTACAGGATGAACCAGCATCGGCCGAGGTGGTAGCTAAAGAAGTGGCGGAAGAGCAATCCGAAGCCCCCCAGGACGAAGAGAGCCAACCTAAACGCAGACGCCGCACCAAAGCCCCACAACAAGTGGAAATCGCCTTGGATGAAGCAGCTTCAGACGAGAAAAAAGAGCCCCAGGGTGACGAGCAGGTTGCTGTAACCGCCGAATCTGCACCTGTCAAAGCAGAAACGGTAAAAGCTGAAGCCCCTAAACAGAAGCTAAGCGTTTCAGAAGTGCAGTTCAAAGGGCCTGTGTTCCGCTTTATCAATCACCCCATGGCTAAGCCTGTTAGCCTGAATGATGAGTTTAGCGATATTCAGATCAGCTCCATTGATATTGCCCAACGCCCAGCCCTGAAGATTTCGGGCAAGGCTGCTGCGGCACAAAGCTACAGCCGTCAGGTAGAAGCACCGGCGACTAAGCCACAAAGTCTGGCATAAAAGCCAAGTCACTAAAAAGGCCGCTATATCGCGGCCTTTTTTATTATGAGATTTCAGTTTATCAGGCAAGTCCAATAGAGCGGTTAATAGCTAATAGCGCCTGCGCTGGATTTTCAGCCTGAGTAATTGGACGGCCAATGACCATGTAGTCAACGCCAGCCGCGATAGCCTGCTCTGGAGTCATGATCCGTTGCTGGTCGCCCTTATCACTGCCGGCAGGACGGATCCCCGGAGTAACCAATGTAAACGCCTGGCCCAATTGACTCTTCAATAGAGACGCTTCCTGTGCTGAGCACACCACCCCATCCAAACCGGCGTTTTGGGTAAGCTTGGCCAAATGCAGTACCTGTTGCTCCGGGCTTAAGGCAATGCCGGTTTCTGATAAATCAGAGGCGGACATGCTGGTCAGTACGGTTACCGCGATTAACAAAGGTTTATCCGTACCAAAAGCTTCCAATGCCTCACGGCTGGTTTCCATCATCTTGGTACCGCCACTGGCATGCAGGTTGACCATCCACACGCCCATGTCAGCCGCCGCGACACAAGCCTTAGCAACGGTCGTGGGGATATCGTGAAACTTCAGATCCAAAAACACATCGAAGCCCTTGCCGATCAGCCTTCTTACAAATACCGGACCAAAGTAGGTAAACATTTCTTTGCCCACTTTCAGACGGCATTGGCTGGGATCGATAGCATCCACAAAGGTCATGGCTTTGCTTTCACTATCAAAATCCAAGGCGATAACCACTTTAGGATCGTTCTTCACTCTTTACTCTCCGTCCAAGCCCTTTATGGGCTTAACCGCCCCCCACTTCTTACAGGAGGGACATAACCAATGGATCTGACGTCCGGAAAAACCGCAGGAAGTACAGCGGTATTTGGGACGTTGATTAATTTGTTCGCGGATAAGCTCTTGCAGCATGGTCAGACATTCCTGAACCTGCTGGCTGTCTTGCTGGGCTCTGAATAACTGCAGTAGCGTTTCAAAGCCACGCATGGTCGGCTTCTTACGTAATTGTTGCAATAAAAACTGTGCCGCCTGCTCTTGTTTGCCCTGTTTGGCCATCAGCTTTACCTTAGCCAAGTATGCGGTTGCACATTGCTGATGGTAATTCTCGAGCAATTCACCCAATGCTTCGTCGTCATTGGTATGTTCGGCACAAATTTCCAGCAATGGCACCGCCTCACTTAGCCAGGTGATATCCCTGACCGGAACCTCTTTGAGGTACGCCTGCGCCTGGCGATAGTCCTGCATTTCAATGGCCATTTCACCCAGCATCAGCCAAGGCCTTACCGCATGCTCATCGGATAAAATGGCCTGCTGCAGGCTCTTTTCAGCGGCTTCAAATTGCTGCTTTCTGAGCTGCACGGCGGCACGCTCACAATAAAAATGTGCTACCCGCTCCCATAATTCCGGGCCGGCGCCTTCACAGTCCACCATGCGTTCAGCCAGTTCGATGGCTCTGTCCCATTCTTTGGTGGTTTGATAGATACTAAACAGCTGTTGCTGCGCATCCAGAAAGTGTTTGTCGCTGTCTAACAATTGCAGGAAGGCTGCTTCTGCGCGCTCTAAAAAGCCGGCTAATAAATAATCCCGGCCCAATTCCTTCAGCGCTTGCTGCTTTTCACTGTCGGATAATTGCTCTTTGTCTACCAGGTTCTGATGAACGCGAATAGCACGGTCCAGCTCACCGCGGTGGCGAAAGAAATTGCCCATGGCAATATGGGTTTCCACCGTACCACTGTCCACATTGATCATTTTGATCAATGTATCCACAGCTTTATCGGGTTGATCGGAAAGAAGAAAGTTAAGCCCTTTGTAGTAATGTCTGGACAGAATACTGGATTCTTTGCGCTGGGCTTGACGCACACTGTTACGCCCCATCACCCAACCATAGCCGGCAGCGACAGGGAGTAACAAAAACAATAATTCAAGCATGGAGCCTAGGCTCCCCGGCTGGGTTCGCTGAATCGGCTTTTACGGTGACGCCATTTGAAGACAGCAAACCACAACAGGCAGATAAATAAGCAACTCAGCAGACCGGCAAAAAACATCAACGCCATCAGACTCGACAAGCGGATTTCAGATTGAGCAATAAGATAGCTGACCGTCACCATGTGATCATTTTGCGCCCCAAAGGCCAGAGCAATAAGAAAGATAGCAACAGCAACCAGTAGACTGAGAACGAGCTTCAACGGGTCCTCCGACGCCATAAATAAAAACGGCACTCCAAAAGGAATGCCGTTTTTACAACAAGAAAAATCAATGAGTCAACCCGTCGTTGACCCTTTCCCGCAATTCCTTGCCGGGCTTAAAGTGAGGGACGTATTTACCGTCCAGCTTCACTGTTTCACCGGTTTTGGGATTACGTCCAACCCGTGGTGCGCGGTAATGCAGTGAAAAACTGCCGAAGCCGCGGATCTCGATGCGCTCACCCTTTTGCAGAGTCTGCGCCATCTGTTCCAGCATTTCCTTAATCGCTGACTCCACGTCCTTGGCTGGTACATGACGGGCTTTATCAGCAAGTCTGTCGATTAGTTCCGATTTGGTCATAGCAACCTCATTTTCAAGGAAAAATCACACAGTTACCGATGATAGGGAGGCCGAAGCCTCCGACTCATTATTCCTCGCCTTTCGCTGCCTTGAAGGCTTCAGCCATAGCGTTGGTGAAACCAACGTCTTCCTGCTGATTAACCTTGTCGATAGCTTCTTTCTCTTCTGCTTCGTCTTTAGCACGAACAGACAGGTTAACAATGCGGTTCTTACGATCTACGCCAACATATTTAGCTTCGATGTCTTCGCCGACTTTAACCACTTCAGAAGCATCTTCAACGCGGTCACGCATCAGGTCAGCAGCGCGGATGTAGCCTTCTACTTCATCAGCCAGCTGTACTGTTACGCCTTTGGCATCAACAGCGGTAACCTTACCGACAACGATAGCACCTTTCTTGTTATCTGTCAGATACTTATTGAAAGGATCTTCTTCGATTTGCTTCACGCCCAGGCTGATACGCTCACGCTCTGGATCAACCTGCAATACGATGGCAGAGATCTCGTCGCCTTTCTTGTATTCACGAACGGCTTCTTCGCCAGTCTTGTTCCAAGAAATGTCAGACAAGTGAACCAGGCCGTCGATACCGCCGTCCAGGCCGATGAAGATACCGAAGTCAGTGATAGACTTGATCTTACCGCTAACCTTGTCACCCTTGTTGTGAGTCTTAGCGAACTCTTCCCATGGGTTGGCTTTACACTGTTTCAGACCCAAGCTGATACGGCGACGCTCTTCGTCGATTTCCAGTACCATAACTTCAACATTGTCACCCAGGTTAACAACCTTAGAGGGGTGAATGTTCTTATTGGTCCAATCCATTTCAGAAACGTGTACCAGACCTTCAACGCCGTCTTCGATTTCTACGAAGCAGCCGTAGTCAGTCAGGTTGGTTACCTGGCCAGTCAGCTTAGTGCCTTCTGGATAACGCTCGGCGATTTCGCTCCAAGGATCGCTACCCATTTGCTTCATGCCAAGAGATACGCGTGACTTATCGCGATCAAACTTCAGAACCTTAACCTGGATCTCATCGCCCACGTTAACGATCTCGCTTGGGTGCTTAACGCGCTTCCAAGCCATGTCAGTGATGTGCAGCAGGCCGTCAACACCGCCCAGATCTACGAATGCACCGTAGTCGGTCAGGTTCTTAACGATACCTTTCACTTCCAGACCTTCTTCCAGGTTGGACAGCAACTGCTCGCGCTCGGCGCTGCTTTCAGCTTCGATCACGGCGCGGCGAGATACCACAACGTTGTTACGCTTGGCATCCAGCTTGATAACTTTGAATTCCAGCTCTTTGCCTTCCAGGTGCGTAGTATCACGCACTGGACGTACGTCAACCAGAGAGCCTGGCAGGAACGCACGAACAGAGTTAACTTCAACTGTAAAGCCGCCTTTGACCTTACCGTTGATGATACCCTTGATAGTCGCCTTTTCTTCGTAAGCTTTTTCCAGCTCAACCCAGGCTTCATGGCGCTTGGCCTTTTCACGAGACAGGATAGTCTCACCGAAACCGTCTTCAACGGCATCCAGCGCTACGTCAACCGTGTCGCCTACAGAAATTTCAATTACGCCGTCGGCGTTTTTGAACTGTTCGGCGGGGATGGCGCTTTCAGACTTAAGACCGGCGTCAACCAGGACGATGTCCTTGTCGATAGCAACAACGGTACCTTTAACGATGGCACCAGGGCGGGTCTCAAGCTGTTTTAAACTTTCTTCGAAGAGTTGGGCAAAATTTTCAGTCATAATGTTGATGATCTAACGTGTTGACATCCACTCAGCAATCCCGCTAATGTGGGGTTGTTCGTATTGGCTCGTGGCTTCCTTACCGTCGAGCAGTTACTCAGTTATTTAAGCTTGTCTTGGACAAAACGCATAATGGTATCAAACACTTGGTTGATACTCAGGTGGGTCGAATCCAGAACCAGCGCATCTTCAGCCGGTACCAAGGGAGCTGTGGAACGATTGGTATCCCGCTCATCCCGTGCTTTTATATCGGTCAAAAGACGGTCAATGCTAACATCGAGCCCTTTATCTTTCAACTGGTTATGGCGTCTGATGGCGCGTTCCTCGGCGCTGGCGGTCAGAAATATTTTAGCTTGGGCGTTACTAAAAACCACAGTTCCCATATCGCGGCCATCGGCGACTAAACCAGGCTCTTCCCTGAAAGCACGCTGACGGCGTAACAGTGCTTCACGCACCCTTGGCAAAGACGCTACCTGAGAAGCGACGGCACCCACTTCCTCGGTACGGATGGTGTCAGTGACATCTTCTCCCTCAAGCACAATGCGCGTGCCTTCAGCAGAGGTTTCAAAACTCACATCCAGACCGGAAGCCAGAGGAACCAATCCCATTTCATCCAGCGCATCTATCTGATGATGCATTGAGGCCACAGCCAGGACACGGTAAATGGCACCGCTGTCCAAAAAATGCCAACCCAATTTCGCGGCCAGCATCGCGCTGATGGTGCCTTTTCCGGCACCGCTAGGTCCATCAATGGTGATGACAGGGGCTAACTGCATCGCTTCTCCCAATCGGTTTCAGTGATAAAAATCGGGCGCAATTATACGCTTTGAGTCGCCAGAAGCAACGCAAGGCCATTTTGCAAAATGTAACAGGACGACAAACACTATCGTCCTGCATAGGTTAGTTGCGGTGACTGATGCTATCCAGGCGCTGGAAATAATCAGGAAAGGTCTTGGCCGTACAACCAGGATCGTTGATGGTGATGGGGATATCCCCTAAGGCCAACAGCGAGAAGCACATGGCCATGCGATGGTCCTTGTAGGTATCTATGGCCGCTGTCTTAAGCTCTGCAGGTGGCGTTATCTCAATAAAATCTTTCCCTTCCACCACATGGGCCCCCACTTTTCGAAGCTCCGTGGCCATCGCCGCCAGGCGATCGGTTTCCTTGACCCGCCAGTTGTAGATATTGCGAATGGCCGTGGTGCCATGGGCAAACAAGGCGGTAGTGGCAATGGTCATAGCGGCATCGGGAATATGATTCATATCCATATCCACGGCCTTTAAATCCCCTTTTTCTACTTCAACATAGTCTGGACCGTAGTTGACCTTGGCGCCCATGGCTTTAAGCACCAGAGCAAAATCTTTGTCACCCTGAATACTGTCGCGCCCTACCCCGGTAACACGCACCTTGCCGCCTTTGATGGCTGCCGCGGCTAAGAAATAGGATGCAGAGGAGGCATCGCCTTCCACCAGGAAGGTACCAGGAGAGTGGTATTTCTGCCCTTTGCCGATGAAAAAGCGCTGGTATTGGTGATTTTCCACCTTCACGCCAAAGCGTGCCATGGTGTCTAAGGTGATGTCGATATAGGGCTTGGATACCAGTTCACCAACGATTTCGATGTCGGTATCCTCTGCAAAAAGCGGCGCCACCATCAACACAGCAGTCAGAAACTGACTGGAGACACTGCCATCTACCTGGATCTTACCACCGCCAAGAGTTTGTCCTTTGATAAGGAGCGGTGGAAACTCTTTGTTCTTCAGATATTGAATATCGGCACCGGCCTGACGCAGGGCATCGACCAAGGCCCCGATGGGACGCTCTTCCATACGTGGCTCACCGGTTAGTTCAAATTCGCCTTCTGAGGCAGCCAGAGCGGCGCAAAGTGGCCGCATGGCAGTACCGGCGTTGCCTAGGAACAGGGTTTGTTTCTCAGCAACTTTAAAAGCTCCGCCTAATCCTTCTACCCAACACTGGGTTTTGCTCTCATTCATGCGATAAGACACGCCCAATTGGGTCAAAGCGCCGAGCATATGCTGGATATCTTCACTATCGAGCAAATTGGTCAGATGGGTCTCACCTTCACTGAGTGCCGCCAAAAGCAGCGCCCTGTTGGACAAGCTTTTAGATCCAGGCAGGTTGACTACACCATCAACACGGTCAACAGGCGAAAGGGTTAGCTGCTGCATTATCCTCGTCTCCTTTCAAAGTCCTGCATAAAGGTCACCAGCGCCTGCACCCCTTCAATAGGCATGGCGTTATATATGCTGGCGCGCATGCCGCCCACACTGCGATGACCGGCCAAAGCAGTCAGTCCCGCTTCTTCGGCCTCTTGTAAGAACATCTTATCCAGGGTGGCATCAATCAATTGGAAAGGTACATTCATGCGAGAGCGAAATGCCGGGTGAATACGGTTTTGATAAAAATCTGACTTGTCAATGCAGCCGTAGAGTAGCGCTGCCTTATGGGCGTTGCGCTTCTCCATCTCGGCCACTCCACCTTCGGCTTTCAGCCATTTAAACACCAATCCAGCCAGATACCAGGCATAAGTGGGCGGCGTATTAAACATGGAGCCTTGCTCGGCCTGTAACTTGTAATCAAATATCGAAGGCGTTTCCTGGCGTGCGCCGTTAAGCAGATCTTCGCGCACAATCACCACCGACAAGCCTGACGGCCCGATATTTTTCTGTGCACCCGCGTAGATCAGGCCGAACTTCGACACATCGATTGTTTTTGACAGGATATTAGAAGACATATCCGCCACCAATGGCACCGAGCCAGTCACGGGAATGTCATTAATTTCGAGACCATCCACTGTTTCATTGGGGCAGTAATGGAAGTAAGCAGCATTAGCGCTGACCTGCCATGTGTCTGCACTTGGCATACACAGCAAGCCATCATTCTTCTGATAGCTGGCAACAATATTGGCATCTAAGTATTTGCGCGCCTCATCCACAGCAGCCGACGACCAGGCGCCGCTGACCAAATAATCGGCTTTTTGATCTGTGGTACTGAGATTCAAAGGCACAGCAGCAAATTGCCCACGACCGCCACCATGGGTAAAGAGAACCTTGTAGCTGTCGGGAATGGCCAGCAGTTCGCGCAGGTCGGCTTCAGCCTGCTCGGCCACCGCGACAAAGGCTTTGCTGCGATGGCTTAATTCCATTACCGAACTGCCATGCCCCCGCCAATCCAAAAACTCACCTTGGGCCTGTTCCATCACCGGCACAGGCAACATGGCTGGACCAGCGCAAAAATTATATACCTTGCTCATGTTTGCTCTCTTAAAAGGCAAACGAGCGGCGAGTCCCTGTGGGCCTGGCCGCTCGTTGCGAAAAATACTCAGGGCCGAAGCCCTTTACTTATTCTTCTGAGTCAGAGGAATCCGCTGTCACGTCATCCGTCTGCTTCCCGGCCTCGGGCAGATTGTCGTCTTGGTCACCGACGAAGTCGTCTTCAGACGCGACTTCCTCAATGCGCTGCAAGCCAACCACATGTTCATCAGAGGCGGTGCGGATAAGACGAACACCTTGGGTGTTACGGCCGACCATGGACACTTCGCTGACGCGAGTGCGCACCAAAGTACCCTGATCGCTGATCAGCATGATCTCATCCATCTCATCCACCTGCACTGCCCCAACCACGGCACCGTTACGCTCAGAGACTTTGATAGAAACCACGCCTTGAGTAGCACGGCTCTTCGCAGGGTAGTCTTCCAGCGGTGTACGTTTACCGAAACCGTTTTCAGTCACCGTCAGGATCGCACCATTGCCACTTGGGACAATCAAGGACACTACTTGCTGACCGTCCTGCAAACGAATACCACGCACACCAGTAGCGGTACGGCCCATGGGGCGCAGCGCCTGCATTTCTTCACCGGTTTCGGGGTCGAGCTTGATTTCACCTGTTTCGCTGTCACGCTGCTTTTCGTTGAAACGCACGACTTTACCGGCATCGGAGAACAGCATGATATCGCTTTGACCGTCAGTCAGGGCCACGCCAATCAGCTTATCGCCCTCGTTAAGGTTAACCGCAATGATGCCGTTAGAACGCGGACGGGAGTATTCACTCAGCGCCGTTTTCTTGACCGTACCAAAGGCGGTGGCCATCAGCACATACTTGTCAGCCTCAAATTCCTTGATAGGCAGAATGGCGGTAATACGCTCACCCTCTTCCAGCGGCAGAATATTCACAATGGGTCGACCACGGGCGTTGCGGCTGGCAAACGGCAGTTGATAGGTCTTCAGCCAGTACAAGCGGCCACGGGTTGAGAAGCACAAAATATGATCATGGGTGTTAGCCACCAGCAGCTTCTCAATGAAATCTTCATCTTTCATCTTGGTAGCAGACTTGCCCTTGCCGCCGCGCCGCTGTGCTTCATAGTCACACAACTTCTGATACTTCACGTAACCTTCGTGTGAAAGGGTGACGACTACGTCTTCCTGCTCAATCAGATCTTCGATATCGATATCGTGGCTGGCCGCCGTGATTTCGGTACGACGGGCATCGCCGTATTCATCACGGATTTTTTCCAGTTCTTCACGGATCACTTCCATTAAACGCTCAGGGCTGGCAAGGATATGCATCAGCTCGGCAATCAAATCCAGTAGACCTTTGTATTCTTCCAGGATCTTGTCATGTTCAAGTCCGGTCAACTTGTGCAGGCGCAGATCCAAAATGGCCTGAGCCTGGGCTTCGGTCAGGAAATAGCGGCCTTCACGAATACCAAATTGCGGCTCCAGCCAATCCGGGCGGGCGGCATCCACACCAGCACGCTCCAGCATCTCGGCCACATCACCCAGTTCCCAGCCTTGAGCGACCAAGGCAATTTTCGCTTCTGCCGGGCTGGGTGAGGCTTTGATGGTTTCAATAATGGGGTCGATATTGGCCAGTGCGACAGCCAGACCTTCCAAAATATGGGCGCGGTCACGTGCTTTACGCAGCTCAAATACGGTTCTGCGGGTCACCACTTCACGGCGGTGCAGGATAAAGGCCTCAAGCATTTGCCTGAGGTTAAAGACTTTAGGTTGGTTGTTATCCAGCGCCACCATATTGATACCAAACACCGTCTGTAATTGGGTCTGGGCATACAGGTGGTTCAGCAATACTTCTGCCGATTCGTTACGCTTAACCTCAATAACAATGCGCATACCGTCTTTATCAGACTCATCACGCAGTGCAGAGATCCCCTCAATTTTCTTCTCTTTGACCAGTTCAGCGATTTTTTCAATCAGTCTGGCCTTGTTCACCTGATAAGGGATTTCGGTGACGATAATGGTTTCTTTGCCGTTATCTTCAGTTTCGATATCGGCTTTGGCGCGCATATAAACCTTGCCGCGCCCGGTACGGTAAGCCTCTTCAATGCCCTTACGCCCGCTGATAATAGCGGCAGTGGGGAAATCCGGCCCGGGGATAAGCTCAATCAGCTCTTCGATGCTCAGGTCAGGATTATTGATAAGGGCGATACAACCGTTGACCACTTCGGTCAGGTTATGAGGCGGAATATTGGTGGCCATGCCCACCGCAATACCGGATGAACCGTTGACCAACAGGTTTGGCACCTTGGTAGGCAGTACCTCAGGGATCTGCTCGGTGCCATCATAGTTAGGCACAAAGTTAACGGTTTCTTTATCCAGATCGGCCAGGAGTTCATGAGCAATCTTGGCCATCCGTACTTCGGTATAACGCATAGCAGCGGCGGAGTCGCCATCCACCGAACCAAAGTTACCCTGACCGTCCACCAGCATATAACGCAAGGAGAAAGGCTGCGCCATACGCACAATGGTGTCATATACCGCAGAGTCACCATGGGGATGGTACTTACCGATAACATCACCCACCACACGGGCAGACTTTTTGTATGGCTTGTTAAAATCGTTTTTGAGCTCGTTCATGGCAAACAGCACACGACGGTGTACCGGCTTTAAACCATCGCGCACATCAGGCAAAGCGCGCCCTACGATGACGCTCATTGCGTAATCCAGGTAGGAGTTCTTCAGCTCTTCCTCGATATTAATGGGGAGAATTTCTTTGGCGTGGTCGGTCATATACAGCCCTGTCCCTTTCGTTATCGTTCACTTCTTCAGCCCGGCTTTCTTATCTGCTTCATTGCATAAAGCCTGGACGGAATGGATCTTATGGGATTTAGTTTTATTAACCGCTGGATTCTACCATCCAAAATCGTAAATAAATAGCCAATGACTGGCCAGAATACAGGCAGTTGCACCTAGGCGTGGCAGGTCCCACTGTTTATACTAGCGCCTCGCATTTTCCCAAGGTTAACGAATTGCATGTCAAAGCCAACGCAAGGGGCGCAGGTAAGCGCCAATGTCGATGAAAGTGAAATCGCTAAGTTTTCTGCCCTCGCCAGTCGCTGGTGGGACATGGAAGGGGAATTTAAACCCCTGCATCAGATCAATCCGCTACGGCTTGACTTTATTGCTCAGCATAGTGATGGATTGTTTGGTAAACAGATAGTCGACATCGGTTGCGGCGGTGGCATTCTGGCCGAAAGCATGGCACGACAAGGCGCAAAAGTGACCGGCATAGATATGGCCCGGGACTCTCTTGAAGTGGCCAAGCTGCACGGGTTGGAGTCTGGGATCCAAGTGGACTACCAACTCATCACGGCCGAGGATTTCGCTGAGCAACAGGGTGGTCAATTCGATGTAGTGACCTGTATGGAAATGCTTGAGCATGTGCCTGACCCCGAGTCTATCGTGAAAGCCTGTGCCAAACTGGTCAAGCCTGGTGGTCAGGTATTCTTCTCGACCCTGAATCGCAATATCAAGTCTTATCTGATGGCTATTGTTGGTGCCGAGTATGTGCTTGGGCTAGTACCAAAAGGCACACATCAGCACAATAAGTTTATCCGCCCCAGCGAACTCATCGGGTGGATTGATAACACCCCTTTATTGCCCCGCCATATGCAAGGTTTGCACTTAAATCCATTGTCCGGTCAGTACTACTTGTCGGACAAGAATGTGGATGTAAACTACCTGCTTCACTGTACTAATACGTTGTAAAAGCATAATCACATGAACGTGTTGTTGAATTTACCGGTGCTGGTTGGGAGCACCTTGGTTGGGTATGGGCTAAGCAAGCACCATTTACTGCCAGCCCGGCTGAAGAAAATAACGGCAACATTGACCTCTAATCTGCTGTTGCCATGCCTGTTATTTAGCGGCACCTATCAGCAGGGATTGCCGCAGCAAGCCTCTATTACATTACTGTTAGCTTACTACCTGCCAGTATGCCTGCTGTATGGGCTCATACTATGAAGACACGCCAACCAATCCGACGCGCGAGTATGTGCTTTTGCGTCGGTGTACTCCAATACGGTCTTAGTCGGTTTGCCGGTTATCGGACTATTTCTGGGTCCATCGGCATGGTCCTATGCATTCCCTGTAATTGCTTTTCACAGCTTAATCATTTTCTTCCTGTACTATCTTAGTGGCAATCTCGCAGGCTGGCGCAAGGTATGGCGAACCTTGACCAACCCTATCGTGCTTAGCTTGCTTAGTGGCCTTGTATTTAACCTTTGTCATATTTCACTGCCCCTCATACTCACACAGTCCATAAGTCAGTTGGGACACACCGCCCTGCCCTTTGCGCTTTTCCTGTTGGGCAGCCAACTGGCTAGCCTTAGATTGACTCAAATGGCACCGGTGGGGTTGGCTGTAATGATGAAACTCTTGATATTACCGAGCTTAGTTTGGTTATTCTCAGCGCTGATATTCTGGCTTCCCCAGGAAGCAGTAGCTGCCATCACACTGCTGGCAGCTTCCCCGGTAGGCGTTAATCTCTATACATTATTGCTAGGCGAGAATGACAATGCGGCACTTGGCGGCGCCATGGTGCTGTCATCTTCAGCGCTATGTGTGTTTAGCTTGTTCTTTTGGCAGTAGCTGTTGAGCTAATGGGATTGGTCCGAACACGGCATTCAGAAGCATCAATTCTGAATCAAAAAGCGTCCTTTCCGGCGATAAAATCACATATAACCAAAATCTATAAATACAAAACATTTCAGATGAAAAAAATTTAGGTACGGATTTAGACGAAAAATTCTCTTGCTTTCCTGTCACCCAAGCCACTGTGGCGATTCTTCGGTGAGCCGCTACTAACCTAACACAAGCACTAGTGTCGTTCGGCCATTAAACCACCAGATGTTGGGTTGCATAACATCACAAACCTCACTATCTTGTGTCTGGTTGGGTGGTCAACGACGACCGCCGAATGGCTCAAAACAGGACCCGCAGTAGCGCATTTCGCTATTGCACGTTGCGCTAAACCTATAAAAAATATAACGGCTACCGGCATGAACAATCATCTACTCGTTACCAAACGCTCCGGTGAACAGGAGCCCATTGATCTGGAAAAAATCCACAAGGTTATTACCTGGGCAGCCAAGGGACTGAACAATGTGTCTGTCTCTCAGGTGGAAATCAAAGCCCATATCCAGTTCTACGACGGCATCAAGACATCTGACATTCATGAGACGCTGATCAAGTCGGCAGCTGATCTTATTTCCAAAGACAGTCCGGATTATCAGTATCTGGCGGCACGGTTGGCCATTTTCCATCTGCGCAAAAAAGCCTACGGCACATTTGAGCCACCGGCATTGTATGAGCATGTGACCAACATGGTGGAAAAGGGCAAGTATGACGCCCACATCCTCAATGATTACAGCAAAGAAGAATTGGATGAGCTGGATAAGTATATCGACCACTGGCGCGATATGAATTTCAGCTATGCCGCCGTTAAGCAATTAGAAGGTAAGTACCTGGTGCAGAACCGGGTGACCGGGGAAATCTACGAAAGTGCGCAGTTCCTGTACATCCTGGTCGCCGCCTGCCTGTTTGCCAACTATCCCAAGTCGACCCGCCTAAACTACGTCAAACGTTTTTATGACGCGGTATCGACCTTTAAGATTTCCTTGCCAACGCCCATTATGTCAGGTGTGCGCACTCCTACCCGTCAATTCAGCTCCTGTGTGCTGATTGAATGCGGTGACAGCCTGGATTCCATCAATGCCACCGCCAGTGCCATTGTTAAATACGTGAGCCAACGTGCCGGTATCGGCATCAACGCTGGTCGTATCCGCGCTTTGGGTAGCCCTATTCGTGGCGGCGAAGCATTCCATACTGGTTGCTTGCCTTTCTACAAGTATTTCCAAACGGCAGTGAAAAGCTGCTCTCAGGGCGGTGTACGTGGTGGTGCCGCCACCCTGTTCTATCCGCTGTGGCATCTTGAAGTGGAATCCCTGCTGGTGCTGAAAAATAACCGCGGTGTGGAAGAAAACCGCGTACGTCACCTGGATTACGGCGTGCAGTTCAACAAACTGATGTACCAGCGCATGATCAAAGATGATTACATCACCTTATTCAGTCCCTCCGATGTGCCTGGACTATATGATGCGTTCTTTGCCGATCAGGACAAGTTCGAAAAGCTGTATGTTCAGTACGAGCAGGACGAGTCTATTCGTAAAAAGCGCGTAAAAGCCGTGGAATTGTTCAGCCTGTTTATGCAGGAGCGTGCCAGCACTGGCCGTATCTATCTGCAAAACGTGGATCACTGCAATACACACAGCCCCTTCGACCCGGCCGTGGCGCCAGTTCGTCAGAGCAACCTGTGCCTGGAAATTGCGCTGCCCACCAAGCCGCTTGAGCATGTCAATGACGAAAATGGCGAGATTGCCCTGTGCACTCTGTCAGCCTTTAACCTTGGCGCCATCGAAAAGCTTGAAGATCTGGAAGAGCTTGCAGACTTGGCGGTACGCGCCCTGGACAGCCTGCTGGATTATCAGGATTACCCCGTACCGGCCGCCTACAACGCTACCATGGGGCGTCGTACCCTGGGCATTGGCGTGATCAACTTTGCTTATTACCTTGCCAAGAACGGCGTGCGCTATTCAGACGGTAGCGCCAATGGCCTGGTGCACCGTACCTTTGAAGCCATTCAGTACTATCTGATGAAGGCCTCCAATAACCTGGCCAAAGAGTTGGGCGCTTGTCCTAAGTTTAATGAAACCACATACTCCAAAGGGATTATGCCCACCGACACCTATAAAAAGGATGTGGATCAGATCTGTGCCGAGCCGCTGCATCTGGATTGGGATAGCCTGCGTGAAGAAGTGGTTAAGTACGGTCTGCGTAACAGCACCCTGTCGGCCCTGATGCCCTCTGAGACCTCGTCACAGATTTCCAATGCCACAAACGGTATTGAACCTCCTCGCGGTCATATCAGCGTGAAAGCCAGTAAAGATGGTGTGCTCAAGCAAGTTGTTCCTGAATACGAGCGTTTGAAAGATCAATACGAATTGCTGTGGGAACTGCCATCCAACGACGGTTACCTGCAACTGGTCGCCATCATGCAGAAATTTGTGGATCAAACCATTTCTGCCAATACCAGCTACGACCCGGGTAAGTATGACGGTGGCAAGGTGCCCATGAAGCTTCTGCTTAAAGACTTGCTGACTGCCTATAAATTGGGCGTGAAGACTCTCTACTATCACAACACCCGTGATGGCGCCACCGACAGTCAGGAAGAGCTGGTTGCCACCAAGCAGGCCAAAAAACCTGTGGTCGAAGCCGTTATCGAAGAGGAAGACGATTGTGCAGGCGGCGCCTGTAAAATCTAATCCACAGGGCAGCCATGGCTGCCCTGCTCTTTTTGCACACAAACGCCGTACAAACTGGCGAATATGATAACAACAATAGATACAGGTCCCGGATTGGGGCCGTGCGCTAACCGAGATAAATGAACAACGATGAAGTACACCACTTTTAATCAACAGGCCACCAATCCTCTTCTTGAGCCGATGTTCTTCGGTAATCCGGTCAACGTGGCAAGGTACGACCAACAAAAACACGGCATCTTCGAAAAGCTGATAGAGAAGCAGATCAGCTTCTTCTGGCGCCCCGAGGAAGTCGATGTCAGCCGCGATCGTGTGGATTTCCAGAAACTCAGTGAGCAGGAAAAACACATTTTCATCTCCAACCTCAAGTACCAGACATTGCTCGACTCGGTACAAGGCAGAAGCCCCAACATCGCGTTTTTGCCTATCGTGTCATTGCCTGAGTTGGAGACCTGGATTGAGACTTGGTCATTCTTCGAGACCATACACTCTCGCTCTTACACCCATATTCTGCGCAACCTGTTTGCCGATCCCAGTGCAGTATTTGAAGATATCGTCCTCAACGATGAAATTAAGCGTCGTGCTACCGATATTTCACGCTATTACGATGATCTGATTTTCGCCACGCAGTTGTGGCAAACCCAAGGGGAAGGGACCCACGTGGTAGATGGCATCAGCCATAAAATCAGCATGCGTGAGTTGAAGAAGAAGCTTTATCTTTGCATGAACTCTGTAAACGCATTGGAAGCCATTCGTTTCTATGTGTCTTTTGCCTGTACCTTTGCTTTTGCCGAACGGGAATTGATGGAAGGTAACTCTAAGATCATCCGTCTGATTGCCCGTGACGAGAACCTGCACCTGACCTCAACCCAGCATATTCTGAATCTGTGGGCCAAAGGTAAGGACGATCCTGAAATGCAATCTATCGCGGAAGAATGTAAGGATGAGGCTATCGCCATCTTTATGAATGCGGTAGAGCAGGAAAAACAATGGGCGTCCTATTTGTTCCAACATGGTTCAATGATTGGTCTGAACAAAGACATCCTGTGCCAGTATGTGGAATTTATTGCCAATCACCGTATGGCGGCCATCGGCTTGGATACGCCTTTTGAGATCAAGTCCAATCCCCTGCCCTGGATGAATAACTATCTCAACTCTGACAACGTGCAAGTGGCACCACAGGAGTCTGAGATCAGTTCCTACCTGGTCGGCCAGATAGACAGTGAAGTCAGCGCCGGTGATTTCGGGGATTTCGATCTTTGATCCCATGGAAAAACCAGGGATTGGCATGACCATTCAAGTGCAAGACGGCCCTGCCGTTCAAGGCTGTACCAGCAAAACCCTACTGGAGAGTCTCGAACAGCAGGGTGTCGAGGTTCACTACCATTGCCGTGAAGGCTTTTGTGGTGCCTGTCGCACCAAGTTAATAGAAGGCCAGGTGGAATATGCCACCGATCCGCTGGCCTTTATCGATGATGATGAGATCCTGCCTTGTTGTTGCAAGCCCTTATCGAACTTGCTGATTCGGTTGGCATAGCGACCTTGTTAAAGAGAAGAAGTCTCAAAACAATTCTTTCCGGCGGACTTGGCTCTATACAAAGCAGCATCAGCGCATCGGTACAATTGTTCTATATTCGGTTTGACCTCAGGTTTAAACACACAAACGCCAATGCTGGCAGTGATACTAATCGTTTCGCTATTGGGCGTTTCCAAACGTATCTGTGCGATCTTTTTCAGCAGGCGCTCACAAAAATGAGCTGAATCATTCGGCTCATCAAGCATAGCGATAAAAGCAAATTCTTCCCCACCCAAACGGCCGATAACTTCCTCAGCACGAAAAGACTCGCGAAACACTTGCCCCATACTTTTTAACACCAAATCCCCCATGTCGTGGCCATGGTTATCGTTAACAGCCTTAAAATCATCAACATCAATAATGCCGTAGGCCAGTGCTAGTTTTTTGCGCACCGCCAGTCCAAAAATTTTATCAGATTGCAGTTCAAAGGCTCTGCGGTTAGGTAACTCAGTAAGACTGTCATAATAAGCCATGCGCTCAAGACGATAATTGGCTTCCAACAGCTTATCCGTCTTTTCCTGCACCATTTTTTCAAGATTTTCTTTTAATAACTTCAAATCCTTATTCCGAGACTCCAATTGCTCAGCATGGAAGCGCTTTTCTGTGACATCCCGTTCAATAGCGGCGAAGTGTGTCACTTCATCAAAGCTATTTTTTAGGGGAATAATATTCATCTCCAACCAGTACGGACGGCCATTTTTCGCGTAATTGAGGATGGTTTCAGTCAAGGGCTGCTTCTGCTCAAGAGCGTTATGGATCCTTTCCGTTGTCTCTTTATCGGTAAACTTTCCTTGTAAAATCCGGGGTGTCTCGCCTATCACCTCATCGGCCCGATAGCCGCTTATACGTTCAAATGCCTTGTTTACATAGATGATTTTCGGCCCCAACGGGGCGTCAATGGGCGAGGCTTCTGTGACAATGATAATATCTTGGGCATTCTCGACTATATGCTCGAATGAAAATTGAGTCTTTTTTTCCGTAATGTCGTTGAAAGTAACGATGATAAATCCATCTTCGTCACTTTGTGCATTCTCCTGATAAGCATTGACCAAGAACCAGGAAACTTCTTTACGACTGCTATCAATTACGCCCAACACTTCGTTCACTATAGGGCTATTCCTGGATTTAGCTTGATTAACCGGATAGTCCTCTACAGGTAGTTTTCTTCCTTGTTCATCAACGAAATGCCATTGCGGATCCATCGCGTCTTTGCCAATCACCTGAGCTTGGGTTAAACGCAGCAATTTAAGGGCGGTGGGATTGGCATACACAATCGAAGTATCAACAGCATGAATGACCACACCGATGTAGGCGTGATTAAGGAGATTCAAGATATCCAACGAACTGACATCTTTCATCACAATTACCTGCGGTAGTTAGATATTACTTGTCTACGGACAGACACCCCAAGGTGAAGAGGGGCTCATTGAGAGCCCCTCATAAATGTTTATTGGTAATGTCGCTCACGCTTAGTTTCAATGGTATCGATATATCCATGCCAGGTGGCATAGCCAATCAGCGGCATTAGGATAATAAAACCAAGAAAACCGGTTAAAAATCCAATACCAACAGCACTGGCGATAATGAATCCCCAAATCATCATCGGTACTTTATTTTCCCAAATGGCATTCATGCTGGTTAATACTGCGGTAGCCAAATCCACCTTACGCTCCATCAGCGTCGGCTGGGTGAAGGCACTGATAAAAAATACCACCAGGGTAAACCCGGCTCCAACGACCGTTCCTAAGGCCAAAAAGGGCATTAGATTTTCCAAGTTGGTTTCCAGGTAGGGGGGATAGAGTGCATGAATGATGGATGCCACACGCAACCAGAAAATCATCAAAATCATCAGCATCAGACCAAAGGCCCATTCATTCACGGCATTACGTTTGATCGCTTTAATACTGTGCCACAGGGTTGGTTTATGGCCTTTTTCCAGTTCCCAACTGACGTCGTAAAGCCCCGCGGCAAGAAAAGGACCAATCAGCATAAAACAGATGATGGAAGGCAATATAATCAGATGCCATCCGGTAAGCGCGACCAAGTAAGTGATAAACCAAGGGATAGTCGCAAAGACCACACCATAGAAAAACGTCAGCAACGGCGCTCGGGTTACGTCACGCCAAGCGAGCAACAGCCATTTGATAGGATCCCCAACATCCAGTTCCTTACAGGGGATCACCCTGGCAATCCCGCTGTCTGTAATCGCATTATGGGGCGTTTCTTTGAAAGAATGAGACATACAACCTCCGGCAATGGTTATGATCACCCGTCAGCATATACTCACCTTCTCTATGCCTTTGGGCTTATTGGTCGAAATTGTGCAAATGTTTACAACCGCTACCTTAAAAAATAGCAGGCAACTTACACACTTACGCAAAATTTAGGGTAATCGCTCAATAAATATCCATCAAGAGGCAGGATGCCAACTTAAAACCGTCCGAAAGCGCCTGGATAACTTGGCATTAAGGTCTGAAAAAAAAGACAACGGCTCATTGCGCCCGGTCAGACAGTACCAGGTAAAACGATGACAGTTATTGTTGAGAACGTGATAATGGCGATACTGAAAAAGCATTGCTGCGCCGCGCTCAGCAGCCTGGGGATCCGCTAACACGCCTCCTTTTCCATCACAGGCCACATAAATCTGTTTGCCACTTCGCTCGGCAACGAATCGCTGCGAAGAGACAGCGCGGATAAGACCGTTGCCCTTTAGCTCCAGAATGTGCCCATCCAACCAAATACCGCTGTGATCGAAAAGCCCATAAATGCCACAGCAGACAACGGCACCATCTTTTGGCGTCACCGGTGCCAGTTTTGCGCCAGGATAATGCTTAACATGACCGGGACGTTTTTGGCTAAGCGCGCCTACAGCCAATACACCGGCCCCCAGCCACAACAGAGGTAATGCCATCGTTCCTCCCTCGCATTTATATGCCCGAATTACCAATAGCACGCATCCAGTTGTATGCCCAGCGAGCAAATGTAAAGCATTGTTAAGCAAGTCTCATTCAGACAAATTTTGTCCCTCGGCGTGCAGACAAAAGGCCCCTCGCTGTATTAACCTGTAAGGCCTTTTACAGCCAGCACTAAGTCGCCCCTTTTTCATGAAACAGATAATAAAGTCCAGCAAGTTGAATGATGTATGTTATGACATTCGCGGTCCGGTACTGACCGAAGCGAGAAGGCTGGAAGATGAGGGCCACCGGGTACTGAAGCTTAATATTGGCAACCCTGCCCCTTTTGGCTTTGAAGCCCCCGAAGACATCCTGAAAGACGTTATTCATACCCTGCCGACGGCCCAGGGCTATGGTGATGCCAAAGGTATCTATTCAGCCCGAGTGGCGGTGATGCAGTATTACCAGCAACAAAATATAAAAAATATCGATATCGAAGATATTTATATCGGTAACGGCGTCAGCGAACTCATCGTTATGGCCATGCAAGCCCTGCTGAATACCGGAGATGAGGTATTGCTGCCGAGTCCCGACTATCCCCTGTGGACGGCGGCGGTTAGTCTGTCCTCTGGTCGTCCGGTGCATTATCGCTGTGATGAGGGTGCAGGCTGGATGCCGGATATTGATGATATTCGCAAGAAAATTACACCTAATACCCGCGCCATAGTGCTGATTAACCCCAATAACCCCACAGGTGCGGTCTACAGCAAAGCCCTGTTGTTAGACATTATTGAACTGGCACGTGAGCATGGCCTGGTGATCTTCAGCGATGAGATCTACGACAAGGTTTTATATGACGATGCTAAGCACCAATGCATTGCCGCCCTGGCCGATGATCTCTTTTTCGTGACCTTAAGCGGCTTGTCCAAAAACTACCGGGTTGCGGGTTTCAGGGTCGGCTGGCTGATGGTCAGTGGCAATAAAAAACTGGGGCGCAGCTATATCGATGGCTTAAATATGTTGGCCTCCATGCGTCTTTGCGCCAATGTACCGTGCCAACATGCCGTACAAACCGCTTTGGGTGGCTATCAAAGCATTAATGATTTGGTCAAAGCCGATGGCCGCTTAAGACTGCAGCGTGACACTGCCTGGCGCTTATTGGATCAGATCCCTGGTATCAGCTGCGTCAAACCACAAGGTGCCATGTATTGCTTTGCCAAGGTAGATGCCAAACGCTTCAATATTGAAAATGATGAGATGATGATCCTGGATTTACTTCGTCAGGAAAAGGTCCTGTTGGTGCACGGTAGTGCCTTTAACCTCAAAGAAGGCTGCTACTTCCGCCTGGTCTTCCTGCCCCATGTGGAGACATTGCAAACGGCCCTTGGTAAGGTGGAGCGCTTCTTTATGAATTATCAGCAAGGCGCAAGCTTGTGAAGGATCCCACAGTAAATACCACACCCAGCCATTTCTTCGCCCATCTGGCCAGAATGAAATTGATCAGTCGCTGGCCGCTGATGCGCAATGTCTGTCAGGAAAATGTACAAGAGCACAGTTTACAGGTGGCCATGGTCGCCCACGCGCTGGCACTTATTCGCAACCATCATTTTGGCGGCGCATTGAATGCCGAACGTATCGCCACCCAAGCGCTGTTTCATGATGTCTCAGAGGTGCTGACCGGCGATCTGCCCACTCCGGTAAAATACTACAACCCGGCTATCCAGCAGGAATATAAGAAAATCGAGCAGATCGCTGAGCAAAAATTGATTGAAATGGCACCGGCAGAGCTGCGCGATGACTATGCCAGGCTTATCGACAATAGCTATCACAGCGAAGATGAGAAATTTATCATCAAGGCAGCCGACGTTGTCTGCGCGTATTTAAAGACGTTGGAAGAGCTTTCCGCCGGCAACAAGGAATTTGAACTGGCCAAAAAGCGCCTGGACAAGATCCTCAAAGACTACCACTCTCCCGAAGTAAACTACTTCCTTGAAGCCTACGTGCCCAGTTTTTCATTAAGTTTGGACGAAATCACACAGGAGTAAGCCATGTCTGCAGATTGGTTGGCCAGGCGGCAAGCACAGTCACAAAGAGAAGGTGATCACCGCTCCCCCTTCCAACGCGACAAGGCCAGAGTGCTGCATTCGGCTGCATTTCGGCGCTTGCAGGCCAAGACTCAAGTACTTGGCGTAGGCATGAATGACTTTCACCGTACCCGCCTGACCCATTCACTTGAAGCCTCACAGATTGGTCAGGGAATTGCCGCCCAACTTGGGCAAAAATACCCGGCATTGGCAGACAAGCTTGAACTGAACAGTACCCTGATTGAAGCCTTATGCCTGGCCCATGATATCGGCCATCCGCCTTTTGGTCATGGCGGTGAAATTGCCTTGAATTATATGATGCGCAATGACGGCGGCTTCGAGGGCAATGGCCAGACCTTTCGTATCGTCACAAAGCTCGAGCCCTACACCGAGGGTTACGGCATGAATTTGTGCAGGCGAACCTTGCTGGGCCTGGTGAAGTATCCAAACCTTATCAGTGCTCTGGAATGCCGTCCTGCATTGGTTGAGAGCTCTGTGCTTAGGGTATCAGACTGGGTACCGCCTAAAGGCCTGTTTGCTGACGACTTGGCGGTATTTGAGTGGTTGCTCTCTCCATTGTCGAGGCAAGAGCGCGACGCCTTCTGTCAATTTGACGCACGCCCGGGGCGTCATCATAAAACCCGGTATAAGTCCTTTGATTGCTCGGTAATGGAACTGGCCGATGATATTGCCTACAGCATCCATGATCTCGAGGATGCCATTGTTACCGGAATTGTTCGCCAGGATAGCTTTGAGCAATGGGTGGTAAAGCCGATACAAGCCCTGCAATTGGGTTGGCTGAGCAAGCAGATGAGCGAACTGGCCACACAACTGTTCAGCCCCCATCACTACGATCGAAAAGATGCTATCGGTGCGCTGGTGAATGCCTTTATCACCGCCATTGAGATCCAAGAAACCAGTCCGGTTTTTACACTGTCTTTGCTGGCGTACAACGCACAGTTGCAGTCAGGCTATGACCAGGCATTAGAGGCGTTTAAAGCCTTTGTCTACAACCAGGTCATCAGTAAAGCCGAGGTACAGATGCTGGAGTATAAAGGTCAGCAACTGGTGATTGCTCTGTTTGGCGCCTTTGCCGCTGAGCCTGAACGCTTGTTACCGGAAAACACTAAAAGACGATGGTGCATTGCACAGGAGCAAGGACAGGGAAAACGGGTTATTGCAGATTATATTGCCGGCATGACCGACGACTTTGCTTCCAGGCTTTATGGGCAATTATTCCTACCTAAAACGGGTGGATTGCATACCGCCAGCGGCTACTGAAGTGTTCACCCCCAACAACAAAACATTGCTAAAATTTTAATCAAAAAAACACTTGCATGTTTATTTATACAGTACTACTGTTTATCCAACCACTGTATAAATAAACAAGGTTTTTTGTATGGCCCATGTTAGCCCACAACTTTCTCCCCTTCATCAGCCAGCACTGATGGAGCTATCTATCTATCAGAAGTCGCAGCTGCGTAGTCTGATGAAAAGCTTCGCGCACCGCCGCAAATGGGTTTATCTGCTGGCCGACACACTGCGCTTCAGCCGTCCGGAAAACAACAGTATCGGCATACAGAAACCCAAAGCGGAGCAGACACTTAACTGGTTAGAAAGACTGATGACACCCGGCACCAGCTGCGCCATTTTGGTAGAAGATATGAATCTGGATGATGTGGGTCGCAAGCGCGTAGAACAGCTTTGCCACACCCATGGCGTGACAGTGATCAATCTGAAGAAGCACAAAGCGCTGGACAACAATCTGGTATATGGTCCATGGTAAGCGCTTTTATTCGCTTAGCCAGATTATGTCTCTATGTTTTTGCGGCAGTGACCGCCCATTTGAGCAATGCTGTAGCCCTTTCTTGACGGGACTCAGCCTTCCAGTAAGTCCAGAGCAACTGATGCGCTCTCGCTATAGTGCTTATGTGACCGAAAACTATCAGTATGTGCTCGATACCTATAGCAGCGCTGCAGCCAAAAATCTTGACCTCAGTGAAATCGATGAGAATGCAAAGGGCACCATTTGGCTTAGGCTAGCAGTGGAAGATGCGCCCGCCTTTTCCGACACGGGCACAGTAACATTCTGCGCAATTTATCGGGCAGAAAATGCCTTTTATCGCCTGCATGAGCAGTCCTTTTTTGTCCTTGAAAACGGTCAATGGCGGTATGACAGTGGCAATATTTTAGCGGATACCGGTCAAATTAAACCAGGGAGAAACGAGCCCTGCCCCTGTGGTAGTGGCAAAAAGTTTAAGCAGTGTTGTCTCTAAGTCTCTTAAGCTCTCAGCGCTCTGTGTTGATTTGAGGGCTTCAGGCCGCCTTGGGTTGCAATGCTTCAATAACCTCAAAAAGACCGGTTTCATCTGTTTCAATAAGTACCTCTTGCGACTTCAGCATTCTTTGCTGGGCATGCCAACCACAGTTTGCAATCACCTCTTCAGGAATGCGTTTTTTGTTATCAAATTGGGATAGTGGTGATGGATGCATGCATTGCCACAGACGCAGTGCAGTAAAGTCCTGCTGATGGGCGTAACGTGAAGCCTGATTTTCATGCTCCCAGTCCTCTTGCATGGCGCAGGTCGGTACCTTGGGTGCATGAGGGAGTGCCTGAACATATTCGCTGGCTTCTGGCAGTGATGTTTTATCAAAACGCGGACGAGAGAGAAAATCTTGTGCCAGCATGGCCAGCACCAAAGAGAAGTCTGAGCCCCCACCGCGTTGACAAAGTCGGTTAAGGCCACTGCCTAACTCAATGTCTTCTGAAATCTTCATTCTTTTTCCGTCTTAGCGCACTGCACTCTTTATATCGTTTAAAGAAGAAAATGCTTTAGCGCTGTTCTAATGCCATATCTTTGTGGTGGTTTTTAAAAGAGCAAATCAACAATAGGCATCGCATAACGTCTTGCTTTAAGCGACGGCTTCACACAAGATGAATCCAATCACTAGGATAAAAAACTGAATATTTCTCAATAGATGGTCTCCCTTTCCTTTCACAACAAACGTGTACTCGTTATTGATGATCAGCGACCCTTTTTGATTCTGCTTCGGGGAATGATGAACAATTTGGGCGCTTTGTCGGTTGTCATCGCTCAAAATGGTGAGTCTGCTATTGCCGCCTGCCGCCAGGAAAAGTTCGATATCATCATCTGTGATCTGCATCTTGGCGGTGACAAAAAGAATGGCTATCAGCTATTAGAAGAGCTTAGGGTGCGCAAGCTGATTAAGTCTACCACGGTATACATGATGGTCTCTGCGGACAGTGAACGTCCGATGGTGCTTGGCAGTATTGAGAGACAGCCAGACGACTACCTGATTAAACCCTTTTCCCAAGCCCAGCTTAGCAACCGTTTGCTAAAGGCTTATCAGAAGCGAAGAACGTTGGCGCCAATCTACGACAAGATCATGGCCGATGACTACCAAAGCGGTATTCAAGCCTGTAAAAACTATATCAGTACCAATGGCCGCCATACCCGTCATTGTCTCTCATTACTTATCGACCTGCTGTGGCGGGTAGAGAATTATCAGGAGGCGCGTGACATTCTCGAGCCCATACATAAGGAAAAACCGCTGCCGTGGAGCAGCGTTGCACTGGCAAAAACTTACTTGCATTTGAATCTGGTGGATAAGGCGTTTCCACTGGCACAAAAGGCTTCACAACAACGTTTGTATGCCGTTGAAGGGCTGGATGTATTGGCACAATGCTATGTAAAAAGAGAACAATACGATGAAGCCTTGCAACATATTAAGGCCGCTTTAAATATCGCTCCCTTCTCTTTGAACAGGCAATACCTGGGCTGTGAGATTGCCAGGCTGGCCGGTGACTTTGAGATGGCGAAGAACTGTTGCCAAGCCATTCTCGAACAAAGCAAAAAATCGGTGCATCGCAGTATCAGTCACCTGTGTAACTACATTCGTAGCATTTTGGATGCAGCAGACAGAGCCGAAGATAAGAAGCAGCGCAATAAGTATCAACAGGAAGCCATGCTGATGCTGCAACGCAACAAGAATGATGAATTGTTAAGCCGGGTGCGGGAAGATTTTGACTACGGGATCTTTGAAGAACTCATCAACGCCAGAATCAATATACTGGATGGCAAAATGATCGAAGCCAAACGCTCACTCAACGACGCTCAGTATGATATCAAGCAGAAATTTGAAGACTATCCTCTGTCTTTAGCCCCGGATTCCATTACCTTGATGAGTACCATGGGCGAATTCGAAGATGCCGCAGAACTACTGAGCAAACTTAAAAAAAGTGAAGCAGCAAAAGATCCTAATCTGCAGTTTCTTATTCAAACCACAGAATCTCGGCGCGATGCGGTTCGTGAGAATTACAACCGATTCAATAAAGAGGGTATCGAGGCCTATTCAGAGGGTAAATATCAAGCCGCCTATGCCGCATTTCAGCAGGCCTTGGAATTAGCTCCAATGAATACTGGCGTTACCTTGAACTTATTACAGTGCTTACTTAAGCTTTTGGAAAAGAACGAAAAAAGTGAACCTGGCCTGCTATCCAACTGCCGTCAGATATACAGGATGGTTGATGGCATGCGGCTTCCCGAGAACCATCAGGCCAAGCTGGACGGCATGAAGGACAAAATCAAGCAAGTATTGGAGCGTAGATGAAATCCTTAATGCCCTTATCCCTCATTGTACTGAGTCTGGTCCTAAACGGATGCGCTGCAAACAATAAGCCTTGTGAACGGGTTCTTGAAGTAAAACAGCAAGAGCAGCAATGTAACGAGTGGCGCAAGGTGATGATGGACAGCCGCTATCCACAACAGGCATTAACCGCGAAGAAGCGCTATGAAGAGGCCTGTCTGGATATTCGCTATTACCGCGACCAATACGATACGATCTGTAAAGGTGATGAAAAGGCCATTGGCGAGCGCCAAAAGCAGCCATAAACCATCGCCATTAAGCTAAAGCAAACCTGTTGATCTTAGCCATCAAGCTTATCGACGATCGCTCTGGCGATAGGTATGGCGCTGGTTGCTGCGGGAGAGGGAGCATTGCCCAAATGCAGACTTCTTGCTGTCTGTACAAAGGCAAAGTCATGCATCAACTCTCCACTGGCCGTCACCGCCTGCGCGCGTACCCCACTGCGATGTGGCAGCAAATCATCAATGCCTATTTGTGGACAGTATTTTCTCACCTGTGCCAAATAGCGGGATTTAAACAATGAGTTTCCCAACTCCAAGGTACCACTTTGCCGATAGCGCCAAAGCAGCGACCAAAATCCACTGAAACTGCATAGCTCAAGCAAGTCGGCAGGGTTGATACTTGACCAGTCGTAGCCTTCTCTGGCGAGGGCCAGCACCGCATTAGGCCCCACCGTCACAGAGCCATCAATAATGGGGGTGAGATGCACACCCAAAAAAGGTAACGCGGGATCAGGAACCGGGTATATCAGATGATTAACGATCTGATTGAATCGACTGGGTAAACGGTAATACTCGCCCCGAAAAGGCACAATTTGGAAATCGGTGGCAATGCCCTGCAGTCGAATCAAGCGATCTGCCATCAACCCCGCGCAGTTGACCAATCGCTCAGCACGGTACGAGCCATGAGGGGTGTCAATCCGCATCTCATGTTCTGTCTCATTCAATGCCATTACCCTGGCCTTATATTGCACTTCGGCGCCCATTGACTGTGCCTGTCCAAGCATGGTGCGTGTAATACGCGCATAATCGACGATACCGGTCTGCCGGACCAAAATGGCGGCCCTGCCCTCTATATTGGGCTCTGCTGTTTTTAAGGCCGTGGCGTGCAAATATTGCGGATCAAGGCCATTTTCCTGACAGCGGCCAAAAAGCGCGCCTAGTCGCTCTTCTTCCAGTGGATTGGTTGCAACGATCAGCTTTCCACATTGAAGATAGGGAATGTTATGGTCCTGGCAAAAGGCTATCGTTTGTTCAAGTCCCTCTTTGCAATACCTGGCCTTGAGACTTCCTGGCGGGTAATACACACCAGCGTGAATGACGCCCGAGTTACGCCCAGTCTGATGACTGGCCGGCTCGCCCTCCTTTTCAATCACTAATACCCGGTGTCCGGGATGGCGTTGCAAATATTCTCTTGCGGTCGCGGCACCGAGGATGCCGGCACCAACAATGACGAGTTGATAGGGGCGCTGCATCGCGCCTACTCCATCAGATCTTCAAGATCATCTTGTAAGGATTGCAGTTCATCGATGAGCTTTTTACGCTGTTTATCGGAGAGCGACTTCTGCAAACTTGCAATTAACCGCGCATACAGTTCGCCATTTTGCCGGGATTTTTGCTGGTAGTTCTCGGTGCGAACCTGGCGTGGCTCGGTTAACAATGCTTCCAATGAAGCTTGCCTGGAGGCCAAGTCGCTGTCTGCCACCAGCAAGGCTTTTACCTGGGATTGCCAGGTACGACGGTACTCCATCCAAAGCGGAAAATTCTCGTGAAACTGAGGCGAAAATTCGGCAATCAGCGCTTTTTGCTGATCAGTTAAGCGTCCAATCCAGCGACTGACATCCTCTTCCAGGTTGTCGATACGACGCTGCAGGCGCTCTTGTTCAACTCGCTTTTGCCACTTTTTCTCTTCTTTGCGATTTTCCTCCTCCAATTCCTCAAACATCTCCTCAACTTGCTTGTCGTCTAGCTCAGTAATCAACACCGCCAAATCCGGGCCCAGTTTGCGCAACAGCCGTTCCCAATGATCACGCGCCAGTTCAAACTGCTCGAGCCACTGTGTTTCATCCATGGAACCTGCTTGCAATGCATTTTTAAGAGATTCCAAATGGGCATGGTAACGAGCCAGTTCTTCCGAGCGGTGCCAGGCCAACCATTTCTCCAAATTGATATCAAAATGCTCCTTCTGGGTACGATCCAAGTCCACATAGTCATCCAGATACCAGTGCACCAACCAATCCAGATTGTTGTAAACAAAGGTCGAAGAGCAGGCACTGGTCATTAACAACAGTGCGCTGACCCAAAAAGCTCTAACAACAGTTTTCATTCCATTCTCCAAACACAATTTCCGTCACTGCCCTCTGGCCCATCCCAGTAATGCTCGTTATGCTAAACATTACCTCATTGCTGAGAAAAAGGATTATGCGGCGTATAGCAATTTTAACTTCGGGCGGCGATGCTCCTGGCATGAATGCCGCCATTCGGGCATCGGTTCTAGCCGCTCACCATTTCGGTCTTGAGATCATTGGCTACCGACATGGATATAACGGACTGCTGGAACAGGAGTTTGTTCCCCTGGGTCCGGAAGATGTCAACAATATCATCCAGCGCGGCGGCACTATCCTCAAAAGCGCCCGTTGTGAGGCCTTTAAGACCGCCGAAGGCGCCAAGCAAGCCGCACAAAATCTTAGCGCGCTGAATATTGATGCCCTGATCGTCAATGGCGGTGACGGCTCCTTTCGCGGCGCATTGCACCTGGCCAAATACTGGGACGGCCAAATCATCGGTTTACCCGGCACCATCGACAATGACATTTGCGGTACCGACGCCACCATTGGCTACTACACCGCCATCGATACGGCCCTTGAAAGTATTGATAAAGTCCGTGACACTGCTGATGCTTTCGAGCGCATTTTCCTGATAGAAGTGATGGGCCGTCATGCCGGCTTTATCGGCTTATCGGCGGCGGTGTGCAGCGGCGCCGAGCAAGTACTTTTGCCCGAGCTCTACCAGCAATCGCCACCGGATCTGCATCAACTTGCCGCCCATATTCAGAAGGCGCAAGAGGTGCGTGGCAAATGCAGCTACATCATGGTCATCACCGAAAACCTGTGGCCGGGTGGCGCCACCGACCTGGCCAACAAGCTGCATGCCACTACCGGCATCGAATGTCGCCCCGTTATCCTCGGCCATGTCCAGCGTGGCGGCTCACCGGTCAGCCTTGATCGCATGTTGGCATCCAAACTTGGCGCCTATGCCGTAGAGGCTATCCTCGCCGGTAAAACCGGTGTGATGATCGGTGAACAGAATCATAACGTGGTGGAAGTGCCCTTTGAACAATGTTGGGGCAAGCCCAAAGCGCTGGATCCTTATCTGGTCAGGATCCAAACGCAAATGTTCGACCTGTTTAATCCTCCAGCTTAGCCACTTCGGTAGCGGCTTCAAAGCGCACTTCCTGCCCTTCGCGAAGCCGCTCAGCCCCTCTGACCACGACCAGATTATGCGAGGCAAGATCGCCCTGCACTTCTATCCTGTCACCCATGCCAACGCCGGTACTTACCCGCACCTGCATAGCCAGGTTTTGCTCGCCCACGGTGTAAACAAAGGTTCCATCCTGTCTGAGTACCAACGCATCCCTTGGTACCGTCAGGGCATCATGTAAGGCACTTTTGGGCAGGGCCACGCGCACGGCGCTACCAATAGCAAAGTCTCCTGGGGTTAGTGCTACCCGCACTTCCATCATTCTCGACGCCCCATTGCCGACAGGCACAATGGTACGGATTTCCTCATGCACCTGTTTGCCATTAGCGCTGATCTCTACCGGCATCCCCATCTGCAAATAAGGACTGACGCTAAGTGGCGCCTTAACGCTGGCTTCCACATTGTCGGTGTCCACAACTCGCAGCAACAATTGCCCTACTGAGGTGTATTCACCAGGGGTTTTCAGACGCTGCGCCACCACTGCACGAAACGGTGCTTTAACCTGTGTTTGCGCCAATTGATATTCGGTTTGACGTTTGCTTATTTGCGCCTGAGTAAGCTCCTGACGGGCGATTTCCAGCTCAGATAAGATTTCATCCAGTTGGTCTTTAGAGGCCGCATTTTTTGCCGCCATGGTTTGAAACCGATGTTGCTTACGCTGTGCCAACTCCACCCGGGCAGACCACTTGGCAATGTTTGCCTCATGCTGCAAAGCCTGCATCCTCAGCATTTCATCATCCAGTTGCACCAGCACATCGCCGGCTTCCACCACATCGCCCACTTCTGCCAGACGCAGAATGCGCCCTGCGACTTCTGCAGCAATTTGAGCGTCAGAGCGGCTAATCACCGTTCCTGGTACCCACAGCTGCTCAAATACCGCCTCCTGACGAATGCTATCCACTACCACCAAGGCCGGTGGAGGCTTTGGTGGCTCCTGCGCCATCACAGATCCTGATAGCACCACTGCTGATAGCATTAGGGGTTTGAGAGATTTCATAAACAGTCTCCTTGTCGCATTTTAAATCTTGTCATCACGATGGCGCTGTTTGGCCAGGGTGCCTATTGGACCAGCAGCCTGCACCTTAGGTAGCGCAAAATTCAGTTGTAATAGGGTGGGCAGTAACACCAGGGTGAATAACGTGCTGATGCTCATACCTCCGACGATCACAGCCGCCATGCCGCGATAGATAACGCTACCGGCGCCGGGCAGGAGCAGTAGGGGCAACATGCCCAAGATGGATGTCAGGGTGCTCATAAAGATGGGGCGTAGCCTGAGCAGCAAAGCCTGATGCACAGCGTCTGCACGCGATAACCCCTGACTCTCACCCTGACGGGTCTGGTGTACCAACAATATGGCATTGTTGACGACCAATCCCAGCAAGATGATGAAACCAATCATGGTCAGCAGGTCCATGGGCTGGAAGGTGAACAAATTCAGCAGTCTTAACGCCAGCACGCCCCCGACTGTTGCCAGAGGAATACTCAGCACCACCATCAAACTATCACGCAGAGACTTAAACAGACCCGCCATCAAAATAAACAACAGCGCCATGGCAAACAGGAAGTTTTGGCTCATGGTGATAATGGCTTTATCCAGGCTGTTGGCACTGCCCCCGTAGTTGATGGCTCCATCGGGGGGGAGCAACGCTTTGGCATAAGGCTCTACCTCATTGCGCACTTTGATCATGGCTTCTTCCAGGGACATATCCTCAGGCGGATTCAGTGACAATGTCTGCGTGCGGCGTCTGTCCAGTCGCTGAATCTGGCTGGGACCAACAGTGCGTTCGATATCCACCAATTCGCCCAACTGCACCACTTCCCCACTTGGGGTCATGATCGGCGTTGCCGAGAGCTGCTCAGGGTGCTGCCATTGATCCGCACGAAAGATGATATTCATGCGTTTAATGCCGTCAAAATATTCACCCACATACATGCCATCTCCCATGGCTCTGACCAAATTAGCCACCCTCGGTCTGTCGAAGCCGACCTCGACAATGCGCGCATCACGTGGAGACAGGCTAAGCTCAGGCTCCGCTTGATTAAGATTGGGACGCTCCTGGATATTGGCCCCAGGGAAAGCTTGCTGCATTTTGTCCATGGCTTCGCGGGCCGCCGCGCGCAAGGCATCTTGATCGGTCGCCTGCAAATGCATATCGATGCTGCGTCCGTTACCAAAGCCTCCGAACAAATTCCCCTGCATGGCGAAGGTACCGGTGTCAGGCAGATCCTTTAAGATCTCCTCGCGCATCAATGTTTCCAGCTCTTTGACTTTGGACTGATCTTTGGCCCTTGCACCAATGGTGCCGCCATTTGGCCAGGTCAGGATGTAGTAGTTTTTCAGCGCCGGTTCCTTCTCGCCGGCCATATAGGGCTGCATGCGCTCGACCACTAAATCCACGACTTCTTCTTTGATGAAGCTGCTGCTGGCACCGGCAGGGAAATTAAAGAAGGCGTCTACAGCATCACGTTTTACCGGGGGCAGATAATCCAATTTGGGGGCCAACAAAAACGTGACCAGCAATGGCAAGGCCATCAGCGTCAGACATACACTTATACGCCGCTTTTGTGTGGCACTTAACGCCATTACCCCATTCGCAATCTTGTGCCAATGCTTAACCAGACGATCCTCAGGAATATCCTTTTTCAACCACCGACTGGCAGCCACCGGCAAAATGGAGATCGCCACCAACAAGGAGATAGACACTGCAATCGCAATGGTCAGGGCCAAATCAGCAAACAACTGCCCTTCCACATCGCGGATAAAGATCACCGGAATAAAAATGGCAACGGTGGTCGCTGTGGACGCTAAAAGGGCGCCAAATACTTGGTTGGTAGCAAGCTGCGCCGCCTTTATCGGATCAGAATGTGACTGCCGATGACGAACAATGTTCTCCAGCACCACAATCGCCGCGTCCAGCACCATCCCTACGGCAAAAGCCAGACCGGCAAGTGAAATAACATTCAGCGAGCGACCTGTAAGTTGCAATACCACAAAGGTGCTTAGCAAACTAACTGGAATGGATAGCGCTACAATAAAGGTGGCACGCGCCTGTCGCATAAACCACCATAGCACGCCAACCGCCAGCAAAATGCCCATCAGCAGATTGCCGGTAACCAAATTGATGGCACGGTAAATAAACACCGAGGCATCGAATGACTGCACCATGGTCAATTTTTCAGGAGCGAGTACCGTGGCATTGAGTTCATCGACCTTGTCTTTAACCAACTCGAGGGTAGATAACACGTTGGCGCTGCTTTCCCTGTCAATACGCACAGAGACAGCCTGATTGCCATTTTGAATAGCAATATCGGCGGCATCGCCGCGCTGGATTTTCACCTGGGCAATATCCCCTAAACGCACCGGATTACCGTCACGCCATGCCAGGATCATCTCATCCATCTGTTTGGGGGCGTACTTGCCCTTGAATCTCAGGGTGTATTGCCGTCTGCCCACATCGACAAAGCCGCCGGACACATCATTGCTGGCGCCCAGAAGTGCAGCGATATTGGTCAGATCCACACCCAGTTCGGCGGCACGATAGGGGTCAAATAAGATTTGAAACTCTTCTGCTGCCCCTAGCCCACCTTGCATCTCGACCCTGGATACTCCCGGAATCGACTCAAGCTGAGGCCTTACTACATCTTCAAAAAAAGTGGCATATTCGCTGACCTCATTTTCATTCCCCGGCAGGCGCTGCAAGAAGAAGTAGGTTAAGGCAGGTACACCACCTCCCCAGCCACCCAGCATAATATTTGGAGATAAGGCATCTCGCGGCAGAGGGGGGATACGATTCATGCGGCTGATCACTTCGATCAGGGTCTTTTGCATATCCGTTTCGAGGCCAAATTCCAGATTTATCCAGGCATTGCCTTGGTTTGCCCAGCTGCTCATAGAGCGCATCCCTGGCAGTCCCTGCAACACCTCTTCCTGAGGCTCGAGGATCTCTGACTCAATTTCTGCCGGAGAGGCTGCACGCCAGAAGGTTTGAATACTGATTTGCGGCCGTTCAATATCCGGAAAGAGCTGTACCGGTAATTGAAACAGGCTGATCAGTCCCAGTACCAAAACGATACTGACAACGATAGCGACGCCGGATGCATTTTTTAGGGCTGACTGGGTGATATCCATAAAAAGTGTCCCAAAAGCAGGAGTTGGCAAATTGATATAGCAACTATAAGTCGCCGCCACGACTTAAAAAGTTGAAATCCGTCAATGCCCTGCCCCTTACGACCAGCTACCGACATGGTGAGGGATGTTACAAAGTATGTCTTTGTTAACCACTCGCATTCCTGCTCTTCTTGATCGGATTTATCCGAGCAGTTCACTCGGGTTTTACTGGCTAATTTTTTTTCTGTAAAAACTTGCTAACTATTTGTTTGCACTATACTTAACCCGAAAACAGCAACTATCACTCCAACAATAGAGGTAACACTCATGCGTACTAGGCTACTGGCTGCAATAATCCCCCTGACTGTCTGTTTGCCGGCAAGTGCAGAATGGTCAGTGACTGTCACTGGTGTCAGTGACTATCTGTTCAACGGTGTCAGTCAAACCCTTGAAGATCCAGCACTACAAGGCAGCATCGATTGGGCGGGTGAGTCTGGTTTCTATGTAGGTTCTTGGGCGTCCAACGTGGACTTTGGCGATGATACAAATCTGGAAGTGGACCTCTACGCCGGCTACTACCAGGACATTAATGACTGGGTAAATCTGGATGTGGGCGCCGCTCACTATACTTACCATGGCGCCAGTTACAGTGATGAGGGTGATTACACTGAGGCTTACATGAAATGGGGATTCGGCAACACTGCCGTGAATTTCTGGTATGCCTGGGACTACTTTGGCACCGGCGCGGGTCACTACATCGTTATGCTGAATCAGACAATTCCGGTAAACGATGACCTCTCAATCTTACTGGGCATCGACAAGTCAACCAGCCTGGATGAAGATGAGTACAACTGGGAGGGCGATGATTCCTATATCCATTGGCAAGCCATGGCGAATTTCACCTATGCAGGCTTTGATATTGGAGTAGGTGTACATGGAACCGATTTGGATGATGCCGGTGATACAACCCTGTTATTTACGCTGGGACGCACCTTTAGCTTCTAATCGGGAGGTTTTATGTTACGCACCCTATGCGGATTTCTATTTACATTCATTGTTTCAGTGGCCAGTGCCGACACCGTCTATTTGACATCCTTAAGCTGGCCGCCCTACTCCGACAAAGATCTTAAGGAACAAGGTGCGTCGGTGGCTGTGGCAAAGGCAGCCTTCAAAGCCATGGGCCATGAGTTGGTTGTGGAGTTTTACCCCTGGAGCAGGGCCATGAAACTCGCTTCTGATCCAGGCTCCAAATATATGGGCTATTTCCCGGAATATTCTTATGAATCGGAAGAATTTTCGTTTTCCACTCCAATGGGACAAGGTCCCCTAGGATTGGTAGAAAGCGCTGATAAACCGATAACCTGGAATACCACCGCCGACCTTGCCAACTATAAGCTTGGTGTTGTTCAGGATTACGTTAATACCGAAGAGTTGGATGCCTTGATTGCCGCTGGCACCATCAAAGCCCAAGCGGTGGTTAGTGACGATAAGAATGTACAAAAAGTGGCAGCCAAACGCATCGATGCGGCGGTAATTGATGCCAACGTACTGCAGTATCTTCTTGATAATGACAAGAGCCTGGCCGATGCCAAAGGAAAGGTGCAAATGAACGTTAAATTGCTGGTCAACAAGGACCTACATGTAGCTTTCAAGAACACCGAGGACGGCAAGAAGTGGTTGGATATATTTAATCAGGGACTGAGCAAGATAGATGTCTCGGCGATCATGGCTGAGTATCTGAAATAGAAGCCGCCAATATTGGGCTATATACCCGATATACCACAGGGAGGCTTACACCCTTCCTGTGGCTGGCAAACTCCCTGATTAAATGTGGGTAAAAGATGAAACTGACCAAATCCATCTCCTTCAAGCTTATTCTTGCCGCTTTGCTGATTGTCACCGTACTGGTGGTGCTGTTCGGCATCTACGATTACACAAGCCAAAAAGACAGACTTGAACATCGCAAAGACGTGCGGCTTTCTTTGATGTCAAACCGTCTGCAGTTGAGTCTGCCTACCGCCATGTGGAATTTCGAAGAAACGCAAATGCTGCGTATTCTTAATGCCGAAGCCAAATCAGATGACGTAGCGTATCTAGAGCTTTTCAACGATGCCGGTGATTTAGTGGTGAAATCTGAAGGAGAGCCCACCGGTGATACTTTGGATGTAAAGTTAGTTTACGTGGAGGGAGATGAAACCACGCCTTTGGGCAAGGTGACTATCCATATAGACGATACATCTATAAAAGATGAATTGGACGGACTGGCCTTCATCACTGTTTTCAAAGGGATATTGCTGGATGCCCTTCTGGTTATTGCACTCTATATCCTTGTTAACCGGATGGTGATAGCCCCCTTGTCAGAGCTCAGTCATGCGCTTGAAGATATTGCCAGAGGTGAAGGCGACCTGACCCAGCGTCTGAGAATTAAAGAGGAGAATGAAATTGGCATTCTGTCCTCATACTTCAATGCCTTTGTTGAGAAAATCCAAACTCTGGTGCTCTCCATTCAGGATTCTGTTGGCCATGCCTTCAAAATTTCTCAAGATGTACATGACGCAACCGCCAAGGGTCGCGGGCATATCCAAAACCAACAGGTAGAAACCGATCAGGTTGCCGCAGCAATTACGCAAATGTCCTCGGCGTCCAAGGAAATTGCCCAGAATGTGCAGCTTACCGCCGATTCAGCCGATCAAGTAAGCTCTGATGCCAAAAGGGTCTCCACTATCGTCCATCAGTCCATCCAGTCGATTAGCGGCTTGTCTGATCAATTGACTCAGGCAGCCACCGTCATCAACTCATTGGAAACCGATGTGGAAGGCATTGTGACCGTATTGGATGTGATTAGGAGCATCGCCGAACAGACCAACCTGTTAGCCTTAAATGCTGCCATCGAGGCAGCACGCGCCGGTGATCAGGGTCGCGGTTTTGCAGTGGTAGCCGATGAGGTCAGGGCATTAGCCAGTCGCACCCAAGACAGTACCGCGCAGATCCAAAAAACCATCGAAAAGCTGCAGTCTGGTGCCAAATCAGCGGTGCAGGTTATGCAAGATAGCCAGGCGAAAAGCAAAGATTCGGTGGAAAATGCCAAAACATCGGGCAATTCCATTAACAGCATTTTGGAGTCAACCAATCAAATTACCGGGATGGCCACTCAAATTGCAACGGCCGTAGAGCAGCAAAGTACGGTGGCAGAAGAGTTGAGCCAAAATGTGAACCGTATTGTTGCCGCCGGCCATGACAGTATGGAACAACTGGAGTTAATGACTGAGCATTCACAAAAAATGCGCCAGACCTCTGAGCAACTGAGCAGCCTGGCAAGGCAGTTTAAAGCTTAAAAAACCGACGTTTGCAGTATTTCTTTAATATCGGCCTCGTGTCGGTGAAGGACCATCACAGTGGCCTCCTTACGGAGAGACAATGATGAAACTGCTGAAATTTATCGCCCTTGGCTTTTCCGCCCTTTGCGTAAATGCCTGGGCAGCAACCACCTTGAATATTCTTGAGTGGGAAGGTTATATCAGTCCCTTTAAAGAAGACTTTGAGGCGCACGCCAAATCCAAAGGCATGGACGTAAAACTGAATATCCTGACCCCGTACATTACTAACTCAGAACAGATATTCAAAGACTTACGAGCCAACAAGGCCGATGTGGTGACCCCCACTCACAACTATTACAAGATGAATCAGGCCAAGCTGATGCAGGTGTTGCAGCCTATCGATACAGCCCGGCTTGGCAATTATTCAAAAATCCTGGCTTCCCTTCGTATTGCCAGTTATGACAGTCAAAATGACAAAAAGTACTCTGTTCCATTGCTAGGCGGCTCTTATGGCCTGGCGTATAACACCGAAAAGGTGCCTGCCCCCGACTCCTGGCAAGTACTTTGGGACCCGGCTAATGCTGGAAAATACGCGGTGACGGAAGACCAGTTTGAAGCCAATCTTTATACCACCATGCTGGTTTTAGGATATTCTCCCACTGATGTTTACGATGTGGACAGTGGCAAATTTAATCAAGCTCAGGTGCAGGAAAAACTCAATCCGCTGGTGAAAAATGCCCATTCATTCTGGGGTGGGATGGCCGATGCCGATGTGATGCCCCAACTTAGCTACGTGACCACCTATTGGTTTGGTGTAGCAGAAGCCAATAAGCGTGGTCAAAAATGGGCGTTGGCAAATCCCAAAGAGGGTCAGACAGTGTGGTTGGATACCATGGCGATTGCCAAACAACTCTCTGGTGAAAAACTCGATGCGGCCTATCTGCTAATGGACTTTATGATCCAGGAGTCCACTCAAAAACGCTTTCTGGAGATGTATGGCTCTATCATTGTGAATGGCGAAACCAAGGCACTGTTAACACCCGAGCAAATCGAGAAAGGCCGCGTAGGCGATGAATCGTTCTTCGTGGAAGAAATGTTCTGGCAGCCTCTGAGCTCAAGGACGCGCAATATTTACAAGGAAATGTGGGACAAGGCCAGAGGGAACTGATTACAAATAGGATTGACGCAATGCATTACAGACCAGCAACCGCCCTATCTTCGATCGGCAAAGCAGTGGCTGCTGGTTAGCATTATCAACCTTAAAGAATGCTAAAAAACTTGCGTAACCTATTGAAATATAAGGATACTGGACAGCATCACAAGAGCAGATTGCTAGCTCATAAGGCGTCTTCAGTTGTTGTTATTGTTCCCCACAGCGGCTCGCTTTAAATGAAAAAGCACCGCTGGCAAATGAATATCAAAACCAGGATCTTGGTTTTTATTGTCCTGTTTGAAATCATTGCCTATTCCACCTTGCAACTGGTCAATCACTATCTGTATGTCCAGGAGTTGGACGCCCTACGTCAAAGTCAGATCCAATCGGTACTGCAAGCCAGTGTCGTAAAAATTGAAAATGCCCGCCAGCGAATGGAGCAAAAGGCAACGGCTCTGGCGATTGCCGGTGAACGCTTGTTTGCCCTGCGACAAAACCAACATCTGTCAACTGAGCAAGCCACTGCCCATGTGAAAGACTTGCTTAAAGACAATTTTGCCAGTTTCGAGCAGGCTTTAGGCGGCGGGATTTGGTATGAACCCTATGCATTTGATCCTGAAATTCGCTACTACGGCCCCTATGTTTTCAGACAATTGGGTGACATGGTGTTTTCCTGGGATCTCAGCAGCCAGGAATACGATTATCACCAGCAAGACTGGTATCGCCTGGCCGTCAATAGTGGTTGGGGAACCAGGCAGAAAAGCTTCCGCCCCCTGCTCTGGACAGCTCCCTACGTAGACGATGCCGGTTCATTGTCGCCGATGATGACAGTAGACAGTGTGATGTTTGACAGTGGCCGCAAACCCATCGGCATGGCAACGGTAGATTGGTCCCTGGATGAATTAACCCGCTTCCTGGATGCGGTTAAAGTCACCACGAATGCTTTTCCCTTTTTTGTGCACAGAGATTCAGGCTTAGTGCTGAGTTACCCAATGGATCCTTCCAGGGTAATGACACAGGCATATCAACTCCCTGTCATTAATAAACTTCTTGAAGACACGCAGACAGGCGTGATTAAGAAAAAAAGCGATGTCCAGGTCAGCGAAATTCCCTATGAGCTTTATTACTTTTTCACTGAAGACGGTTTTCTGTTTGGCTCGCTGGTGCCGGTAGCCGATTTGCGCAGTGACATAAAAAGTATCTCCGACCTCATCTTACTCTATGGTGCCCAAATTGCTCTGGCCTTTATCTTATTGATGATTGTGGTGCTGAACCTGCTGTTCAGACCCTTTGACGCCGTTTTAAAGACCATTCGGGAATCGGTAAGCTATGAGGACGAAGATAGCAAAGTGGTACTTAAACCCATTGAGTACCATAGCCGTAATGAATTCTCCCCCATCGTTAAGGCCATGAATGACGTCTATTTGCAGGTGAGGGAATATGTTCAACAAGTTGAAGAGACTAATCAAAAATTACGGGCGTCCAAGCAGCAAATCAGCCAGCTAAATGCTGAACTGGAACGAAAAGTAGAAGTTCGAACGGCCGAGTTGGAGCAAAAAACCCGTTTATTGAGCGATTCATTAGAGCGGTTAAAGCGTACTCAGCAACAGCTCATTCAAAACGAGAAACATGCCGCCCTAGGCAGGCTGGTCGCCGGTGTTGCACACCAAATCAACACCCCCCTTGGCATCTGTGTAACGGCCGCTTCGCTGCTATCCAATGAACTGCACAATACTTACAGCAAAGCCTTGGATGGACAAATCGGCAAAAAGGCATTCGGGGAAGCCTGCGACAAAATGGTCGAATGCGCGGACATGCTGCAACTGAATCTGGACCGGGCATCAAACCTGATCTCGAGCTTTAAACAGGTGGCGGTAGATCAATCCAGCGAGAATAAAAGACGATTCAATGTCGCCGAATACATTAATAAGATCCTGCTATCCATGCGCAGCAAGTTTGAAAATACGCCCCACAAAATAGAATTGACCTGTGATCCCAAACTTAGCCTCTATTCTCACCCGGGCGCGCTAACACAAATTCTGACCAACCTTATTGATAATGCGCTGACCCATGCCTTTGATGCTGACAACGCTGGCAAAATTGAAATCAAGGTGGAACAGTCCGAAGATCAGTTGCGTATATTGGTGGCAGACAATGGCAAAGGCATGCCGGAAGACATCAGAGAGTTGGTATTCGACCCTTTCTTTACCACCAAACATGAACAACTAAGCAGTGGTCTGGGCCTGCATCTGGTGTACAACATTGTGGTTCAACAGCTGTCAGGCAGCATAGAGTGCCAGTCACAGTTGGGGGTTGGCACCAAATTCATTATCATCATCCCGCTTCAGGAAGAGGTGGCCCAACCCCAGAGCACTACAAATTGATCATCGCCTTGACTCTGTCCCGATGACTACGGCTGACCTTTAGCTCTTCCCCATTTTCGAGCACAAGATGGTATTCACCACTGATATGGCTTACCAGTTTTGAAACGAACTGAATATTGACAATGGCCGAACGATGGACCCTGACAAAGCGCCTGGGATCCAACTCCGATTCCAGCTCTTTCATGGTGCGGCGCATAATGTGGGTAGCATCGCCAGCATGCACACACATATAGTCTCCAGCTGCATCTATCCACTGAATATCGGTAATAGGTACTCGGGTTACCTCATTGCCATCTTTAATCGCCAGAATATCCGGATATTGATTGATAGGTTCGCCTTCGGCCAATCGGCGTAAGATCTCTTCACAATCATCCCCAGTCATCTGCGCCACCAAAGAGGCAAGTTTTTCTTTGCGACTTCCCTCTTCGTGTAGCTCCAGAGTACTCATCACCTTATCCAGCGCTGATTTCAGACGCTTATCATCCAAAGGCTTGAGCACATAGTCCAGAGCATGCACATCGAAGGCTTTGATGGCATAAGTGTCATAGGCCGTGACAAATACCACCAGTGGCATATGTGCCATTTTTTCACGCAATTGCTGAATGACCTGAAAGCCGTTGAGACCCGGCATCTGAATGTCGAGAAACACCAAATCGGGCTTGAGGCGAAGTATTTTCTCTACCGCTTCAGTGCCATTCTTACACTCATCCAGCAGTTCAACATGTGGATAGTCGGTTAATCTAACCGCCAGCCCACGCCTGGCTAACGGTTCATCATCTACGATTAGGGCTTTAATCTTGGCTTGCATCCTGACCTACCTGAAATGGGATCCTGATACTGACTTTTACCCCGGAGGGTTTATTGTCAGTAATGACAAATGAGAAGTTATCACCATACAAAGACGTGAGTCTTTCCTTGATATTGGGAATACCCACTCCATTACTACGGCTCAATTGCCCGTCGATGATTTTAGCCCCAGGCCCGTTATCTGCCACTTCCAACAACAGATCCTGGCCGAAGCTTTTGGCTTTGATGCTGATAATTCCGCCCGCCTCCAATTTGGCAATGGCATACTTGATAGCATTCTCAATCAAAGGCTGCAGTATCAGGCTCGGCACCAACGCCTCGCGGGTATCCGGTGCAATATCCTGGGTAACGGTCAATCGATCTTCGAAGCGTACTTTCTCAATATCTAAGTACAGATCGATGGCCTGAAGTTCCTGCTCTAATGGAACTTTTTTAATGGGGTCCTTATCCAGAGAGTAACGCAAGAAGTCACTCAAGCGGGAGACCATCGCATTAGCCGTTTGGTTGTCCTTAATCAGAATCAAGGTCGAGATAGCATTAAGGGTATTGAATAGAAAATGCGGGTTAAGCTGATAACGCAGCATACGCAGATGGGCCTGATGCGCCATGGTTGAGGCATTCAGCGCATTCTGCTTTTCCTGCACCATCAATCGATAGTATTTGATGCCGAAATACAATCCACTCCAGCACACAATCACCGAAAAGGAATTGACGCTGTTGCTGAAATAATAAATCCACTCATCTGGGCGATAGCCATGTTTGTAAAGCTCCCAATAATTCAGGTTTTTTACCACCGTCCATAAGATGGCCATCACATAAGAGCTCGCCAGAGCAGCGAGAATCATTGCCCATGGTTCAAGTCGCCAAAGACGCCTGAAAAGATAACGCAGGGGTATGGTCAACAACCATCCGGCATAGGCGTTGAGTATGATCACAAACAGCCAGATGCTGCGCATGTCGTGTAGGAATGACCCCAAGTAAAACACCAGGGCAAAACCCAGCCAGCCACCAGAGTGCAGCAGCCAAAACTGTCTTTCCTTATCTTCGAAGAGTTTTTTCCAGTGGATCAAGGGGTTGTCCCAAAGCCAATCTCTGCAAGGATTATACTTAATATGTATGGTCAACTAGTCGCTGCTTGTCGTAGCAGCGACGTCATTGACCGCATTTCCGTAGAGAAGTTCTAGTACGAGATGTTCAGACGCTTTAGCCAATGCACCCACCACCATGCGGGCCCAACCAATAAAAACTGTAGATCCTTGAAAAAAGACGGCTTCTTTCCCTCGATGTGGTGCCCGATAAATTGCAATATCCACATCACCACGAACATCGCCAAACAAAACTTCCACACCGACCATTGAAAAAACACCAACACATTAATACCAAGCAGTACCAGGATAGAGAGTAATGTCATGGCTGCCCCGATAGGACCGGAGAGTCGGAAATAGTAGATAAGTACAGGGATCAACAATACATGCGCCCAGGTAGCACCAAAATAGGCGATAAAGTCAGGCACAGGAATAGACCAGATTAGTCCGATGGTGACAAAGTAGATGGCCGGCACGGCCACGCTATGGATCAGGATGTTGGTTTTATTGGTATGGCTTTCGCCATATTCGTTCAGCAGCGCTTCTATTTGTCGCATATTGTTCTCCTTAAACGTCGATCAAAATCTCAGACAGCAGCTCAGTAAGCAAGGCTTCCTGTGCCTCGAACTTGATCCCATAATAAAAGTAGGTCTCATCAGCGCGCTGATTCATGACCTGTCCCTTCACCTCATAACTTTTTTCTTTGCTGGCTTTAATCGCCATTTTCAACGTCTTACCGGCAAGCTTGCCGCCATCGGGCACATCCCGACGTATACCTATGCGACAACCACTGGAGGAAATATCCAACACCAACCCTTCAAACAGTGTTTTGTTGGTAGCGACATCAAACAATTCGACCGGTGTGCGCGTAAATACCCGTTTGTCTGAGCGTAAGCCCTGATTCTGGATAGCGATGGGAAAACTAATAAACAGCAGATGACTGGGCCGCGTAGCCACTAACAGGATATTGCTCTTAAACGCGATAACCTCGCCTGTCTCATCTTCGAGAATATAACGGACAATAATTTGATTATCAGCGTAAATGGCATCCTTCATTGAGCCCCAACGGCCTTCATCCGGATGTCGCAAAATAATACAACGGGTGCCATCCATACCCACAAATTCGGTGCGCACACGTTTGGTCGCGCTGGGAGATTTCACCTGAATGTCCAACGTCATACCAGGATGCATAGAGCGCAGCTTACGCAAGTCGTCATTAGATAAGCCGGATTTTTCTTTTAGAATGGCCATAGAGTTCTGCTGCAACCGCCGGGTATTATCATAATATTGTTATTATTGTGTTTTTCTACTGATTACACCACCAGTCTACTGCGCAGACTGATTCAGTGCTAGCTAAAGATCCCATACAAAATGATTAGATTTGACCTCAATGTAGATAGCCGCAAACAACATCTTTTCGATGTCTGCTTGCATATTCCAGCCCATCATTCAGACACATTACATTTGAGCTTACCAGCCTGGATCCCAGGCTCTTATATGATCCGCGACTTTGCCAGGCACTTACACGGGCTAAGCGCAGTGACTGAAGACGGTGTTGTGCTCCATCATGCGCCACTGGATAAACAGCGCTTTGCTTTGCAAACAAAGGGCAAAGGCTGCTTGGTGCGCTATCAGATTTATGCCTTTGACACCTCTGTTCGCACCGCTTATTTAGATGACAACCGTGGATTTTTTAATGGCTCCAGTGTGTTTTTGCAGGTCGAAGAGTTAAACCATTTACCTCATCAAATAATGCTGTTATCACCTAAAAGCAGTCAGCGACCATGGCAGGTGGCAACCGGCTTAACACGCGCCACAAGCACACCCAAATATGCCTTTGGTGAATACCTGGCAGATGACTATGCCCATTTGATTGACTGCCCGGTTGAGATGGGACAGTTCGATGTACTGGAATTCCCGGTCAGAGGGATTCCCCATCATGTTGTACTTTGCAATAAGCACTATGCCGACGGCCCGCGTCTTGTCAAGGATTTACAAAAACTGTGCGAACTGCATGTGGCCATGTTCTGCAATGACGATGTGTCCTCTCCCCCTTTTGAAGAGTACTGGTTTTTGGTGAATATTCTGCCAGAGGGCTTTGGTGGTCTTGAGCATCGCAACTCAACAGCGCTTTTGTGCAGCACCTTCGATTTTCCCAATCCACACCGGGTAGATGAGCTAAGCGAGGGCTATAAAACCTTTTTAAGCCTGGCTTCCCACGAATATTTCCATGCCTGGAACGTCTGTCGCATTAAACCAGCAGAATTTGTCCCCTATGACTTGCGACAGGAGGTCATGACCACGCAGCTTTGGGCTTATGAAGGGATCACGTCCTATTACGACGATCTGAGTTTGTACCGCGCAGGCATCATCAGTTTTGCAGATTATCTCAAGCTTCTCTCCAAAACCCTGAGCCGGGTTGAGCGTGGGCAGGGCCAGTACAAACAGAGCCTGGCTGAATCCAGCTTTTACGCCTGGACCAAGTTTTACCAGCAGGGTGAAGACGCACTTAACAATATCGTCAGCTATTACACCAAAGGCAGTATATTGGCGTTGTGGCTGGATTTGTCATTACGTGCACACAGTCAGGGGCGGGTTTCGTTAGATCATATGATGCGACTTCTTTGGCAGGAATTTGGCAGACACGGCCGTGGCACCAGCGAAGCCGACTATCTGCAGCTGGTCGCCCGTTTGTCTGACCAGGGATTGGCTGATGCATTAAGGGCAAAGGTGCATGCAAAGGAAAAGCTGGATCTAACCAGCTTACTATCCGACGTTGGCGTGGAGGTAACCCGTCGTAGCGGCAAGTTCAACGATGGCTTAACAGCCGAAACCCAGTCCTACAATCCTTACCTGGGGATTTTATATAAAGGTGGGGATAGTGGTTTATTGGTACAAAGCGTTTTGCAGGACTCGCCTGCCGAATTAGCCGGGATCTGTGCCAAAGATCAATTGATAGCGGCAGACAATCTGCAGTTAACGGCGTCCAACGCCACTCAGCTTTTTGCGCAGCTGCCATTGGCAATACCTGTTGAAATAGTGCTGTTCCGCCAGGGGAGATTGCTCACTCTCAGCGTCAAACTCTGTCAGGCGCCAGATACAGTGCTGGAACTAAAAGAAATGGACAGTGAAAAATCAAAAAGGTGGCGAACCGTACTTAAGGATTAGCGGGAACCAGCAGGGCCGGATCGAGACGCTCATCAAACCAATTGATACGCCAGTCCAGGTGCGGCCCGGTTACCCGCCCAGTGGCGCCTATTTCGGCTATCAACTGTCCCTGCTTCACCTTCTGGCCGGCTTTGACATGGCCTTTGCTTAAATGAATAAAGGTGGAAGACACACCAAAGCCGTGGTCGAGGATAAGGGTACCGCCTGAGTAGTACATATCCGCTACAAACAGGCTAACCACACCATCGGCAGGTGCATAGACCGGCGTGCCAACGGGTCCTGCCACATCCAAGCCATAATGAGGACGTTTGGGCACCCCGTTAAATATGCGCTGACTGCCGTAAACGCCACTGATTTTGCCTTTTGCCGGCCAGCTAAAGTCCTGCCAAAAGCCCATTAATTCAGTATCTTTTGCCCGCGCTTTGGCAATCTGACGATTGTCTTCCTCGATACGCTTTAATACCGAATCCGGTGGTGACACATATTTCTGTTCGACCCCATCCACTTTTTGAATTGGATATTCCCGGGCTTTGAGTTTAATCGGATGCTGGGTTTTGTGGTTGCCTGATTGCACGACAAGCTGATGCTCAAGTGCCGCATCACGGCCAAAACCAATCACAAATTGGCCCTCGGGTGACACTTTCACTACTTTATCGTTAAGCCACACTTTGGAATTTGGTAATACCTGACCTCTGAGCAGCGTCCCCTGCGTCAATTCACCGCGAAGCTCCAATGCCTGACTCCAGGCGCAAAAAGCCATCAACAAACAGCCAAGCAGTTTAGGCATAGGCTATTGCCCCTTTGCCTACCCCTTCAAATGCCATCACTTTAAACTGCGCGCTTGGCTGCATGCGCTTGTGTTCATCGGCCATAAATTGGGCCAGGCATTCCACTGTGGAATCGGTGTCGATCAAATCACTTTCGGCCATGGGAATAACCAGCTCGAAGCGTCCCTGAGAAGATTCGTACGCAAAGGGATAGTGCCCTGACAAGTCCATCGACTGGGCCTGAGATGACAATTGTAAAGTGTCGAGTTCAACCAAATCTTCGCGGGTGCCGATATAAATATCCTGCCAGCGTGTTGCCCAGTACTGCTCTAAATCCGGCGCATTTTGCTCATCTTTGAAGACCACCACCTTAGAGCGGTGACCGTGAGCAATGCGCTGACAGTTGCCGTCGTGTTTCTTCAGGCCATGGGTGTAGTGGTAATAAGGGCTGTTAATGACCTCGCTACGAAGCATTAAGGTCAGCCCCTGCACGTTTTGCGGCAATGAGGTGGCAATCACCTCTTTAAGATACTGGCTGACCGACGCCATGGAAATTTCATCAGCATAGATAAAGGCATAAGCATCGGCCGGGCAATTCAGGTGAATAGACAAGCCGCTACCACGCAGAAAATCCACCAGTACCCGCTCTTCTGCCTCATTGTGCTGTACCTGACAAAGTGGATTGTCGGCAGGCACCAGCAACTTATGATCTACATGCTCGTCAATCAACCGCTTTAATTGCTTTTTGACCAGGCCAAAGTCCAGCACCATGCTTTCTTCGTTTAAACCACCGTCCAAAATCACATCCACTATCCAGCTTTCGCCCACCATGCCACGACGAGGACAAAGGTAAGAAAAATCCATTACGGTAAGGTCATTGACGAATAATTGCATGTTGGGACGGCCTGGTTAACAAGAGCAGCAGTATAACATAGCCCCTCACGGGGCTTAATGATCTGTTTTGATTGAATAAATCAACGGTTTTTTAGCAGCTGATCCTTCAGATTCGGAGGAATGCCTCTAATGATTAAGGTGTCGGTGTTAGCATCATATTGCACTTTATCGCCAAGTAATGCTCGGTCAAAACTCAAAGTAACGCCACCACCCGCACCGCTAAACTTACTTAACCCCTTGAGCACCGCTTTATCCGCCTGGAATGTTTCCTCCAGCACCGGTTGTTCGGCATTTACAAAGGCATAAAAGTCGGTGTCGCTGCCAGATTGACTGATCCGCTCTGACAGTTCCTTTACACTGATATCCTCACCCTGCTCCAATTTCTCTTTGTAATAATCAGCCACCTGCTGTCGGCTTTGCTGCTTCTCTTGCGGGTCTAACTGCTCACTGGCCAAAAACTCATCTACCGAGGTCACCAACTGGCGATTTTGCTGCTTGATGTCCAACAGTTCATTGCAACCCAGGAAAGCCAGGAAAAAATCAGACACTTTGCGCCCGGCACGCCCTTTGATAAAGCTGACATAGCGCTTCTTATCGGCGGCAATCCGCAAATCAGTTAAATCGATACGCACGGCCAACTGCATACGGCTTAAATCCAGATGATCGCTGTAGTTAAGCTCCAGATGCTGATTGATCTCCACATGCTGCTTGGTATTGAGCAAAGCAATCATTAGAAAGTCAGTGGCCAGAAATTGATAACGACAGAGGATCAAAAAACCGGTTTCCAGGGTGGCAAAATCCATCAGCGTCTTACGTAGTAATTCGGCGACGGTCACACTGAAGGCATGGAAATCCTGCTCCGCACTAATCAAGCGTTGTAACTCTTGGGCAAAGTGAGGATGCTCGGCATCATCCAACGCCCCCACGCCCTTACCGGGTTTCGCGTTGTAGGCACTGTGTATTTGGGAAGCCAGGGCTTCTATGGCCGGACTGATATCGAAACAACGGTCTCGTGGCACCAGGGCCAGTTCCTGCTTATCATTGACGCGAAGCTGATGGACGACAAAATCTTGAATAATGGCACTCATGAAAACTCGGATCTCGTTGTTATTTGGTCTTTGGGGGTCAGGCGCACCTTGCGCATGGGATGGACCGCATTATAGTGATATCAAGTCCCAATGACTCGCCTTGTGTTGACCACTTAATTAATCGACTTGGTATGATACACTTGCCGCCAGATTTTACCCTAGAACGACATTATGCCTCAAAAATCCAAGTATTCTGATGCCCAATTTGATGCCCTGACCCAGGATCTTATCGCTGCACTGGAAAAACATCAGGCCGGTCGCGACTTGTCGCTGATGGTGCTGGGCAATCTTTTAACCAATGTGTTTAATCACCAGGTTGCTGACAAGGATCGTGTGGCCATGGCAGAACAGTTCAGCCAGATCCTGCTAAAAAGCATTCAGCGCGACAACCAAGCACCTGCTCACAGTCAGAAAAAGCCGTCATGATCTTAGGTGAAACGCCGAGAAGGCAGCGCGTATCCAAATTGGTGAGTTGGGGACATTGGTTTGCCCTGGCTAATATCCTGATCGCTATCGTCATTGCCTCGATTTACGTGTTCAATTCTTCTTTGCCGAATTCGGCGTTGGGCATGGCTTACCTGCTGAGTAATTGGTTTAGCCATATCGCATTTCTTACTTTCCTGGGCTTTGTACTGTTTGTTTTGCCCCTTTGCTACATATTGCCCAATGTAAATCTGGTCAAGGGTTTGAGCTCTGTGTTGGCGGCAGTCGGACTGGCATTGCTGGCTTTCGATGCCTTGCTATACAACAAGCATGGTTTGCACTTAAGTCTGGGTTCGGCCGACCTCATTCGCAACGAAACCAAGATATTCATTGCCAGTTTCAGTTGGCAACAATGGAGCTTTCTCGGTTTGCTCTTTGTGGTCTGGCTGTCCTTCCAGTTGATGCTTGCAAACGGTCTATGGAAGCGCATCGAACGCTTCCAGAAAAAGCGTATTGGCCTGCCCATTGTCAGCTTTTTTGTGATCTGTTTCAGCGCCAGCCACGGGGCGCATATCTGGGCAGATGCCAATCTGTATCAGCCTATCGTCAAACAGGATGATATGTTTCCCTTGTCCTACCCTGCTACCGCCAAGACCTTGTTATCCAAGTACGATTTATTGGATATTCAAAATTATCAAAGACGTAAAGAATTGCAGTTGGAAAGCCAGTTTACCTCAGCAGTTTATCCCACCGCACCGGTGTACTGCGGTATCGACAATCAGGCCAACCTGGTGTTGCTGGTAGGCACTCAGGACAAGCGAATTGGTCATTTGGGCTCAGCATTGGATCTGCACCTGAAAAAAGCCCACTTCGATATTGCCGGTGACCAGGAAGATGCCCGTTTCTCTATCCTCTACGGACTCCCTTCGTTGTATCGGGACGTACTGAGCAATCAGCGCCCGGTGCCTTTGGATCTGACCCAAAAACTGGGCTTACCGACCATGATTTACTCCGCTGCACCGCTACCTGAGGGGGTGTCTACGTTGCAGGTAGACTGGGATACCTTTGCGCAGGTTGTGCCTTCAACCAATCCGAAATTGGCCATTGGCTTTGTAGACGAAGAACAAATGAATCTGCTGTTGGCGGGCGATTTACATAAAAACAGCACCTTGCTGCTTACCCGCATGTTACCCAACAAAGAAGTGGCGCTGCTGAGCAACATTGATCTGACCGATGGCGACGTGCCTTCCAGCCATGAAGATTTGCTGCCCACCTTGATGCACTTCCTGGGCTGCCAGGCGCCGTCGGAAAACTACAGCACTGGTCAGTCTCTGCTCTCAAGCAAACGCAAATGGCTGGTTAGCAATAGTAACGGCAAGATTGTCCTTATCGAAGGTCAGACAAAGACCGAAGTGGATAGCCAAGGCAACTACAAACTCTATGACTTGCCAGACGGAGAGGAAAGTGCCAAGCCCCTGAACATGAACAGACTAAGTCAGGGGATCAAACATTTGAGCAGGTTTGCCCAGCAGCCTTAGGGCTGCCGGGAACTAGCTCAGCAAAGGCGCAATGGCTGAAAGCCGACTGACCTGTCGGTAAAACGGATCTGAACCGCCAGTGGCTTCAGTAAGGAGGAATCCCCCCTTGAGGCCAGCGGCTTTCGCCGCTTCCATATCGCTTTGCTTATCACCTATCATCAGACTTTGTGACAAGGCTAAATCGAGCTCTTCAGCGGCTTTAAGCAACATACCAGGTGCTGGTTTTCGGCACTGGCACTCACAGCGGTATTCTCCGCTGGCATCAGAGGGATGATGTGGACAAAAATAAATACCGTCCAACACGATCCCCTGGGCTTCAAATTGTTCGCGCATCCAATCCGACAATTGCCAGAAGCTTTGCTCCGAATAATAACCACGGCCAATGCCGGATTGGTTGGTGACTACGACCAACTTGTAGCCCTTTTGTTTCAGCGCAGCGCACAGCTCGAATATGCCTTCCATAAAATCAAACTGTTCAGGCGAACTGACATAGCCATGATCGACATTGATGATGCCATCGCGATCGAGAAATGCCGCCTTATCCATTAGATACGTGTACCACCATCCAATTCCAGTACCCGGCCGGTAAAGTAGTCATTTTCAAAGATAAAGCGCACGGCATGCGCCATTTCATCCGGATCGGCCAGGCGGCGCAGCGGCACCGTGCTTAGGAACTTCTCTCGCATTTCCGGACGCATCTGTGCAGCCATGGCCGTTTCCACCAAACCGGGCGCCACGCAGCCAGTGCGAATGCCAAAACGGGCCAGTTCCTTGCCCCAACTCACCGTCATGGTGGCAACCGCAGACTTGGAGGCCGAATAGTTGGTTTGTCCCATATTGCCGGCGCGGGATACTGAGGAGACATTGATGATCACGCCTTCGCTGCCGGTATTGATCATCTGCGTCGCAGCCTCTCGGCCACACAAGAACGTGCCGGTGACGTTGACATTGAGAACGGACTGGAACTGCTCCAACGACATTTTATCCACGACTTTGCCGTCTTTCACTTTAAGCAACAAACCATCGCGCATAATACCTGCACTATTGATCAGCCCATGCAGTGCACCGAAGGATTCGGCAATAGCTGCAAAGGTTTGTTCGACCTGCTGTTCATTGGTCACATCCAGCGCATAAGTCTGTACTTTTACCCCATGGGACTGCAAAGCTGCTGCAGCATCGGCAAGGGCTTGTTCCTGTCGATCCAGAAGCGCCAAGTGCGCTCCGTGCGCGGCCAGATGCTCGGCCATGGCCAATCCCAGTCCCTGAGCGGCGCCAGTAACGGCAATGACTTTGTCTTTAAGCTGCATTGATTGTCCTCTTTTTCTACTTATCCCGCTTAGTTTTACCAAGCAGATTAAAAATACTGGAAAAATCTTGTTGGCCATGGCCCTGTTGGCTATGCACGGCATACAGGCTTTGCGCCAGCGCCCCCATGGGTGTAGCGCTATGGCTTTGCTGAGCGGTATCCATGGCAAGGCCTAAGTCCTTACGCATGAGATCCACCATAAAACCACCCTGATAGCCTTTGCTTGAAGGCACATTGTCCATCACACCTGGGCAAGGATTATATTTTTGCAATGTCCAGTTGCAACCCGAGCTTTGCAGCATGATTTCCGATAGCACCTTGGGATCCAAGCCATGGGCCATGCCCAATTGCAAGGCTTCACTGGTACCGGTCATCAGCACGGCTAACAGCATATTGTTGCAGATTTTGGCTACCTGCCCTGCACCATGATCGCCAGCATGGAAAATGTTTTTACCCATGGCTTCAAGCACAGGCTTGGCCCGCATAAACTGCTCTGGTCTGCCACCGACAATAAAAGTCAATGTTCCTGCCGCAGCGCCAGCCACGCCGCCCGATACCGGCGCATCGACAAAATCAATGCGCCGTTTTGCCAGCCCCTGGGCCACAACACGGGCGGATTCGGCATCGATGGTGCTCGAATCAATCACTAGGGTCCCCTCGTCCAGCACCTGCTCCAACCCATGTTCACCGAGATACAAACCACGCACATGTTTGCCGGCAGGCAGCATGGTAATAACCACTTCAGCATCTTGCGCTGCCACAGCGGCACTGCTAGCGGCAATCGCCCCAAGTTTGGCCAATTGCTGCATATTTTCCGCTACCAGGTCAAAGACATGCACACGATGTCCTGCCTTAACCAAATTGGCCGCCATCGGCCCGCCCATATTACCTAAACCAATAAACGCGATTTGCATGTGATCTCCTTTATTCGTCCAGCGAAGCCAATGGATGCGCTTCTGCTTTCCAGGGGGATGTGAAGAACCTGTCGATTTCTTTTTGGGGGATTTCTTCTACATTCTGATACAGCCAGGTGGGCTGATTGTCTTTATCAATCAAAAGTGCCCTCACCCCTTCCTGAAACTCACCGGTTTCACCACAGCGGCAGGACAAGCCCAGTTCCATTCTGAAACAGTCTTCCAGATTCCTTTGCTTGCCTTCCTGAAGTTGTCTGAACACGATAGCGGCAGTCAGTGGAGAGCCGCGGCGCAGGTTGTCGATGGCTTTGGATAACCACTTATCCTCACCAGGATCATGGGTGAGGATAGCATTAACCACTTCTGCGGCACTGTTGTGAGCGGTTAGTTTGTTGATCAGAGACTGATGCGCTTTAACATTGCCACTAGGCACCTGCAACTGACTGTCACGCTGGAACTGCAAACACAGCTGACTCAATTTTTCGTTATTGAGGCTTTGCGTATTACCCCATTTTAATTGCTGCAGTTGCGCCAGGAAGTCCGCTTTAAGCTCATGATTAATAAAGTAATCTGCCAGTTTGATATACAATGCATCGGCAGCATTGATGCTGGCGCCGGTCAGGCCGAGAAAGAGCCCTGCCCCACCAGGCATGCGATTTAAGAACCAGCTTCCACCCACATCAGGATAGAGTCCAATGCTGATCTCCGGCATGGCGATACGGGAAGTAGCAGTCACAATGCGGTGACTGGCGCCATTCATTAAGCCAAGTCCGCCCCCCATGACGATACCGTTGCCCCACACCACAAAAGGCTTACCGAAGGTATGGATAAAATGATCAAGGCGATATTCTTCGGTAAAGAAGGTTTCCAGCATGGCAGGCACCTTCCCGGGACTGGCCTTCATCGCCTGATGCATGGCCACCACATCACCACCGGCACAAAAGGCTTTGTCGCCGCTGCCGTCAAGCACCACGGCCACAATACCCTCATCAGCTTTCCAGGCTTCAAGCTGAGGCTGCAGCAGGCGGATCATATCCAGATTCAGCGCATTCAGCGCCTTGGGTTTATTCAGCGTAGCATGACCGATGCGTTTCCCTTCACCGGCCGGCAGTTCCGCAAATATCACTGCAGCTTCAGAGCTTATCTCATTCATGGTTTCTCCCTTATTCCAGCAAACCGGCATCTTCAGCCAGTACCCGACGGGCGATGATCAAACGCATGATCTCATTGGTCCCCTCAAGTATTTGGTGGACACGTACATCGCGTACATGGCGCTCCAACGGATACTCAGAAATATAACCGTAACCACCGTGGATCTGCAGTGCCTCATTGCACACTTTGAATCCAATATCGGTGGCAAACCGCTTGGCCATGGCGCAGTAGGCTGTTTTTTCGGGATCGTTGTTATCCAGCTTAAACGCAGCCAGTCGAACCATTTGTCTTGCCGCTACCAACTCGGTATTCATATCGGCAATTTTAAATTGCAGCGCCTGGAACGCAGCCAGAGGTTTACCAAATTGCTCACGCTCCTGCATATAGGCCTTGGCGGTATTCAAAGCCTGCTGCGCAGTACCAACAGAACAGGTGGCAATATTGATACGCCCCCCATCAAGCCCCATCATGGCAAATTTAAAGCCTTCGCCTTCTTTGCCAAGCAGATGATCCACCGGCACTTTGACATTCTCGAAGGTGACCAGACGCGTAGGCTGGGCATTCCAGCCCATTTTTTCTTCGGCTTTACCGTAGATGACACCTTCTGCATCGGCTGGCACCACCACCGCAGAGATGCCCTTGGGACCAGCTTCGCCAGTGCGTACCATCACCACTAACAGTTCCGTTTCACCGGCACCAGAGATAAACATTTTGGAGCCGTTTAACACATAAAAATCGCCATCACGTTTGGCGCTGGTGCGAAGAGATGCAGCGTCGGAGCCACTACCAGGCTCGGTCAGACAATAGGAAGCCAGCTTCTCGCCGGTGACCAAAGACTCACACCATGCTTCTTTGACGGCTTCGGTGCCAAAGCTAGCCACCATCCAGGTGGCCATATTGTGAATGGTCATCATGGCAGTGGTGGTGGTGCAACCCATAGACAGCTGCTCAAAAATAATCGATGAATCCAGTCTGGATAAACCCAGGCCTCCGGCCTCTTCGGGAGTATATAAACCACAGAAACCCAGCTCACCGGCTTTTTGAATCACCGCTTTGGGAAAAGTATGCTCGCGATCCCACTGCGCGGCATAAGGCGCCAGCTCCTGCTGGGCAAACTGTCTGGCGGTTTCGGCAAAAGCCAATTGGTCGTCGGTCAGATTAAAGTTCACGTCTTATCTACCTATCACAAGATGAATGAAACAGGCCGGGACATGCCCGGCCATTCAAACGAAGAAATAACTATCGCAGGGAAATAGTCATATTGGGACCGTGCGGAATATCGTCCTCAAACCAGCGGCTGGTGACGGTCTTGGTTTCAGTATAGAAACGCACCGCTTGCTTGCCGTAGGCATGCAGATCACCGTAGAAAGAATTCTTCCAGCCGGTGAAGGAGAAGAATGGCAGCGGAACCGGAATCGGCACGTTTATGCCCACCTGTCCGACTTCGATTTCATGCTGATACTTACGCGCAGCCGCGCCATTTGCGGTAAAGATGCTGGTACCGTTACCGAAGGGGTTACGGTTAACCAGGGCAATGGCTTCTTCCAGGGAGTCCACCGACATGCAGCACAGCACGGGTCCAAAGATTTCCTCTTTGTAGATGCTCATATCGTCGGTGACATCAGCAAATACAGTTGGCCCCACCCAGTTGCCTTTCTCATAACCGGGTACGGTAAAACCAGAGCCATCGACCAAGCAACTGGCGCCTTCGGCCTTGCCTTGTGCAATCAATGACAGCACGCGGTCTCTGGCTTTAGGACTAATCAACGGACCATAACCGGCTTCTTTGTCGTTCCAAAGACCAGGTTTTACCTTGGCGATCATCTCGGCCAGTTCAGGGATCCAGTTTTTCGCTTCACCCACAAACACCGCTACCGAAATGGCCATACAACGCTGACCGGCCGCGCCCACGGACGCCCCCACCAGGCTGTTCAGCACCTGAGCCTTATTGGCATCGGGCATGATCACCGAATGGTTTTTGGCACCGGCAAAACACTGCGCGCGTTTCATATGGGATGTGGCGGTTTTGTAGATATGCTGGCCAACCGGCACCGAGCCCACAAAAGAGACCGCTTTAATATCGGGATGCGTCAACAGGTGATCCACCTGCTGGGCACCGCCGTGCACCACGTTCAGTACCCCTTTGGGCGCACCGGCTTCCAGGAATAACTCTGCCAGGCGGGTCGGCGTCAGCGGATCCTGCTCGGAAGGCTTAAGCACAAAGGTATTGCCGGCAGCAATGGCTAACGGAAACATCCACAGCGGGATCATAGCCGGGAAGTTAAAAGGCGTAATACCGGCGCACACACCCAGAGGCTGAATATAGCTGTAAGTGTCGATACCACGGGCAACGTTTTCCACCGTTTCGCCCATCAGTAAAGCCGGAATGTTCATGGCCTGCTCAACCACTTCGATACCTCGCCATACATCGCCTTTAGCATCGTCAAACGTCTTGCCGGTTTCCTTACTCAGGATCTTTGCAATTTCATCATGATGCTCTTTTAACAACGCCTGATAGCGCATCATTAAACGGGCACGTTCAGGGACTGCCACATTGCGCCAGGTTGTGAATGCCTCTTTGGCGCTGGCGATTGCCACTTCCATCTCATTGCTGGTTGCACAAGGTACCTTGGCGATGACTTCATTGTTGGCCGGGTTGGTAACCTCGATCTGCTGATCTGACTGAGAGGAAATAAACTCACCGTTGATCAGTAAAGGGACATGTTTCATGGCTCACCTTTGCATCTGTTGGTCATTCATTATTATGACCGTTAGTTGTAAAAAATGTGTGTCCCACATTAGCAGAATTTTTACCTTCACGTTAACGTAAAGTTGTAAAAATTTGATTGGTCCAATGACAACTTCCTTGTACATGTTCATCAGGCCGCAAGTGGCTGAATAATGAATGACAACTTTTTGTTCAATGCACCTGCAGCGAAGACTATTGATTGCTATGATGGTTTTGCAGTGTCCCCGGTCCGGAGTCAGGGTTTGCAAGCCACCAAAATCAATATTGCTATCGTTGAGGACAACGGGGTTGCCCGAATCAACTTGAGAAATCTTTTGATGGGTATGGGCTTTTCCGATGTAGGTTGTTACAGCCACGGACGGGAACTCAAATCGGTGTTGCGCCAACGTCACTACGACCTTGTTCTGATGGATTTCCATCTCGGCCTGCACAAAAACGGGGTGGAAGTGGTCAATGAACTTCAGCAGGAAGGCCTGATCAAACCCTCTACCTGTATCATCTTTATTACTTCCGATCGCTTCCCGGTCATTATCGGCCAGATATTCGACGTCCACCCCGATGCATTGGTGTTAAAGCCCTACACCATACGTAACCTGGAAAAAAGCCTGATGGCTTGCATTCAGCAAAATCGCTACCTGCTGCCGGTACTCAAACTGATGGATCAAGAGCAAAATCAGCAGGCACTGGAACTGCTGGACGAGATGCTGAAGGTCAATGAGCGTCCCAAATACCAAACCCCCATGGTCAAACTTAAGGCAAGGTTGTTGGTCAGGCTGGAGCGTTATGCCGAAGGTGCCGCCATTTATGAAGGCATACTCAAAACCTCGGATAAAATTTTATGGGCCAAATGGGGCCTTATCCAATGCACCTACAAAAATGGTGAGGTGGAAAAAAGCGAGAAGATGCTCGAAGCCCTGCTGGATACCCACCTGACCAATGACAAAGCCTGCGAGTGGCTGACGCGGATCAATATTGAGCGAAAGGAGTACGACAAGGCACAGCAATACATCGACCGCATTAAAGAAAGCGAGCTGTCGGTTTCGGCTGCGCTCTTAAAAGCCAATCTCTACCAAATGCGTGATGAGGTGGATATGGCCATCGGCCTGCTCGAGAAAAAGCGAGAATCCAACCGTAATTTTCGTGAGCGCTATTATGACATTACCATGGATCTGGCCCGGGTTTACCTCGACCTGGCCGAGCAAAAGCCACAGCAAGAACGCAGTCGTTATCTGCAACTGACCCGTTTTTTGATTGGTAGTGCTGCGCGTGGTAATCAATTGCAGGATGTTGATGCCAAGCGCAACTACTTGGCTGCACTGGCAGCCCTAATGGAAGAGGACAACAAAAAAGCGGCGGAGTTATTAGCCGACGAGGCCATGCTGGATACCCAATCCATGGATGCATCCACCTTGTCAGATGCGGTCAGTGCCTGGCACGGGCTTGGCAATGACTGTCGAGCCTCTGAAATGCTGCTGGAACTGGAACAAAAACTCAAACAACTGCCAGATGAGAATGAGCGCACCATTACCAGTTTGAAGATGGCCAAAAACGAGGAGTTATTGGGAGAAAAACGAGCCCGGGCCGTGTCTTTTAACCAGCAAGGACAAGCCTTTTACGTTAAAAACCAGTTTTCAGAAGCTAAGGATTTGTTCTACCAGGCCTATATTTTGTTTCCCGATGAGCCGGCTTTCAGTCTTAACTTACTGCATTGCATGGCAGAAACCGCCACAAAAGAGCACAAGAAAGCGTCGATTTCGGCACTGGTGAATGAATTACAAGGACATCAACTTAGCGCAGCAAACGCCAACCGGTTTAAAGATATAAAGGGAAAAATACGAGCATTAGAACTGGAGGACAGCAACTGAATCGCCGAAAGACGGACTTTTTGACTGTTAACTGGCCACCGCCATCGACTTCACCGGATAAATTCCGGCTTTTAACAGGGCGTTGTGAAATTCAGAAATATTGGTGATATATAAAACGTGGGTGTAGGCTTTTTGAATTTCCTTCATCTTTTCGTAGGCCCCTTTATCAATTTTTGACAACTGTGCCAGCCGTTTGGTTGTCAGGCAAGTATAGTCCTTACATTTGACCGCATTTATCTGACTCACACAGGCAAAAATGGCATCACTGGCGACCTTGTCACAAATTTGATTGCGCAGGTGTCCATATAAAAAATCCTGCTCTTCAATATAAATAGTGCGGCCGTCGTCGCGGCGCACACAATGCACGGCGTGCGCCTCCTGACGCTTATTACTGAGCATATCCTGCAGCAGGGACGACTTGGGTTTATCGGCTTTTTTATCGGCGAAGAAGCCATGCAGCGAAACCTGATGCTGGAAGGAATGAAAGGGTTTTAAATCGGTTGAGTCCTGCGAACCATACACCGTTCTCAGCCTGTCGATAGTAAAGCGGTTCTGAGCAACCAGTACGGCGATCGCAGGCACATGACGCATGGCCAGTTCCCAGATAAAGCGATGGACATTGCGCTGCTGACGAATAATATCCCGTGGTGAAAAATACTCTGTATTCCTTACCACCGTTTCTTGTATGAATTCTGCTGCTTTGCTCTTATTGACCTGAAGTTGCAACCGCAAACTTTTATCTCGGGGGTTGTATGAGAGCACCTTGTAACTCTCTCCCTTAAGTCTGAGACCCGGCACCGTCACTTTCACCTCTTCGGGCGCCATAAAATCTTCGTCGTCCAGGGTAAGACGCATACCGCAGGCAGAAATATCGGTAACCACAGCTTCATAACTGGTCAGCAGTCCCGTGCGCACCGTCGCCGCTTTGTTAAGGGTGTAACGCGGCTCCTTGCGCCTATCCATGGCCTCTTCCATCAGTACATCCAGCTGCCATTTATCATCAGTGTTAATAAATGACTTGGGGAACACTTTAAAGGGCTTAGGAGAGCGTTCCTGCAGTTTGCCAATCCAACTGGATACATCGCGGCAATAGAGAATATGGGTCATTTTCTCAAGCTCCGGATAATCGCTTGGAATGATGTCATGGGAGCCAAACGCCATGACGCGCTCCCTATTCTCAACCCATCTGAGCCGCAGGTGATAAACCACAAATTCACCACTGTCCATCAACAGTCGAATAAATTGCCCAAGCAGTCCCCTGTCAATTAACTCACGATGGGTAGCAGCGATATCTACAGGGCCTTGCTTACTGTTTATCCTGCCCATCAACAGAAACGTCTCGTCACACTCCTTCATTTCCACCAACACCTTATCCATGATCTGTCTGCAAGGCAGGTCGCGCCCGGATTTCAGATTGGGATTGGCTTTCATATTGGCCTGGGTCAATAAGGCGACAGTGGGCCTTAATCCTACCGGACTCTTACACAAAAAAATGGGCAGCCAGGGACTGTTATCCAGCACTCTGTCGCGCTCCAGGTTGTGCATGGTGCGTTCCATTTCCAAGTCACGCTGCAAAGGCAATTGAGTCTGAACGTTCAAGATATACTGGCCCAGCCGCTGGATCAGTTTCTCATCATTGGCGGGACTGAGAGCGAATTGCGTTTCGAACTTACTGGTGTCCTTGTTAAAACTGATCCCCTTAAATCGGTAGCGAAGCTCCGTACCCTTCGCGCAAAAACCAAAAACATCGGGAAAGACAAAGCTGAATTCCCCTTCGTTGATGTCTTCATAAGCAGGTGTTCTGATGGTTTCTACCGTTATGCCAAAGGCTGACAACGCGGCAATTGGCAGGCTTTTGCCTTTTTCAAAGTGGGTACAAAACACCGGATAATTGGGGCAAATGGCTAAGTCAGGGCCAAACTCAATATCCTCAAGGGTTTGGGTCTGAACAGTAAAGGCTTCAACAATTTTCTTTTGTTGCGCGAGCCTTACCTGTGATTGATAAGACTCGGAACTCATCACAGACTCAAGCACCCCAACGGTATAGCGGTCTTGATAAAGCTGAGACTCTTTTTCGAGGATTTCCTTGCCGACCCGGTCCAATCGCATCGTGACGCCAAAATGCTTGAACTTTTTTACAGGGAATTGGGCGAAGGCAGAATTATCAGCGGGCGTGTCAGTGGGCGAAGTCAGCCGCATGACTTCTTTCTTGATCACTGCTCTAATCCGGCCAGGCAATTGACCAGAAAACTTGTTGAGCCCCTCCAACAGTTTGTTTTGCTGCTGGTAAGGAATAAGGGCCCTCACAACTTTGTGATACTGCTTAATGATGAGTTCTTCGTCACTAAAGGCCAAAACTGATACCCCGTTGGTGCTGCTCTCCTTGTTCAGCAAAAATCAGACGCCGCGCAAAGAATGGGGAGTCGGCTCCAGTCACCAATAATCTGCTCTTTTAACAGACAATTATCAATAATTTGTTAAATATTTTTTATCGAAAAACACAAAGGTGATCCCGACCTCGCCTTTACCAAGGACATCCGACCAGTTAAGCTTTATAACAACGTATTCACTGGGGCTGTTTATGAATATCGATGAGCTAATCCACCAAGCCAAAGCATCGGCAAGCGATCCTGCACATAGCCTTACGGTGCCAAAGAGTTGGGCGCAAGGCCGTACTCTCTTCGGCGGTTTATCCGCCGCTTTGCTGTATGCCGCCCTCAGGGAGAAAGTCAGTCAGGATCGATGCTTGCGATCTTTAACCACCAACTTTATTGGTCCCCTGGAGCCGGATTTGCCCTTTCGTATCGATGTGGAAGTGCTGCGCGAAGGGCGCAATGTCAGCCAGGTGGTTGCAAAAGCCGTGCAAAATGACCAGGTGGCGGTATTTTGTCAGGCTTGCTTTGGCGTAGACAGAGAGTCGAAAATTCGAATCGAAAACCACGACAAGCACCAGATGGCGCCGCCAAAGAAGGCCGCTTTTATTCCGCAAATCCCAAAGGTAACCCCGAAGTTTCTGCAACATATGGACCTGGCCATGGTGGAAGGCGGCCTGCCCTTTACCGGCAAAAAAGAGTCAAATGTGCACGGCTGGATGCGTTTTAAAGAAGCACCAGAACAAGTTACCGATGCCCATTTAATTGCCCTGATTGATGCCTGGCCCCCCACCATATTGCAGATGCTGCGTTGGCCTGCACCCGCCAGTACCATGAGTTGGAATCTGGAATTTATTCATCCCCACAGTCCCGTGGCACCCGATGAATGGTTTGCCTATCAGGCGCAAACCCGCCAGGCAGCCGACGGCTATTGCCACAGCGAAGCCAATATTTGGGATAGTAAGGGGGAATTGGTCGCCATTAGCCGTCAGATCATTGCGGTATTTGACTGATTTGTCCTTGTTCTAATAACCGCAGACCTTCCTGATAGCCCATGGCCATAATGCGCTCGGCATGCTTAAAATCGAGCATGCCAACGTTTTGAATACTGGGTTGCAGGAAGTAATCAACGATTTCCCGGTTGGCGCGTTGTCTGTCTTTGCTGGCCAGTAAAGAAGAGCGTAAAAGCGTATCTAATATGGTCGGCACTTTTGGCTGAGGCCGCCCCATCAGCTTATTCAGTATGACGAGCCAAGGTGATGGCACAGACTCCAGTTGCGTCAGGTAAGTATCATCGGGGCTGACGTCGATGGCGGCAATAGGCCCGTTGTTGCGCTGGCGCATCAGATCGCAGGGCAAATTATTGAACAGCCCACCATCCACAAGATAATGTCCATCTTCAATAGCAGGCGCTACCACCCCGGGAATGGAGACACTGGCTCTGACCGCCTTCCACAAAATACCGCGTTCATGATCTTTTTCCTTGGCAATACTCATGTCAGAGGAAACACAAAAATAGGGTAAAGGCAGATCCTCTATCAGCACTTCCCCAAATCCCTGTTGCAGCAACATGTCCAAGCGCTGACTTTTAGACAGTGAAATCATCGGCAAGGTGTAATCACCAAGGGGGTTGACCGAGACAAAAAAGCGTTTCACCGCTTCGGAAATGCGAGTGCTATCCCAGCCCATGGCAATCCAGCCTCCGATAATGGAGCCCATGCTGGTCCCACCCACCCAGTCGACCTTAAGTCCGGCTTCTTCCAATGCCTTAAGCACCCCTACCTGGGCGAATCCGCGAGCGCCCCCTCCCCCAAGCACCAAACCAAATGACTTATCGGTCAGATAGCGGGTAAGACGCTCCATAGAGCCCTGCTCACCATTGGTGTGGAAATGTCGTTCACAGGCAATGCTGTCCAGCCAGCGGGCACTTTGCGCAATACTGCCGGGATGATGCAGGATCAAGAATTTCTTCTGCTTCTGCCAGGAATACATCGGTAGCAAGGGGGCAAGCTGCTTTTTGGTGCTGACGGGTAGTTCCTGAGTGTTGACCAGCATCCACACCTCATCGGCGCGCTCAAGACAGAACTTGGTCCATTCCAGGTCGTCTATTTGCGCGTAGAAAATATTGGTAGGATTCAGTTGTTCTGCGTTTTCAAGGTAATCTACCAGTTTGGTGTGCACCAGCTGTTCAAGGGGTTTGTCGCCAAAATGCTGGCGGATCTCCTCGCGGCTCACCAAACGCACATCACGCAACACCAGCATATCTTTTAGGCGCTTGCCCAGCTTATGGGTCTCACCACCACCAATTTGAAGCAGCAGCCGGTTTACCGGTTTGATTTCCCGCTTACCCCGTTCTTTTTGTTTCTTGATCCTGTCGATAAGGCTGCTGACGATATAGGTGCTTAACCAGGGGTACTTAATCGACAGCCGATCAAAATGCCTTCTGTCCAAGCTGACTATGTCACTTGAGCGGGTAGCCACCAAGGTGGCATTACGACTTTCATTACTGAACAGAGACATCTCGCCAAAAGGTTCGCCATGGAAAATTTCGCCAACCCGCTTTAACTGCCCTTCACCCACATAGACGTCTATTTTGCCGCTAAGCAGAAAATACATTACCTGTCCCTTGTCACCATGACCAAAGAGGGTTTGATTTTCCTCAAGGCGGGTAAAGCGGGCACTTTTAATCAGATCTTTTAAGAAGTCGGCGGAGACATTGGGGTAGTTGCGTAAGAAGGTGTTGATCAATAAGCCAACGACATGGAGTCGGTGAGAAAATGTCGCCAATTGGGCGTCAGCTATCGCTGTTTGTATCGATTCTTCGATCTCTGACCACGGGATACGATCAAATTCACACTCTCCATTGCAAATAAGACTGAACCCATATCGCTCCTGCACTTCCATCGGACGCAGTCCAATCCAATCCCCTGCATTGACGTTCATCACTTGGATAAGGTGTTGCTGGCGAACCAAACGAACACTGGCATCACCACTTATCAGCCGGTAAAAATAAAGATTGTTGTCGCTATGATGAATGAGTTCATCGCCCTTGGCGCAGTTAATTCGCTGGGCGTATTTCAACAATGGCTCAAGGGAAGGCGTACTGTTTTCATCGTGCATTGAGCATATTCCGCAATCAAGGCGTGACGGACCACTCCCTTGTCAACTTCGCCTGTTATCAATCGTTCTTCTTGATAATCATGTCCGTTTCACGGCGTTTTGCCATTAAGTGGGCCAATTTTTTCATGCTGATGGTTTTATCTTTCTCATCAACGATTTCCATGCCAATCAGTGCCTCCAGCAAATCCTCCAGCGTCAGGATCCCTTCCAGCCCACCATACTCATCGACCACCAGCAGCATATGCGCACGGTTATTCAGAAAATAGTCAAAGGTTTGCGCCAACGGCATGCTGCTGAGCATGGTCACCATATCCTTGCGATATTCTTTGAGCTGTCGGTGCCCGTTCCCCCTGGCCTGGGCCAGTAACAGGTCAGTTTTCAGCACAAAGCCACTGACTTTTTCTGGCTCTTCTTCGTACACGGGAATACGTGAGAAGCTGACGTCATCATGCTTGTGAAAGAACGTCTCTACCTGCATGTTCTCGGGTAAAGAAAACACCACTGTGCGATGGGTCATGGCATCACGAATTTTCATCTGATGCAACGCCAACAGATTTTCGAGGATATTGGCTTCCTGAATGGCCAATTGTCCTTCTTGCTTGGAGAGCTGCGCCATTGCCACTAACTCATCACGATTAAGGCCTCGCAGGGGGTTTTCTGAGGCGATGTGCTGGGTCAGCCATTGAGACATCTTCACAAAGGGATACATCATCAATATCAGATATTTGAGCAAGTAGGCCGTGGCCGGCGCCAATTGCCGCCAGTAGGTGGCTCCCAAGGTTTTGGGAATAATTTCAGAGAATATCAATATCATCAGGGTCAAAATGGCAGACGCCAGACCAAGATAGGCATCACCAAAGATAATGGCCGCCTGTGCCCCAGCGCCAGCTGCGCCAAAGGTATGAGCAAAGGTATTCAGGGTAAGGATGGCGGAAAGCGGCCGGTTAATATCCTGTGTATGTGCTTGCAACAACTGCCCGGATTGCCGCCCTTCCCCTTCCAATACCGAAATGTAGGCAGTGGACACACTCAGGATCACTGCCTCAGCGATGGAACACAGGAAAGATACTCCAATGGCAATCGCGATATAAATAATCAGCAACAACATGCACTAGGGCTCCTGTGCAGGCTGATACTGAGAGAACCACCAAAGAATATACTCGACCTTGCTCATCAAATTGCTCGGGCGCATATAGATCCCATGAGAAGCGCCAGGGATACGCACCATGGCGGTCTCAACCCCCTGTAACTTGAGTGCCTGATAGAACTGTTCAGTTTCAGAAATCGGCGTACGGTAATCCGCTTCACCGGTGAGCAACATGGTGGGGGTTTTGACATTGCCCACATAACTGATGGGAGAGCGCTGCATATAGCCTTGCATATCTTCCCAGGGCTTTTTGCCAAACCAATATTGAGTGAAGAAAGGGTAATAATCCGCCGTCAGCACAAAGCTGAACCAGTTTATGACCGGCTTAGCCACCACCGCCGCCTTGAAGCGGTCAGTATGTCCCACAATCCAGGCGGTCAGTACCCCGCCGCCTGAGCCGCCGGTAACATACAGGCGCTTTGGATCAATGTTCCCCTTTTTGATCAACGCATCCACACCAGACATCAAATCATCATAATCCTGGCTGGGATAATTTAAATGAATTTTCTGTGCAAAGTCCTCACCGTAGCTGTCACTGCCTCTGGGATTAACATAGAGCACCACATAGCCCGCTGCGGCATATAACTGGATCTCAGAGGCGAAATGCGGACCATAGTTAGCTACCGGACCACCATGAATTTCCAGAATAAGCGGATATTGCTTAGCAGGATCAAAATCCGGTGGATATGCCACCCATCCCTGAATATCCAGATTGTCAGCGCTTGATTTGAACCAGATTTCTTCAACCCTGGCTAATGTCTTGTGTCCCAGAGCATCCTCATTAAGATGGGTAAGTACCTTGGTTTTACCTGATTTAACCAAGGCCACATCGGCCGGACGGGATGGCACAGAATAGCTGAACGCCACCGCATCGCCTTTGGATACGGCGAATTCACCGCTGGCATAGGGTCTGCCCAGAGACTGGCCACCTAATGTGTCGGTAAGAATCTGCCTATTACCGTTTAGGGATTGATACGCCAGCTTGGTCTTACCCATATCATCAAAACTGAAATACAGCCCTTTGCTCTTAGCATCCCACTGGATTTGATTGATGCTGCGATCCAAGTCGCTGGTGAGTACCTTGTTTTTACCTCCCTCTGTGGGCATCAGATAAAGGCGCTGGTTCTCATAGTTTGTGCCTTTATCATCAAAGCCCAGATAAGCCAGCCATTTACCATCAGGAGAGACATGTGGGGATTGGTCCGGCCCATTTCTATCGGTTAACGCCTGAATCTCGCCACTGTCGATAGCCAAGCGGTACAGCTCGGTATTCAGTGGTACCATTTCATGATCTGCATGGCGATTGGCGGAGAAATACAAGTGTTGACCATCGGCTCCCCAACTCAAAGGACCACCATGATCGAAGGCATCAAAAGTCAGCTGTCTTGGGGTACCACCGTCGGTGCTAAGCACGAAAATCTGCTGATGGCCGGGTTTGTTGTAACCTGCACCATCTTGACGGTAATAAAGATCGTCGATGAACACAGCAGGCTCAGCCCATTTGGCATCACTGGGTTTGCCTTTGAGGGATACCGGTGCCTTAGTCTCCTCTGGCACAAACTGGCTGAAGGCTAAAAAGCGCCCATCGGGCGACCAACTCAGTTGCGCAGGCGCTTCTTGCAGATTGGTGAGTTTGGCTTGTTGCCCATTATCCAACCACATCATATGAATTTGCGAACTGCCTGATGCATTGGAGGTATAAGCCAGTTTTTGACCATCAGGGGACAGTGCTAATCCACGATCGCTATGTTTACCGCTGGTCAGCGGACGCATTTTCCCATCGAGATCCACAAACCAGATATTGCCCAGCTTCTTGTCACTCTGGATATCCATAAAATGGCGGACAAAATAAACCCGGTCTCCATTGGGGCTTATCTCCAGATCGGCAGCATATTCCAATTGAAACAGGTCCACAGCGCTGAGTCTTTGCTGGTCAGTTTCGGCCTTTACAAAGGCTGATATCAGCGACAAGGCAATGGCGAAGCTTTTCAACAATTTCATTTTCATGTTTGTCAAATCCTTGATTGGAAAGCAGATTGTTGCACTGCAATCGGCGAATGTCACCCAACACAAGCAAAGTTTTGACCAAATGTTGCAAATACAAAGGGCTCCCAGAGGAGCCCTTATTGATGAAATGCTAAATGAAGATCAGAACCACTGCTTGGTGAATACCCTGTCCAGTTCACTGAATGCGGTTTTGAGTAGTCCTGCTAATTCCTTATACCTTGGCCTGGCTTTGACCATTTGCACCTGACAGCCGTGCAATCGCATTTTCTGATGCAGATCTTTGTACCAGGCAACCAACCCCGGGGGCAGCATCTGATTAGAACGATGGCCGAGCCACAACAAGCCCTGCAGAGGCATACTTAAGAAAAAGGCTGCCAAGGCAATACTTTGCGGAAGGTTATCCTGCCCCAGCACGGTGTAATGGACGATGGCAACCAGAATAGCCAAAGGAGGCATCACTTTGATGCCAAGGCGAGTAGCGGCAATCACCCGGCATTCAGGAAACAAAGGATAGAGTTCCTTTTGCATGGGCCAGGTGTCCATATAGCTTCGTCCATCCCTGAGCATGGTGGTCAATGACTGCGCCATCAGGCTACCTCAAATTTCAAATGCCTTAATATTAGTCTATCAGCTTCTGTACAAAATGTGCTCGTCGCATTTGGTTACTTCATCGCAAATCAGCGATAAATCACCAGCGTGCTTGTCAACCTGTCGCGGCCAAACGAGGCCATCCGAATAAACTCCTGGCGCTCTACAGGCACATCAGTAAAGTCCAGCTCCGTTTGCCAGGGTTCTCTATCTCGCTCAGGATCGGTGATGGTGACACAGTCCTGGTTAGCGGCAGACACCAGCACCCAATGTGGTGCTTTATCTCTGGTTAGTCGCCACATGCTGATAAGGCTGACTAACACCGCCCCCTGGGAAAGATACTGATCCAATTGCGGCAGGGTTAGCGGTGAGTAGCGGATCAATACATCGGTGTGTTCCAATTGTTTTATGAAATGCTGATGCACCTGCTCGATCACCACTTTCTTCTGCGGATCCCTGACGCTATTGATGAAAGGTACTGAGGTTTGGTTATTGTACAGATGCACCTTGAACCCCCGGCGCCAAGCGCTGAGCGCCAGGCCAAAACCGCTACAACCACCATGGCCAGAGGTCATAAATACAGTAGTCGCTTCCCGCCAAATCTGAATTTCTTCTTCCAGTCCCATCTCATAGTCTGGTTGTAGCTTATTCATGGCCATCATTAAACTGGCCGGTCCGCAGGTGAAATCGGTCTGTTGTTCGTAGCGTTTGGTGGGATTTTTACTGAGCTTGGCCTGGGTCAGGCTTTTTTCCATTTGCAATGCATCGGCGCCATCCTCGTAGTAGCCTTCTACTTTACCGATACTGCGGTATTTTAGCTTTTTATACAGAGTAATTGCGGCGTCATTGTCTACCCGTACTTCCAGTCGAAGGAAAATACACAGTTCTTCACTGGCCAGCCGCTCTACTTCTTTGAGTAAAAGTTGTGCCACCCCTTTTCCGCGAAATTCACCTGATACCGCAATCGAATAGAGCCTCGCCAACTGTGTTCCTTTGCGATAAAGCACTAACGCATAGCCAGCCAAGATCTGACCTTGATAAGAGACAATCAACGAACAGTGACCCTGACGAATAAAATAACTGAAACTGCGTTTGGATAGGCGATCTGTCTCGAAACAGGCCTTTTCCAGAGCAGCAAGATTAGGGATGTCAGCCGCAGTGGCAAGACGTGTTTGCAGGCTTTCCAACGGCTTAAGCTCGAATTTGCGTGTGGCGTTAGTTTAAGGCTTATTCATAAAACTGCAATCTGCTGAATCTGCCAGCTTCATCGAGTAAAACTATTATTTAGCAGGGATAAATTGGTGTATTTTACTGAGCAAATACGACATCAGGACGCACCCGCGCAAAAGGAAAAACTATGTCAGGTTATTTTATCGTTGTAGACGATTTGGCCGATTGGGCCCCCTACTTCCCCAGCAAAGAAGTGATCTCTTTTGAGCAATACCTGGAAAAAACCGAAATCAAAGGCGAAAAGACCGTCAGGGTACTGAACTTTTGCCGCAACAAACGTGCCCTTGGTCGTGGCTACTACTGCTCATTACTGGCCGAAGCGAGAGGACACAAGGTGATCCCCAATATCACCGTACTCAATGACTTGCGCCAGAAAAACCTTTATAGCTTGCAACTTGAAGAAGTGAATAAGTCGATGGCCAAGCTCAAAGCGGCCGCCGGACAGAAAAGTCTGACCTTTAAGGTTTTCCTGGGCGAGAGCATAGAGCCCGAGTTGAGCGAATTGGCTAAAGACCTCTTTGAGCGCTTTCCTGCTCCCATCTTGGAAGTAACACTTGAAAAAGATAAAAAATGGTCTTTAGAACGCGTTCATGCTCTCTCCCTTAAGGAAATTACCGTTGAAGAAGAGCAAGAGTTTCTAGCCAATACCTTAGAGCGTTACAGCAACAGGCTTTGGCGAAAACCCAAAGCCCGCAAACATTACCGATATGAAGTGGCTATGCTGGTGAATGCAGAGGAAAAACTACCGCCCAGCGATAAGAAGGCGCTGAGCAACTTTGTTAAAGCGGCAGAAAAACTTGGCATTAACCTGGAGCCGATTGGTGCCAAAGACTATGTGCGTTTAGCTGAATATGACGGACTCTTTATTCGCGAAACCACTTCGATTGACCACCACACTTATCGCTTTGCAAAAAAGGCCGAAGCTGAAGGTATGGTAGTCATAGACGATCCAACCTCCATTTTGCGTTGCACCAATAAGGTGTACTTGGCTGACTTATTGCGCGCCAATAAGGTCCCCACGCCAAAAACCTTGTTGATGAGCCAGACCGATAAAGACAGCCTGCAAGCTGCCATCGATTACCTGGGTTTCCCGATTGTCCTGAAAATACCTGACGGAGCCTTCTCTAAAGGCATGTACAAGGTCAAATCCATGGAAGAACTGGCCGATGCCATGAAAAAGTTAAGTAAGACCTCCGCCTTGGTTTTGGCCCAAGAGTACCTATATACGGAATACGATTGGCGTGTCGGGGTGCTGAATAACAAGCCATTGTATGCATGTCGTTATTACATGGTGAAAGGGCATTGGCAAATCTATCGCCATGATGACGGCAGCAATAAGGTAACCTCAGGTAAATTTGATACCCTACCGACCTATGAAGTACCGCAAGCGGTACTGGAAGCCGCACTGAAAGCCTGCCGTTTGATCGGCGACGGCTTTTATGGTGTCGATTTAAAGCAAACCAAAGAAGGAAAAGTGGCGGTTATCGAAGTGAACGATAACCCCAGTATCGATTCGGCGGTTGAAGACAAGTTTCTTGGACAAGCTCTGTATTACGAAGTGATGGCTGAGTTCTTACGCAGACTGGAATTGCAACAACGCCACTGAGCCATACAAGCTCAAACAACCCCAGATTAGAGTTAGACAATTGGAGATATTATGGCTGACATAAAGCATAGCCGCCTGATGATTCTTGGTTCCGGCCCTGCCGGCTACACGGCTGCAGTCTATGCTGCCCGAGCTAATCTTAACCCTGTGCTGATCACCGGTATGCAGCAAGGCGGTCAGTTGACCACCACCACTGAAGTGGAGAACTGGCCAGGCGATCCTGAAGGACTGACAGGACCGGATTTAATGGTGCGCATGCAAAAGCACGCCGAGCGTTTTGATACCAAGATTATCTTCGACCACATTAACGAAGTTGATCTCAAGGTGCGTCCCTTTATTCTTAAAGGCGATCAAGGTGTTTATAGCTGCGATGCGCTGATCATTGCCACCGGCGCCTCTGCCAAGTACCTGGGCTTGGAGAGTGAGCAGGCCTTTATGGGTAAAGGCGTATCAGCTTGTGCCACCTGCGATGGCTTCTTTTATCGCAAGCAGAAAGTAGCGGTTATTGGTGGTGGCAATACTGCCGTGGAAGAAGCACTGTATCTGTCCAATATCGCCTCAGAAGTGCACCTGATACACCGCCGTGACAGCTTCCGCAGTGAAAAAATCCTCACCGATCGGCTGATGGACAAGGTTGAAAATGGCAATATTGTATTGCACCTGAACCAAACGCTGGATGAAGTGTTAGGCGATGATATGGGCGTCAATGGCCTTCGTCTTCGTAGCACAGAAAATAACAGCACCAGTGAACTGGCCGTTACCGGCTTGTTTGTAGCCATTGGTCACAAACCCAATACCGATATGTTTGTCGGTCAGTTGGATATGCATGATGGTTACATCAGGATCCAAAGTGGTCTGGAAGGCAATGCTACCGCGACCAGCATCCCTGGTGTATTCGCCGCAGGGGATGTCTGCGACCATGTTTATCGTCAGGCCATTACCTCAGCCGGCACCGGCTGTATGGCCGCCCTTGATGCAGAAAAGTATCTGGACGCGCTGAAATAATCCGGGCCTCGAAAGAGGCCTTATTTTTCTTATGCAAGAGCAGTTTATCAAACTCGATCACCGGCTTCGGTTCCCCCGTCCTGACAACGCGCTGATTGAGCCGGATGGGTTATTAGCCTTTGGCGGCGATTTATCGGTTAAGCGACTGCTGCTTGCCTACCAAAATGGTATTTTCCCCTGGTTCAGCGAGGGTGAGCCCATTCTCTGGTGGTCACCCTCTAAACGCGGCATCTTGGAGCTAAAGGATTTCTACTGCTCGAAAAGCCTGGCCAAGCTGGCACGCTCGGGAAGATATCGCGCCAGTCTCAACCTTGCCTTTGACCGGGTTATTGAGGCTTGCGCCAGCACGCCGAGGGGCAGCAGCGGTACTTGGATCACCAAACAGATGATAGCCGCCTATCAAGCCGTGCATAGAGCGGGCTATGCCCACTCGGTGGAAATATGGGAAGAGGAAGAATTAGTCGGCGGGCTCTATGGTTTAGGTATGGGCAAGGTTTTTTGTGGCGAATCCATGTTTCACCTGCGCACCGATGCCTCCAAGCTGGCCATGCTGTTTTTAGTAAATCACCTGCTAAAATACCATTTTGACTTTATCGATTGTCAATTACAAAACCCGCATCTGGCCTCTTTAGGCGCGACAGAAATTCCGCGCCAACAATTCCTGAAACGACTTCACCAAAGTGCTGGTACGCCGGCCCCTGAAGGTTGCTGGACGCCTCAGTCAATCCAGTTCATAGTGAGCCCATGAAGTTCGCATTAACACGGCCTTTTCCCTGCAGTTATCTGCCACAGCAGCAAGAGCAGTTAATTGTGCTTAGCGATGAATATGAGCCAGCAGCAGAGCTGTACGGTAATCTGTTGGCGGCAGGCTTCAGACGCAGCGGAGAGCACATTTACCGGCCTCATTGCCCGAGCTGTTCAGCCTGCGAATCCATTCGTATTCCAGTAGCAGTGTTTTCACCATCCTCCAGTCAAAAGCGCATCCTTAAGCGCAACACCGATATTGATGTTACATTCGGGGATGAAGACATTGACTCGTATTACAATCTGTATGAACGCTATATCGGCGCACGGCACGCTGAAGGCAGCATGTACCCCCCAAGCCTCGAACAGTATCGCCATTTTATCGGTCGCTCTGCCGGTAATATGCGCTTTATTGAGTTTCATCAGGAAGACAAGTTGGTTGGCGTTGCCGTGACCGATGAGGTACCCGATGCATTATCGGCACTTTACACTTTCTTTGATCCTGAATGTGAGAAGCGCTCTATGGGAACCTTTGCCATTTTAAAGCAAATAGAAATGGCCAGGCAGATGGACAAAGAATTCCTCTATCTAGGTTATCAGGTGGATGATTGTGCCAAAATGAATTACAAAGCCAATTTCCTGCCACATCAGCGTTTCATCAACCACCAATGGCACTTAGTGGTAAAAAAACACGGCTAACGCTTTACACTGTAAAGGATATTGGGCAAAATCTGCGCGGCATTTTGCCCTACCCTGTCCAGAAACCTAAGTCTTGAAATAGACTGTAATCACTAGGCGGTTGTTTTAAAGCCCTCTTTCTGCGGCTTAGACAGGCATTTTGTCGGGTGAATTTATGCTGACAACGATGTATTAACAAAGGTAATTTTTTTAAATGGCGAAAGAAGACTGTATTGAAATGGAAGGTACCGTGCTGGATACACTTCCAAATACGATGTTCCGTGTTGAATTAGAGAACGGTCACGTGGTAACTGCGCACATTTCCGGCAAAATGCGCAAAAACTATATCCGTATCCTCACCGGCGACAAAGTCACAGTCGAAATGACCCCTTATGATTTGTCCAAGGGTCGGATTATTTATCGCGCGCGTTAATTGATAGAATGATCAAAAAAGCCCAACAAAAGTTGGGCTTTTTTATTTGGACCATGGCTCTATCAGGCTTCGGCCTTGGACTTCTTGGCCACTGGATAGTGAAAAGACAACTTGTCGTTTTTCACATCGATTTTGACGCTGCCGCCATCGGCTAAACGACCGAACAGCAGTTCGTTTGCCAACTCTTTCTTAACGTGCTCCTGCAGCACTCTGGCCATCGGTCTGGCCCCCATGGCTTTGTCATAGCCTTTTTCAGCCAGCCATGTCCTGGCAGCATTGGTGAATTCCAAAGATACACCTTTGTTGTCCAACTGCACTTCCAGCTCCACAACAAATTTATCCACCACTTGGAGGATCACATCAGGCTCGAGATGATTAAACCAAATGATCCCATCCAACCGGTTTCTGAATTCGGGACTGAAGATGCGGTTGATTTCTGCCAGTGCATCATGACTGTGATCCTGCTGCTTAAAGCCGATAGACTTGCGCACCGTTTCCTGCACACCGGCGTTGGTGGTCATCACCAATACCACATTGCGAAAATCGACTTTGCGACCATTGTTGTCGGTCAGCGTACCGTGGTCCATCACCTGCAACAGGATGTTGTAGATATCACTGTGGGCCTTTTCTATCTCATCCAAGAGCACCACCGAATAGGGATGCTTGATCACGGCATCGGTCAAAAGACCACCTTGATCGAAACCCACATAACCTGGAGGCGCACCAATCAAGCGGCTAACCGCATGGCGCTCCATATATTCGGACATATCGAAACGCACCAGTTCCACGCCCATAATCTTGGCGAGTTGCTGGGTTACCTCGGTTTTACCCACACCGGTGGGACCGGCAAACAGGAAGTTACCAATGGGCTTGGTTTCATTACCAAGACCTGAACGAGACAAGCGAATAGCATTGGTCAGGGTTTCGATAGCATTGTCCTGACCAAAGACCACCATTTTCAGATTGCGATCCAGATTCTTAAGCACTTCTTTGTCAGACGCAGAAACAGATTTCTCCGGGATCCGGGCCATCTTGGCAATAATCTGCTCGATTTCGGGTACACCAATAGTCTTCTTGCGCCGGGATACCGGCAACAAACGCTGACTGGCCCCGGCTTCGTCGATAACGTCAATGGCCTTGTCCGGCAAATGGCGCTCATTGATATATTTGGCAGATAATTCCGCTGCCGCCCTCACCGCTTTTTGCGTATAGCGCACCCCATGATGCTCCTCGTAACGGGATTTTAGTCCCATCAGGATCTTGGTGGTGTCATCCACGGTAGGCTCGATGACATCGATTTTCTGGAAACGACGAGCAAGTGCCCGATCTTTCTCAAAAATGCCCTGGTATTCCTGATAGGTAGTAGAGCCGATACAACGCAGCTCGCCACTGGACAATTTGGGCTTGAGCAGGTTGGAGGCATCCATCACCCCACCGGAGGCGGCACCGGCACCAATGATAGTGTGGATCTCATCGATAAAAAGAATAGCGTGCTGATCTTTTTCTAACTCGCGTAGAATGGATTTGAGGCGTTTTTCAAAATCTCCACGGTATTTGGTCCCGGCCAGCAGTCCACCTAAATCAAGTGAATAAACCGTCGCTTCAGCAATCACATCTGGCACTTCTTTACTCACGATACGGTAAGCCAGGCCTTCAGCAATAGCAGTTTTGCCCACGCCGGCTTCGCCCACCAGCAAGGGGTTATTTTTGCGACGACGGCAAAGGATCTGAATCGTACGTTCAAGCTCGAGGTCGCGACCGATCAAAGGATCAACCTTGCCTTCCCTAACCTGCTGGTTGAGGTTAGTGGAATACTTATCCAGCGTTGATGTCCCCTCTTCCACTTCTGGACCTTCTTCCTCACGATCCGCCTGACTAGGGCGATCTTCATCACCTTTTGTCACCCCATGGGAGATATAGTTAACTACATCAAGTCGGGTAACATCTGCTTTCTTCAGAATATAAACCGCCTGAGATTCCTGCTCGCTGAAAATGGCCACCAACACATTGGCGCCGGTCACTTCATCCTTGCCGGAGGATTGCACGTGGAAAACCGCTCGTTGCAATACCCGTTGGAACCCTAACGTAGGTTGTGTCTCGCGATCAGACTCCGGACCATCCAGAATCAAAGGCGTTGTATCTTTAACAAAGTCGGTTAACTCAGTTTTGATTGCTTCAATATTGGCACCACAAGCCCTCAGCGCATCTCTGGCGGACTTATTGTCTAGTAAGGCCAAGAGCAAGTGCTCCACCGTCATAAACTCGTGACGATGCTCCCTGGCAAAGATAAATGCCTGGTTTAAGGTTTGTTCCAAGTCTTTATTCAACATACTTGCCCCTTTTACTACTGGCCCTTATTCAGACATTGCCTGACTAAGCTTGCTCCATCGAACACATCAGCGGGTGCTGGTGTTTTCTGGCGTACTGATTGACCTGCATCACTTTGGTCTCCGCAATCTCCGCAGTAAATATGCCACAAATTGCCTTGCCCTGATAATGCACGGTCAACATCAACTGATTGGCTTTCTCCGCATTCATGCTGAAAAAGCGCATCAATACCTCAACAACAAAATCCATCGGAGTGTAGTCATCGTTATTCAATATCACTTTATACATCGGCGGCGGTTCAACCTTTTTCTTCACCGCCTCAAGTTGTTTATCGTGGCTGATAATATTGTCTCTACTCATACAAAAATAATAGCTCTTGTGTTGGCTTCCATTATGGGATTTTTGACTTTTTAATGAAATGTAAAAAATGGCCTTGACACACAGAGGCTAAAAAATCTACATTTTTCTATGTTTCCATTCTCGGAAACCGCTGCCCTCTTTGCATTATATGAGGACGGCTTCAGGACAGATCAAGGGCTCAAGAGGAAGCAGAAGTATGGCAGTTGGCAAGGTAAAATGGTTCAATAACGCAAAAGGGTTTGGCTTTATTGTTCCCGAAGACGGCGGTGAAGACGTTTTTGCCCATTATTCTACGATTCAGATGGACGGTTACCGTTCACTGAAAGCCGGGCAAGAAGTGACCTTCGAAGTCCAGCAAGGCCCTAAAGGGCTGCACGCCGAAAATATCGCGGTAGCGGACGACGAACCGCAAAGATAAGCCTACCGCTCCGGCGTTAGAAGTATATGGCTTGAAAAGGCAGGTGCTGTTGCATCTGCCTTTTGATGTTTATTAAGCTTCAGGGCACATATGGTTGATCATGGCATCGCCAAAGGCAGAGCAACTTAGTAACGTTGCTCCTTCCATGAGCCGCTCAAAATCATAGGTGACGGTTTTCGCCTGTATCGCCCCTTCCATACCTTTGATAATAAGGTCTGCGGCCTCTGTCCATCCTAGGTGTCGCAGCATCATTTCCGCAGAAAGAATAATTGAGCCGGGATTAACCTTATCTTGTCCCGCATAACGCGGGGCCGTTCCGTGGGTAGCCTCAAAAATAGCAACGCCTTCTCCGAGATTGGCTCCCGGCGCGATACCAATGCCGCCCACTTGGGCTGCCAGGGCATCGGAGATATAGTCACCATTAAGGTTCATGGTGGCAATCACATCGTATTCTTCAGGCCGCAGCAAAATCTGCTGTAAAAAAGCATCGGCAATCACATCTTTGACCACGATCTGCTTACCGGTCTTGGGGTGGGAAAAGGCGCACCAGGGACCACCATCAATTTCTTTGGCAGCAAATTCCTGTTTGGCTAATTCATACCCCCAGTCCTTAAATGCACCTTCGGTAAACTTCATGATATTGCCTTTGTGCACCAAGGTCAGGGAGTCCCGATTGTTGTCGATACAATATTGCAATGCCGCACGCACCAGTCGATAAGAGCCCTCTTTGGAGGTGGGTTTAATGCCAATACCACAATCCTTGTCAAAACGGATCTTGGTGGCCCCCATCTCATTTTTTAAGAAGTCGATGACCTTTTGTGCCTGCGCGCTGCCAGCTTTGTATTCGATACCGGCATATATGTCTTCTGAATTTTCCCTAAAAATCACCATATCGGTCTTTTCAGGTTGTTTGAGCGGACTGGGAGTCCCCTGAAAGTAGCGGACAGGCCGCAAGCATACATACAAATCCAATTCTTGCCGAAGGGCGACATTCAGTGAACGGATCCCACCGCCTACCGGGGTGGTTAGCGGGCCCTTTATCGCCACCTTGTAAGCTTTAACAAGCTCCAGGGTTTCCTCAGGCAGCCACACCTCACTACCATAGACTTTGGTAGCCTTTTCACCTGCATACACTTCCATCCAGGCGATCTGACGCTCTCCACCAAATGCCTTGTTCACCGCCGCATTGACCACCTTCTGCATCACCGGCGTCACATCAACACCTATTCCGTCCCCTTCGATAAAGGGAATGATGGGATGTTTGGGTACCTCTAGAGCCCCCTCTTTACTGATCTTGATCTTTTCCCCTTTATCGGGGATAACCACCTTGCTGTTCATTTACCTGCTCCTTCACCAACTGGATCCAGATAAAGCATAGCCAAGGAGCACTGGTACAAAAGAAAAACCCGGCATAAAGCCGGGCTTAAGATAGTAAAAGAGGTGTTTTACTGGACGCTTGCCAAGGCGGTTTTGAACACTTCGCTTGGGAACATGGCCTTGCTGATCTTTGCTTCATCGGGGTAGTAGTAACCACCGATATCCAGCGGATGCCCCTGAGTGGCGTCGATTTCGGCAAGGATCTTGGCCTCGTTAGCGGCCAGCTTTTCTGCCAAAGGCTTAAATTGCTCAGCCAATGCCTTGTCGTCGGTTTGGGCAGCCAAGGCTTCGGCCCAATACATGGCAAGATAGAAGTGGCTGCCACGGTTGTCTAATTCACCAGCACGGCGAAGCGGCGACTTGTTCTCATTCAGCAGCTTTTCCGTGGCTTTATCCAGGGCTACAGCCAATACCTTGGCCTTGCTATTGCTGTGCTTGATGGCTACTTCCTCAAGAGATACGGCTAAAGCGAGAAATTCACCAAGGGAGTCCCAACGCAAATGTCCTTCTTCCACAAACTGTTGAACATGCTTGGGCGCTGAGCCGCCGGCGCCGGTTTCAAACAGGCCACCACCAGCCATCAGAGGCACGATGGAGAGCATTTTGGCACTGGTGCCAAGCTCCAAAATAGGGAACAGATCGGTCAGGTAATCTCTTAATACGTTACCCGTCACAGATATGGTATCCAAACCGCGGATACAACGCTCCATGGTGTAACGAATGGCGCGAACAGGAGACATCAACTGGATATCCAAACCACTGGTATCGTGATCCTGCAAGTAGCGGTTTACTTTGCTGATCAGTTGGATGTCATGAGCACGCTCATCATCCAGCCAGAATACCGCTGGCATCCCGGACTGACGTGCACGGGTCACAGCCAGTTTTACCCAGTCGCGAATGGGCTCATCCTTGGTCTGGCACATACGCCAGATGTCACCTTCTTCGACTTTGTGTTCAATCAGTACTTTCTCATCCTGATCGATGATGCGTACCACACCGTCAGCCTTCATTTCAAAGGTCTTGTCGTGTGAGCCATACTCTTCTGCTTTTTGTGCCATCAGACCAACGTTAGGCACAGTACCCATAGTGGTGGGGTCAAAAGCGCCGTGAGTCTTACAGAAGTTAATCACTTCCTGATAGATGGTGGCGTAGGTACTTTCAGGAATAACGGCTTTGGTATCATAGGCTTTGCCATCTGGCCCCCACATCTGACCTGAGTTGCGGATCATAGCGGGCATAGAAGCATCCACAATAACATCACTGGGCACATGCAGGTTTGAGATACCCTTATCAGAGTTAACCATGGCCAATGGCGGACGGTCGGTATAACAGGCGTTAATATCGCGTTGAATTTCCGCGCGCTGTGACTCAGGTAAACTGGCAATCTTGTCATACACACTGCCCAACCCATCATTGGCATTTACACCAAGTTCGGCGAACAGGTCAGCATATTTCTCGAAAAGGTCTTTATAGAACACTTTCACGCAGTGGCCGAATACGATGGGGTGTGACACTTTCATCATGGTCGCTTTCACGTGCAACGAGAACAGCACACCGGTTTGCTTGGCATCTTCAATTTGCTCTTCGAAGAACTTGCAAAGGGCCTTTTTGCTCATAAACATGCCGTCGATCACTTCGCCGGCCAACAAATCGACGCGAGGTTTCAATAAGGTGACCTTGCCATTGTTGTCGGTAAATTCGATACGCACATGGCCAGCCTTTTCCACAGTGGTAGATTTCTCACCAGAGTAGAAATCGCCACCGCGCATGTGCGCAACGTGAGAGCGAGAAGCCTGACTCCATGGTCCCATGGAATGAGGATGCTTCCTGGCATAATTCTTAACGGCGGCAGGTGCACGGCGGTCAGAGTTACCCTCACGCAATACCGGGTTAACCGCACTACCTAGTACTTTGCCGTAACGCGCCTTGATCTCTTTTTCCTGATCATTTTTGGGCTCTGCAGGATAATCCGGAACCGCAAAGCCTTTCTTTTGCAGTTCTTTAATTGCCGCTTTCAGCTGTGGAATAGAGGCACTGATATTTGGTAGTTTGATAATGTTGGTGTCTTTGTGATGGGTCAATTCACCCAATTCAGCCAACGCATCCGGCACTCGCTGGCTGTCGGACAAATGCTCAGGGAAATGAGAAAGAATACGCGCTGCCAGAGAAATATCACTCAGCTCTACCTCAATACCGGCAGAAGAAACAAAAGAACGAATAATAGGAAGGAGTGAGTATGTCGCCAGAGCCGGCGCCTCGTCGGTCTTGGTGTAGATTATCTTCGACTTGCTTGTCGTCATCTTAAACCTCTGTTTCGGCAATTGTTGGCTGGCGAACTTCACACAAGGGATAAGGAAGCCTTGCACCAGCAGTGGATAGCTTCATTCACGCTGTCTTTGACCTACAGCATAGCGCCAAGGCCAACAGGTGAGCACAAGCCAGGTAAAAAATTTACGGGCATCATATATGCCAGCCTCCATAAAGCACAAGTCTTCCAAAGACTTACGGCTGTAAACTTTAGTTGTAATGACGTCACCAAATTGCTTGGCAATGGCTGATGTCCCGTTGACTGCTAAATTATCGACGGGATAATGGGCCTTCGCCAGGCCCAACGTTGAGATTCATGCAACACACTACCCTTTTGTTTAATAAACCCTTTGATGTGTTATCCCAATTCACTGACGGAGAAGGCAGGCAAACGCTTAAAGATTTCATACCGGTTACCAACGTCTATGCTGCAGGCAGATTAGATAGGGACAGCGAAGGCCTTTTGGTGCTGACCAGCGACGGTAAACTGCAACACAAACTGGCCAATCCCAAGAACAAAACCAGTAAAACTTACTGGGTACAGGTTGAAGGCATCCCCACAGAAGAGGATATTGAGCAATTGCGAAGAGGTGTCGCGCTAAAAGACGGCCCTACCCTGCCCGCCAAAGTGGAAAGGATGGAAGAGCCAGAGCTTTGGCCTCGTAACCCGCCTGTCAGATTCAGAAAAACCGTCCCCACCAGTTGGCTTTCCATCACCATTAGTGAGGGACGTAACCGCCAGGTCAGGCGGATGACTGCCCATATCGGTTATCCAACCCTTCGTCTGGTGCGCTATCGGGTCGGCAATTGGACGCTGGACGGTATTGCCAGCGGCGAATATATCAAAGTGTAAGAACGTCATGTTTAAACCCAATATGACGGTGGCTTGTGTGGTCGAAGCGCAAGGAAAGTTCCTGCTGGTTGAAGAAAAGATTAATGGCAAGCATGTGCTAAATCAGCCAGCGGGACACTTGGAAGCTAACGAGTCATTACTTGAGGCGGCGCACCGTGAACTTTATGAGGAAACCGGACTCTTCCTCTCACCGCAGTCTATTGTGGGGCTGTATCAGTATCCCTCTATGGATGAAGAACTGACCTTCCTGCGTCTGTGCTTTGCCATATCCCTTCAAAAGCCAGTTGCGACCGCCCCCAAAGATGCGGATATTCTGGCCTGCCATTGGTTGAGTCCCGGAGAAATCAGCCAAAGTGGTTTTCAGCTTAGGAGTCCTATGGTTGAGCAATGCATTCAGGACTATCTGGCGGGGGCAAGTTTTCCGCTAACCCTATATCGGCAAGTCATTAGCAATGGCTGACGCCTGAAGGCCGAATGGGGTGCGAAGCGGCGCACAACCTGTTAAAATCCGCGCTCCTAAAATGGGGGCAGTGCATTTTCAAGAGCCTTTATTCTTCACCGGGGCCATTACTTCACGGGTTTTATGTCAGTTAACAGCCAATACAAAGTCATAGTCGGCATGTCCGGCGGTGTGGATTCTTCAGTTTCAGCCTATTTGCTTAAAGAGCAGGGCTATCAGGTAGAAGGCCTGTTTATGAAAAACTGGGAAGAAGATGATGACACCGAATATTGCTCTGCCGCAGCGGATCTTAAAGACGCTCAGGAGGTCGCAGACAAGTTGGGCATTAAGTTACGCACCATCAACTTTGCTGCCGAATATTGGGACAACGTTTTCGAATATTTCCTGGCTGAGTACAAAGCCGGCCGAACCCCAAACCCTGACATCATGTGCAACAAGGAAATCAAATTCAAAGCATTCCTTGAGTTTGCCGTGGAAGATCTCGGGGCCGACTATATTGCAACTGGACACTATGTCCGTCGACGTCAGCAAGACAGCCATTGGCAATTGTTGCGTGGACTTGACGACAACAAAGACCAAAGCTATTTCCTGTACGGAATCAATGAACAGCAAGTAGCCCGTACCTTGTTTCCCGTTGGTGAGTTGGAAAAGCCGCTGGTCAGACAAATCGCAGAGCAACAGGGACTTATTACTCACGACAAAAAAGACAGTACCGGCATTTGTTTTATTGGTGAACGCAAGTTCAAGGATTTTCTGGCCCGTTACCTTCCGGCACAGCCCGGTGACATCGAAACCGCAGAGGGTGAAATCATCGGCCGACACGATGGCTTGATGTACCATACACTCGGCCAGCGCAAAGGACTGCATATCGGTGGCTTACGCGATCATGGTGACGAGCCTTGGTATGTGGTGGACAAAGATGTAAAGCGAAATGTGCTGATCGTCGGACAAGGCGATAGTCACCCTCGGCTTTTCTCCAATGGACTGATCGCTAATCAGTTGGATTGGGTTGATCGAAAAGGCCCGAGTGAGAGTATGCGGTGTACGGTAAAAACCCGTTACCGCCAACAAGATATCCCCTGCACACTGTCTCCGATGGATGATGGCAGCGTTGAAGTCAGGTTCGATGAGCCGCAAAAAGCCGTCACACCTGGCCAATCTGCGGTCTTCTATCAAAATGAAGTGTGCTTGGGCGGCGGTATTATCGAGAGATTTATTCGCGAATGACAGACAACAGTTTTAACCAAACGCTGGCACTGGCTGGCGTTTGCCAAGGCGCCGTTCTTGCTCAGCAGTTTGCCCGCAAAGGAGAAGCCTATACTGAGGCGTTTCAATGCAGCATTGGCAGTTTGATCATAACCGATCCACAGGCGCCATTGCAGGTATATGGTGAACTATCCGGCCTGCGCCTGGGCTTTGCCACCCTGGAAGCACAATTAAGCAATAAAGCCATTGCCAAAGATGCAGAAATTACACGTTATGTAGCCAGCCTGTTGGGACTGGAGCGAAAACTCAGCGCCAATAAAGGAAAATTATCAGAGCTTGGTGAGCGCATAGAGCACATTAAGCGCCAGCAAAGCCTGTATGACCTGATGGACGAGCCCATGCTGGCCAATCTGGCGCGCATCTATTCCGATGTGATCAGTCCTATTGGTCCACGGATCCAAATCGCCGGCGATCCCGCACAGCTCAGACAAATAGGTATTCAACACAAAGTGCGCGCGTCACTGTTGGCTGGACTACGTTCAGCAGTACTTTGGCGTCAATTGGGCGGAAAACGTCGATATATTCTGCTCAACAGGCGGAAAATCCTCGATTGTGCCTTACAAGCCTTGCAACAAATTCAACAGCTATAGGAGCCCCCATGGAACTTTCTGCATTGACCGCCCTTTCTCCCGTTGATGGACGATATGGCAACAAAGTTCAGGAACTTCGCGGTATTTTTAGCGAATTTGGCCTAATCAAATACCGCGTACAGGTGGAAGTGCGCTGGTTACAGATGTTGGCTTCTATCGATGCCATCGCCGAAGTGCCTGCCCTGAGCACAGAGGCCAATCAGGTACTGGAAGATCTCCTCACAGAGTTTAATGAAGGCGATGCACAGCGCGTCAAAGACATTGAAAAAACCACCAACCATGACGTTAAGGCGGTGGAATACTTCCTTAAAGAAAAAGTAGCGGGGAATGCGGAACTGGCTGCCATAGGCGAATTTATTCACTTCGCCTGTACCTCGGAAGACATCAACAACTTGTCTCATGCATTGATGCTCAACGACGCCCGAGAGCAAGTTATTCTGCCTTATTGCGACAAGTTGATTGGTGAGCTTAAACGTTTAGCCATTGAATACAAAACGATCCCGATGATGGCAAGAACCCATGGTCAACCGGCTTCTCCTACCACCATGGGTAAAGAAATGGCCAATGTTATGGTGCGCTTGGCACGCCAACGTCAACAAATTGCAAAAGTTGCGTTATTAGGCAAATTCAACGGTGCCGTGGGCAACTATAACGCTCACCTCTCTGCCTATCCCGACATAGATTGGTCACAGGTATCCGAGCGTTTTGTGTCGGGCCTGGGTGTTGAATGGAATGCCTACACCACACAAATTGAACCCCACGACTACATCGCTGAACTCTTTGATGCCATCGCCCGCTTCAACACCATTTTGATCGACTTTGACCGTGACGTATGGGGTTATATCGCCCTTGGTCATTTCAAGCAGAAGACTGTGGCCGGTGAAATTGGCTCATCTACCATGCCGCACAAGGTGAACCCCATTGATTTCGAGAATTCTGAGGGTAACCTGGGTCTCGCTAACGCCATTTTCGATCATCTGGCGGCCAAACTCCCCATTTCCCGCTGGCAGCGTGATCTGACCGATTCCACGGTACTGCGTAATCTGGGTGTGGGTGTCGGCTATTCCTTGATCGCTTATCAAGCAACCCTAAAAGGGATCAGCAAGCTGGAAGTTAACCAGCAAAGCTTGCTGAATGAACTGGATAACAACTGGGAATTGTTGGCAGAGCCAATCCAAACCGTGATGCGCCGCTACGGCATAGAAAAGCCCTATGAGAAGCTCAAAGAGCTGACCCGGGGTAAAAAAGTCGATGCCACCATCATGGCCGCTTTTATTGATAATCTGGACTTACCAACAGAAGCCAAAGATCAGCTCAAAGGGCTCTCTCCAGCCAGCTATATAGGCGATGCAATCAAGTTGGTGGACAACCTGCTTAACTAATCGGATCAGTGCCGGGACATTGTTCCCGCGACTATACTTAAATGCCCGGTATAAACCGGGCATTTCTTTTTCCAGCCTCCAATAAGGCATGTTTAAAAGGATTTAGCCATGATCAGCGCCTGTATAAAGGCCTGGGTATGGGCCGGTATCGACAACAACGATCGTGACAACATCAGCCCTGAACGGCTGACCAATATGATTGCTCTGCTACTTATGCTGGTACCTGTGCTGCATATGCCCGTTCATGTGGCTTATTGGGCACAGGGTGGACTATGGCAGATTGGCAATTTACTGTTGCATACTGTGTTGTGTCCTTTCATTCCACTGGCCAATGCCAAGCATCGTCCTGGCTTGGCGAAAGTGCTGTTATTGCTGCTCTTCGCCAGTCTAATCACCACCTCCAGTCTTTATCTGGGTTACAGCAGCGCAAACCACTTCTTCTTGGTGTTGGGAATTTTCATCTGCCCTTTCCTCTTTCACAGCCATCAATCTTCACAGCTTTGGTTAGCCATAGCAGGTTATCTGATTCTTTTTCTTTCTCTGGAGCATCTCAAAATTGATCATCTGGGTATCGCCCCCGGTCCCTACATGTCCCTTTGCAGACAAACAGCCGGCTTAGGTTTGGTTGTCACAACCTTACTCTGTGCCTATCACATCCATCGCGATCACAGTGCCAGTTGGCAAAGAGTGGACAAAGAAAGAAACCGTTCAGAGAGTTTGTTATTGCAGGTATTGCCCAAGCCCATAGCCGAAAAACTGAAATCGTCTCGTCAGCCTGTCGCCGATTACTTTAGCAGCGCCACGACCATCTTTGCCGATATTGCCGGCTTCAGTCGATTTACCCGGGAGCATACGCCGATGGAGCTGGTGACTTACCTCAATCAGATATTCACTGCGTTTGACAAACTAGCCAAACGCTATGGTTTGGAAAAAATTAAAACCATTGGTGACCAGTATATGGCGGTCTCAGGTGTACCAGAAAGTTGTCCCGATCATGCGGCTCGTTGTTGCTGCTGCGCGTTGGAAATGCAAAGGGCTTTTTCCCGGATCAACCATCAATTTCATTTTCACAATGGGCTGCGCATTGGAATTAACAGCGGAGAGGTGGTCGCCGGCGTTATTGGCCAGGAGAAGTACAGTTATGACCTATGGGGCGACAGTGTCAATCTTGCCTCGAGAATGGAAAGTCAGGGGCAAAGCCAGCGTATCCAGGTATCTGAATATACCTATAAATTGTGCCAACACCGCTTCATCTTCAAACCCAGAGGCAATTTAGCGGTCAGAGGCATCGGCACAGTGCCGGCCTATTGGCTATTGGGCGAGCGTCCCCAACAAAAGCAAAGAATGCTTTCCCAATCTTAAGCTCGCAATAGCCAAAGCTCATCTGTTGATTATTTTTTGAGCTGGCAGTAGACTGAACTTTCGGCGTTAATTTCATGCAGGGTAAATCCCTTATGGATAGCGGCCGAACAGAAATACATTGAGGTATTTTTTTAATGTCTGGAGGCTGAGTCGATGACTTTCACTATTGAAAACGTCGACTGGATGAGCGCTAAAGACAAACTCACTCGACTGAGAGAAAAGGTATTTGTTTACGAGTGGCGGATCCCAAAAGATGTAGAATTTGACCGCCTGGATAACGAGGCGAATCACGTATTGTTATGTGATGATGCCGGGAGAGAGGTAGCAACGGCGAGGATTACTCCGCAAGGGGAAATCGGCCGGATAGCCGTTATCAGCAGTTACCGTAAACCTGAAGTTTACCAACAACTATTTTCCGCTCTTTTGGCCGTGGCCAAGCAACAGGGGCTGGAAACTGTCTCGGTGCAATGTGAATTGGAAGGTGTCAGTTACTACCAACAACAGGGATTCCGTCCAGTCGGAGCAGTTTATATGGACGCAGGCATAGCTCGTCAGAAGATGACCTGTTCCATAAACGCTTTCTCACTCCCCAAAGTGGAGTTTACTCACTAAGACGCCCCCGGTTTTGGGGGGCGGCCTTAGTGGCCTTTCTATCCAAGTTCAATGAAATCAGGCGTTGTTCTGCCACAGCCCTTCTTCTTGGGACATTTGATAAAGTCCTTGTGCTCTGCTTACCAACAGCTTGATAAAATCTTCCCGGGTTTTATCGCGCCCTTCAACTCTGGACAAGTTTTCTGCCTTTAATTGCCAATGCAGCGATGCGTAGCGCAATACTTCCCGGGCATCTTTTGCTACTGACAACGCAAACACATCGCTTGGCACATCACCACCGATGGCCCAGTACTTTTTGCCATCGCGGGCTTTTACTTTCCATACTGCCAATACGGGCGCCAAATAGCGACTTTCCTGAGTCACCACTTCTTCCACCAGGATCCCTTCTTCAGCCAGAAATTTGGTAGTTTTTTGGAATTGTTCCCTGACCCACTGTGTCAATTGTTCCTGGGTCAGGTTTACTTGTTTTGTCATTGTTTATTGTTCCTCGATTAAGGTTTTCAGGGCCTGCAGGGGATGGCGAGGTTTATATCCTTTAAACCGATCCACCTGACTACGACAGGAATAACCTGTCGCCAGCACCTGTTGCGGCAAAATGCCTTGTAATTTGGGTTGCCAACTGAGTTCGAAAAGCCCTTTTGAATGCTCTGCATGGCTGTGTTCGTGGCCATAGGTTCCGGCCATCCCGCAGCAGCCAACAGAGGGCGTTTCAAGGGATAGTCCCATCGCAGCAAAAATGTCTTGCCATTGCTTCTGGCTGTTGGGCAGAGCAGTTTTCTCTGTACAGTGGCCAAATAGTGCAAAAGAAGGCTGTTTCTTACCCGATAATGTGGGCAATGTCACCTTTTGCAACCATTCATGCACCAGTAGCACGTGAAAATCACCACGCTCTTTACCTAAAGCTTTGTTGTATTCATCGCGGTAGCACAGCACCAAAGAGGGATCGACCCCAACCAACGGAATATCCATAGCAGCCAGTAGGTTAAAAAACTGTGCTGCATCCTTTGCCGTCTGTGCAAACTTATCTAAAAAGCCTTTCACATGCTGTGGTTTACCATTGGGCTTAAATGGCAGCACCATTGGTTGGTAGCCCAATAGCTTGATCAGTTGAACCAAATCCGCCACTACCTTAGCTTCATAAAAGCTGGTGAAGGGATCTTGCACAATCAGCACAGTATTCTCTCGGGCTTTCTTGTCCAACGCCTGCAGACTGGCAAGATCAAATGCCAGGGCTGATTTATCTTCAATCAGCTCAGGTAAGGTCGGTACCGACAGCTTCGGGGCATCCACATAGCCCACCCAGTGTTTAAGGGCGGCTGTTACCGGCGGTAAAGACATGGCCGCATTCACAAACCTCGGGGCTTTTGCCAAAAGCGGCGCCATTTTTTCCACATTAGCCACTAAATGATCTTTAAATGGTCTGGCGTAGCGCTGGTAATAAATATTTAGAAATCGCGCGCGGAAACTGGGTACATCCACGTTTACCGGACATTGACTGGCACAAGCCTTACACGCCAAACACCCATCCATGGCATCCATGACTTGGTGAGAGAAGTCATCCGTGTTGGACCTGCTAAGACTGTTTCGCCACTTCGCCAGCCAGCTTGCGCCTGAAGCCTTTTCCAAGTCGTTCACATCAATGTTTTGCTGACTCAGTAAACGCAGCCATTCACGCATAAGACCGGCCCGTCCTTTGGGACTGTGACGACGATCTCCGGTGATCTTGCTGGAAGGACACATTGGAGAAGTGGCATCGTAGTTAAAGCACAACCCGTTTCCGTTACAACTCATGGCGGGCTCGAAAGCATCGCGCACCGCTACCGGAATTTGCCTGTCGTAATAACCGCGCTTAGTGTCCCCTACCCTGACCAGCGATTCGTCGCTTTCATAAGGTGTACAGATTTTGCCAGGGTTCATCTTATTGTGAGGATCGAAGGCGGCCTTAATCTTACGCAGTTCGGTAAACAGTTCGTCCCCAAAAAAGGCCGGACCATATTCACTGCGATAGCCTTTTCCGTGCTCCCCCCACATCAAGCCACCATATTTAGCTACCAGGGCCACCACATCATCGGAGATTTCCTGCATCAGGCTCTCTTGTTCCGGATCGCACAGATCCAATGCAGGTCTTACATGCAGTACACCGGCATCCACATGACCGAACATGCCGTAGTGCAAACCCTTGGCGTCCAGCAATGCACGAAACTCCATGATGAAGTCGGCAAGCTTTTCTGGTGGCACGGCGGTGTCTTCAGCGAAGGCTACCGGCTTTTTGCTACCTTTGGTTTTACCGAGCAAGCCGACCGCCTTTTTACGCATCGCATAAATACGGTTGATGGCACCGGTATCGAAGGTCAACTGATAACCAATAACCCCTGACCTGCCGTCCTTAATGGCACTGTCCAACAGGTGCTTCAGCGCCTCGATTTTATCGTCCATATCCTCTGGCGCTTCGGCGTTATATTCCACCATGTTCAGCCCCTGCATATCCTTGCCGGGTACATCCTCGATCAGTTCTTTTACCGAATGCCAAACAATATCTTCACGGGCAAGATTCAGTACCTTGCTATCCACGGTTTCCACTGAGGTGGCTCTGGCGGCCACCATAGCCGGTGCATGGCGAAGGGCTGATTCAAATGAATCGTATTTGACGTTAATCAGGGCCTTGAATTTGGCAATAGGGGTAACATTAAGCTTGGCTTCGGCCACAAAGGCCAGCGAGCCTTCAGAGCCGGTGATCACGCGGCCAAGATCGAACTGCTGCATATCCTCAGAAAAGACATGCTCCATATCATAGCCGGTCAGAAAGCGATTCAAACGGGGAAATTTAGCCAGGATCTGCTCGCGTTTTTGTTCACAGCTATCCAGCACCTGCTTAATCACCCGGCCCACCGGGGACTGTTCATCAGCCATGGTCCTGGCCTGGTCTAAGGCCATTGGGGCAGTATCCAACAAGGAGCCATCGGCCAGCACGGAACGCAGGGCAAGCACATGATCACTGGTCTTGCCGTAGACCAAAGAACCTTGCCCTGAAGCATCAGTATTGATCATGCCGCCAATGGTGGCGCGATTACTGGTGGACAGATCAGGCGAAAAGAAAAAGCCATGGGGGCGCAGAAAATCATTTAGTTGGTCTTTGATCACGCCGGCCTGCACCCGCACCCAACGTTCCTCAGCGTTAAATTCGAGGATCGCACGCATGTGTTGGGAAAGATCGACAATAATACCATCCGTCAGAGACTGTCCATTGGTGCCGGTACCGCCACCGCGTGCAGAAAAACGCACTACAGGATGCAGCTCTGCTAAACGGCCAATCAATTGCAAGTCGTCGAGATGCTTGGGAAGTAACACAGCCTGAGGCAGTTTCTGATAGACTGAGTTATCGGTCGCCACGGCCAATCTACTGGCATAACTGGTCTCAATATCTCCCTCAAAACCTTCCTGGCGAAGGGCATCGAGGTAATCTAAATATGGCTTTTGCAAACTGGCTTTTGGATCGACTAAAGGTAACATCTACGGCAGCGACTGATTTTGCGTGGCCGTAGTATACAGGGCACCCGTCAGTGATCCCAGCTTGGCCTGACATGACTGGTAACATCTATCCACTTTTTCCCGCGAGCATCAGTCACTAGACTGCTAAGAGGTATGAGGAGGAAAGTATGATCAAAAGCCTCAGAATCACTGCAGGCGCGGCGCTTCTCCTGTTTGGCGCTATTTTCTTTGTGTTACCAGGAACGGTTTTATTCCTATTGGCAGGTTTACTGCTGCTGAGTATGGAATTGCCGCAGGCAAGAGCCCTGCTCAGACGTTGTCAGAAAAGTATGGATAAGGGCGCACGACATCTGGACAGATTGCTGCTAAGCCGCAAGCTCCGTCGTTGAACTACTATTGGGCAGAAAAGCACCTTTTAAACCCACCGAGGTAAAAAGCCCTTGCGCGTAAAACGGCACATGGATATGATACGCGCCGTTTCCAATTGAGCCGCCAGGCTCAGTTTAGTTGGAACTGGCAAACAATACGTGCGTCCGTAGCTCAGTTGGTTAGAGCACCACCTTGACATGGTGGGGGTCGGTAGTTCGAGTCTACTCGGACGCACCAAACGTCCTCTAAAGTCCCAAATTACCTTTATCAAACTGGTGTCTGCACGACTGAGGTCTATCACCTGGTCTTATGGTCTGCCATCTGCCCGCATTCTGGTGGCAGAAGAATTCAAACTCCGAACACTTGAGAACCATTGTTTGTCCTTAAGGCAATTTCAGGACTTGTTCTTCCCCATTGGCGAGTTTCAAGGCAATGTATTACCCTCTTGAAAACATTGAATTTATGGAATTGCTCTGGTCAACTTCATGACATTAAAAATGCATCTGGCCCTAGCCCTTCCTCTGATTGTCATTACGCTATTTTTGGCCAGTTGCAAAGCTATGGCAGAAAGCACAATGAAGTTGGTTGTGGTTGTCAACCACAGCAATCCTATCGATGAGCTGGACCAAAAGCAGGTGATGGACCTCTATATGGGTCGATACACCAGCTTTCCTAACAGTATGCCGGCCACTCCCATTGACTATCCGAGTAACTCCGCTGTGAAGCAGCAGTTTTATAAAATGCTGGTCAATAAAGACGAGAAAAAAATACGCGCCTACTGGTCACGCCTGCTATTTTCTGGTCGCGCTAAGCCGCCAATGGAAGCTGAGTCTGGGGAGAATATTCCCACCTTACTGGCCGATAATAATGCTGCTCTGGCTTATGTTCCCGTCGACCAAGTAACATCGGAGATGAAAATTGTTTTTCAATTCAATCCCTAAGATTAAAACTGACGGCGTGATCCTTGCCAGCCTGCTATCTGTAGGAGCATGTTTAACGACGAATGCCAAAGCGCAGGAGGTCTCCTTTAGTGGATTTGCCACTATAGGGGCAACACTCATCGAGCATGACGAACTAAGTTACAGGAGCTCATTGTTAAATCAGACCAGGGACGGGGTGTCATGGCGTAGTGATTCTGTCATTGGCGGACAGGTTAATATTACTTTCAGCGAGCAGTGGGATGCCGTAGGACAAGTGGTGGTGCAGGACAGAGCAGATCGGCGACTGGATAACTACATTGAAAAAGCCTTTGTACGCTATCGCCCTGCACGCTCTTGGGCAATGCGGGGCGGACGCTTGGACAGTAACTTTTACATGTTGTCAGATTACCGCCCCGCAGGCTATGCCTACACTTGGGCTCGCCCACCCTTGGATTTTTACTCAGCCGTGGCAGTGGCTGCCGTCACCGACGGTGCAGATCTGCAATACACGACCGACTGGCAGGAAGGTGTTGTAAAATTGGGGGTGTTATACGGAAATTCCGCAGCACATCTGGCCAGCGAAGACGGCACTAAAACAAATTTTGATTTTGCCAATCTATTGTCTTTTACCCTTGAATATCAACGCCATAACTGGCAATTCAAGGCGACATCTGCCAGCGCCACGCTGAAAAATTTCGAATATGCCGATTTTAATGAATTTGTCAGCCAGATCCGAGCAGTACCTGCAGTATTGTGGCCACAGGCACAAAATGTGGCAGACTACCTCGACCCAGCGGGTGATAAAGCCGAATTTGCTGCCATTGGGGTAAAATTCGATGACAGCCAATGGCAAATCCAAAGTGAGTTGGCCAGTTTCAAGGCTAATTGGCAGAACTTACCCGATGCCAAGTTTGGCTATTTATCTATCGGCTACTACCTCGATGATGTGCTTCCCTATTTCCTAGTCTCGGCCCATCGCCCGGACAACAAGTATACCGCAATCACTGCGCCGGCCCTGCCCCCAGGAGTGCCAGCTAACATTGTCCAATCGATTCAATTGTTAGCGCATACAACGGAGGATGCAGCCGCTAATTCATTTATTGATCAAAACTCGGTTAGCCTTGGAATACGTTGGGATTTTGCCGATGCTTGGGCACTGAAAGCACAGTTTGATCATATTCGCATGCAAGCCCCCGGCTCTGCGTTATTTGGCAATAATTCACTTGATTTGAAGATCAAACCTAAGCCATTGAACGTTCTACACTTAGGCCTAAGTACCGTGTTCTAAGAGGCAGTGAGTTGCATGGCTAAATTAAGTCAGAAGCTGTATGTTCGAGTTGCTATCGCCATTGCCTTGGTTACTATCTCTATTTCTGTGATTACCGCTCCCGCCATTTACTGGTTTAGTCTTAGCAAGCAACGCCAGGTGAATACTGTTATTGTCGACCAGTTGGCTGCCAGCGCTGAAAAAACCTCTGCCATTGCCGCCTATCTTAAAGATGAAGAACTAGCGCAGGAAATTATCAACGGATTGGTCAGCAATAATTTGGTCAGCGGTGCCGGTATTACCATCACCAATGCCGGCACCATTGAATCCGGACAGCATCAAACAGCCTCGCACGCCATCACTGTTCCTTTAACCCATCCTTTTATGAATGAGGAGGTTGTCGGAACGTTGCGGGTTTCGCCTAACGATTCATTTATCCAGGCACAGGCACGCAATATTGCCATGCAAAATGTGGGAAGCTTATTGCTACTTAGCTTTATCACAGCATCTTGTGTTGCTTTATTCGTACACCGCCGTCTGACCAGCCCCCTGCGTAAACTGACCAACAGTTTTAGCCATGTAGAAGCAAACCAGTTTGAAACCATGGAATCTATCGATATTGGCTATAGAAAGCCTGACGAAATTGGTATTTTGATAGGTGGCATCAACGCCCTGACTACGACACTAAAGCAACATTTACTAACAGAGAGAGCATTAAGGGAACGCACCGAAGCCCTTGAACGCCGTTTTCGTCTTATTTTTGAGCAGGCCAGTGCCGGCATCGGCTTACTCAGTGCAGACAACCGCTTACAAACGATCAATCCGGCACTTAAAGCCCTTTTTGAGAACATCCAGGAAGGCGATTACTTCGCACCGCTTTTTGTCGATGTGAAACAGGTAGAGGACACACTTGAGCAAATGCGAACGCAGGATCCTTTCGCGCAAACATCACTGGATCTCGAATATACTTACGCCGGTGAGACCCGATGGTTACACTGCCTGTTCGCCAAGGTTACCGAACAACGTCTAAACCAACGGCCTGAACAAGGCTCCCTTATCGAAGTCATTGCCTATGATATTACCGAGCGTAAAAGACGCGAGAGAGAAACTCGCTTTGAAGCTGATCATGACTCACTTACCCATCTTCGTAATCGTCGCTCCGGAGAGCGTGCGCTGAAGCAATTGTTGTCCAGCGCACTGAAACGCAGGCAACGCTTCGTATTGATGATGATCGACTTGGATAAATTCAAACCAGTAAATGACACCTATGGCCACGATGTGGGCGATGCCGTACTGACAATCGTCAGTCAACGTATCAAACAGTTTTTCGATGACCAGCAAGATGTCTGCATCCGCTGGGGTGGTGATGAGTTTGTGGCGGGTACCGTCACATCAGCCACAGACCAGGAAGCCTTGCGAGAACTCGCTAAGCAGTTGCTTGACGCCTTAAAGACGCCCATTGTGGTAAGCTCAAGTATCACTTGTCAGATTGGTGGCAGTATTGGCATTGTCATCGCGCCTGAACATGGGGACACCCTCGAAGCACTGATTGCCCTTGCCGATGAAACCATGTACCAAGTGAAACAGCGTGGGCGCAATCAATTCATCATCGCGGCGCAAACACTCAATGTGTAGCGCAAGACGCCTGGTATAAGGGCGTGCAAATCATTCGCAATCTTTTAGAACACGTCTATTAACGGCTTTTTGTATTGAGCCTGGCTAGGGCAGTAATCTATTTAGCTACTGCCCAATTACCAGAACGGATTATGCCGACTTTGAGCGAATTAAATCAGCAGACTTTGGTTAGCCAACCGTGGTTATCGGCAGCTTGTCCCCACTGAATTTGATTCAGTGCCTGACGCAGGGCATTAGTGGTTTCACCGCCCTGCCCTGAGCCCACCTGATGCTCTTTGCCATCATGAATCAGAGTTCCAACAGGCGTTAACACAGCAGCAGTACCAGAAAGCGCGGCTTCACATCCGGGCTTGGCGGCACGCTCCAGCAACTCATCCACGGTCAGCTGTCGCTCAGACACCTTCATACCGCGATCACGGGCCAAGGTCAGGATGGAATCACGAGTCACACCATGCAGGAAGCTGGCATCCAGCGCTTTGGTAATGATTTCGTTGCCATCGATAAGCAAAAAGTTTGCTGCGCCAGTTTCCTGCACATCACCATTGGGACAAAACAGAACCTGATCGGCTTTAACCGCAGCACGGGCTTTCATAATAGGTTGCAACGCGCTGGCATAATTGCCGCCACTTTTCACCATTCCCATATGTGGTGCACAGCGGGCGTTGTCTTCCAATAATAAACGCAAAGGTTTGGCGCCACCGGCAAAATAATCGCCCACAGGGGAAAGCAGAACATACAGCAGAGAACGTAAACTCGGTGCAGCCGCTTTGCCGATAGAGGCTTCCGTACCGATATGGGTGGGGCGGATATACATAGAGCCCGGAGGATTGGGCACATCGGCAGCGAAGCGGCGCACCATTTCGATGATCATGTCAGACAACATGGCTGTGTCGATTTTCGGTAGCGATAACAATTCGCTGCTTTGCGCCATACGGGCAACGTTTTTATCCATGCGAAACACATGAATGCTGCCATCGGCATGACGAAAGGCTTTCAATCCCTCAAAACAGGTGCTGGAGTAATGCAACACATGGGCGCCAGGATGAAGCACGATGCTGTCAGAAGCGACCAGTTCCGGCTTGCTCCAACTGTTATTTTCGAAACGGGAGATCATCATCTCCGGGCTAAAGACGGTGCCAAATGCCGACATATCTCTTGATTCTCCTAACAAGGTTCCATTTGAAAATTGGATTGTACCAAATTGACGCAATCTGACTTCTGTTTATTCATCTTTTCAAAAAAACAACAAATCAATTGCAGTCGACTGGGACTCACAAGCTTCGGATATGCATTAGGGGGTTAAATATGGGGTCAGTTAAATATGGGGTCAAATATGGGGTCAGGTCTTGAAATGTGCAGAATCTCTGCACATTTCAAGACCTGACCCCAGTTGATTAAAGCTTGCCGACCAAAGTCAGCATGGCATTCATTGGCGCCCCTACCGTTGCCTGATGCGTGGAATGTGCATTGGGGAAATACACTTCATCGAAGAGATTTTCGATATTCAGCTGCACGCGCAAGTTATCCGACAGATCATAATATGCTGACGCATCAACTCTTGTGTAGCTGGGTAACACAGCGGTATTGCTACTGTTGATAAAGCTTTCATCCTGATAGGTCGCACCGATTCCAACACCAAACAGGTCCGTCAGTTTATAAGAGGTCCAGATTGAAAAGGTATTCTCAGGTAATTCGCTGGGTGTTCGGCCGGTCGGTCCAGTGCGGGTGACTATCTCACCATCCAGGTAGCTGTAGTTGGCAGAAATGGACCAGTCTCGGGTGAGCTGACCGTTAAGTTGCAGCTCAAAACCGGAAATTTCAGAGTCAATTACATCGAGCGTTGCAGGATCGTTGTCTGCCACCTGAGGTGAACTTTGCTGATTTTCAAAGATTGCCGCGGTAAAACTCAGGCCATGGGCAAAATCCCATTTAAGGCCAATCTCCTGATTGCTGTAGGTATCCGGGTCAAGCTTATCGTTATTACCGTTAATGTCGGTGTACTGTTCACCACTTCGCGGCAGGAAAGACTCGCTGTAACTGGCGTACAAGGAGATATTTTCCTGGGGCTTGTAGACAAGACCGGCCCGAGGAGAAATTTCCTGGTCAGTACGGCTGCGGGTCTCCAGCACATCTGGCATTGCGTTGAATACGCTGATATCAAACTGATCAAAACGGGCACCCAGCACAAGATCCAATTTGTCGGAAAGTGCAATTTCATCCTGCAGATAGAAAGAAAACACGTCCAAATCCACACGGGTATCGTCATTTAAATCGGAAAACGCCGCTGTTACCCTGTTTCCTGAGGCATTGGTTCCGGCCAGCCCACGCAAACTCAGCGGCCGCTGAGCCACAAATAATTCGGTATCATCCATGGTCGAATCAAATACTGGATTAAAGCGGTTCTGGTCCGAATCGGTCTGGATAAACTCCGTTCCCATAATCAGGGTATGACCAATATTACCGGTTTCAAACTCTGCAACCAGGTTGCCTGAGAGAATAAGGCTGTCCCGAACAGTTGAATCGATATAGCCGTCCAGTTCAACAATATTGGTGCTCTGGTCGTAATCACTGGCATAGAAGTTTGCATAGACCTTATCGTAGTCACCGTATTGGGCGCTGAAATTACCCTTGATATGGTCTGTGAACTGGTGGGTCAAAGCGGCGCGCAGCACATGCGCTTCCAATTCATGGTAGTTATTTTCTGGATCAGCAAACACAACATCTTTCAGGGCTTCAACCGGTCGACCATCTTCTCCCGTAGGAATACCACGATCGATAAAACGCTCGTGATTGATGTACTCATAGGACAAATCGAAGGTGGTTTGCGGGCTGAGTTCCCATCTGACAGTGGGGTTAAAGCCATAGCGATCGCCGTCATAAAAATCACGATGGTTCTGCACATGCTCATACATGGCGTTAATGCGCACGGCTGCGTTGTCGCTGGCAGTAAAGTTGGTGTCGATTTCTACACTGCCGCCGGCAAAAGAATTCAAGGATGTCTTATAGTCGATAAAATGGTCGCCAATCCGGGCTTTCTTGGTTACCCGGTTCAGAATACCGCCTGTGCCACCACGCCCAAACAACAATGCATTGGGCCCACGCAGGATCTCAACTTGCTCAATGTTATATAGCGCGCGGTAATACTGCACATCGTCACGATTGCCATCGATATAAAAGTCAGCGGTGGAACGCACGCCCCGGAAAACCACGGCATCACGGTGCCCTTCACCTTGCGTGGTATTCACACCCGGCGTGTAGTCAATGATCTCACCGATGCTGGTGATCCCCCGCTCTATCATCTGCTCGGCGGTGATAATGGATAAGCTTTGTGGCACATCGATAATAGGTGTCGGGGTTTTGATGGAATTGGATTCATTGATGGACAGATACTGGCCATGCACAACCAATCTCTCCATGGCATCAGCGCTGCTGATTGCAGTCAGATTTCCCAAGACAAGCGCCGTTGCGATCCTTGTTAGAGTAAAATTCAAGACCTACCTCACTGGGGATAACATGGCTTTGCACCAAGAAAAACTAAGATACGGCTGAGCTCTTTGGCAAAGCAACTTAATGAATAGCAGGTATATTACGAATCATTCTCATTTCTGCAAGACTTTTTTACTTAACACCAGACCGGCAGTGAAGTTTTGATAAAAAAATGCCGCTTAAAAAAGCGGCATCTCAATCTTAACAGCGGCGCCTGCTTTTGCGCTTACAACGCCTTTAATATGGCATCCACGCTGGCCTTGGCATCACCAAACAGCATGCTGGTGTTCTCCTTGAAGAACAGCGGATTTTGCACCCCGGCATAGCCGCTGGCCATACTGCGCTTAAACACCACCACATTACGCGCTTTCCACACTTCCAGTACCGGCATCCCAGCAAGCGGGCTCGAAGGGTTTTCAGCCGCGGCGGGGTTAACCGTATCGTTGGCGCCAATCACCAGCACGGTGTCGGTATCGGGGAAATCATCGTTGATCTCTTCCATCCCCAGCACAATGTCATAAGGCACTTTGGCCTCGGCCAGGAGCACGTTCATATGTCCTGGCAGCCGCCCCGCTACAGGATGGATACCAAAACGCACATTGATGCCCTGAGCACGCAATTTTTGGGTGATCTCAAACACCGGATGCTGAGCCTGCGCCACTGCCATGCCATAGCCAGGTGTGATCACCACCGACTTAGAGCCCAGCAGCATTTCAGCCACACCCTCGGCACTGATTTCCACCGGATCGCCATATTCCTCGCCATCACCCATATCCACCGCGTCATTGCCAAAACCACCGGCAATCACACTAATAAACGAACGGTTCATGGCTTTACACATGATGTAGGAGAGAATGGCACCGGACGAGCCCACCAAGGCGCCGGTGATAATAAGCAGGTCGTTGGCCAGCATAAAACCAGCCGCGGCCGCCGCCCAACCCGAATAGCTGTTCAGCATGGAGATCACCACCGGCATATCGGCGCCGCCAATACTGGCAACCAGATGCCAGCCAAACAACAGGGCAATCACCGTCATCACCAGCAAACTGGCCATCTCGCCGCCCTGATTGACGAAGTAGACCATCAATACAAAGGAGACAATCCCCGCCAGCAGATTGAGTTTATGGCGATGGGGCAGCATCAGCGCTTTAGAACTGAATGTCCCGCGCAATTTGCCAAAGGCGACCACTGAGCCGGTAAAGGTCACCGCACCGATAAACACCCCCAGGAAAATTTCGGTGAGATGGATATTCAACACCACGCCGGTCAGTGGCGGGTGATCCAGATAGCTGTTAAAGCCCACCAATACCGCCGCCAGGCCCACAAAGCTGTGCAAAATGGCCACCAACTCCGGCATTTCGGTCATTTCTACCTTCAATGCCACCCGCACGCCAATCAACGCCCCGATGGCCATGGCACCCAAAATTACCCAAACAGCCGTAACTTCCGGACGCATTAAGGTGGCTACCAGAGCGATGGCCATCCCCAGGACACCAAACAGGTTGCCGCGTTTAGCACTCTCCTGCTTGCTAAGACCGGCCAAACTTAAAATAAACAACAGGGCCGCCAATAAGTAAGCGGCAGTTAATACACCTTGATTCATTTCTGCCTCTCCTACTTACGAAACATCTTGAGCATACGCTGGGTGACCACAAAGCCCCCGAAGATATTGATACTGGCCACCAAAGTGGCAAGGGCGGCCAGACCCATTACCAATGGATTGTCGCTGCTGATCTGTAACAGCGCACCAACCAAAATGATGCCACTGATGGCATTGGTGACGCTCATTAGCGGCGTGTGCAACGCGTGGGTCACGCTCCAGACCACGTGGTAGCCGACAATGCAGGCCAGTACAAAAACCGAGAAATGCGACAAGAAGTCGGCCGGCGCCACACTGGCCAGCCACAAAAAGGCTATGGCCACCAGCGCCCAAAGGCCATACTTGATGCCTGTGGGCATAGGCTTCTTCTTGGGCTTTTCCTCCACCGGCTTGACCACTTGCGGCTTAGGCGCGGCACTGACTTTCACCGGCGGTGGTGGCCAGGTGATCTCGCCCTCTTTTACCACCGTCACGCCACGGACAATTACATCTTCAAAATCGAGATTGATCTGACCGTCTTTGTTCTTACATAACAGCTTGAGCAAGTTGACCAGATTGTTGGCAAACAGCAGGCTGGATTGGCCCGGTAGTCGCGAGGGAAAATCCACATACCCCAGCACAGTCACACCATGCACTTCAATGGCATCACCAGGTACGGTGAGTTCGCAGTTGCCGCCGGCAGGCGCGGCCAAATCCACAATCACACTGCCGGGTTTCATGGCTTTGACCATCTCTTCAGTAATCAGCTTAGGAGCTGGTTTACCGGGAATGGAGGCGGTGGAGATAATGATATCCACCTCTTTGGCCTGGGCCATAAAAAGCGCCATTTCGGCGTCAATAAAGGCCTGGCTCATTTCTTTGGCATAGCCATCCCCTACCCCTGCTTCTTCTTCTAATTCCACTTCGAGGAAGTCGGCCCCCATACTGGTAATCTGCTCTTTTACCTCGGGACGGGTATCAAAGGCCCTGACCACCGCGCCTAAGCTGCCCGCTGTGCCGATAGCAGCAAGGCCTGCTACCCCGGCGCCAATCACCAGGATCTTGGCCGGCGGCACTTTACCGGCGGCGGTGATCTGTCCGGAGAAGATACGGCCAAATCTGTGCGTGGCTTCCACCACCGCGCGATAGCCGACTATGCTGGCCATTGAGCTTAAGGCATCCATGGATTGTGCGCGGGAAATACGCGGCACGCAGTCCATGGCTAAGGCCGTCACGCCTTTTTCGGCCAGGCGTTTGACTAACTCCTGATTGACCGCAGGCCATAAAAAGCCAATTAAGATGGCGCCAGATTTAAGCTTATCCACCTCATTCTCCATTGGTTCGTTAACCTTGAGAATGATGTCCGATTGCCACACCTCATCTTGTTCACCGATAGCTGCACCGGCGGCTTCATAAGCTTTGTCATGGAAACTGGACAGGCCGCCCGCCTGGTGCTCTACCAGCACCTCAAAGCCCAGCTTGATCAGCTCCTTGACCGAGTCCGGCGTTGCCGCCACCCGTTTTTCATGAGGCTTATGCTCTTTGGGGATACCTATCCGCATCTGTCTTCCTCTTGTTATCGTTATCCGCGTCGGAACTACTCACTCCGCGCGTTTGTTGTAGGGTTGCACACGATTATTTTTCGTACGCAATGGCTACAATAATTTGATTTGCAAGGGAAAAACAAGATGGAAATTGCTTATATGATATACAAAAACCGCAGCATCTTTGCCTAGTGAACCTCGCCATGTACCTCAAAGGTGGTAAAGATGCTGGTCTGTAAGCTTTGACTCCAATATTCAGCCGGCCATCCCCCTTTTTGTTTAAGAGCTGCCACAAAAGCCTGTTTCTCATCAAAATGCTGCCACACCGAGGGCAAAAACACCGCATGTCGGCGAGCATCGGCCAATATCAAACCATGGGAGCCGGGGGTAAGTTGTGCAAGTAGTTCCTGTTCATCCTTAACGACTAGTTCCTTAGGGGGTGATAGAACTGACAGGGTAAAACGAATAGCGGCTAACTCTTCAGCGGTCAGCGGTGCAAAACGCCTGTCAGAAAATGCACTGTGATAGGCATAATCGGCGGTTTGCTTCCATAGTGGCGCGCGCGCTTCACAGGTACCAATACAGCCCTTCAGGGCTTGCTGATGATAGAGAGTGACAAAGACCGCGGCCGGCTTGCATAAGGTTTCACTCCATTGCCAATTGGGAATAAGCAGCGCCCCCTTATGAGCACCATACTTAAGCACATGACACACCAAGTCGCGCAGGGTTTGTTGATCCGGTTCTTGCAATAACAGGGGCATGATTAGGCGCTCTCTGTTGCCATGCTTCTTTGAGCATAGCAGCAGAGCACCCAACTACCCTTTGGCAAACGCGATGGGTTTTACCAAATGACTTATATCGCGCTTTTCAGCCAACATAAGAAACTCTTCGCCTAATCGGTTGGTTTCACTAAGTACCTTGCTCCAATATGCAATGCGTGCATCGGCCGCCATGGTTTCAAAATCTTTGCGATCGGGAATTTTGCGATGGGGTAAACCCGCCACAAAAGATTGGGAAGGCACCAACATCAGTACATTGTCGTAACTGGATAATGCTGGACGTCGGAACCGCAGGCTCTTATCAAACCAACCCGGCGCAGGACGAGCAAAGAAATGCGGATAGAGTACTAAGCCCCCAGTTGATCCTTCGGTAACGCCTTCGGCAGAACCTTCGGCTAAACCAAATGACAAGTCAAAGTGGTAGTCGATAATACCGCCGTCTCGGTACATGCCTTTGGGCGCGCCGGGGATATTACGCACCCCTTCCAGCACCATGGGGATCGATCCTGATGCCATCAACGCCAGTTTAAGGTTAGCGCTGGATAAGTCAGCAAAGCGGCTGGGCAAACCATGAGGGTCGTCGATTTCAAGCTGTGCACCGGGGGTAGAAAACACAAAGCGTTCAAAGAATCTGCCTAACCGTGCACGCTTTGAAAAATTAGCGCTGGCGCTTGCCAACAAACCCGCGAGTTGCAGCGGTCGGCTTTCGAAGCGGGTTAATCCTTTGCAGCGGGCCACAATAAAATGGGCTTTGAATACAGGATTATTCAAGATTTCCGTTACACCCTGCTCACCCAAAACGTAGTCGAGCAGTTCCCGCCCTTTGTCGCTTATCTCAGATGCGGTGGGTTTGGCGGAGTAAACGGTATGAGAATAACGTTCGGCCAAACGATTGATAGCAGCCAGTGGATCGGTTTGAGCAATACAAGCAAAACGAAAGGCGCCGGCGGAGGAGCCAATGCAATGTAGCGGCTTTGTTCGGTTGGCAAAGAAATGCGGTGCCAGAACCCGATCAAGCCCAGCCAACACAAACCATTTCGGTCCGCCCGATGCGCCAAGCAGATAATCAAAGGCATCAGCCGTCAAGCCATGCTCACGTAGATGGGTCAGCGCCTTAGGGCCAGCATAAAGCTCTAATGCAGCCATGGATGCTCCGTCTTTGAAAAGGCGCCATCATAGCCTAAAAAATGGGTTTGGTAATAAAGCCCTAGGGTTGATACAACGCGCAAACGGCGCCGGCCGGATCTTCAATCACCACGTAACGGCTGTCACCAAAGTGCTTCACCGGGGTTAAACACTTTCCGCCAGCCTTATTGACCTCTTCCATGGATTTATCCAAATCCGCCACAGAAAAGTAAATCAGCCACTGTGCAGGCAATTCAGCATTGCCGCCTTGTGCGTGACAAATCCCAGCTTGGTCCTGGCCGGTGTCAGGGCACTGCATACTGAAATCCTGATAGCCCCCCATATCCACCGGCTTTACCTGCCATCCCACCACCGACTGGTAAAAATCACGCACCGATTCGGCATCTTTCACCGTTAAATCATGCCAAAGAGCTTGTCCCAACGACGGCTTATTGCTGTGTGTCATTTTACTATTTCTCCAAATTTGCCCACAGGCTGACTAACAAACAACCAGCCATGATCAATAAATTGGCACTGACTGACTAGTATATAACCACTGTAGAATTTATGGTCAGCGATATTTTATTATTTATTTTCAATGCTTTAAGTGGATTATAAAGAGAACTCAACAAGGTTATCCACAGATATCGTGGATAACCTTCCCCTTGCGTCGCAATCAGCACTTACGCACAATGAGCTATCTCTTTACAAGGAGTTGCCATGGCCAAACAAACCCTCGCCATATTGCCCGATACCTTTACTATCCATAGCCTGCCGGTGGATACGCCGATCCCTGCACAGATCCTGGGGGCATCCATCTATTTCATCGGTAAAACCCGCGAGGAGTTGTCGGTGGTCGTCGCTGACAGCATTGAAATTGACTCTGATGAGTCCGATCCCGGTTGGCGGGTATTGGAAGTGTTGGGGCCTCTGCAACTGTCCATGGTTGGGATCATGGCCAGAATCGGTTCGGTGCTGGCGAATGCCAAAGTCAGTATCTTTGTGGTATCCACCTTTGAAACAGATTATTTTTTGGTCAAAGAGTATGACCTATTCAGGGCCAAAGAGGCGCTGATTAAGGACGGCTATAAGGTGGTCCATGGCTAAAGCAGCCGCAGCCCAAAGCGCTCCAGAAAAGCCCGTGGCGACTGCCAAACGCTGCATACGTTTACCCGTGCCCTGCCCTATCAGCGGCACGGTGATGGCGCTGGAAGATGTGCCAGTAGCGATTTTCCGTCATGGTTTAATGGGTAAAGGGGTGGCCATCGACCCCAGTGGCTACCGCATGCTGGCACCTTTTGATGGTCAAGTACGAGCCATCAGCAGCGCCAATGAGCAATGGCGTATTCGCAGCACTCAAGGCCTGGAACTGACAATCCAGTTGGGAATGGAGGCCCATAGGTTAATGGGCGAAGGCTTCAAGTTGAAGGTCAAAGTGGGACATCAGTTTAAAAAAGGCGATACCTTGCTGGAATTTGATCCCAGATTACTCAAAGAGCGCGCCACCAGTGCCCTTTGTTTTGTGGTGACCACTCAAACTGCCAAACTTTCCCAAGTTGAAGCTCACTGCCATGCTATGCTGGCTGGTGACGAGCCCTGTATGACCCTGCATTTCGGCTAGCCAACTGAGGTAGCCCCGCCCTTTAACTTTAGCCATGAGTTGATTAAGCTTAGCGGTCCTGAATACAGACAGCAGCAGTACCATGATCACCCTTTACGGCATCAAAAATTGCGACACCATTAAGAAAGCCCGCCAGTGGCTTGAATCTCAAGATATCGATTATCAGTTTCACGACTACCGTCAACAGGGACTGGAAAAAGCCTGGTTTGAAAATGTTTGTCAAAAAGTGGGCTGGGAAACCCTGCTTAATACCCGCGGCACCACGTTTCGTCAGTTGGATGAAACTCAAAAAGCCGATTTAAATGAGCAAAAAGCCATTGCACTGATGTTAGCCCATCCAGCAATGATCAAGCGTCCGCTGCTTGTTAATGGCGATACATATCAGGTGGGATTTAAACCCCAGCAATACGAGCAACTGTTCCATGGAAACTGAAGTATTGCGCCTGACCAAGGCGCTCATTGAAAAGGCATCAATTACCCCTGAAGACATGGGCTGCCAAACTCTGATGGCCGAATACCTTCGCCCCTTGGGTTTTCATATTGAGATGATGGCCTTTGAAGATACCCTTAATATGTGGGCCAGGAAGGGTAAAGAAGGACCGCTGCTGTGCTTTGCCGGACATACCGATGTAGTGCCACCGGGACCACTGGATAAATGGCATTCACCGCCTTTCAAAGCCACCGAAAAAGGCGGTTATCTGTTTGGGCGCGGCGCCGCCGATATGAAAGGCAGCCTGGCTGCCATGTTGGTGGCGGTCAAAGCCTTTGTGGAAAAGCATACCAACCATCAAGGCAGTATCGCTTTTTTGATCACCAGCGATGAGGAAGGCCCGTTTATTAACGGTACCACCCGAGTGATCGATACTCTGGAAGCTCGTAACGAAAAAATCACCTGGTGCGTGGTGGGCGAGCCTTCCAGCACCGAACAACTGGGCGATGTGGTCAAAAATGGCCGACGCGGCTCACTGACTGGTCATCTTTATGTAAAAGGCATTCAGGGCCATGTGGCCTACCCCCACTTAGCCAAAAATCCAATTCATCTGGCCGCCCCGGCGCTAGCGGAACTCGCTGCGACCGAATGGGACAGAGGCAATGCCTCTTTTCCCCCCACCAGTTTTCAGGTTTCTAATATCAATGGCGGCACTGGTGCCGGTAATGTGATCCCCGGTGAACTTGCCGTGCAATTTAACTTTCGCTTTTCCACCGAAGTCACTGACCAAGGGTTGATTGAGCGGGTCACGGCCACCTTAGATCGTCATGGCCTGGATTATGATCTGTCCTGGACCTTTAATGGTCAGCCGTTTTTGACCGACAGTGGCGAACTGGTCGCCGCCACCACCGCTGCCATTAAGGAAGTCTGCGGCTATGACACTCAGCTTTCCACCGCCGGCGGCACCTCTGATGGCCGTTTTATTGCTCCCACCGGCGCACAGGTGGTAGAACTAGGACCGGTCAACGCCAGTATCCATAAGATCAATGAGCATGTACGCATTGCCGATTTGGAAAAACTGGCCGCCACCTATGAGGCCATTATGGAGAAGCTGCTTTGCTGAGCCTGGCCCAAATAACCGGGCAGGACAACAGTCATCTGGTGGCGTTGGATCAGGGCCATCAATTGCTTCCCCAGGTGGCAACGGATTTTGTCTCTATGCAGCAGGCGGCGCGAGAAGATGGTGTTGATCTGACACTGGCCAGCAGTTTTCGCAGTTTTTCGCGACAGCTGACCATTTGGAATGACAAGTGGCATGGTCGTCGCCCGGTGCTGGATATCCATGAAAAGCAAGTGGATATTCACGCTTTACAGGACAAAGACAAGTGCTTTGCCATCTTGACCTTTTCGGCCCTGCCCGGTGCCAGCCGCCATCACTTTGGCAGCGATATGGATGTGTATGACATGGCGGCTGTCTCCGCCAGTGGACAACCACTGCAATTGCTGGAAAGTGAATATAGTGAAGGCGGACCTTGCCATTCACTTTCCTGCTGGTTGGAAAAACACAGCGCATCCTTTGGTTTCTTCCGCCCCTATGCTCGGTATCAAGGCGGCGTGGCCGCAGAGCCCTGGCATATTAGCCATCAACAACAGGCAGACGTTATCATGCAACAACTTAGCACAGATGCTTTGCGAGGCGTGTTGGCACAAACAGATATAGCAGGAAAAGCCAGCATCCTTGAACACCTGGACGAGATTTACCGGCGTTTTATCCTAAACCGTGGAGCAAACTGATGAGCTGGGTTATATGGCTAGTGATTATTGGCATTTTTGGGGTGATTATCGGTAATCTGTTACTGCTGCGGGATACCGCCAAGCAGAAGCTGCCGTCGTTACCCAAGCATCCACCGGGTGAGAAGAAATCGGGCAATAACGAAAATTGGGATAAAGACGACGACTGGCCGAAACGATAAACAAATGGACGTCTCTTTGTCGCAGCTATGTTGATTGATTGTGGCACCGTACTTCGTCGGCTTGTTTAATCTCCAGCAACATGCGCTTGTGGAATTGGTTATCGCTTACCTGTGCACAAGTGCCCTTCACAACACCAGCCTCCTTGAACTTAATCTGATATTGATAGACGCCTTCTGCCTGCTTGAGTGAATAGTGAAGCGTGTTACGTTGTCCAGGCTCGATTGAACCAAAATTCAGTCCACTACTTGGAAGTTCAACCCTCACCTCTTCGATCGCAAAGGTAGAGCTATTTTCGACAGTAACACTTGGCAGTATAAAAGCACTGCCGTAATAGGCTGTGAGTGCAAGAATGGCCAGCGCCAGGGCGAATTTGTAAATGTATTTTATCAACACTCTCGGCTTACCAGTTTTTTATAGTGGAGCAATTGATTTGCGCTGTTTTTTTGGGGGGCAACAACCAGGATTCGTCAGCCCAGTAACAATGGCGCATCTATAGGCATAAACTCTGTGGCCGCTTTGATTAGGGAGGAAGCGGTTAATTCCGGTACGCCATATACCTCTACCCGCTTACCCTTATCCACGCGAAGTTTATCTACAAGCAAATCAAAATCACCGTCTCCGGATACCAGCACCACCGTATCGGCCTGTTCAGAATATTCTAAGGCGTCGATGGTGATCCCTACATCCCAATCCCCTTTAGCCGAGCCGTCGGCGCGTTGGATAAAGGGCTTTAGTTTCACCTCAAAACCAATGGCTCTTAAGATATTCTGAAACTCCTGCTGCTTTTTATCACCTCGGTCGATGGCATAAGCGAAGGCCTTCACCACTTCTCTCCCGGCTGTGGCCTGTCGCCAAAACTGGTTGTAATCAAAGTGTCGCTGATAGATTTGCCGGGTGGTGTAATAGACGTTTTGAACGTCAACCAATAGCACGACTTTATTCATAGGATCCTATTAAGCGGGAGAGGTTTATCGGTGTAGCCCATCAATATGATTAACCGGCACGAATCGTATAAGCGTCAGACCTCATCACCCAAAGTAACCGAAATAGCGCAAAGCCACCTGGGATGGAATGCAGCAATATAGCCGGATACTCGCGCACCGTTTTGAGTTTAGGCAGGAAAAAGTATGATCTGCACCAGTAAAAGTGGACACCGGTTAAGCTGCTAGTTTTTTCTCATAGTTTTCCGGGCTCAGGTAGCCCAGAGCACTGTGCCTTCTTTGCCGGTTGTAATCAACTTCAATGTACTCG